>CBFHMJ010000028.1:0-260476 GCA_965656875.1 Alteromonadaceae bacterium
GCGTCGGTTAACGATGGCAATAACGATAAAGGTGCCATCGGGCAGCCTCATGATGTTGGTCGCGTCGTCAACGGGCTGACCAGGAAACGCATCAAAGGTGGTTTGATTTGAACCGTCCAGCGTGGAGACAATGGTTGTGACCTTGCCGTTTTTGGTGAATGAACAGCCAACGGTGGTGTTGTTCACCCAGGTCAGTTGCGGTGAGGAATCGGTGTCTGACGTAACATACTGTACCGGGCCATTGCTGGTCAGGTCAGGATTATAGGCCTGAATATACACATCGCCATCACTGGTCTGCCAGCAAATAACGACTGCCCCGGTATCCGGATTCACACTGACTACCGGCAGGCTGTTTCCGGTTGTTGTGCTACTGACCAGTACTTCATCGGAAACGGGCTCGCCAGCCGCATTGTAGCGGCGGCAGTACACATAACCGTTTTGCACCCAGACCACGATGTAACTGCCATCCGGCAGACCACTGATTTGTGGGTCTGAGATATCACCGTCATTATCGGTGACCGGTAATGCTGCGCCGCTGTCCGGTAAACCAACGTGGATAGTGACCTTGCTCAGATTGCCCTGGGCGTCCTGCCAGGTGAAGGTATCGACGCCGACAAAATCCACCGTCGGTGTGTAGGTGTAACCTCCTGCTGGATGAATGGTCAGAGTCCCGTGCTGCGGTGCGGTCTGAGCAGACTGAATATACGGGATGTGAATGCTGGTGTTAGCAGGCATTTCGATAATGACATTACCGGCTACCACAGGCTCTGCTGTGCAGGACAGGTCATCAATGGCGGCCAGTCCGTCGGCCAGATGCACCAGCCCAAAGCCGAATGTATCATCTCGTCCGGCTTCGCCCAGGTCCTGTGCGGTTTGTTGCATTAACTGGCGGATATGCTCATTGGAGCAGTCTGTGCGGCGGCTCCACAGCTGAGCAGCGATACCACTGACAAACGGTGCTGCCATCGAGGTTCCGTCTTTTTTGCCATAGAGATTGCCAGGGATAGTGGATTTGATTTCCACGCCGGGAGCCACCAGTTCAATCTGACTGTTTTTCTGGGTGTAGCGCCAGGGGGCTTTGTTCTGGTCAACTGCACCGACGGATATGACGGTGCTGTAGGATGCCGGATAATACAGGTCGCTGTTTCCCCGGTTCCCACTGGCACCGATCATGAGCAGACCCGCTTCCCAGGCCTGATTAAACGCGGCTTCTTCCGCTGCGCTGTGTTGCTGGCCGGCAATACTGATGTTAACGATGTTGGCACCCGCCGTTTTACAGCGGTCCAGTGCCTCAATCATGTCAGAGCCCCAGATGGGCCAGTAATTGGGATTATGAATGATTTTGACGTGATGAAGGTTGAGTACGTTGTCGTGGGCAATCCCGCGAATACCGTAATTATTGGTGACGGCGGAAATGACACCGGATACGTGGGTGCCGTGGCCGTAACTGTCTTCAGCCCATTCACCGATATCAGCCGGTTCAATCAGGGTGTTGGAGACTTCGCCAGTCACGTTAGGTCCGTTCATCAGGTCTTCGTGGCTGATGTCATAACCGGTATCAATAACACAGACTTTGCGGTTTGCGGTCAGGTCCGGATAGTCACCGTCGGCACCAGTCAGTGTAAGACCGTAAGGTTTCTGGTCAGCTTGAATGTAGCGCTTCGGGTCTTCCTCAATATACCGGACATCCGGCAATGTGGAGAGTGCAGAGACCTGGTTGGGCGTGAGACTGGCGACAACTGCATTAACGGAAGAGAGGGTTTTCAGGGAATTGATGTTAAAGGCGTTCAGCGTATTGTGCAGTTGTTCGGTCTGGTCAGTCACCGAGAGGAGGTGAGGGTCAAGTGCAATAATATACCGTTTGGGTGTTTGCCCGGTGGCGGTGAACTGTCCGGGTGTCAGCGGCGTCAGTGTGGTGGAAGTCAGGTGACTTATACCGGCTGATACATGCTGGACAGCCACCAGACACGAAAGTGCCACGTAGCTCAGTTTCTTCATACCAATGGGGTCCTGTAATGAGAGGAATGGATTAAAAAAGGAAACAGATATTATCTAAAACGAGAACAAGGAACAATGTCCCTGATCAAGTTAAATGGTGTAAAAATAGAAACTTTTGTATTGACTTTTGAAAATAGCAGAAAGTGGTATGGAGGAGTATGTGATGGTCTGTAAGGCTATATTAATAAAGGATATTCTAATAAAAAAGTCACTAATTGAAAGTGAGATGTCAATGTTCACTTCAGGTTATCGACATTCAAATCAAAGCATAAACCAAAGGAAACGGACGCCGTTGAGCGCCCGGTTAGGATTACAGATTCAGAATCAGGTCAGCAAGGTGAATAGTTCAGACTCATACATGTGTCAGAACTATTCAAGAATGCTATTGACCTATCCTTAAATCATCTGTTTAAGAAGGTACTTTTTGTCCTCGTCCCATCCCCTTAATAACCTCAACCGACATATAATTCACCGGCACCAGAATCAATGTGATTAAGGTGGCGAAGATAATGCCGAATCCCAGGGATACTGCCATAGGTATCAGGAATTGTGCCTGGGTGGATTGTTCAAACAACAACGGCATCAGACCAATAAAAGTGGTTAAACTGGTTAGCATGACCGGGCGGAATCTGGCTGCGCCTGCTCTTAATACTGCTTGTTGTAAATCACCGCCTTCGGACGATGTTTTGTTGATGTAATCCACCAGCACCAGAGAGTCGTTAACGACGACGCCGATCAGTGCCAGCATACCCAGCAAACTCATGATCGTCAGTTCCATTCCCATTAACCAGTGGCCAGCTACTGCGCCGATCATGCCAAAAGGAATAACGCTCATCACAATCAAGGGTTGAATGTAGGATTTAAACGGAATTGCCAGTAACGCATAAATAACGAAGAAAACAAACATCAATGCCCAGCCCAGCGAGCCGAATGATTCCTGTTGTTCTCGTGCTTCGCCTTCTAACGAATGACTAACGCCAGGATATTGCGTGACCAGCTCATCCAGGAAGTCTTTTAACTCTGCTTGCAGTACCGTCATATTGGTATTGGCCTTCTCGATATCGGCAGTAATATTCACAGTACGATAGCGGTCGATACGATAAATGGCGGAAGGACTCTGACCTGGTTGTAGTGTGGCTACATGGCTTAGCGGAACTTCGCTACCATCTGGCGCTCGTACTAGCAGGTTTTGTAAGCTGGACACTGAGCGTCGTTCATTGATGGGTAAACGAACCATCACTCGCACATCGTCCCGGCCACGTTGAATGCGCTGAACCTCAGCACCAAAGAAGGCACGTCGAACTTGCTGCGAGACTTCAACCCGGGTGAAACCCAGAGCGCGGCCCTGTTCGGTCAGTTCTATTTGCAGTTCTTCTTTACCGTCAGACAAGCTGTCTGCGATATCAAAGACGGTCGGATACGTCGCCAGTTGTTGCTTGACCTGTTCCGCCGCGTCACGCAGGGTGTCCAGTGATGTTGCGGATAACTGAACGTCTATTGGACTGCTGGTTCGGCCTATTTCTGCCCGGAATGCCATACTTTCTGCACCAGGAATTGGGCCGATAAGCTGACGCCATTCTTTGACCAGTTGTTGCGAGGTAACAGGATTGGTCCGTTTTTCTGGCGGTGTGATTTCAAAGCGAACACGACCTTCATTGGTCACGCCGCCCCGTCCACCTGTGGTTGCCAGAATATTGATAATCACACTTTCTCCGGTTACTGCATCCTGATGTTTTTTCTGAAGGGCGCGGGCATGTTCGGCAATGTCTACAATGTATTTATTCGTCACTTCAAACGGGGTGCCTGTTGGCAAGGTTAACGTAACGCGAACTGTTTCACTGGGAATTCGCGGGAAAAAGATAAACTTGGTCCAGCCGCTCATAATTAACGCCAGAATAATCAGAAACACACCGATAAACGCAGAGATTGTTGTGAGTTTATGATTCAGTGCGACTTTCAGAATTGGTTGGTAGAAACGAATAATAGCGCGCTCAAAACCGTCAGCGAAAGCTTGCTGAAAACGAGAGAAGCGCGAAGGTTCTTCTTTCTCCTGGCGTAAGCGAATATTTTTCAGGTGACTTGGCAGCACAAATTTAGATTCGATCAATGACATTAACAACACCGGGATCACCACGACAGGAATTTGTGCAAACAACTGTCCCCGATTACCCTCGATAAAAGCGAGAGGCAGGAAAGCGGCGACTGTGGTGAGAATACCAAAGGTAACGGGGGTTGCGACTTCCTGTGTGCCTCGAATCGCTGCTTCTTCACCACTTTCGGCGGTTTTCAGGTGGGTATAGATGTTTTCTCCGGTGACGATGGCGTCATCGACCACAATACCGAGTACCAGGATAAAACCAAACAAACTCATGATGTTCAGGCTGATACCAAACCAGGGCATTACCAGAAATGCACCCATGAATGACACCGGAATCCCGACAAAGACCCAGAAGGCGATTGATGGACGTAAGAACATGGTTAGCAATGCCAGCACCAGCAATCCACCTTGTAACGCACTGGTTGTTAGTGTGGAAATACGGTTTTTAACAATGACGGAATCGTCGTCCCAGTAGCTCAGCTCGTAGCCTACAGGTAGGGTGTTCTGGCGATCTTCAATGTATTGTTTCACCGCATTGGCGACTTCAATCGCGCTTTGATCACCAATTCGATAGATTTCGATAAATGCGGCCTGATGCCCGTTAAAACGAGTACGCACCGGTGTTTCTTCAAAGTCATCTTTGATGTCGGCAACATCCCGAAGGCGAATAATAGAGCCGTCGGCAGCGGTTTTAATCGGAATATCCGCAAATTCGTTTTTACGGTAAGCCTGACCTTTAGAACGGATCAAAATGTCGCCGCCGGATGTTTTCAGGTTGCCGGCAGAGACATCCGCAGAAGTATTGCCAATAGCACGGCTGATGACATCCAGCGATAAACCATACTGACGAAGTTTGTCCTGACTGACTTCAATGGCGATTTCGTAATTACGCACACCATCCAGCTCAAGTTGGGTAATCGTTGGGATACGTAGCAGGTCGTCTCTGACGGTTTCGGCAAATTCACGGGTTTCTTTTTCGCCATATTCTCCAGCGACTGTGACGGTAATCACATCCTGCTTTCGTTGTGCCAGGGCAATAACCGGTTTTTCTGCATCAGCCGGAAAGGTGTTGATTGCGTCAACCCGGCTTTTAATATCGGCCAGCATATCGCGGGCGTTGTAACCCGGTTCTACTTCTACCGTGACCGACGATGAACCTTCGGCAGAGCGGCTGGTGATTTTTTTAATACCTTCCAGATCCTGCACCGATTCTTCGATACGAATCGATACGCCTTGCTCCACATCTTCCGGTGTCGCACCTCGGAGTGAAACCTGCACCGTAATACGATCCGTTTCAATGGATGGAAACACTTCCAGCGGGATTTGAGTAGAAAGAGAAAACAATCCGGTAAAGAGTATGGTGACCATCAACAGATTGGCGGCCACTGAATTGCGAGTAAACCAGGCTATCATGCATTCACTCCACTAATTCTGATTGTTCTGGTCAGTACTGTTTTGCTTAGCACTGTTTCGGTTGGCACTGTTTCGATTAGCATTGCTTTGAGCCGTATTGCCTGCGTCGGCGCGTCGTTGTTTTTTACGCTCACCGCCTGCACGTTGTTTTTTAACGGGCGCTTCGCCGGCTATCGCGACTTTTGTACCAGAACTGACTTGTCCGAGCGGCGTAATAACCAGTCGATCACCGATTTGAAGACCTTCGCTGATCAGGGTGTCCTGATCGTTTTGCCAGCGAAAAGCGATGTCGCGTCGTTTAAGCAGATTCTGTTGATCGACGACATAAACATAACTGCCCTGATAAATGGCTCGGTTTGGAATAATCAGCGCTTGCTCAATCATTTTTCCTTCGATCCGGGCAGTAACGTACTGCCCGATTTTGACTGCGGCAGAATGTGTATTCAGGTCATAAGGATGTGGAATTTCGGCAACGACGAATAACTGTTGTGTTGTGCTGTCGATAGCTCCCTCGGTTCGAATCAATCGGCCACGCCATTGTTGGTCGTCGATTAAATCTGAAGACAGTAGGGTATCACTGACGGTTTTCAGTGTTGAGGAGGATTGGACATCCGTGTCCGGGGTGTATGTCATTCGGTTGGTTGCTGTCTGTTGTTCTGGCAACGTAATTAAACCCAGGTCGCTGTTACGAATTGGCAGGCGAACTTCCACAACGTCAGTCGCGTAAATAGTCGCCAGTTGTGAGTTGCTGTTCACTACCTGACCGACATCGGCTGATTTATTCAGAATGCGGCCGTTAAACGGTGCAATAATTTGGGTTCGTTCGAGTGCCAGTTGAGCTTTGGTCAGTGTTGCTTCGGCTGACAGTACCGCTGCTTTTGCTGCTTCTACCTGAGGCTCTCGTAAAACCAGGGGGCCAGGTGTTGAGCCGTTACCCAGTCGGTTCCAGTCTTGCAGTGCTTGTCTGGCGCGGGCATTTTCTTCCAGTAATGATCGTTTAGCGTTGAGCAAGCTCGCTTCGGCGATTTTCACTTCTGCCACATAATCCCGATCATCAATTTCCAGCAGAATATCGCCTTTATTAAAGAATCCACCTTCTCGGAAATTAGGATTAATGCGTCTGATTTGGCCGGAAATTTGCGCAACCAGTGAACTTTGAGTTTGTGGTCGGACCGTGCCATAGCTGTCCACCATGATCTGGTAGCGTTGCGGTTGTAACGTGATGGTTTCAACTGTCATCAATGCACTGGTGTCTTTGCCGCGACGTTTTGCCTGAGGTGGATTGGCAAGAATGGTTTGGTATAAAACGACCGTCACGATAACGATGACGACGGGGATCAGATATTTCTTATAGTTGATCATGAGGAAGTCCCTGGTGTTACGGCAAAATCACCGCCAAGCGCCAGATGTAGACGAACCCGGTTGGCGATGAGTTGGTTTTTAATTTGAATGAGATTGCTTTGTGCATCAAAGGCGCGTTGTTGTGCATCCAGCACGGTGGTGTAGCTGACCAGTCCTTTCAGGTATTGCTCAAAGGAGAGTTTTTCGGCGATCACCGCATTTTCTTCTGCTTTCATGGTTGCCTGATACCGAGCTTTTAAGCTGGCTTCCTGCGTGATGCCGTTTTCGACATCCGCAAACGCCTGATACAAGGTATCGAGATACTGTTGTTCCGTCTGCTTCAGCGTGATCCGCGCTTTTTCTTCTCGTGCTTTTAATTCACCAGCATTAAACAACGGCGTCGTCAGGCTACCTAACAACGACCAGCCAATGGCTTCGCCAGAAATCAGTTCATTCAATTCGCTGCTGCTGCGGCCGACGCTGCCGGTCAGTGTAAAGGAGGGAAAACGTTGTTTATGAGCCAGTGCGACCGAGGCATCAGCGGCCAGAAGTTGATGCCAGCGCTGGAGAAGCTGTGGTTTACGACTGAGCAACTCAGCGGGCATACCCAGCGGAATATCATCAGTAATCAGTGGTAATGATTGTTCAACGGCCAGTAATCCGGCGGGATAATCACCCAGTAATCGTTCCAGCGTGCGGATGGCGGCTTGCTGCGTGGCAACTTGATCGGCTTTGCGAGACAACTCGGTATTGAGTTCGTTTCTGGTCAGATAAACATCCAGTGACTCGTTCAAACCCTGACGATAGCCCGATTCAATGATGTCGAGATTTTGTTGAGCGACTGCAACACGCTTTTCCATCAGTGCTAACAATTGCTGTGCTTCAATGATGTTGTACCAGGCAATGACCACATCGGCAGCCAGTTGTTGTTGTGCCTGTAAATAATTTGCCTTTTCCGCTTGCCAGGTCAGGTATTGCTGACGGGTGCTGTCTGAGAGTTTGCCCCAGATATCCAGCTCATAGCGCAAGTTCAGGTCCAGTGAGAACGAACTTTGATAGCGAGTAGGATCAAGACTTTTTCGTCGACTGGGATCAAACGATAAATCCAGCGTTGGCCAGCGAGCGGCATCAGTGATCGTGACATCCTGCTCACGCAATGCCACGGTAAGTGCCTGCTGTTGCAGCGTGAAGTTTTGATTGAGCGCTTTATCAACTAATTGTTGAAGATCGGAAGATTTAAAGTGTGACAACCAGTGATGTTGAACGTCTTCACCTTGTTGACCTGACTGCCAGTTGTCTGGCAAGGCGATATCTGCGCGGTAATCGTCGGGTAAAGAAGATGTTGTGCTGCATGCACTTAACATCAAACTGATAGCCACAACCAAAGGGTTTATTGTTCGTCCCATTGAGTGTCCATGTGCTAATTGCGAGTCTGGGGCAAGTGTACGGCTGGACTGAATATCACGGCAAACACCTTTACACAGATTTACATTCCACATTGTTTGACGGGTTTTTTCGTTTCTTAAAGTGGTGCAACTGTTTGATGATGCGTAGTTTTTTCGAGCCAAAACCGTTTACTTACCGTTAAGAATGACTCATAGAGTGTAGTTCAGCACAGGTTACCGGGCGGTTAAAAAATCAGGCTGTTTTCCTCAAATTCTGTGGTTAACGTCAGATATCACACAATATTTGTTACTTTATAAGGCCCTGTTCCAGGGAATATCAGGCAGGAATGATGTAAATCAGAAATATTTTGCAAAAAAAACAGGTATTTTTTCACTTTTTTCTGTAACCAATATAAAAACGCCAGTGACAGTCCGTTAATAAAATAACTACGTGAGTGTATAAATAACGATCACTTGTAGCCGCTTCTTTAATTCTTCCAACTTGACATCTATCCTTGAAAGACGAATTTTACTCCAAATAAAGCAACAGGTTATGTCCTGATTCATCAATGTATCCGAATGTATGGTGAACCGTTTTTATTATTACGGTCAGTCATAATCGGGGTCGTTAATAATTTCAATATGAGAATCACCCATTTTGAATATTAATAAATGACAATACAAAATGAAGGGTTAATCAGATTGATTTTATTCTATTGATTGTTATTTGTTCACCGTTGGCAGGAGTATCTGGAATGTCTGTTTTTTCCTCTTTCGGCATGACGTAACACGTCGTTGAACTCGAATAAAATTTCACCCGAAAAGGTCAACCGCTCCCGGATTCAATTCATAAAATTCAACAAGGCATTACCTGTTCAGCCGCCGACTGACTCGTATTCCTCTCGTTTTTAATTCCCCCTAACCAGGTATCTTCAACACTAATAACGTTACAGACTTATGTATGCAAAATGAATACCTTAATGGATGTAACCTGTTGTTTTGTAACCAATTGACTCCAAAAATTAAAGTTGTAATACTCAAATGCGCAACAAATGTTAACTAATAATTAACATAGATTGCGGGAGTTGCTTCATATCGTTGAGGCAATTGTGCGTATAACAGTTAGGAGAAATTATTATGTTACTAGACAACATTAATTTTGATGATCTGAACGTAGAAGAAATGAACGTAGAAGGCCTTGAGGTTGCAAATGTAGCAAACGCGATGGCTCTTCCTGAAACAGGCGCTTCAAGTGGTTCTTCCTCTTGTGGTTCTTGTTCAACGTGTGGTTCTTCATCTTGTTGTGGTAGCTGTAGTGGCGGTGACGTTGATGTCGATATCGGCGTTGGTCAAGAGCCTGCTCCAGTTATTTCAGCACCAGTACGATAAGACGTTATATCAGCGTCTTTTCTTAACACTCGCCCCGTTTCGGTGGGGTGAGTGTTTTTCTCACTATCAGGAGATGTTTTCGCATGCGGAATCAAGATCCTCCAGTTATCAACGTTAGTGCAGTGGATAAGCGTTATGGCGATAAATATGCGCTAAAAAACGTTTCTCTGAGTGTGAATAAAGGAGAAACCGTTGCACTGATCGGCCCGAATGGGGCAGGAAAAACAACCTTCATTGAAACCATTCTCAATCTGAAAGAGCCGGATGCCGGGGAAATCAGCGTGTTTGGTATCGATATTTTGACTCACAGAAAACAACATCTGGCACGGGTCGGTGCTCACCTTCAGGAAGTACGTTTATTTCCGAAGATCACGCCGAGAGACCTGATGACGTTTTTCTGTTCGCTGTATGACAAAACCGCTGACATAGATGATTTGATCGAGTCGCTGGCACTGACGGGTTTCATGGATAAAACAATTGGTCAGTTATCTGGAGGGATGCGACAGCGGGTATCTCTGGCGTTAGCACTGGTCAATGATCCGGAGCTGGTTTTGCTGGACGAACCGACAGTTGGGCTTGATCCGATAGCACGTCAGGATTTCTGGCAGTTGATTCAGCAATTACAACAAAGCGGGAAAACCATTCTGTTCTCCACGCATTACATGGAAGAAGCAACAACCCTGGCGAACAAGCTGGTGATGATTCATTCAGGCGAAGTGGTTTTTCAGGGGCAGCCATCCGACGTGATTTTAAAAGCACAGGAAATCAATGGATCACTGGATTTGGCTTACACCCACTATGTTCAAGCTGTTAACGGATGAGAATGATGCTATCGAAAAAATTCAGAGCTTATCTAACCCTCGATTCAAAAGTTTACTTCCAGGAACCTATGGTTATTTTCTTCGCGCTGATTTTTCCTGCGGGAATGTATACGGCGTTCGGGTTTCTGTTTGGTGGCGCAACGTATGGTGCCGCTGATACCAGTTATTACGATGAATACACCGCCAGCTTTTTCGGCATTATCCTGTTAAATACGGCGCTTTTTAATATTTCGCCTTCTCTGGTGGTATATAAAGAACTGGGCTTTTTCCGTCGCCTGATGGTGACGCCATTGAGTATCAACTCCATCGTGTTTTCTACCATCGTGAAAGCCTTCATTATTTTTATTCTCGGCATGGTGGAAGTCTTGTTTATCGGTTGGCTGATGTTTGACCGACTTTTACCGCCGTTCCCCCTGCAACTTCTGGCGGGGCTGATGATTTGTGCGTTATGCCTGTTTGCCTTTGGTTTTATGCTGGGCAGCCTGTTTAACCGTTCCAACTCTGCATTTTCTGCCAGCGTACTTATTTTTCAGCCGATGTTGTTTATGTCCGGCGCGTCCATTCCGCTGGATACGTTTAACACGGTTTTCCAGCTAATTGCTCACATCGTTCCCATGTATTACGTAGTGGATATTCTGCGCCTGTCCTGGGCGGGGGAGTTATTCACCGCTCAAGCAATGATCTCGGTATTGGTTGCCTGTGTACTTGCGGTGATTTGTATTGTGATATCCAACAAAACATTCGAAAAATCAGCGATCTGATAAGCATTTTCGTCAGCCATTTCCGTCTGTAAAGAGGACGAATATTTATGACAAATAACAAACACAGACCACAGCTGAATGCAGAGTTAACGGCACAGGGATTTGTGCTCCATCCTAATTACATCATTCGGGTATGTGGTGAGCCTGCCGATTTGGTGCAGCACACGACAAACGGTGCCGTCAGTGAACATCTGGCTGCTATCACTGCACGATCAAACTGGATTGAAGGAAATAAGAGCGACTATTGCCAGATTATTGAAGGCAAAATTCCTGGATTAGACGACAAAACCCGCTCTAATCAATTGTTGAAACTCAAACGCAATATTTTTAATGGCCGTCAGGTTAATCCGGATTTAATGAAGGCAGTCCAGGATTCGTTCAGCAGGGATGAGTTTGCCAAAGTGAGTAAAATTGCCGCCAGCGTCAATCAGTTGTTGCATGACAAACAACGGTTAGCTGAGGTGTATCAGCAGGAAATGCAGACAACATCAGCACACCTGGCAGCGCTGTGGCAGCGGCCCAATTTACAACATGCACTGAGTTACACCAATGCCCGTTTATTCATGGACGTGGCAGGCTTGTATAACAATCCGAATAAAAAGATTAAACCAAAAAAACGGCGGCAGCTCGAAGCCGGGCTACTGCGTTATGCGTCCCGGGCATCGTTAAAAACCAGCCCGTTATCCACATTCACACCGGTATTTGTTGGTCAATGGCAAGCTGAAGGTGCAGACAATCAGATTGAATTCAGTGGTGAGTTGGATAACCGAACAGAGATCAAATCCGGGCTTATCCAGGCGATTCTCGACACGTTGCTGACGCGATACGACACAGTTAAACATGCATTTCCTTTGCGTCTGAATACCTCATTGCAACTGGTGGAACAAACCTTATTGCTGAAACAACAAACCCCGGGGCCGAGTGTGAACGGGCGAGTCTGGGGTTCGGGCGAAAATGCGGTGCAGTTCAAACTGAATCAGGTTATTCACTGTATTCTGGTGGCTTTTCAGCGGTTACAACAACCCTCGGCAACGGTTGCTGAACTGATTGCATCGGTTAAAGCCATTGCCCCGAAACTGGATGACGCTTTTATTGATAAAGCGATCAGTCAGCTGTTTTCCATGCAGGTGTTTGTGGCTGAGAGTGGCTTCTACGGCCAAATTGAACTGATGGACTGGGCCGAACAAGTGCTGGCACAAGCCGGTGAGCATATTCCTGCTGATGCACTGGCAGCATTACAAGCGTTGAAGGAACAACTGGCGAGCTTTCCAACGCAAGCACCAACCACAAGATTACAAACGGGTGACGCTGTGAATGAAACGGTGTCGGCGTTGGCTGATGCACTGGATGCTAAACCTGATCCGGAACTGGCATCACCAGCCTTTTTTGAAAACAGTTACCTGACACAACCGGATATGACGCTGGCTCCGTCCGTGATGGCGTCCTATCTGGACGATATTGCGATACTGACCGAACTGTCGCCTTTCTTTGATGTGCAGCAACTGGCACAAACCAATGCTGCTGACTTTTTTCTGGATCGCTTTGGCGCTGACGGGGTGTGCGACAAACCGGTTGATTTTATCAATGATTTTGCAGCCATTTATGGTGTGGGTTTGCCCGGATTCGTGCCGGATGCAGAAAAGCTATCACCTCGCAGTGATGCGACCAATGCGTTCAGAGAGGCAATCGGCGCATTTACTCGTTTTCTGCTGGATGAGGTCTTCAGTGCTGATGATGAGGTGGCGTTAGATGCTGACAAGATGAGAACTTTCATCGACAGCCTGCCAGAATCGATTCGTCAGCGGGGCGTTTCTCACAGTTTCCTCGGCCAGGTTGCGGGTGAAGGAGCCGATCAGCGTTTTGTCATCAACCAGGTATTTAGCGGGCAGTCCGGGCTGTTATCGCGTTTTTTAGAAGTACTGGATAACGATCAGCTTGGCGATATTCGTGATTACATTCGTGATATCAGTCGCGACGGTGATTATGCGGAAATCAGCGGCTTATTTGGTTTTAACGCCAACAAACATCCCAGAATGGCAGATAAAGAACTGCATATTCCGCCGTTTCCTGGCAACTGGCAGGACGTCGAAACCCTGGACCCATCATCAATGACGCTGGTGTACGACAAAGCAACCCATAAAGTATTTTTCAAACAGGCTAATGGTCAATTACTGGACTGCTTTTATCACGGCTTCCTGATGCCATTGTTATTACCTAACTTCCATCGGATTCTCGCCTTACTTGGCATGAACGGCGTATTGATTTATGTGCTGCCGATTTTGCGCAGTGGTCGTTTCAGCGCTCGGGATGAGATCGGTTTTATTCCTCGCGTTCGGCTTGGCAATGTCGTGCTGATTCGTCAGTCGTTCATGGTGCCTCGGGAGATGCTACCGGATGTGAATTTATCTGAAGTGGAATTTTTTACTCAGATGCAGGCGTTCATCATTGAGCACAAGTTACCGATGCGTTGTTTTATCCGGGTGTCGCCGTTCGATACCAATCCCGGCTCAGAAGAAAGCAAACTGGACTGGGCCGCTTTGGACTTTAAGAACATGAAACCCTTCTATATGGATTTCACCAATCCGCGGATGGTGCAACTGTTGTATATGTCGATGAGTCGCAATGATTACCCGATTGTACTGACAGAACCGTCACCGGATATTCAGCAACAGCAAGTGAACGTGGCGGGCGAGCCGCATGTTGCTGAATTGCAGTTTGAAATCACCAAAAAACCACTAACGGTAAACAAGGAGCGTTGATATGTGGCATGTGATTCGAATTGCCTATTTTAGTCAGGATAAAACGCCGTTGTTGCTCGGGCCGGTAAAACAACTGGTGACGCGGTTACGTGAGCAATTTTCACTGCCGGTGTTTGTGACCAGTCACTGGAAATTTGGCCCTCATCTGGATCTCACGCTGAAGTGTGACCAGGGCATGTTTGACGATGCGGTATGGCCTGCGGCCAGCGATGTACTGGAACGCTGGCTGGCTGAACATCCGTCTGATGTGGTGCTGAATCCGGCGGAATATGAGCGTTTGTCGTATCAACTGGCGATGAGTGAACTGGAGCCACCACCTTATTTACCGTTACTGGAAAACAACTCGGTGACGCGGGCCGATTATCAGCGAAGCAAAGCGATTAATGTTGATGCGTTTCATGATACCCGGGAGATGTTTCTGGTTGGCAGTATGCCAGTGATTTTTCAGCTTCTGGCTTTACGGCAACAGTCTTCAGATCAGTTCTTTACCACGCTGATTTTGATGATGGCAGCAGTTGCAGCCCGGTTTGGTAAAAAGGGTATCGCCAGAGGCTATGTTTCATTTCGTTCCCATGCAGAGTTCTTTTTTGAGAATTTTGATAAAACGGGTCAGATGCGTCAGCGCTTTGAGTTGCTGGACCAGAAATTTGCGCAAGAACTGGATGCGAACCTTGAAGCGGCGGCTGATGGTTTAGCCGATAAACTGGCGGTCAGCCCGGCGGTAAAAGCAATTATGACCGACTGGGAGCAGGTGGTTGCAAAGACCTACGCCGCGAATCAGGAAGTTGTCACCACTCACTACGATCAGATTATTCAGGCTGAAGAAGCCCGTTCAACCACAGAGCAGAACTTTGGTGAGCTGGCAGAGCAAATCAGTGAAGCGTTGCCGGATGATGTGCAAAAGCCGGGGCGTGATTTCAACACGGGGAAAGTGGTTAAAAAAGCGATGGAACATCAGGCTGGACGTAATTTATTTCGTTCAGTCCACTTCATCAGTTACCGCACCACGGTCAATTACTTCTATGTGCTGTTACCTGTACTGGATATCTCACCGGTTCAGAAATTCTCTTTATGCCATTTGCTGGCGAATGCGGTTGAACGTGTTTATCAGGTGAACTGGCAACGAGTGATTCCCAATACCGACGGTGAAGTGTCAGGAGGTGAACATGCATGATGTGATGGCAGAGAATCGTCGTCTCAAAGGCTATGTTTTCTTCAATAAAGTGGAAGGCGGCGTTTATTTCCAAGGGCAATCCGGCGGCTTTATTCTTAAAGGCGAAGGGATTTATCCGCTGGTTGCACGACTGATCAGCTTTATTGATGCGGGATTCAGGTTCAGCGATATCAAACAAAAACTACCGGAGAAGCTTCAGGCGTTTTTTCAGCATCTGGTGACGCAACTGGCTGAACACGACATGCTGGCTCCCCGATTTACTGACCCGGTTTTTGCTGACTTATTGCCTGCCAGCTGGCTGGCTTTTCAGCCATTGTATGACTTTGTGCAATGGATGCAGGAAACCAGCGACGACTTTCTCAATAAACTGACCGCCTGGCAGCAACAACGTCTGGTACTGGTGGGGAATGGCTATGGTTTGAAATCAGCGATTGACGGACTGGCATGCACGGGTATTCGTGAACTGTCCGTCCTGTTTATTGACGATGAACATCAGCAAGTGTCAGTCGCAGAAGTATCTGAACGACTCAACTTTTACGAGGCTCAGTTACCGGGATTTTCTTCGTCTGTAGCCAGTTATCCGACCGTTAGTGTTGCTGATGTACAGGCATTTGACGGGCTTTTATGGATTCACACCGATTTTTCGACAGAAAGCGCTGAATTTGACGGCATGGCGGTTAATGCGGGGATGCTGGCCGGACAGTTACTGGTGTCACCCGTGACTTCAGTTAGTGATGCGTCTGCACGGGATGTAACAGAGCAATTAAACCGGGTTAATGAAGGTACTGATCTGAGCTGGCCATTGGCGGCGTATTCATTATCCGGCAGCGTAGCTGCACTGAATCTGCTCAAGGCGTTTTTCGCGATTGACCAGGACACGATTGCTAATTACGTGTATCGAGTATCGCCGTTTCTGGAAGTTGTTCGTCATCCGGTGATCCCACTGCCGCAATCGATGGGTTACTCATTGACTGAGGCGTTGGAATTACCTGATTTTCAGGCGGAATTCGAAATGCCGGAAGACCGTGAACTGGCACAATATGAGCGGGTGAAACTGGCGTTGACGCCCTGGTTAGACCCATTAACTGGCTGGCTGGATGAATCGGTTGCTGCTGACATTAAGCAGGTGCCGTTATTTCATGGCGCGTTCGAGGTGCGGTTTCCTCAATCGTCTTATCTGGACAAGCGACTGGTGTTGACCGTCGGTCTGGATGCGCCTTCTGCCGGACTGCGGGCAATCAGTGCGGCGATGTGTCAGCGTATGGCGGGTTTATGTGGTGTGCCTGAATCCTCTGTTGTAGTCGCATTTGATGAAGACAACTTTGTTCGTCAGTCAGTGGCCAGTGGTTTGATATCGTCAGCCGAAATAGTGGCTGATATGACCGGATTTGCGGTGAACCTCAACACGATTGACGATGAAGAAAGCCAGTTGTTGAGTCGATTTTTATATTCAGCGGGTGTTTCAGCGACTGATCTGACGTTGTACTGGCATCCTCAGCAGGCGGTTTATCTGGCGCAGCTAAATGACGTACAGGCGTTCGCTGGTACGGCGTTGCAGGCGATACGAGCGTGTCTGGCGGATGCGTATCTTAATGTGCAATTTCCAACGCGAAATCGAGTCAGCCATGAAAGTCAGCTTGTTATTCATTCGGTGGAACAGCCTGTTGACCACTCAGGCCAGTTGTTGGCGCAGTGCATGCAGCGGGATCAACACACAGCCCGGTTACATCCGTCTGTCAGGATTGAGCCGATTGCATCGTCGCTTAAAGAACATGAGATTTATGTCGGCTATGTGACGCTGGTGGAAACGACTCATTCAACAACCGATGTTGTGGTGGAGGATAGCCTGTGAGCCAAACACCACCCGCAATTCGATTGCTACATGATGGTAGTAGCCTGGCGTCTGCGCTGGCCCGAACGTTGGAAGGCCATTATTCCGTCGCGCTTACCGACAAGCATCATATTCCTGAACGAGCTAATGATGAACGTTGGCTGGTGGTTGCCAGTCTTCGCGATCATCATTGGCTGGAAGCGACATTTCGCCAGGCGAGAGAGCTTGGCGTTTCCTTGTTGTTACTGGGGCTTGAACCGGGTTTTATCTGGCTTGGGCCTTATCTGTTACCAACAGACAGTGGTTGTTATCGATGCCTGCGTTTATGGGCGCATAGTAATAATCATGAGCCGACACACTGGTCACGGATGGCGAACGATCCGCAAACACGCAGGGATGATTTGCCCGGTATGATACCGCCTGCGGTTGAACAGATGCTGACTGCTTTGCTGTGTCACTTGCTTGACGATCAACTGCTTCTGGCTGAAGGCGCTTTAAACCCGGCTAAAGGCTCTAACACTATCATTCGTCTTGATACGACAAATAGTCGAATATCTCGTCATCACTTTTTGCCAGTTCATGACTGTGACATCTGTGGCAATCTGGCGGAAAACAACGCAGATTCAGCACGAATTACGTTGAAAAGCCGCCCTAAAGCGGTCGATTCAGACAGTCGGGTTGCTAATCCCCGGCTGGCGCTGGATAGCCTGAAACAGCATTTTCTCGACAGACATGTCGGCCTGGTCCGCCATGTGTTTCATAGTCTGTCGTCCAATCTGATGCCGATGTTTTCGGCTGAAATGCCCATCATGTATACCAGTGAAGTCGAAAGTGGTTATGGACGAAGCGAAACCCGACATCATGCTGAACTGGTCGCCATTCTTGAAACCCTTGAACGTTATGCCGGTCATTCGCCGAAAGGCCAGCGAACGACGGTTCGTGCCAGTTACCGGGCATTACAGCAAGATAGTGACAAGCATGTTATCGATCCGAGACGATTGATTCTGCATGGTGAACAACGGGAACAGTCGCCTGAATTCAGAATGCATCCGTACAGTGATGACCTGGAATTCAACTGGGTCTGGTGTCACGCCTTGCTGGCCGATAAACCGATTTTGATACCAGAACAATCGATTTTTTATTACTTGCTGAACCAGGCTGATGTGCCGTTAAATCGTTTCATATATGAGACTTCTAACGGGTGTGCATTAGGCGGTGCGCTGGAAGAAGCCATTTTTTATGGCTTATTGGAGTTAGTGGAACGGGACGCATATCTCACCACCTGGTATGGTCGATTCACGCCGCGTGAGATCGATTTACATCAGATCGACGATCAGCGAATTCAGGCGTTGATTCACCGGGTAGAAGCACAAAACCTGAGACTGCATGCATTTGATATGCGAGTTGGTATCGATGTGCCGGTGGTCTGGTGCATGATTGTCGATGATGCAGACGATGCGCCGGTGAAGTCTTATTGTGCTGCCGGCGCGCATCTGGTGCCAGAAAATGCAATTTACAGTGGCTTGATTGAAGTGACGACATCCATGGGGGTTTATCAGGAGTCGATGCCGCCATTAAAAGACAAAGCCCTGGAAATGTTGGCTGACGACGACAAAGTGACAGACATGCATGATCATGTCTTGCTTTACAGCCTGCCACAAAGCTGGGATCGGCTGAGTTTTCTGTTTGATGACCGACCTAAAGCCAGTTTGCAGGAACTTTATGGTAACAGTCATCTGGATGCTGACGGCAAACCCGAGATTAACCGGGATGTGACGGAAGACCTCCGGCAATTAATGACCAAAGTCAGCGCTTATGCGGATGATGTGATTGTGGCTGATTTAACCTTTGATGCCCTGAAAGCACATCAGTTGCATTGCGTTAAAGTGATTGCACCGGGTTTGATGCCTGTCACCTTTGGTCATCAATATCGTCGGGTGTCGCTGGAGCGAATTAATCGCTATGCCGAATCCGCCGGGCTGGCGACCTTTGCCAGCGTCGATGATCTCAATCCTTTACCTCATAATTTTCCATAATCGGTGGCGCTTATGATGACCATTAATGATGCCTGGGGATTAGCGAGTGACCGACGGTTTCACAACCTGAACATGCCGATTTTGCAGGACGCCAAAAACTTCGGTGCAAAGGCTCAAAAGGCGTATCGACTGGCTGAATTGACTACCTTAACCACGCAATTACCCTTGCGTTCATTGTCTTTTCCTGCCTTTTTACGCGGTGAATCGAGCGCTTTACATGAGCTTACGCTGGCTGAAAAGCTGGCTGGCGTGTTGCGGTATCTGGCGGCACCGCTGCGTTATGAACCGCTTAATCTGCCGGAAGTGCATTATCCGGTCAGTTCGTTTGGTGGTTTGTTTTCTTGTGGCGTGAAGTTAATACGCCGGACTGAGGGTGGTGAACTGCAATGTTTTCATTACCACCCGTCCTATCACGCGCTGGAGCGCGAGACGGTAGCGCCTGATGTGTCATCACCATTACAACCGGGCGAGAGCCTGATTGCTCTGGTCGGGCAATTCTGGGCCGTGGCAGGTAAATACGGTGATTTCTCGCCGTTTGGGGTTTCGCTGGATGGCGGAATTGTCAGCACGCAACTGAGTTATCTGCTGGATGTGTTTGGTGTGAACTATGAAAACAGGGCTGACTGGATCGCTGATGCAAAACCCCTGGTTGTCACTCGTCATCATCCGAATGTTCATGAGTATGAACACCCTCTGGCGGTACTGTCACTGGCGGAAAACCGGTTTAGCGAGTCAGACTGGGATTTTTTAGCATCATCCGATACTCGCCGTATTGCCTGTTGGCGTGAAACGCCGGGCCTGGATCAACAGTACGGGTTATTACCTTCTTTATTAACCTTGTTTGCCGCTGATTTGTATCAGGTCGAAGCAAAACAGCAAACCGCTGATGAAGTCGTTTGTCAGTCACCTGATCTCCCGGACAGCCTGCCTGAAAAAGATGTGTTTGATGTGATCCGCGACCGGACTGCATCGAATGATGTAACCGGATTTTCTCAGCGTAGCCCGATTGTTTCTTCGCAATTCTTATCCGATTTTCTAACGGTAATGACCACACTGCGACAGCGACGAGGTGCGGCACCCGCAGAAGAACAGCTCATTATCTCCATTGCCTGGATTAATCAGCATGGTTTGCTGCCTGGCCTGTATGACGGCAATGGACAAGCTATCTGGCAGGCAAAACAGCCAGAAGCGTTTTTTGCGATTCTTCAGGATTGTTTGTTTAACGACGGTCAGAATTACAACCTGGCATCAATGACGATGGAATTGTTTGTGTCGGTCGATACGGGCCAGTTTATTCAGCAATACGGCGATGCATCGATCCACAAAGCGCATCATGCCGCCGGTTGTCTGGGCCATGATGTTTGCCTGACGGCTTCTTTGTTTGGTGGTTTTGCCCGGCCTGTCAGGATGTTTCGTGATACGCGCTTACAACAACAACTCGGTCTACCGGGACAACTGCTGATGCAGGTGCTGGTGGGATTCAATCGACATAACAATTTTGCGATGGCTTTACTATGACAACGATGCTTAATCAGGGTGATTACCAGCGAAACTGGACGGCGTTCCATGTCTTCTTGCACAGCAGTGTTCAACAAGAAGAATTTATCCTCGGTTGGCTGGCGCCACTGGCAAAAGATTTATTGGCCGCTAAAGCGGCTGATGCATGGTTCTTTACGCGTTACTGGGACGGTGGCCCTCATGTTCGGGTTCGATTTTTAAATTTGAAACCGATTGATGGTTTGCTGGCGCAATTTGAGCAGGCGGCCAGTCGATTTAAAACTGATAAACCTTTTACCGCAGAGGAATATTACTCGGGTCACACCTTTGATGGTGAGCCGGTTGATAAAGATAATTTAAGTTGGCATGAAGACGGCGAAGTTCGACAGTACGACTATGAACCCGAGTTCGAACGTTACGGTGGAAATACCGCGATCACCATTAACGAAGATCTGTTCTATCTGTCCAGTGAAATCTCCGTGGCAATCATGCAGGCGGTTAAAGGAAGTCTTGAACAGCGACTGCAACTGTCACTGAAGTTTATTGCCGTCAGTATTTATGTCGTCAGCCCCACGCCAGAAGTGTTGTATCACTTTGCGCGGAATTACGCCGGATTCTGGCGCGTACATGCATCGGATGTCGATACCCAAAAAATGGGCGGTGCTGAGCCAGCCTTGTTAGCGTTGTTGGAACAGTGTCGGAAAGATGTGGTCAATGGCACGTTAACGGGCGCAGTGGGTGCCTGGGCTAATTACATGAAAGCGGCGATCAAGAAATTCCGTGATGCTTATGAGCAAGGCTTGTTGGTTTCTGCGATGGACGGGACGCAAGTGACCAGTCAGGGCGCGTTCGACCGGGCGGTGATCAGCATGGTGGGTTCGCAAATTCATATGCTGAACAATCGTCTGGCCGTTACGCCATCTTATGAATTTGTGTTGTGCAGCCGGATACGGGATGCGCTGCATCAGCAGTTCGCGGCTGTTTACGACACAGCCTCTTCATCTGCAGCTGGTGAGTAACGCCTATGGTTAGTGAACTTTTACTGGCGTTCGCCAATATTCGCAGCAATAAACTCCGGACGTTTTTATTACTGTTTACCATTTGCTCCGGCTTTTTGATTTTTGGGGTGTTGGGCACATTGAATTTTTCAATGGCGGGTGGCAGTGATGCTTTTGCTCAAAGTCGATTGATGGTGATGAGTCAGGGTGGTTTTGTTAATCCGCTGCCGATTTCAATGCAGCAGCGGATTGCTCAGATTGACGGCGTTGAGTCGGTCGGTCATGCCACCTGGTTTGGTTTGCATTATCAGGATACGGATCAGGCGATTATGTCGTTCGCCGCTGATGCTGATGTCTGGATCAATCAACATCCTGAAATGGTGATTGAGACGGACGTGATTAATAACTTTATGCGAACGAAGAACGGCTTGTTAGTTAACTACCATATTGCGCAGCGTTATGGCTGGCAGGTTGGTGATATTGTGCCGTTAAAAAGTATCCTGTTTCAGCCTAAAAATGGTGAGGGATTCTGGTCGTTTAAAATCAGTGGGTTGTTTACAACAACTGATGAATCAGGCGGCAGAAAGTATGCGATTGCTCACTACGATTTTTTGAATGATGGTCGGGCTATCTGGCAGGATACGGTTGGAACCTTCATTATCGTGCCGGATTACACGGTCGAACCGAATCTGTTAGCGACGCAGATTGATGACTATTTTCTACGAACGTCTAACAACACATTTTCCGCGACGGACAAAGCGTTCCATGACGATTTTTTTAAACAGTTTGGTGATGTGTTTTTCATTATCCAGAGTGTGGTGCTGGTGTCGTTTGTCTCTATTGTACTGGTCGTTGCCAGCACGATAGCACTCACGGTGCGCCAGCGTACTCGTGCAATTGGAGTGCTGAAAGTCATTGGCTATTCCAACGGTAAAATCTTCCGACTGATCTATCTGGAAACCTTCATTCTGGTTGCTATTGGTTGCGTCACCGGGCTGATGCTGGCCTTTGGCGTGAACAAAGCCATGATTTTTTACTGGCCTATTATTCCTGATATTAATTTACCGCCTTTTGTGATGTTGCAAGCGCTAGGTATCGCAGGCGCATTGGGGCTGATTGCCGGGTTCGTTCCCAGCTTTCTGGCGTTAGGTATGAAGCCAGCGGAGGCGTTTAAAGTTCATGAATAAATTAGGTCTGTATCTGCATTTTTTTAAGATTTCGAGCCGCTTTATTCGCCAGCAGGTCTGGATGTCGTTGACGTCTGTGTTGTCGATAGCACTGGTTGTGGTGGTATTGATTGGCTTTTTATCGATGGCGAAAGGGTTTGAGAAAGCAATGACTAACTCGGGGGCAGACGCGATTGCGATAGCGCTGAGTGGTAATGCTCAAACTGAAATTACCAGTGATGTTAGCCAGGAACATGTCGATATTGTGCAAAGCCTGGTGAATCAGCTGTTTGGTGAATCCACGGTGATTTCGCCGGAACTGGTGATTGTTGTCTCCAGTAACCTGGAAGGTCTCGACAGCAAAAAGAACATTAATCTACGCGGCATTGACGGACGAGCGGTTCACCTTCATGAAGGATTTGAGCTGGTGGCCGGACGGATGTTTACACCGGGAACCGCCGAGTTAATTGTTGGTGATAATTTGCAGCGTCGAGTGCCGGGATTAGCGCTAGGTAAAGAAGTAAGACTGGGCGGGGTGGACTGGCGTGTTGTCGGCACGTTTACCTTACAGGGCAACCTGTTCGAGTCGGAAGTGTGGGGCAGTGTGAAAACGGTTCAAAGTGATTTTGATCGTCAAAATCAGTTTCAGTCCATTCGGATACCTGCACCGGATGAAGATACGTTGTTTAACCTGGCACTGGCGTTGGCGGAAGAGCGTCGTCTGGACATGATTGTACAAACCGAAAAAGAGTATTTTGTGCAGCAGTCGAGTTCGACGGTGGGGTTGATTAAATACATCGGCTGGCCGCTGGCAATTATCTTATCAATAGGTGCATTTTGCGGCACGTTCAACAGTTTAAAAATGGCTGTTGATGCGCGTCAGCACGAATTGAAAATCCTGAATTTGATTGGTTTTGAGCGTAGCGTGCCATTTTTGATGTTGATGTATGAAGCCACTATTTTTTCGGCCATTGGAGCATTACTCGGCACATTGATGTCCTGGTGGTTGTTCGACGGATTGCTGGCTTCGACCTATGGTTCGAGCTTTAACACGGTGTCATTTGCTCTGGCTGTTGATGGCGCGACATCACTGCAAGCTTTCGGGCTGGCGTTAGCTATTGGTTTGTTTTCCGGGTTGATTCCTGCCTGGTCAGGCACCCGGGCAAGCCAGTATCGAACCGGTAATAAGTAACGGGGAGGTTGTGTCTGTGAACGATAAAATTGAAGCACTCAACGAATTGAGAATTGACCGCACTAAAGCCGCCCCGAAGGGAACCTTACTAAAATTGCTGGTCCCTGCGATTGCCATTGGTGCGGGCTGGATGTTGGCTCAGGATCATTTTTTGGGATCTGATGCTGCACATGATGCACAGCAAGCCAACCGCAGAATTGTTACGCCATCGGGCGTGGTTGATGATTTTGCGCCCTCAACGTCAGGCGTTACTGCAACACATACTGCGCCTAAACCTGAAATTAAAACGGTGTTACCTGGTGAGAGCATCCTGGAAGTTTCCGGCCATGTTACCGCTCAGCGGATGGCGACCGTCAGTGCTAAAACGATTGGTCTGATTAATGAGGTGTTTGTCGAAGAAGGGATTCATGTCAAAAAGGGCCAGATGTTGGCAAAGCTGGATACTCGCATTGCTGAACTGGATTTAAAACTGGCCCAGCGACGCAGGGATTTATATCGGGCGGAGCAACAGAAGTTAAATGCTGAATTGCTGGATGCAAAGCGAAATCTGGCACGGTATCAAAATCTGATCCGTGAGAATTACTCCAATCAGTCCGAAGTTGATTCACTGGCAATCAAAATTGCGGTGCTGGAAGCGAATCTGGCATCCACACAAACTAATGTTGAACTCAATAAAATTGAGGTGCAGCAACTGCAGCAACGGCTGGACGATCACACCATTCTTGCGCCGTTTTCTGGCGTGATTACCGCAAAAAGCGCTCAACCGGGTGAAATTATCTCGCCCAGTTCTGCCGGTGGTGGCTTCACCCGAACGGGTATTTGCACCATTGTTGATATGTCATCGCTGGAGATTGAAGTGGATGTCAACGAATCGTTTCTGAACAAAATCAGCGAAGGACAACGCATCAACGCCGAATTGTACGCGTATGAGGGCTGGTCGTTTGCTGGCCGGGTAAAAAAGATCGTGCCGACGATTGATCGGGCGAAAGCAACGGTTCGGGTTCGCATTGAAATTCTGGAATTATCGGAGCGCATTTTGCCTAACATGGCTGTACGGGTGAGTTTTACTGACAGCCAGGCCGATGCTATAGCGGGGATTCAGTAACATTATGATTAAACTTAAAAATATCTCAAAGAGCTATTACAGAAAGAACACTGAAGTGAGGGTTTTCGACAACCTGAACTTTGAAATAAATGAAGGTGATTTCTTTGCGGTGATGGGACCGTCTGGCACCGGTAAAAGTACGTTTCTGAATATTGTTGGCGGTGTGGATCGGGTCGATGGTGGCGAATACTGGTTCCAAAACGAGCGAATTGATGGCTTAACCGAAGGGCAATTATCGGGCTGGCGATCTGCTCATGTCGCATTCATTTTTCAGTCGTTCAATCTGTTAAAAATTCTGAATGCCGCAGAAAACGTTGAATTACCTTTGTTGCTCACGAATTTGTCTCGCAGTGATCGTCAGCGGCGGGTGATGAAGGCGCTGGAACTGGTTGGATTACAAGACCGATATGAGCATTTACCCGATGAATTATCGGGCGGCCAACAACAACGCGTCGCGATAGCACGGGCGCTGGTGTCTGATACACCTCTGATTTTATGTGATGAACCGACAGGGAATATTGACGCTGATGCGACCGATGAAATTCTCGATATTTTGCAATTATTGAATAGAGAATTTAACAAGACTATCGTTATGGTGACCCATGATTTATACGCCGCAGAGTACGCTAACAAGTTACTTTCTCTGGAAAAAGGGCATTTTGAAGAGAAATTTATTCAACAGTCTGCATGAGGGTAATTAGATGAAAAAAACTCAAATGTTAATAAAACTGGTGTTACTGAGTTTACTTTGTACAATGATGCCATCGGCCAATGCAGTCGGATCCGAATCTTCGGGTAAAGCGAGTCTGACCATTGTAGCGACGGGTATTAAATCTGATCAGGGTTTTGTACGCGCTATGCTTTGTGCCGAAGGGGAGCGTTTTCCTAACCAGTGCCAAATAAAGCAAATCAAAAAAGCAACGAAAGGTATGGTGAAATTTACTTTTACCGATGTGCCTTCCGGAACCTGGGCATTTGCGGCATTTCATGATGAAAATGATGATAAACGAATTAATTTTAATTCTGGCCGAATGCCTGCTGAAGGGTTGCTGTTTAGCAATAATGCGATGGGACGGGTGGGGCCACCATCGTTTAAACAGAGTGCTTTTGAATTACAAAACGATAAAAAGTTACTGGTGAAAGCGCGGTATTTTAAATAATTGAACATGGACTATTATTTTGAATTCACAGCAGCTTAATCCGTCAACAACGGATACTCAAACACTGGCACAATTACGACAAAAATTTGAACAAAACAGTAATCGTGCCGTTTCACTGCCAATCGCTGGCGCCATCGTTTGGTGCGGTGTCGGCTTTGCCAGCTTATTTACTTCTACTTATCTCAGTACGCTGATTCTACTGTTCGCCACAGGCACTATTTTCCCGCTGGGACTACTCATCGCAAAAACTCGCCAGGAACATCTGACTTCCTCAGAAAATCCTCTGGCGCGTTTGATGGGAATGGGCGTTATGATGGTGAATCTGCTTTGGGCACTTCATATTCCATTAATGCTAAAAGCACCAGAGATGGTGCCACTCAGTGTCGGAATTGGTCTGGGAGTACACTGGATTTTGTACTCTTGGATCGTGAATCACCCGGTCGGTATTATCCACGCAACCATGCGAACGGGTTTGATTTTACTGGTGTGGTTTATTTCACCACCGCATATGTTAGCGATGATTAGCCTGGCCGTTGTGGTTAGCTATGCAGTGAGTATTTTTCTGATGATGAATCGAAAGATTGATTAGAGCGTATTGGCCTTTTCGGCTGAAATTTTGTTCGAATTCAATGGCGTTCAGGCAAGGCGCACGTCAGCAGGTTTAGTCATCTAAATCAATGACGTGGAACGCAGCATGAATGCCGTTGAAGCGAGTTTGGTTATTAACTTGTTGTAACAATCATCGTCAAAGGTCAAAGATTCTACAATTTCTGACTAAAGTCATTCAAATGGTAATGCTTGGTATCAGCGCAGCTTGTGATTGTAAATAGGCTGCCTTTGAATGAATGTGTTCTTTAATTTGATTCATGTAATTCAGTTCATCGTTTGTAAAATCATTTTCGTCTTTAAGCGTGTTGATGAAGGCATCCCCGGTTAATAGCGTGATTACTTTTTTAGTGATCGTTGTAAGTGAACGAGATACCAGTTTTTTGTCGATCTCACAGCTTTCCGCGAAATCTGCCAATTGGTAGGCGTGAATATCATCAGGTTCAAATTCGTCGCCCATTGCCATAGCAAGTACATGTTTGAATTGAGGAAACATTGCAATGTTGACAAGATCATAAGCAGGTGTGAATTGAAACGTGTGTTTATCAAGGAAGAATGAAATGTTCTTTCCGTGGCTGTCGTAATTGCTAATCAATAGATTGAATAATTGCCAGTTAAGAAGCCAGTGAGTGCTTTCTACCGGTGATGTCATTGAACGACAAATTGCGAAAAGTCTGGGAAGACTTGCGCCATCTCGGATGTGCTTTACATCCCTACCATCACCTAAATTTCTCTCATATTTAAATTCTCTGGGAAGATTTAACGCCTGACAGCCATCTATGACATGTCTTCGTAAGACTCGTTGTTGATCAGCTATATATTTCCTGTCATACCTTTCTACGATAAGTACCGGATGTTTGCCAATTCGATTAAATTTTACGGCTGAAGTAGGTAATTCTGCCGCTAAAGAAAGCTTCATACAGAAATATTCATTCAATACGAGGTTTGGACAGTTTTGCTTCTCAAATTTGAGAATATGAGTGGAGCATAATGCCCCATCGCCAAACCCGGGTTGTCCTTTGTCATTAATGAATACGTTAAGCTTGTCCTGAACACCTGCCACGCTTAGTCTGGGTTTATCATCCCAGGTCAGTAATCCAAAATCTTCTTTGATATCAAGTCGTTTTTCGAGCTCTTCATCACTTAATGGCCTGAAAACCGGACTTTTCATTGTGGTGAAGGCTTGTCCGGCCTCAGATGGATTGAAGGTAATTGCACCAGAAAGATCTCCGCCAATTTGGCGAACTTGTGAATAAACATTCCGTTCCGAAACGCCAATATTCTCTGCAAGTAATAGTCTTGCGTGACCTTCAGGTAGCAGATTATCTACAAAGTTGTAAGCAACAGAGCGAGCGTGGTTATTGTTGAGAGTAAGCCATGGGGAAATTGCAAATCCATTTTGTTGCCAGAATTCATTGTATTCCAGTGTTAACAGCCCTGTTGCATTGTCTAATTTCAATTGACCAATGGATGTATCTCCATATTTTACGAGTAACATCTGAGATTTTGTGTTGTCCCCCATCGTTAAACCCAGCCCTGGTTTGCAGCATCAGAAGAAACTGCTGATGCCAGTTCGTTGCAGGTAAGTTTGATGCCTAAACCATGCAAAACGGCAAATACCGCCGTCATAGTGCAGTTACCATTCCCATTTTCTATGCGAGATAATGTATTAATTCCCACGCCACAGAGTGCTGCGCAGTCGGCCATTTTTAAACGTAATGCAGTACGTTTGGCTTTAATTAACTGCCCCAGTATTGCTGAGTCATGAATAAACGGGCTATCTGGCATATCAGATGCTTTCACTTTTTTTGCCATGTGCTTCTGCTCAATATTCACCAATAATGGTGATTGTAGCTTGATTGTGAGAAATTAGCACTAAATTCACCGATAATGATGAATAAACCTCATTTTGAATAATTACCTTTATTAATTCACCGATAACGGTGAATTAATGGTGTTATACGCAGACTTTCCAATTTAATCACTGATAATGGTGATTAAACATATCCAGATATCGCGAACTAATCTTTAGGCCATTCTGTAACTCAAATGCTTTAAACTCGTTTTATCCTAAAATTGGTATAAATTCAATTTATCCTTATTTTGGTATAAAGTTGATTTATCCTTATTTTGGTATAAAGTTGATTTATCCTTATTTTGGTATAAGTTGTGGATATGAGATTAAACACTCCAATAGACCTCGGTCGTATGATTCGCGATGAACGTAAAAAGAAAGGCTGGACGCAAACAGAATTAGCCGATAAAGCGGGGTTACTGCAAAAGGATATTTCACGTATTGAGAATCATACTGCAAAAGTAAATTTATTTGTGCTGTTAGGTATTTGTGCCGTACTTAACATTCAACTATTGGCTGAACGAGTTGAGTCATTTGACTCTTCGAACAGCGACCTTGGGTTTTAAGGAAAGAAGCGATGGGCCGAAAATCTAATACTGGAATACTTTATTGTTCAATGAATGGTCATTTGGTTGGTGAGTTGAGACTGACAAATGGACGCTTATCTTTTCAATACGATAAAATCTGGCTTGATATACCAGGAGGCAGGGCTATTTCATTGAGTCTTCCGTTACAAGCTGAAGAAATTACAGGTGACGAAGTAGCGCGGTACTTTGATAACCTACTTCCGGACAATAACAGCATCAGGCAACGAATAGTCGATCGACTGGGAGCAAAAAGTATAAGTCCCTTTGATCTGTTGGCTCAAATTGGGGGGGACTGTATCGGCGCATTGGCTTTGGAATTAGTCCCACCGGCTAGAGGTTCACTTCACTCTTCTCTTTTACTTTCTTTGACACCTTTATCCGAATCTCAAATCGCGCAGCAAATCAGGGATAGTCGTTCTAAAAACACATTGGGTATGGACAGTAATGATGATTTCAGAATTTCATTGGCTGGCGCTCAGGAGAAAACGGCTTTGACATTTTGGGAGAATGCCTGGTGTAAACCGCATGGTAGAGCGCCGACAACTCATATTTTTAAACCGCCAATTTATCACCATGAAAGTATGGGAATAGATCTCTCAGATAGTGTGGATAATGAATGGTTCTGCCTGAGATTTTTGCAACATCTTGATATCCCAACTGCAAATGCTGATATAAAACAGTTTGAAGATCAAAAAGTGTTAGTAGTGGAGCGATTTGACAGAAAAATTAGTGATAAACATATTTTACGTTTGCCGCAGGAAGATATGTGTCAGGCATTAGGTCGTTCAGGTGGTTCAAAATATGAGGATCATGGAGGACCGGGAGCTCTGGAAATTACAAATTTACTCAAATTATCCAAACACACTGTTGAAGACCGACAGATTTTTTTCAAAGCTCAAATAGCATTTTGGTTATTGGCTGCTATTGATGGACATGGAAAAAATTTCAGTATTTTTCATCAGCCTAATGGTTACTGTTTAACACCTCTATATGATGTCATGAGTGCTTTTCCCTATTTTGGTCAGGGTAATATTCAAAAACATAAAATTAAAATGGCTATGAAAGTTCATAGCAAAAATACGCATTATCACTGGAATAACATTCAGAAACGTCATTGGTATACTCATGGTAAACGTTCTGGTTTTAGTGATAACGCTATTGACTCAATGATGACATATCTGACTGATAGAGTAGAAAAAGCGCTTACAGCGACAAAAGATGAGGCTCCGGAGTTATTTAATCATAAAACGGGTAATCTTATCGCAGATCGTGTGAGACAGAGTGTTTTAAGATTAACAAGTTGAGAATCGAACTCTTTGTTAATTAAGTTAAAACAGCCTGTCTTGCGTTTAATCAGCATGCTGAGTTGTAGCTACAGGCCACACCTGCCCACTTCAAACCTCATTTGAACCTACATCCATTTTCCTTTACCGTGTCGGCATCAATCTATTGCTCGATGCTTTTCCATGAAAAAACATGTTATTTCTTCCTGTGTTACTGCCTTTGTTGCTTTGACTGCAACGTTTTCTTCCACGCTGTTTGCTGTTGAGGCTGAACGGTTTACGCCGGTAGCAGCGCCTGCAACGACTGAGTTAATGATTAAAGGACATGAGGACAGTTTGTGTCTGGTAGCGAATGGCGCGGCGGATTATTTGTCACAGCACCCGGAAGATTCGGCAGTGGTGCATGCCGGGAAAGGGTTGCCAGAGGCATTTACGCTTGAACGAGTGAAAAACACGCTGCGGTTTATTTGCGAGACGGCGATGGCAGATAAAGAAAGTGGGCAATCACGGTTAAGCGATCCTGCATTTATTCAGCGACATTTTCAGTTTTATCGTTGGACACCTGATAAGCAAACGGCGTTGATGCATGCCAAAAAGAGCAAAAAAGCGGGGCAGAAAAATATACTGAATCGTTTGCCTGACGATCAAATCTTATTGACGAAATACTACACAAAATTAATTGAAGCGCAGGAAAAGCCCTCACCACAGGCGGATCAGGCGTTATATGCCTTGCCGTTTGACGAACAAGGTATGACACAGGAGCAGGCTGATAAACAGCGAGCGACGTTAACCCGGTTTAAATACACGCGTCAGGATGTGATTAACGGCGTGTTATTAAAAAACAGCCTGGCAAAACCGCTCGTGTGGCTGTCGGAAAAAGCCCTGCATGATGTGTTGTTACAGGGAACCGGTGTGGCAACCGTGAATGGTAAACAACGGATTTTTAATGTTCATCGTAACAATGGCATCGCTTACGATTACACCCTGGATAAAACAAAACAGCCGCGATACTGGTATTTTGCTGAAGTACCTCACTTTAAAGGCTACGGATCGACCATTGAGACCAAAGTACCGGTAGCGCCTCAGGTGACGTTTGCCGGTGATGTGGATTACTTTGGGCTGGGAAAACTCATCATGCTGGATTATCAGGTGAATGGTGAATCTCAACAGCGTTTCGGTGTTATGGCCGATCATGGAGGGGCATTTAAGGACAATCAGTTTCAGCTGGATATGCTGGTTGACAGCTACAAGGGATGGCGAGATTACCACATCGCAAACAAGCATTTACCGGATTATGTCTCCGCATGGCTGGTTTTGATTAAAGAATAACGATGTGTTATTCAGACGTGAAAAAATACAGGTTTTAGCTATTTTTTAGTAAGTAATCTTTGTTTCACCACGCCAGATTAGAGACCAAACGACAAGACCGCTGGATCTGCTTTCAGGTTCAGCCACTACTCGAAGGAAGGAACGTATGAAGTTATCGGACATTATTCAATCGTTTGTACTTATCGTATTAGCCGTTATCACCCTGAGTTCACAGGCCAATGCTTTCACCATTCAATCCGCTCGCTTTAACAGCGATAACACGACTAACCGTCAATTAGCTATTCAGTTTTCTGCACCTGTGGCTTTACCTGGCGCGGTGCCAACAATGGCTCACCTGAACGCTGTTCAACTACCGCCCGATATTAAAGCAATGTGCAACTGGCGTTTTGTGAAGCCAGATGTGCTGGCATGTGAAAGCCAGCAGCATTTTCCGCAGCAACGTGCCATAGAACTGACGGTTGAACCGACGTTTCCAGGTTTGAATGGCGTCCTGGGTAAGCGCTTTGAAACTACCCTGATAACCCCCCTGATGCCGTTACAATTGCAGGTGATGAGTGATGGATTTTCCTTTCCGTTGTCGTTAACACTGGCGAGCGGTAGCGACCAGACGATGGCGGAATCGTTACCGTCGTTACAGGTTACCCTTGTTGCTCCGGACGGTTCTCGCTTTGTGATGCGAGGTACTGAAGTGGCTAACAGTTATATCACGACGTCAGTCGGTTTCTCGCTGGAACAACAAAGCCATCCAGACGGAACATGGCCAGAGGGTGATTATCAGGTTTGGCTGGAAGCTGGTTTTAAATATACTTCTGATAGCATAGCGACGACTAAACGCCAGTGGTTAGGACGATTTGGCGTGTATCGTCATCAACAAATTCTCGGCCTTGCTTGTCAGCAACATCACACTCATCCGGTGCAGCCTTTTGGGCAGGATCTCGATTACATTCCTCTTAGGTCGTTGCAACAGTATGCGCCGGAGCAGGTGATTGATTGTCCATCTAATAAACTCCAGTTGGTCTTTGCGCGTGATGTCCAGCTATCAGGCAATAATCCTGAAGCGGATTTTGTGCAATATGGTTGGGTTCGCGGTGGGCAGTATCGGGTTAATGTTGGCTGGGGCCAACGTGGTGTTTCACTGGTGCTGGAAGGTGGCACTGGATTTACTCTGGATCTGAACGCGCTGGTTGAACGTTTACCTACAAATGATGCATTGCCGTTTAAAAAACTGCCCGGTGTTATTCGTTTTACAACGCCTGCTGCGCTGTCTGACTATGCCATTACTCACGTTGAATCAGACGATATCTCCCCGGCAGAGATGCCAAAACTCCAGTTCGAATATGCAGGTCAACCGGATATTTCATATAAATTTCATCGAATTACGTCATTTCAGTCGATGTTGGACTGGCTGAATAACAAGCCAGTTGATTTGGTTTCCCGGACGATAGATACGTCGGATAATCCTCAGTTTCCAGTTCGCGTTGATGTATTTGATGCTGACACAACACTGAGTGAAAACGGTGGCGTGGGCTTTTTATCGGTTGATAATCACCTGAAACACAAGGGCTTGCGTCCTTTACCTCATCAGCTTCCGCTGTATCAACAAGGGTTTAATCTGTCATTTGTACGCGGTGACAGTTGGCTGATTCATTCATCAGACTGGCAGGGACGAGCATTAAACGGGGCGACTGTGCGATTGTTGTGTCCCGGGCGAACCTATCCTGAATTGCTGGGCGTGACGGATAGTAACGGTATGCTGTTTGTTGAGCAGCCGGAATTAGCCGCGAACAGTAAACCAGGTCTGACAGTCAATGAAGGCGATTCGTTATTACCAGATTCACTGGCGACTTGCTGGCTTTGGGGAACCCGGCAACAACAACAGGCTGCTATGAAAATTGATTCCGGTGCTGCTGAGCCTGGGTCTCAATGGATGATACATGGCTGGCTATCGCAGCCTGTGTATCAACCGGGCGAGACAATCGACGTCGGGTTTATCATCAAACAACGATCAGATACTGGTCTGAAAGCCATTGATGTAAGTGAGGACTACGACCTGGTTGTGCGAGAGTATAATCGTGGTCGGGTGGTAAAACGTCTGTCGCTGGCAACTGTCTCTAAGCGGGGCATTCATCGGGGGACTTTTGAGACTGCGGCTGACATGGCGTCCGGGATCTATTCGATTGGACTGCAAGCAAAAAGCATGTCTGCTGATGACAGTAGCGGCTTCCGATACATTGAATCTGTGTTGATTAAACAATTTGACCCGCCGTCGTTTGAATATCAGTTAGATTTACCTGATAGCTATTCAGTTGCTCAACCTGATGAAATCACCGTTAGCGCTAACATGTTAAATGGTGAACCTCTCAGTCAGGGCAAGCTGGAATATGTGGCTGATGTCAGTGAGCGTTATAGTGCGCCCGATAACTGGCCAAAAGACTATCGATTTAACTATAACAGGCTGCAAGGATCTTATTTAAATGAGCGGCCACAAAACACGGTGTTACTGGACCAGGATGGGCGAACACGGTTTACACCGGACTTATCCTATTGGCACGATCGTTTTCCTTTGTTATCGAATCTCAATATTTCTACTACTGTGGTTTCTGCCTCGGGCGAACGCATCAGTAAGCGTTCGTCTACCTTCCTTGATACCAATCCACATTATATTGGCTACAAACATGACAAAACCACTAATGCACTGACGTTGATTGCGGTGAATGCACAAGGTGAACAGGTTCAGGATGTTCAGGCATCAGTTGTGACTTCTGTGCGCAAAGATGGCGTGTATGAGCCAGGAGACAAGCTGTGTGACGCACAAACAATCCCAGCGACTTGTCAGTTACCGGACCGTTACGGTTCGTTTGAATTACTGATTGATGATGGCGACATCCACTGGCCGATCCATCTGTTTCGACGGAAACCTGAACCTGAGCGTAATTATCAGGAGGCATTAACGCTGACGTTGCCGGACAAAGTGGTTGCGGGAGAGAACATTGAGGTTGAGTTACAGTCGTTAGTCGAAGGTATGGCGACTATTATTCTGAATGCGGGTGTTGAGCGTCGTAGCTGGCAACTACCAGTCACGGGTGGTAAACAAACGATTCCTCTGGCGATAAAGCCGGAGTGGACACCAGGTATTGAGCTGGCGGTCTTTGTTGCACAAAACGATGATGGTACGAATAAGCCTCAGCGATTCTTTATCCGGGAATCACTGATCATTCACCCGACAGAACCGTTACCTGAACTGAAAATTACCACGCCTGAATCTGTGGTAACGGGCGGTAAAGTCCAGGTTCAATTACAAGCTGACACCGACATGGATGTACAACTGTGGTTTTTTAACGATGCACTGAGCCAGGTTGCAAACTTCAACCCTGAGCAGTATGGCTTTAATTATTCAGCAAAGGCTAAACAGCTGATTAGCCATAGCCGTAATCAGGATTTGTACAGCAGCAATCGCGTAGGGACGGTATATAAGTTGATGGCTGATGCCTCCCGTAGTGAAATGCGTCGACGAGTGGCTCCTCCACAGTTCGTACAATTCGACTTAAATCAGTCGGTTTATCTGGAGACGCTTTCTTTAGTGGCAGGCCAAACACTAACCCGTGACGTGCAATTACCGTCACTAACCGGACGTTGGAGAGTGTTCGCAGTTTATGCCTCCGATCATCATATCGGCCAACAGAACAAGGCTGTGGTCACTAAAAGCCCGGTGGATTATTACCTGGAAGCGCCAACCGATTTGTATGTCAGTGACAACGGCTCGCTGCAACTGGCGATGCAGAATCGGAGCGGACAACACTTGTCGGATCAACTGACTTTATGGCTGGACGGGAATGTCTGGAAGGTGATCCCGATTGAACTGGCCGTCGATCAGTTTGCTCGTCAGCATATTTTGTTACCGCCACTGACAACAGGCAAGCATGAGATCCGAATGACGGCAAACAGTAATCCAGCAATGAAATCCGGCGAAGTGATTCGTATCTGGCCTGATTCGGTTGAGAAACAACAGGGATTCTGGATGGCAGCGAACAGCGCCAATAAGATCGCGGCACCGGAAAACTATGTGTCAGGTTCCTTGCAACTAAGTGCTCGTTCAGACAGCGGCATTCCTGACTGGTTAGCCTTGTCTCAGTGGAATCAGGATTATCCTCATCAATGTGTTGAACAAACGGTAAGTCGCCTGATGAGCTGGCAGTTGAATCCAATGAGTCAACAACGCTGGCCGCAAGGTGAAGACACGCTGGTGGAGCTACTTCGTCGACTGAATCGGGTGAGTCCTTTCCGTTATGGCGTAGGCTTTTTCCCGGGACACGGTCATAGCGATGATTTTCTGACGGGGTATGTCCATTTCATCCTGGCTGAATTAAATAATCCTCAGTTACAGTCATTGATTGAAGAGAGTGATGAACTGTTACTGGAACGACTGGACCGTGAGCAAATGTCGGTATTGGCAAAGAGCATGACGCTGGCAGCGTTGGCGAAACGACAGCAATTGACGTTAGCTGAGGTTAAACAGTGGCGGTCGAAATTGGGGAATGCGGGTAGCTGGTCGGTCGTGCTGCAAATGTTGGCGCTTCAGGCGGCGGGCGCAGAGCCGCAGGATTACCTGGCTGAACTGGACGCCGTGATCGCATCGGGCTATCGCGATGCCCGGTTTAGTGTGTTTAGTCAGGCCAGTCAGCAATGTGCGGTGGCTTCACTATTGCCAGATGAGCATCCATCGAGAATTGATATTCTCGATCAGGTCTTACAGCAACAACAGCAAACAGGTGTGTTTGGTTCGACGTTTGACAATGCCTGGTGTAGCCGACTCGTTCAGCATTTAACGACGCAATCAGGTGAGTCAGCCAGTCTGTCGGTACGGTCAGACGAAGCGGGGACTCTTCGTTATCAGGCATTAGCTCAGCCACAACAAAGCGCCAAACCACAGCAAGGTATTGAATTACAAAAAGGACATTGGCTAACACTGCGTTGGCAGCAATTGTTGGAAGGGCAAACTGCCCATATCAACGGATTGAGTATAACGCGTGAATGGCGAGTGCAACGACAAGGCAACTGGCAACCTTTAGCAGCGGGCGATGTGATTTATGTCGGTGAACAAATTGAAACCACATTGACGGTATTTACGGCAATAGAACGTGAACATCTTGTTATTACTGATGATCTTGCGGCTGGATTATTCTCAAATGAGACAAATAACAGTTTTGTCCCTCGACATGACACCCAGTTAGGGTATAAAAATGTGTCCTATGAAAATGGGACTGTTTCCTGGTATTTGTCAAACCTCTCATCGGGTGAAACACAACTGCGGAATACCAGTGCGGTGCGGTTCGTCGGCGATTATCTTGTCGCACCAGCTACTGCCACATTGATGTATCAATCGTCTGTCTTTGGTCAGACGGGTGCCGCACATTTCACCGTGAAGTTGCCAGTAGACGGAAGTTCCCACCGCAGCACAGGTAACACAGATATTGAGCAACACCATACATCCGCCAACTCAGGTCAGTTTTCAAACGGAGCGCTTTCCGCCGTTTTCTGAAAAAGAAGAACAGGTGACCCCGGGGCGTTTTGGAAAACGCCTCGCAGGGTTTGTCTGTAAGTGGCTTGAACAGCACGATATTAAGGTGAAAAATTGTTACCCGGAAGTGTGGGGCTGGCAGGTGGAAATCCATCATCCCCCGTTCCCAATCCGAATTGGCTGTGGCAATGTAGAAGGCACCAGAGCTAACAATCATTTTTTAATGATCATTGAGCCGGACAGAGCATTTATTCGGCGCTTCCCCTGGGTAAAAAGAACACACACGTCAATGGATGTGGCGCGTGTGCAGCAACTCTTGCACAAAATGCTGACGGAACTGGATGGCATTAGCCATATCGTCTGGCATTAGACCGCAAAAGGTCAACAGACCTCAATAACTAATGATGTAAGAAAACCACGATGAATGAAGTTCGTTGGCAACACCTGATGGATCAGTTTGGTCTGTCGAAAAATCAAGATACCTTTGAATCGCTGGTGAATGCGCATCGCCAGTCACACCGCCACTACCACACCACCGATCACATTACGGCCGCGTTGAATCATCTGGAAGATGTGTCTGATTTCGCTGACGAACCGGATGAAATTGCGATGGCACTGTGGTTTCACGATGCTGTTTATAAACCATTTTCTTCGACGAATGAGAAAGACAGTGCCGTGTGGGCGCGAGATTTCCTTGCGGCGAACAACGTGCCTGCCATACGCCGTGATCGCGTGTACGAATTAATTATGGCGACCTGCCACAACGCGGAATGCACGAACCTTGATCAACAGCTGATGGTGGATATCGACTTAACCATTCTGGGGTCTTCGCCGTCGGTTTATCAGATTTTTGAAAAAGCGGTTCGAATGGAATATCGTCGTGTCCCCTGGTTTTTATATCGCAGTAAACGCAAGCAAATTCTGAACAGTTTTCTGGCTCGACCACGGATTTATTATCATCAATGGTTTTTTGATCGGTTTGAGCAACAGGCAAGGCAGAATCTGGTTGGTGCGATTGAGGGGTTGTGATTATTCAGGCAGACATAAGTAGTGGTGAAGGGAATTATGACTGCCTGGTTATGGTGTTCTTTATTTTTAGTAATCTGAATTAGTCAACAATCAAGTCGAAAGTAATTTTACCAGGGTTAGTTTGGTCATTACACATATTTGAGCCTTCAGCAACTGTTACTCCTACTGTAAATGTTAGTGTTTTTCTGTGGTTAATTCTCCATTTTGGTCTTACACCTGTGAACAGAATTGTTCTGGAAGCTGAAGTCCGTGTTGTAGACCCCAGTTTAAAAACTCGAGAGTAATGTTGGTCAATATCATTTTGGCCATCTTTTACAACTACGAAAAAGCGCGCGTAGGTGGTTCCATTTAAGCCGAAAACTTCCTCGGTTGTCACTGTTAGAGTTGCAAAATCAGTGTTTTCGTCGACTATTCCATGAATTTCTCCGAGAAAGACTTTACGACCTCTTCCCACATCAAAAAATTTGTCATTTACTTCTATAGTGTTGGCTTTGGTATGAGTTTGCATATTTTTTCCTTTTGTTTTTATTTGAAATAAGTTCCTTATAAAGGTAATAAAATTAAATCTGATCGCATATTACACCGTATTACAAGCGAGATTTTTATTTAATACATTGATTCTAATTGTTATTAATACGAAAAAGCCCGGCACTAAAAATGCCGGGCTTAGTTTATTGACAACTTACTACACTCAGTTTTTTGTCAGTGATAAGTGGATATGTCCTTAAAACGGCAAGCCATTATTAAGCAGAACAAAGCCCTGATCGTAGCCGTGACCACCTGAGTAAACATTACGTACACTGGCCGTCAAAGCATGATTGATGCATGACAAAGCCTGCCATTCAATTTTTCCGGATAGGAAGTCATTGATGTCATCGGCTCTTACAGCAACCGCTGCGGTTTCGCCTGCTTCCAGAATAGTCCACTCATAAATCGGTGATACGGCGTCACTCCATGCGCCACTTTGATCAGCATTAGTCAGATAGGGTTGTCCATTTGAGCGTTTATGAGTGATTTTTACGTTCACATGCTGATCGGTCACATTGGTGAGGTAAATCCATGACGTCCATTGTTCCTGTCGAGTGATCACTGCTGGCAGAGGTAATTCCCCTAAGGTTCCCATACCATTTTCACCATGAGCCAGTGGATAACACGCAGATTCAGCCAGTGCTTGTTGTGTGAATAGTGAACAGGCGGTAACGATAAGTGCTGCAATTGATTTTTTCATCTAATAGTTCCTTTTATTAAGAGGTAGATGGCCTGGCTCGTCCGAGCCAGGTTTTCCTGGTTGATTGTTTAGAATGGGTTGCCGCCGTTAAGCATGTACAAACCTTGATCGTAACGCCCGCTTTGAGAGAGAACATTTCTTACTGTAACCACGAGCGCTTCTTCCAGGCAGGAATCTGCTTGCCATTCCAGTTTGCCGGATAAGAATGTTGGCGCGCTGTCATCGTCAATAATTACTCTGGCTGATGCACCCGGAGCCAGAATGGTCCAGTCGTGAATCGGTTGAGTAACACCAGTCCATGCACCTTGCAGGGTAACTTGATTGGTAGTGTATGGTTGACCATCAACATGTTTGTGAGTGATTTTAACGTTCACTGGCTTGTCAGACACATTGGTGAAATAAATGTTTGATGTCCAATCAGACCCTTTGGTGAATTCATGGGGAATGTAAATTGCGTTTGTTGATCCTTGACCGTTTTCACCATAAGACAGGGGATAGCAGAGTTCTCCATCTGCTGCCTGAACTTGTGAAGCGATTAGTGAAAAAGCAGAAAGTACTAATGCTGATAATGTTTTCTTCATGATCCGTTTCCTTTTAATGTTTAATTAAATAGTCACTGTTAATGCATAAAAATATAAATGTTGAATGAATATGCGTTAGCAGTGGGGCTTATGAAAACAGATTGATTGCCGAAAAAATAGCGCATTTTTATTGCTAAATGTTAAAGGTTATTTCACATTATCAGTTGTTAAATTCGTGTCTGTATCGGGAATAACGATATAATTTCTCATCTAATATATTAGAATATTAATAAAATCTGTTTTAATTAATATTAATAAGTTGTTTATATACAATGGTTTAATTATTTTTCATATGTTTGAACGTTATTCTTTTCTTGTGGTCTTCTCATAAACGCAATTTTCCTTCCTTGTATTAAATTCATTGAATATTCATACATGAATATAATTAATGTAAATATAGAGTAAATTTTGGTTGGCTTTAATGTCTCAGTCAGAACGGAATATGCAGTGAATAATTTCACTTAATAATGCATATTAATGCATTTTCTCCACTTTAAATGTATACAAATGTGTCAACTGTTTGTGCCTGTTTTACACCAGGTGTGGGGTTATGTAATACCGTGTAATTGTTATTCAGGAGGCGGACTTCTACACTCGATTTGCTTATTAAATAAGTACATACAAGGTATCGCGCGTGTTCGTTGTATTACACCGCAGGTAGTGAGACCTGAGCAGGCGGCAAAGACCGCTATATGCTTACTTTTAAATCAAGAGGTAAGTTGTCTTAGACTCATCGAACCATGAATGGACAATATGCCTCTATAAATCAAGGAACTAAGTAAATGACTAAGTTGACAGATGTAGCAGATACCACCATCGTCTCCGCCGCTATTTATCCACCTGTGGGCGTTATGCGAGTCGGAAACAGTGCAGACGAACACTTCATTGGCCCGGAAGTAGATGTGGCAATCCCTCAGGATGCCAGCTTTTATCGGGATGAAGCGGGGGCGATAAAACGCCAGGCGGCAAGATTCAGAATTTACGGTTACAACGCCGCAGGCGACGTGGTTAAAGAGTTGACGAGTGATGATGCGGCGATTATCTGGCGAGCGAGACTGGCTAATCAAAAAGCGTCCTGGTACAAGTTTGAGTTAGCTCTGGATATTCCGGAAGCCGCAGATGCACCTCCTTCGGTGCTGCGTAACGGGACTATTCAGGATCGGAATCTGTTATTGATCGACGGTGGTGAAAATGAAGTCTCGGGTACAGATGTCAGTGGCGCTTCGTCTCGGTTTGTGGGGGAATTCCAGGGAACATCCGTCTATTTGGGCGAAATGAGAACGGACAGCGAGGGTCGCCTGTTAATGTTGGGTGGTCATGGTCAATCAGCAAATTTGAATGGCGATCCGGCAGTTACATTTGGAAACAATGAAGGCTGGTACGATGATACGTCAGATGGACCGATTACGGCTGAAGTTATCTTGTCAGGCACCGCAGAAAATATTCCGGTAAAACCTGCCTGGGTTGTTTGTGCGCCACCTGATTATGCGCCGATGCAAAAATCTGTGCGGACTATGTGGGATTTAATGCGTGATGTGGCTGTCGATGCTGGCATGTTGCAGCGACCTGGGACACCATCATTTACTCGCGATATTCTGCCAATCTTCCAACGTATGACCGATTTGCAATGGGTGAATGCCGGATTTGCTGCCGGTTTTGGTTGGGAAAGCCCGTTTGACTTTACGTCTGAAGAATGGATTCAGCGCCTGAGTGAAAAATCTGATACCTGGAAAGCCTTCCGCCGGGATCTGTTTCATAACTTCCGTCGTCTCAATACGGCTTTTCATATCAATCCAGAAGAAGGCTCTGTCGATGCATGGAATCCACAATATGCAGCGGCTTCACCGCAACAATGGCCCTGGCTGTATGGCGATGCGATGAGTACTAGTGCGATTTCGTCTCCCCGTCAGTTTGTTACGTTAACTCGCATTCAACTGGATGGCCTGGCCCGCTGGGTTGAAGGTGATTTTGACGATGATTACACGCCGGGAAGTGCCGGGTTGGCGTCAATTGATGACGTGCCTGTCGCAGAACAACCGGACATGTTGACGAAAGCCGCAATGGATTTTTGTCTGGCTGATGCGTTCCACCCGGGTTGCGAAATGACCTGGCCAATGCGAACAGCGGGTATGTATGAAGAGGCGTTCCGGCTGAAACACAATGCGGATACCGCACCGACCCACGATACTAATTTTGGTCCGGTGATGACGCCAACGATTGCTCAACAGCCTGACGGTCCACTGTTGGGTGGTCAAATAGCTGGTGGTATTACGCGCTGGATGGCTATTCCGTGGCAGACCGATACCGCAAGTTGTCGTGATGGTTACAACCTCGCTTACGATCCTTACCTGCCAACTTTCTGGCCCGCTCGCGTTCCCAACAATATGTTGAATCAGGAAAATCACGCAACGGTGATTAATGAGTCTTTATCTATGGCGGATCGCCAGGCGGCATTCAATGATCGTGAATTCTGGCTCGATGATTTACCGATTGGCCCTTCAACGGATTACGATGCACAAATCAATTCAATGATCACTGGCTTTGGTGAACTGGCAATTGTCTTGCCGGTTACGACCGAAGGGGTTAATGGTTTTCCAACAACCATGCAAGTGGGTTTAACACCGGAAAAACCACAGACATTGAAGACGCTGAAATCCAGAGCGAAAGCTGAAATTGAGCAGCGAAAACCTGAACAACGCCGTCCAAATCTGGCGGCAACGGATAAAGCAAACCGGTTAAATTACAAAGGATAAATTATCGTGCGTGTCGAGCCTGTAACGGACACGAATATTGCGATTATTGGTGCAGGCGTCGGGGGCTGTATCGCAGCTCTCGCGCTTGCGCCGCATTATTCGGTCACTTTAATAGACAAACTGGCAACGCCTGAACCTCGGGTGGGGGAATGTTTACCGCCAGCAGCATTGCGGATTTTGCGTCGGTTGGATTTGGCAGGACTCATGACCTCAGTACATATGCTGAGTCAGGGCATGGTGTCTTTCTGGGGCTGTGAGCAACCAGACATCGTCGATAATCTGAAGAATCCGGATGGATTTGGCTGGCATCTGGATCGCCAGCATTTTGAGCAACAACTCAGGAATGCTGTTATTCAGCGGGGTATCGCAACTCGCTGGCCTGCTCATCTTCATGGTATTGCCCGGCAATCTGATGGTGCGGGGAAACGATGGAAACTGGATATCGAACATCAGAACCAGCCTGAAATGATCCGAGCGGATATTGTGATTGATGCAACAGGTCGCCATTGCTGGTTGGCAAGACAACTTGATGTTAAGCGAGTTCAGCTGGATAAGCTGATGTCTGTCTGGTTCACCGCACAGGTTGCTGTCAGGAAAAAGCTGGGGGTTATTGCTGATGCTAAACCGGGTTGGTGGTATAGCGCGCCAATTCCTCGTTTGCCTGGTAAACCGGTAGATAATCACTCTGGCTGGCAGCCTCGTGTATTTAGCTGGCAGGCCGATGCGCGTGATATACCGAAAGATATCGTTAAGTCACCGGATGCGTTGTTAGCAAAAGCAGCAAGAGTTAAAGGATTTAATACCTTGATTGCGCAGACAGACCGACCATCCGTCAAGGTTCATGGCATGGTGGCGGCAAATTCATCCCGGCTTAGTCAAGTGTGTGGCGATGACTGGTTTGCTATCGGTGATGCGGCGATGAGTTTTGATCCGCTGTCTTCTCAGGGCATGTTCAATGCAATGGCAACGGCGATGCAACTGAGCGATTTGTTAATCGATAACGGACATAAAAACCCGGGGAACAGAGGCGATTTTCAACAACAAATGGATGCTATTTGGCGGAAGTATCTGGAACATAAATCGATGTTTTACAAAATGGTGGTTTAATTACGTAACTTATTGGTTTAATTAAGTTAAGTTTTTAAATTTGTTTAATTATTATTCAAGATGGACAGGGTTGTAGTCGATAAAGTACATGCGTTAATTAATGTTTGAAGGAGAAATTTATGAAAGCGCATGAAAAAAAGCTATTTAGTAAATTATGGCTTTGCTTTGTCTTCATGGCTACGCTACTGGGGGGTAACGTGTTTGCATCTGAGGACGGCACTTTTAAATGGAAACTTCAGATTGGCGGATCATACAATAATCCGGCAATTGGAAACGATGGAACCGTCTATATTGGCACGGTGGATGGCTTGCTATACGCCGTATCAAAAGAAGGGCAACTAAAGTGGAAATACCAGACCGATGCAACTATTACTCAGTCGAGTCCAATTCTGGATGATGACGGTAATATCTATGTTGGTTCACTGGACGGCTTTTTGTATGCACTGTCACCTGAAGGTCAGCTTTTATGGCGTTACAACACCGGGCTGGCAATCTTCTCTTCACCTGTTTTATCCAAAGACAACAAAATTATCTTTGCCTCACTGTTTGGACAAGTGTATGCGTTGAATCAGGACGGTAGCCTGGCCTGGCAATTTGCCAGTACGATTGATCACTTGTACGCCAATCCTGCGATTGATTCTGAGGGGAATGTTTATCTGGCGGACATGTCCGGTTATCTGTATTCACTGGACGAGAATGGCAATCTTCGCTGGACCGCACAGGGCAATAGTGGCTACCAGTTTTCGGCGATTGCGATCGATGAGAACGATAATGTGTATCTTGCTAATCAGTCAGGGCGCTTGTATTCCTACACGAAAGAAGGTCAACAACGCTGGTATTTCGACAGCTTTAATCTGGCTGAAATGAGCCCGATTGTGCTGGATGATGGTCGCATTGCATTTGGTAGTTACAACCGTTATCTGTACGTGGTTGATCAAAATGGTTCGTTAAGCTGGAAGCAGTTGCTTCAGGGCGAAATCTGGCGAGCCAGTCCAACACAACGAGCCGATGGTTCCATTCTGATTGGTAGTCAATCCGATCATCTGGCCGCTTATAGTCGTGACGGTGATTTGCAGTGGCGTTTTAAAACTAACAACAATATTTTCAGCGCACCTGCCATTGATAAAGATGGCACGATCTATTTCTCATCATCTGACGGCTTTTTATATGCGTTGCATGGCGACGCTAAGTTAGCTAATTCTGCCTGGCCGCGAGCGGGGCAAAACAATCGCAGTATTGGTCGTCAGTCTGAAGACGCGGTTACTGAAGTGGTTCCAACTTCCACCGAGATTGACTGGAGCTATGACACAACGGAAGAAATTCGTTCTCAGCCGGAAATCTCTGCGGCGGGTCACATTTATGTTGGCTCTCGTGAAGGTTCGTTGTTTTCACTGAATCCGGATGGCACCCGTCGCTGGAACTACAATACGGGCTCTACGGTTCAGGCTTCTCCAACGATTGTGAATGGCCAGGTGTTCATCGGCAATAACGCTGGTGATTTCTATTCATTCGATGAATCAGGCAATGTGCAGTGGGTCCAGCCCATTGGTGGCAGTATTACTGCAAAAGCTGTGGTGTCGAATCAGCAAGTGATTATCGGCAGTTACAATGGCAGTGTGTACAGCTATGATCTGGCCGGTAACTACCTGTGGTCTTTCTCGACCAATGCTGCGATTAAAACAGCGGTAGCGGTTGATAATGCAGGCAATGTTTATGTTGCATCCAGCGATTCGTTTTTATATGCCCTGACATCTAACGGGCAGCTGCGCTGGAGTCAGCAATTCAGTTCACAAGTGAATGCCACACCGGTTATCGGTGATGATGGCACCGTTTATGCCGCCAGTTATAACGGCAATTTCTATGCACTGGATCAGACGGGAACTATCCTTTGGCAGCAGCAACACGCGACTCTTCTTACCCATCAACAACTGGTGATGAAAAACGGTGTGTTATATGCGACTGGCTTTGATAAGCACCTGACCGCCGTAAATGTTGACGGTAGTTTGTTATTCAGAAAGCCGTTTCCGACTTATCTGGTGGGTTCGCCGGTGATGGTTAACCCGGGTAACAATCAGGATTACCTGATCATTGCCAGCTACTATGGCGATTTATCGCGGTTATCATTGAATGGCGATGCTATCTGGCAAACGACATTACCGGGTGGTATGGCAACGGCACCGACGGTGAATGCACAGTCTGGTCTTATCTATGCGGGTTCACTGGACGGCAATCTGTATGCTGTTAGTCAGCATTAACTCGTATTAAATGACAGGGTCTGAATGATTTAACTGAGGCGACTGATTTGGTCGCCTCGCATGATTCATCTGGTGCTGCACTCAAATGACCGTGATACAAATCCTTATAACCCGCGATTTTTATGCCATAAGCCTGTATTAATTATCTACAGGATAATTTGCTCCCCCCTTTCCTGAGTAACCACAATCAGATCAGACGGTCATCGAGCAAAATTTTACAAATGTAAAATTAATCCACCAGAAATGCTGACGAAATATACGAACCAGCGAACATCGCAATTCATGCTGATGGCCTAAATTTATTCGAATTTTACCTTTTTGGTCTAACTTTTGGTTCAGGGAGGTTAATTATCGCTAACACTGTAATTTTTATGTTTATTCTAAAATATTATTTGCGATTAATTGATCACCAATTTGAACCTGATTAAGATACATTCCTCACGATATAATAGAATAATAATAACAAGTCGGCGCTTGATGTGTTTTTATTGTTAACAGAAAGGTTGTTGGGATCTTAATTATTGAGGCCTGAATCTAACGGGCAATGTGATGTCAGCATGTATATGCTGGCTCCAATAAACCCACCATGATGTCTGTTGATAAGTAATGGAAAATCTGACTGGCATTCGTCAGCATTTATCGATTGTTTCAGGGGAACTGACCCAAACTTTCAACGATAAACGAATGTTCAGGTTTCAAGCGTCTGACTTGCTGTAATGGAAGTAAAGGAAGGTTTAGCTTGAACACATCCGTGACTCGGGAAGCACGTCGTTTAATAACCTCGTCAAAAAAGCGTAGTCAGTACTATCTGGCAACGACTGTCTCGCTTTGTATTACCTGCCTGAAATTATCGACTGCAATCCGGAGTGTTTACCATGCTTGATTCCCCAGGTGTTCACCTGTTCGACCAGCATTTATACGGCTACATTGATATAGAAGTTCTTCATCTGGCTAATAAATACCAACTTTTTCAAACTTTAATCGAAACACCGCAACGTTCTTCCAATGAACTGGCACAACAACTCTCGCTGGATGTTGATGTGTTGGATCGTCTGATGACCTTACTGGCCGCAAAATCCATTCTTATAAAATCCGACACAAAATGGTCGGTTTCACCCGAATACAGTCACTGGCTGAATCAGAAAGGCAGTCAGTATATCGGTCACTTTATTCAGTTTATTCGTAATGAAGGTCAACAAGTCTTGCAGCAACTTGAAGCGATGCTGGTGGGAAAAAAGGTGAGTGAATCACCTTATCAACGGCTTTATACCGATGAATTTAAAGAGCAGACCAATTTTGCTCAGGCTATGTGGGAGCTCACCAGCTCCAGCGTTGAGATACTTGCTCGATATTTACCGAAAAATCCCGGACGAGTTGTCGATTTAGGCGGCGGCTCCGGTGCACTGGCTTTTGGTTGGCTTCAAGCGGCAACACAGGCGGGTCAGTCGATACCGTCGGTAACGGTTTTTGATCTGCCTGGCGTTGAATCATCGTTCATGGAGCAGCAAGCTCGCTATCATTTTCCTGAGAATCTTCAATTCCAGCCGGGTGATTTTTTCAATGACTCGTTACCCGACGCAGAAACTTACGTACTGAGCTACGTGATGTCGAACTGGGATGACGACACCTGCGCCCGATTACTGGCAACCATCTGCGAACAAATGCCCGATGACGGTCAACTGTTAATCCTTGATCGATTGTTCGCCGCTGATGGCGTTCACCCGGCAGGCACTGCCATTATGCATTTGAATATGAAGTTGCATACCGAAGGTCGCCATCGCAGTGAAGACGAATTCAGACAATTGTTGTCTCGTGCAGGATTCAGTCGAACCGATATTACTTTTACAGAAACCGATAAACAGGTCATCCGCGCATCAAAGTAATGCCTGTGATGTGACTGGTTATCACACCGATTACACAACATTAAGAAACATCTTAAGCATCATCTTATTTGGGATAACTTATTTGGATAAATACGGAGCCTGCCGAAAGTCAGTTTAAGGCTCCCGAACAACAGAAAAATTAAATGATTGGGGGAGTACTATGAGGCAACTCGTTGATTTTCATATTCATGCAGGCGTATACAATATGTTGCGTGATGACATTCAAGCATTAATTAAAACGATTCCGCTGGAAGAAGGGCTGGATGTCACCGAAATTTTCACCGACAAAGATGTCATGGAAAAATACCTGCAAGCCGTGAATGTGCAAACGGGCATTGTCCTGGCAGAATGCGGACCAGGCACGAATTTCAGCATCAACAGTAAAATGATTGGCGATAAGTGTGCTGAGTCTGACATGTTGATTCCTTTCGGGAGCATTAACCCGAACTTTCACCCGGATATTGCAGGTGAATTTGATGCGAGTTTAGCGGCGGGTTGTAAAGGATTTAAATTCTATCCGGCTGATCATGACTTTGATGCATTAAGTGATGAAATGATGACGGTTTATCAACGTTGTCAGGATGAAGGCATGGTTATCATGTTCCACACAGGATTCACGGCTCAAAAAGACACTGAACAGGTATATTGCAACCCGGCTGACTTTATTCCACTACTGGAAGCCTACCCGGATTTACCGGTGATTTTTTGTCATGCCGGTAAACCACACTGGTATGATGAAACCGTTGAACTGCTGAAAAAATACCCGAATGCCTGGGTTGATACAGCCCTGGTGCCTGTTGATGTGATTCTTGGCTTTACTCAACAACACCCGGAAATTGTAGATCGCATTGTATTTGGTTCTGACTGGCCAGTTTGTGGCAATTACCATAACTTGCTGGAACGCTATGAAACAGCGGGTTTTGATGAAGAAGTACTGGAGAAAATTTTGTACGGTAACGCGCAACGGTTATTAGCCCGTCTTAAATAATGTAAACGTTTCAGAAAGTTCACTAACCCGGTTTGCCTTGAATGGCATACCGGGTTTTTATTGCGTGGAAATTTTAATAAGAAAACCCCAATATTCCGTCACTCTGACAGAGAGTAATCGCTGACATTTCTTAAACTCAATCAAGAGAGACGACCTGCCTGGTTAACTCACTTCTGTATCGAATACTGGCAGATAAATAGTCTGGAATGACATAGGTGGAAAGTTGCTACTCACAGGTGCCTGTAATCCAACGTTAAATTCATATAACTAATTATTCATTCTATCTTTACATTAACAGGGAAATGAATACTATGTACCGCCTTGAGAGAATGTCATTGTATTTGGTACGCGTGCAATCAACAGGATCAAATGATGTTTCTCATGATCACGTTAATGTGCAGATGAAACAAGGATCACTCAGGAGATAAAAATGAAAAAGGTACTTTGGATAGTGTCGTTGTTGCTACTCGGTTGCCAGGATGAAATGGATTTGGCAGACAATGAGAAAGTTCCCCCTTTACCCGTCATTCAGGCTGATGCAGAAATCAGAATCAGAGATGCAACGCTAAATTGCGATTTGAATAATGAACATAGTGTCTGTCATCTGGCCGATGTATCAGACAAAGACTCAACTGTTAACTGAGTTCCTACATTAAATTATATTGGCAATTTTTAGTCGCCTCGCAAATCTAACCTATACTTTTCTTCAATAGTTTGCTGATTTTAAAGGAAAGGCTTTTGCGAGGTCTGGTTTCCGAACACATTCCTGATGTTTACAGTCCAAATAACATCCACTCGTTTACCTGGCTATGGGCTTCTGTCACTATCATCCAGGCCATCATTTTTATTTTTGCCCTAAAATATCACCAGGTTTCTGAAAACATTTATATTCTTACGTTGTTAAGTTACCTGTTGGGTAATCTTTATTTGGTACCAAAGTTGATTGAAAACAATCAATTGAATAGAACGGAAATCAGAATATCTGTCGCACTGGCAGTCGTTAACTGGTTATTAATGGCACATTCCCTGGCTGATTTATGGGGGGCCTATTACGGAACTGAAAAGGTTCTGTTGATTGGTTTTTTCTCCCTGGTTATGTGTTTGAACACCAGTGCAATGTTGCTCTGTGTAGCCACAACGCCAATTATTATTGCTCATGGTATTTATGAAGGTTATTTCCTCGGTGTCAGTGGCTTAGGATTGTGGACCTCGGTTATTAAGTATCCCCTGTTTTTAGTCGCTATTGTCATCACTCAAATCAACACCAATAAACGTTTAATGGAATCTCACCAGCGACTGTTGTTACTCAATAAACAACTTATTGACCTGAAGAACCTTGATCCACTCACCGGGCTGAACAACCGGCGAGTATTCGATAATGAAATGTCTTATCTGGTTAATCTCCATCGACGCAATCAACAACCCCTTTCCCTTATGATCATCGATATCGATTTCTTCAAACGTTATAACGATGCTATGGGGCACCCGGAAGGTGATCGTTGCCTTAAGTCGGTCACTAAGGCCATTCAACATGCTGTTAAGCGTGATACTGATATTATTGCTCGAATCGGTGGAGAAGAATTTGCAGTGATTTTGCCAAATACCACGCTGGAAGCTTGTCAACACGTGGCGCAAAGTGCGATTGAAAGTGTCAGGCGAAGCCAGATACTCCATCCGGATTCACCCGTATCAGATGTGGTGACGATTAGCATTGGTTGTGCGTGTACCAGCAAACAGATAGAAACGTCTGAAGCGCTATATCGAGAAGCAGACGACGCGTTGTATCACATCAAAAAGACCACAAGAAACAGCTATTGGCCACAATAAGTGACCAGATGCAAACTGGCTATTAAGTTCTTCGAAGTCATCAAGCATTCACTGCTTCGGATTCATTTTGTGCAGATTGTTGATTAAGAAATGTCAGCAAGGCATGGAGTGGCATCGGTTTGGCGTATAAATAGCCCTGACACAAAATCACGCCTTCTTGTCGTAAAGTCATTTCTTGTGTCGTCCGTTCAACACCCTCTGCCACGGCTTCCATATTATTGTTGTGTGCAATAGAGATAATGTGTGGAATCAAGGTATTCAGAATGGAGTCCTTTTCCAGGTCATCGACAAAGCTTTTATCAATTTTTAAATAATCGGCTCTGATATCCCGAAGTTGTGCCAGATTGGAAAATCCGGTGCCAAAGTCATCAATTGCGATGTGGTAACCTTTTAGTTTCAGTACATCCAGCTCTGCTCGCATCGAATCGAGATTGGTAATTTGTTGCTCAGTGATCTCTATGGTAATTTGAGCGCGATACTGTGCTGGCAGAACGTCATCAAGAGTTTTATCGACCACACCTTTCTCTATGTCGCATGGATAAGCATTAAATGACACCCGATATTCATCCAGTAATGATGCTTCCAGTAATTCTTTAACACTCTTTTGCAACACGAGAGTAGTCAATTTGGCTTGCAGTTCCAGCTTTTCAATTTCTGGTAAGAAGACAGCGGGAGAGCAAATTTCGTCGTCTTCATCCAGCCAGCGACACAGCACTTCAAATCCGACGGCTTTACGGGTCGTAATATCAATAATTGGCTGATAGTTAAGGATCAACCGTTCTTTATTCAAGCCGTAACGAACCTGGTTTTCTAAAGAGAACACCTGAGTGGCGATGCGATTTAGTAATCTAAACAGATGCCGGTACAGCGCAACAGTCATCAAGACCAGAATGGCAAAATAGTATTTATTTTCCGCGGCATAGTGCGATAAATCGAATGAAAAAATAAAGCAGGAAATAGCATTGTCGCCTTCCAGATTATCTTTACAACGGCGGCTAACCAGGTGTGGAAAATCAAAGAAAATTTCGTCAGAAATACCTCGCGTGTAATGCGTATTAAATAACCGTTTACTGCCACTGACATGGAAGTTTTTACCGTGGTCATTGATGTAATTCATAAAGGTAGATGAGGTATGACGCGTCATCTTCTGATTATTAAAAGAAAGGGTGGAGTTAAAGCGACCAAATTTAATGATCGTTGTTTTGTGTACCTGATCGAATAAGCTCAACGGCTCATCTGGCCACACCTGCACACTGCTTTCCAGTTCAATACTGCCGTGATCGGTGACTTTGACGGGTTGGTCCAGTAAGCCCTGATAAGTAGTGCAAATCAGATGTTCATCAACGACATAGCCAATATCTCGTAAATTGCGCGATGAAAACTCGGCAAAACGCATTTTTGCCAACAGGTCGGCATCGCACGGCGCTCCCTGAGGAACGGACAGTTCCAGTGGTACCACGTTTGCGACAAAATCTCGTGTGACTTCATCCGCATATTGAAACGGTTTATTAAAGCTTTCTACCGTCAGGGATTCGAACAGCTTGTAACCCGAGAAGGCCATTGGTCCCAGAATAATCAGAAAGACCAGCAAAGATGCAATCGCAACAATTAACTTTCTAACACGGTAAAATATTGAAAACATTATTTATTTTACTAATTCCAGTTATATGTTCGTGAACGGCTTGAGGTGAAAGCAAAGCACAAAAAGATCGTCCCGATCGATGGAAAGTGCTTCTACCCTGATAATCGAACGATTATCCAATCGACAGCCGTATTTAGCAAAACTACGTTTTAATTATAGTGAAGAAAAAAAATTTACAATAATGAAAGGCTAAAGTGAGAATGGTGAGAGAGAAGAAGGAGCAAACGATGCCCTGATGCTCAGTTATCAGGGCTGGAGTGTGTTCACTTTGGTTTGTGGTCAGGAATTTGTTTGTGTAAGGTTATCGTTACTTACAAAATCCGCGAATATCTCGCTTGTCTGCCAGCCAGATAAGCATCAAACGTCATACAAATTACCCGGATAATCAAACGTGCTTGCGGATGAACCATGATCTTATTTCGGGTAATAGTCACCAGGCCATCCCGTTGAAATTCGGCCAGTTCCATTAATTCGTCGCCGAATGTCTCGGCGAAATTAATTTCGAACATCTCCTCAACATCAGCAATATTCAGGCTCAGGTTACACATCAGTTCCATGATGATGTGACGACGTAAACGGTCGTCAGTGGTGAGCAAACAACCCTTTTCCGTGATTTGCGTACCTGCGTCGATGGCCTCGTAATAGGCGTTGAGTGTTTTCGGGTTTTGGCCGTAAACATCGTATACCGCGCTGATCGATGAGACGCCAAGGCCCAGCATGTCCAAATCGCCCTGTGTCGTATAGCCCTGGAAGTTACGATGTAACTCACCTCGGGCAAGCGCTCGTGATAATTCATCATCCGGTTTGGCGAAGTGATCCATGCCGATCATCACATAGCCTGCGTCAAGCAGTTGCGCCATTGCCATATCCATTAACTGGGTTTTTTGAGGTCCGTCAGGTAGCCATTCGTTTTTAATTTTACGTTGTGCTGCGAAACGGTCCGGTAAATGGGCGTAATTAAATAATGAGATCCGATCAACATCCATCGCCAGCACAGCCGTTAAGGTGTCGGTGAATGTCTCCAGTGTTTGATGAGGCAAACCATAAATTAAGTCTACATTCACTGAACTGAAGCCTGTGGCTTGAGCATGGGCGATTAAGGTATGAATATGCTCGGTGGATTGCACCCGATTGATCGCCTCTTGCACTTGTTCGTTTACATCTTGCAAGCCAATGCTGATTCGGTTGTAACCCAGTGCTTTTAAGCCATCGATATAGGCCGTGCTGACGCCCCGAGGATCAATTTCGATACTGATTTCAGCATCGTCGCTGACAGAAAAAGACTGTCGCATCGCGTCCATTAATACTGCTTGTTGTTCCAGCGTTAAAAAGCTTGGCGTACCCCCGCCCAGATGGATTTGCTCGACTTGATAATGACCGAAAGCATCTGCGCGATGGGCGATTTCTTTTAACAGGAATTCCAGATAACGGTCAGCTTTATGCTGGTGGCGAGTCACGACTTTGTTGCAGCCACAGTAATAGCAAAGCTGTTTACAAAACGGAATATGCACATACAAGCTTAACCCCGGCATCGGGCTACGGCGTGCCGCCTGTTCGATCAGATCGTTTTCTATCTCTTCGTGGAACAGCAGCGCGGTTGGATAAGACGTATAACGTGGTCCGCTTTTGTTGTATTTAGCGAGTAATGAAGGTGATAGAGACGGACTAACTGTCATGCATGTTTCCTGTGGCAAGGCTTGTTATAAGCCTGATAAAAAGTGTCAGGCAGTGTAAAGCAATCAGGATCTCGACTGTTGATCTGGTTCAAACTATTGTTAACAATCTCCGACGATGTAATCGGCTAAAATGCTGGTAATTGACTGAAAATAAGCCATTTTTGTATGGAACAGCATGAAAATACCTTTATCCGTAAAAACCGCTCACTGGATGTTTAATACCTCCGTGTGCGTACATATTTTGCTCGGACTACTGCTACCTTTGGCAGCAAATATACCTGTAGTACGAGAAATGCTGTTGGCGTTTTTACCTGGCCTGGAAAATGATGGGCTGGCGATGTCTTCAGCGTTGGAATCTCAAATTATCTGGTTGATAACCATTATTGGCCCAACCGTCGCCAGTTGGGCTCTGTTACTGGGATGCTTAAAACATGTTTACTGTCAGGGCAGGGCGGCACATGCTGATGACTTCATCTGGTGGAGCATGATGGTCGCGTTGTGGTTATGGTTTCTGGTCGATACCAGCTGGTCAATCGCGAACGGTATTATCGGCGCGTTGTTGCTGAATATTCCGGCCTTTCTCAGCTTTTTTCTACCGCTGTGTCGTTTTCGTCAGGTCCGGCGGTCGGCTGCCAGGCAAAGCGTTTAACACCTTTGTCCATAGGTGTTTGCGCCAGGGCATTACCAAAGTTAGAAATTAATTTTGCTGCCAGCGCGGTTAACAATTCCAACGCCTGTTTGCGGCTAAAACCTGCTGAAAAAAATGCGTCCAGCGTAGCATCATCAACCTTTCCAGCGGTGCGCCATACCGCTAGCGTGAAATCTCGTAACGCCGCCAGTCGTTCATCCGCCAGTGGCGTATTATCACGTAATGCTTGTGCAACATCATCCGGGCCTTTTTCTCGCCATAACAGCCAGCTATGACCCGGCACGCAGTTATGGCAGGCATTTTCCACACTCACCGCCAGATAAATCACTTGTTGTTCAAGCGGTGTAAAACTGCTGTTGTCATTAAAGCCGTTAAAAATATCCATATAAGCCTGATAAGTCACCGGCGCTTCGGCAAGAATTTTATGCAGGTTTGGCACCACACCAAATAAAGCTTTGGATTGTTTAAACAGGGCTTTAGCCTCGTCTGAGGCAGTTTCGTCAGTGTGCAGGATAAAGCGGTTCATCATATTTCTCCGCAAGTTGTCAGGGTTCTCCCCTGTTCGGTTAATTCATTGATATCTGTCCGGCGTAGTTCGTAGCCTGTGGCATCAACAAGCTGATTAGCCAGAGCCATTACCTGGTCACTGTGTTCTGATGATTTATGAGAATAGGAAATAAAATCCAGGTCACTGACTCGAGTCTTGCATAAATGACCTGAAGTTAATTCAGAAAAAACCAACTGATTATGGCATAGCCAGCGCCAGGTTATAAAGATAGGTACGATGTTAAATTTTCGCTGGGATGCATTTATTGTGTGGGTCGATTCTTGTTGATTGGTCAGTTTGTTTTGTGTTGATAAGTTACTCCAATACAACCCTGTATTTACTTTCCATAGTGAATACAGGGTTGATCCATTGATATTTTCAGCCAGTTGTTGCTTATTACCCGGGGCTATTTATAGTCTGGGTGCTGCAATCTTGCGTATTTTATCGCTGAAAATGTCGGTGTAATAAATATCAGATCCGGCAAGGGCAATACCTGATGGCTTACCAAAATAAGCGCCTTCAGCGATTATGGAAACAACTCCATCACGAGATACTCGTAAGATACGTCCGGGATCAGGGCTAATCGCACCAAAATCAGCGACGATAAAGTCACGACCATCCCATGCGATACCAACCGGTGTTCCCAGTTCATTAGCAAAGACCGAAGCATGACCATCAGCATTGAATCGTAGCAAGGTGCCATCGTTAAAATTAGTGATCATTACGGAGTCTCCCCATACGACAATACCGGCGGGTCCGTTAAGCAGAGGGTCATTCGAAAAGAGGCTGACATTGCCTTTCATATCAACATGCAGTAGTTCACTTGCGGTGATATCTGTGAGTAGTAACTTGTTCTGAAACACGGCCACTTCCACAATTTCGTTTGCTGTTTCATACAGTGTTGTTTGAGATCCATCGGGTGCTATCGAAAATAAACGTGTACTGACACAACCAGGGCGACACTCCAGCACGACATAATAATCACCAAATTTTGTTAATCCCAAAGCATTCCCTTTCGCCAACTCAGCAACAGGAACAATATTGAATTGACCGTTGGCCTGCTGTTTTGTCAGTTCTATCCGCACAAGATTTTGTTCTGTCGTTGCTAACAAATCATGATTGTCGAAAAACAGACCGTAGGGAAAAGCGAGATTAGATGCTACATAACTGGTTCGCTTTTCAATTTTGTACATATCTGATGCTACTTCTAATTCAGCTGTAGGTAGTAATTCATTGGCTGATGCTACGTTATTTAAAAATATTAAAAACAGATTTATTAACAAAAGTAACTTTTTCATAAGTAGTTGTCTCAATCATTATTCAGTTTAAATGCCTGATAAAACGTCGCATACAGGCAAATTAAACAGCTATAACACTATAATTACAATAGCCTTTTTTATTCCATTCAAATAATAAGGTTATTCGAATTAATTATTTGTACCCGTTTGATCAAAGTTATGAACCCGGATAAGATACATCTGTCTTTTAAAAAATCAAATAAAATTAATAAAATATTTACATAAATGTCTTCTTTATTAAGAGTGATGAATTTCAATCAAGTGGTAAACAGCGGGTATTGGTAGATGAAAAAATTAAGAATGTTGTTGATAGACAACCTCGATATGCCATTAGAGTCAGCATATAAGTTTCCGCAGGTTGGTGTTCCACTCGGTATATTTTCAATTTCGGCCTGGGTTCATCAGCAGTTTGGTGATCGTGTTGAGCTTTTGGATAATATCTCGTTGCCTTTGTTTCTTCATGAAGGCAAAGACCCACTGGAGGAAGCCAGCAAAATGGTGCTGGAGAAAGGCTATGACATTATCGGTATACGCTCGCTTTCTGCCGGTAAAGAATATCTTGAAACCCTAACGCAGGGCCTCGCAAAAATTACTGATTGTCCGCCGATTATGGTTGGTGGTCCTTACGCTTCAGACTCCCCGCAAGAATTATTGAACAACCATCAGGCCGTTGATTTCGTCGTATCGAATGAAGGTGAAGCGATCCTGAGTGAATTTCTTGAAAAATGGTTTTATGGCGAAGATAGTACATGGCGTCATATTCCGGGTTTGTCATATCGCATGGGTGGTATGCCGATGGTCAATCCAACGGCGAAATTAATGGATGATCTGGACGTTTTACCGTTACCCGAATATAGCGCGATAGACTTAAGTCGCTTCAGCAATGTTGAAAATCCTATGCGGATTGGCAACAACGCAACATGGGCACCTATCATGACGCAACGTGGTTGCCCTTATCACTGCCTGTATTGTCACGAGGGATTCGGAAAAATTAGCCGTGAACGTAGCCCGGAAAAAGTGCTGGCTGAAATCGAAGATCTTTACTACAACCACGGTGTGACTCATATCGCAGTGATGGACGACATTTTTAATGTTCGTCGTACACGAGCGAAAGAAATTATGCGCCGTATCATCAAGTCAGGTATGAAATTACAGATCTCATTCCCGAATGGGCTTCGGGGTGACACGATGGATGAAGAACTGGTTGATCTGATGGTCGAGGCCGGAACAATTTGTATTCACTATGCTATTGAATCCGCCAGCCCACGCATTCAGGCATGGATGAAGAAAAAACTGAAAATGGACAAAATCACCCGGATTATCGAACACACCGCCCAATACGACATTATCTTCCGTGGTTTCTATATGGTTGGATTCCCGGGAGAAACCGAAGAAGAACTGAAACTCACAATTGACCACGCGATCAGCAGTGGCTTTACCGAAACATATTTCTCTATTCTGTGTATGTGGCCTGGCACTAAAATCCTTGATGCCGCTATTCAGGGTGGTTGGGTTGACCAAAGTGCATTTACTCACTCAACTGCGCATGATCCACAAGATAACGGCTTTGAATATTCTGTTGATTTGCTGATGTCTGAGCGACTTCGTGGTTATGGGCACACTCATTTTGACCCTAATCGTGTTGCAAAAAACTTTCGTGTGAGCGAAAAACTAGGTATCGACATCCAAAAAGTTATGCAGAAAGAAGCAACATACGCACAAATGATTGCGGATGGTCATAAAGGTTCAGGCCCTAACCCATTTGTACCTGACCAAGATATTTTTAAACAGTTTATTGAAGTAGCTAACAACCCAGATCTGGCTGCTCGTAATTATCAAAATATTTCAGAACAAATACTGACTGTGCCTGCATAACAGGTGGTAAAGAAGTACGAAAAGAAAGACAGGTAGGTATCAGGTGGCAGAATCATCACCGTCAGGTAATAAAGATTTAAAGGACATTTACAACAGAGAGACTGTTGAAAAAATTGCGGATGGATTCGTTGCAGGATGGTCGGAATTTAAACGGTCTGACTTTATTGAGCAGGTTGTTGCCGGGCTGGATGAGCGTTCATTTCTTGAACGAATGAACTGGATAGCTGAGCAACTTCAGCAGTTTTTACCGGTGATAAGTTGTGAAGACGATTTTCGCCATGTGGTTGATTTGTTAATCATTGCATCCGGGCCTGAGTTGGTAGAGAACGATCTGAAAGGATACGGTGGATTTTTTGTCTTACCATTAACCCGTTTTGTTAGTCTCCATGGCCTGGATTATTTCGATGAATCAATGCGAGCATTGTACGAGCTGACAAAACGTTTTTCGGCTGAGTTCGATATACGTTACTTTATTTTGCAGCATCAACAGCGGACACTCGATACATTGAAATTATGGCATCGGGACAGCAATTGTCATGTTCGCCGCCTCATCTCCGAAGGGATTCGACCCCGTTTACCCATGGGATTTCAGCTCAAATCATTTATTGCAGATCCAGCGCCGGTCATTGAATTACTGACTCTGATTAAAGACGACAAAGAACGCTTTGTGCAACGCTCCATTGCCAATTGCCTGAATGATATTTCAAAAGATAATCCACAGGCGGTAATCGATACGCTGATGCAGTGGCAACAAGAAAATAACTCGAAAGATTTACAATGGATGATTCGTCATAGTTTGAGGAGTTTAATCAAAGCTGGTAAGCCGGAAGCGCTGGCATTACTCGGATACAAACAGCCACAATTGACTGTCCATTCGGCTCGGTTAGACCACTCTGAAATTGTGATGGGCGAAACAATTACTTTTAATGCAGAGTTACATAGTAACGCCGAACAATCACAAACTTTGCTGATCGACTATGCACTGCATTTTCAAAAGAAAAATGGCAAAACACGTCCTAAAGTTTTTCGATTGGGTGAAAAAACACTACTTAGTTCAAAACCCCTGCTAATCAGTGCTTCCCAGTTAATCAAAACTGTTAGCGTCCGTACTTGTTACCCCGGAGAACACCTGTTTGAATTGATTATCAATGGTCAACCTTTCGATCAAATTTCATTCAACGTACTGGCTGAAAAGGACTTCGAAATTGCAGCAAAAACTGACATGGAGACCAGTCATGTCTGATATGCCGGGTGTTCATTTGTTTGACCAACATTTATATGGTTATTTAGACATCGAAGCATTACATCTGATGACTAAATATGGCGTGTTTCAAGCGTTGATAGAATCACCATTTCAGACATCAGAACAACTCGCTTCTGCATTGTCACTGGATAGTGATGTGTTGGAAAGAACGCTGACGTTTTTGGCGGCAAAAGACATTCTGTTTAATGAGCACAGTAATTGGTGTGTAAATGTGACTTACAGCCCTTGGCTGAATAAAAAAAGTGGCCAGTACATTGGTCATTTTATTCAGTTTATTCGCAATGAAGGGCAACAGGTTTTACAACAATTAGAAGCAATGTTGGTTGGAATTCAAGTAAGCAAATCACCATATCCGCGACTGTACGCCGATGAATTCAAAGAACAAACCAACTTCCCACAAGCGATGTGGGAACTGACATTGTCCACTATTGAGCAACTGGCCCCACATCTACCAGTAGTCACCGGATCGATTGTTGACCTGGGCGGTGGCTCCGGTGCGTTGACTTTTGGTTGGGCAAGATATTTACAACAGCAATATAAACAGCAACCCCTACCCGAGATGACGGTGTTTGATTTACCAGGGGTGGCGGACGCTTTTGCTCATCAGCAAGCTATCCACAATTTTCCTGCCAGCATTCGTTTTCAACCGGGTGATTTTTTCAATGATGTGCTCCCGGTTGCCAGCAATTATGTCCTCAGTTATGTCATGTCGAACTGGGAAGATGAAACCTGTATCTCGCTATTGACCCGAATCAGAGAACAATTGCACAACGATGGACAGTTGGTCGTGTTAGATCGCATGTTTGCGTCTGATGGTGTTCGTCCGTCAGGTACTGCGGTAATGAACCTGAATATGAAACTGCATACCCAGGGCCGTCATCGTCGAGCTGATGAATTCAGGAAACTGCTCACACAAGCTGGATTTAGCCAGATCAGCATTCGTTATACCGATGTTGATAAACAAGTGATCATCGCATCGAGATAAAGCCCTTAAGCTGGTCGCTGCTCTCAGATTAAAACCATTTGTAACCCGACGAATGACGCGTATAAGACGCAAGATTCGTCTCAACGAGGCAAAAGAATATGAGAAAAATCGTTGATTTTCACATTCATGCAGGTGTGTATAGTCAGCTTCGTGACGACATTCAGGCATTAATCAAAACTATTCCATTAGAAGACGGATTGGATGTCACAGAGATTTTCACAGATAAAGATGTGATGGAGCAGTACCTTCGGGATGTTAATGTTGAGACGGGTATTGTGTTGGCAGAATGTGGCCCTGGAACAAATTTCAGTATTAACAGCCAGATGATTGCCGATAAATGTGAATCCAGCAATATGCTGATTCCGTTTGGCAGTGTCAACCCTACCTACCATAGCGATGTGGTGGCAGAGTTTGAATCGAGTGTAAAAGCTGGTTGTAAAGGCTTTAAGTTTTATCCGGCTGATCATGACTTTGATGCGTTGAGTGATGAAATGATGGCGATTTATCATCGGTGTCAGGAAGAAGGCATGGTGATTATGTTCCATACAGGCTTTACGGCACAAAAAGACACTGAACAAGTGTTTTGCAACCCGGCTGATTTTAAACCATTGCTCGACGCTTATCCGGATCTTCCTGTCCTGTTCTGTCATGCCGGAAAACCGCATTGGTACAAAGAAACTGTTGAGCTTATGCAGCAATACCCTAATGCCTGGATCGATACCGCGCTGGTCCCTGTCGATATTATTCTTGGCTTTACCAAAGACTATCCTGAGATTACTGATCGTATTGTTTTCGGTTCTGACTGGCCAGTTAGCGGTAACTATCACAAATTGATTGAGCGTTACGAAGCAGCTGGTTTTGATGAAGTCATGTTGGAAAAAATCTTCTATGGCAACGCACAACGTCTGCTCAAACGTCTGAGCGACCATCAGGGTCTGGATGGTGTGGTGTGGGGAAGTGAATCTCGCAAATCAGAGGTGAGCAGTCATGTATCGTGATTTATATCCGGTCACTTATTATTTTTATCCCCTGTTGCCCCCGGGAAATAAACCACAAGATTTGTTATCGCGTCAGATGCAGCAATTACATAAAGCCCTGGTGACACCTGCCGGCAATATCTCGGGTTCATTGTTATATATCCACATTCCTTATTGTCATGATATTTGTCAGTTTTGCCCGTTTCATGTACGCGTGGATGATGATAATACCGTTTTCCAGAAGTACACCGATGGCTTGATTCGCGAGATGCAACTGCTGGCTGACCAGCCAAGAATCGCGGATATGACATTTACCTCGGTATATTTTGGTGGCGGTTCGCCGTCGATTTTCCCAGCAGAAATGATTGATAAGTTACTGATTACTATCAAAGCACTGTTTAAGTTAACCCCTGATGTCGAGATTTCCTTTGAGGGTGAGCCCGCAACTTTATCAGATAATAAACGGTTGGATGTACTTGAATCGCATAGTGTTGCCAGGCTCAGTTTTGGTTTGCAGACTTATGATCAGAAAATGCGTGAACTGTTTAAGATCAAGGCCACGCTTAATGATATTGCCAATGTCCGCAAAAATACTCTGAATCGTTCATTTACCGATATTAATGTAGATATGATGTATGCCTTGCCGGGTCAGAATATCAGTTCTCTTTACTATGATCTCGAACACCTCCGTGATGACGGTTTTGATAGTGTTGATTATTACAATCTGCATTATTTCGCATTCCCCGGAAAATTTATCGACGCGATGAATAAAGGCGAAATACCCGCTAAACCCGATCAGGATATGCACTTTGCACTGTTGCAGGAAGTCATGGATTACATGAAATCTAATGGTTACCACTATGTTGCTGATCAAGTATTTTCCAAACACCAACAGGTTTGCGAGTATTTCCGCGTGTTATGGGGTGGTGGATACGGGCAACATAATGCTGAAACTATAGCAGTTGGAGCTTCAGCCAGAGGATATATTGATGGTATGTCCTATATGAATCGCACTAATGTACGTGATTACCTTGCAATGCTGGATAAAAATGTTCTCCCTTTCCAGAAAGTCTCCTCTCAGTTAAATAATCCGGCTAATCGTGGCGCAGCATTCTTTCTGAAATTCTTCAGTCATTTGAAGCAGTATCAACAATCTTTGGATTCAATCTCAATCGATTTGTTACGGCGCTGGGAAAACGACGGGTTGATTCGCGAGTCAGCTGATGCCTGGCAGTTATCAGAAGCGGGAAAATTGTGGATACCTAACATGGTGATTGAACTGTTTGAACAAGAACAGCGCGTCATGGCTGAGGCATCGACAGATACTTTGATAGCTAAACACGGTACTCGAACAGGGTCGTTTTAATCAGGAGGTTGTGTACATGAACAATGTCAATAGCAAGGTTGTCGGTGTTATTCATGCGTATCCATCACCTGCGCTGGTCAATAGTCTGGCGGATGATGGCTGGAAAATAGCGCTGGTGGTTCCCCCTCATCTGGCGGAATCGCCGTTGGTTAATCACCAGGCAATTATTGATACCACTTTTGTTGATTTTTCTCAGGCCAGTGATGTTATTAAAGCAGCATGTGAAAGTCATCAACGTTGTCCCTGGACTATTGTGATTCCAGTTAATGAAGGCTGTGTAGATATTTGTGCTGCGGTCGCTGAAAGACTTGAGTTAGCGGGTAACTCAGTGACAGCAGCGGAAACCAGTCGCAATAAAGCGAAAGCGTATCAGGCATTTAACAAAGCAAATGTGTCGCACCCTATAAGCCTTGAGTTGCATAGCAAGTCACAATGTGAATCGCTGGCTGCTGAGCTGAATTATCCGATGATCGTCAAGCTCTCCAGTTCGATGAACAGTCAGGGCGTGATTCGAGTAAATGACGCCGATGAGTTTTTGCGAGAAACAGGACAGCTCTTCATGTTATTGCAAAACAATGATTCAGCCACCCCGGAAGAAGACCGCAACGCATGGGCCTATATTGGTAAAGACGCTTGCGTAGTGGTTCAGCCCTTTATGGATGGCGTGGAAATCAATCTGGATTTACTGTTTAACGGAGATGACGTGGTGGTGATGGGGATCTTTGAAAAAGCTCCACTGACAGGTCCGTGGTTTGCAGAATTGTATTCTTTTGCACCGACTCGATTGAGTGAATCTTATCAACAACAGGCAATAAAACTTGCTATTGATGCAGTCAAAGCGTTAGGTGCTTCAATTGGTGCCGCACATGTAGAAATCCGTTTTAAAGGTGACAAGCCTTATGTTCTTGAAGTTGGGTTGCGGCCTGGTGGCGGATACACTGTTGAATCTTATGAACATTTGACCGGAATTAATATTTGGAAAGCATTGGCCACATTATTGGCAAACGGTGAATTACCTGTGATTGAACAACGTAAAACGACAGGTATTTTATACGGTGGCACATTGTTCCCGCGAACAGGAAAACTGGAATCAATTCGGGGTGTGGACCAGGTAAAGGCCTTACCTCAAGTGTTGGATTATGTACAGTTAGCGGACGAAGGTGACAATGTGTTTGTTATGCCAGAATCGGCTCAGCCTCATTTCGCTTATTACCTGTTGGAAGATGAATCAGCTGACAACGTCCTCGCATTGTATAACGAGATCCAGCAAATGATTCAGTTGGACATCAGGAGCCAGGTATGATGAACGATGCATTCGTCAAAGAAGGTACGCGCTTGCTGGAGATCATTCAACAAGCGCATCAACACAGTCGTGATTTACCTCTGTTTTCTAATGATCCCTCTATACTTGCATCACTCGATAATATCCCGGCTATTCCAGAAAATCCTCAACCTTTAAACGACATTATTGATGAAGCTGTTGCAGGTTTAAAACTTGGATTAAGCAATATGTTACATCCAGGGTTTATGGCGTATTTTTCGCCTCGACCTGACTTAGCCGGGTTACTGGGTGATTTACTGGCTGAAGGATTTAATCAAACCCCAGGTGCGTGGCAAGGAGGGCCTTTTTCAACAGTAGTTGAACGGCACGTTTTGGCATGGATTGCTGAATTGTGTGGTTATCCGGTGGTTGGTGGTAATACACCGAACGGAATAATCACCAACGGGGGCTCAATGGCAAACGCGACAGCAATTAAACTGGCGCGGGATAAATCATTGGCGAATTCAAAGCAAACCGGCCTGTACCAACAGCCTCTGTTACGGTTTTATGGTTCAGAACAAGCCCATTTCTCAATAGCCCGCAGTATTGATTTTTGTGGCCTCGGGCTGGATAACTTTGTCACTGTTCCATGTGATGATGACGGGCGAATTGACATTGCATTATTATCTCAGGCGATCAAAGCAGATGTTGCAGCCGGTTTTCAACCTTGTGCAGTGTTTGGCCTGGCCGGAGCAACTGCAACTGGACAAGTGGATGACCTGCTGGCATTGCGGCATTTGTGTGATGAATTTAACACATGGCTACATGTTGATGGTGCTGCTGGTGCAGTGTTCGCCACGGTATCGGAAACTCAGGTACTATTTAAAGGCATAGAACTCGCTGATTCAGTTTGTGTTGACCCTTGCAAATGGTTATTTCAGCCCTTTGGTATTGGTTGCCTGCTAGTAAAGGATGGTATCGATCTTTACAACAGCTTTAATATCTCCAGCCACTATTTTCAGGAATGGGAAGAGCCTGATTTCTTTCAAATGAGCCATACCGGAACCCGTCAATGGCGAACACTGGGGCTGTGGTTCACCCTTAAATCCTCGGGTAAACAAGGTCTGCTCAAAAAGTTACAACATATCCGACAATGTGCCAGACACCTTGAGCAAATCTTATCCTCTGAATCCAGCATTGAAATGAATCAGCATTGTGAACTGGCGGTATGCGTGTTTCGGTTAAAGCTGAACTCAGCATCAGATAACGAGTTGAATCTAGCCTTACAACAGCATTTATTTCAACAGAAAGGGTTCTTTGTCACCATATTGAAAGACGGAGATGAAGCCTGGATCCGTATGTCCGTTAGTAACCCTGAAACGACTCTTGATGATATCCGGCAATTGGCACAACACGTTATTGATTTTGCCAGCCAGCACTTAGCAGAGACTAAGATAGGAGAATAAGCATGTTTGATGTAATCGTAATCGGCGCTGGTCCGGCTGGCGCACAACTGGCTGCATATCTTGAACATTACGGCGCAAATTATCTGGTGTTAGATGCTGCCGAAAACCCCGGAGCAACCTTCCAACAATATCCGCGTCATCGCAAGTTGATTTCTATTAATAAACCCAACACTGGCTCAAGTCATCCTGACTTCAATCTACGCCATGACTGGAATTCCCTGCTCGACCCTGAATTGATGCTTCAGTCAGGCTTAATTCAACCTAAAGAAGGTGTTGAGCCTCTGTTATTTACTGAGTACACGTCTACATTTTTTCCTGCTGCAGATAAGCTGGTTCAGTACATGGCCGATTATGCCCGGAAACACCAGTTGAAAATTGAATATGAAGAGACAGTTGAATCTATTGATAAAACTGACGGTGGTTATGTTGTTACCACCAATAACTGTATGTTGAAATGCCGCCAACTGGTTGTTGCAACGGGTGTATCAAAGCCAGTTATTCCTGAAATAACCGGCATTGAGTTTGCTGAACAGTACGAAGATGTTTCGGTAGAACCCTCAGACTTTTTGAACCAGCGAGTTTTGATAATAGGTAAAGGAAACTCGGCCTTTGAAACGGCTGAAAATTTGCTTGAAACGGCATCCTTGATTCACGTGCTTAGTCCAGATTCCCTGACGATGGCATGGAAATCTCACTATGTCGGTGATTTACGAGCTGTTAACAATAATATTCTCGATACGTACCAGCTGAAATCTCAGAATGCCATTCTTGATGCGATGATCAAATCGATTGAGCCTGAACAGGATAAGTTCAAAGTCACGATAGGTTATCAACATGCTGAAGATGAAATTGAAGAAATTTTTTATGATCGGATCATCTGTTGCACGGGTTTCCGGTTTGACTCTGCGATGTTTAAATCAGGTGCGAAACCTGACACCGTGATTGATGACCGCTTTCCTGCTATGACAGAGCGATTCGAATCAGTCAATAACCCGAATATGTTTTTTGCAGGGACGATTACCCAATCAGACCAATACCGTAAAAATGCATCAGGCTTTATTCACGGTTTTCGTTATAACACGCATGCCCTTGCGGTGATGCTGGCGAAAGATAATCACTGGGCTGAATTGCCGATGCAAACTCTACCGATGGAAAGTTATGGACTGACTGAAGTCCTGATTGAACGCATTAATACCACCAGTGCATTATGGCAACAGCATGGTTTTATTCAGGATGCGATTGTATTTGATCGAGCCAATAAAACTTGTCATTGCTACTTTCAAATGCCAGTCAAGTGGTTACAACGTTACATTCAGGACACCTGGGGTGAAGATGTTGATTATGTCTTATTACAACTTGATTTTGGCTCACCGATTGACGGTGACCCGTTTAATCAATCTCGGATCCATAAAGACAATGTGGCACGCGCGAAAGACAGTAAGTTTCTGCATCCAATTCTGAGCTGGTGGCAGGGAGACGAACAACGTGGGGTGCATCACATGTTGGAAGACCTGGAAGCAAACTGGCGTGATCACAGCGCTCATATTCAACCATTACACCAATGGTTAGATGAATTAATCAACGCTGTTGATTGAGTTATTACTCACGGATTTAAATCTAAATATATTATTTGACTACGGGAAAAATAATGATCAAAAAACTCTTGTTAACCTCTCTATTAGGCGCAATTTCTATGGCAAGTCAGGCTGTAACTGTTGAAACAGTAATATTTAATGCAAGTAAAGGTGTATCAGACAAACAGATTGTTGATGCTTCGATTGACATGAAAGATACCGTAAAGAGTTGGGATGGTTTTATCAGCCGCGAACTGATTAAAACCGCTGACAATAAATGGTTGGATATTGTTCATTGGGAATCACACGACCATGCAATGGCTGCACAAGAAAAAGCAATGAAAAGTGAAGTTTGCCTGAAGTTTTTTGCCTTGCTGGAAAATGAATCGATGAGTATGTACCACGGCGATGTGAAGTTAACCCAATAAATTTCTTTCTGTTATTCGACTGCTGGTTGGTATCGCTCATGACCGACCAGTGGTTAAGGTTGTTTTTTCCAATCCGAAAATCAGTCGAGTCATATTGATTCTTTTCAATGAACCCGTACAAAGTTTCATCCACACAGGTCAACACGCTCAAGTTCTGACGAATTTCCTACCCTCTTTTAACACTGCCTCCATTCTTATTCTCCTATATGCAATAAACGACATGTATGTTTGCTTTATAGGTTCATGTTGCGATAATGTTCCCATTTATTTAATGTTGATTACGCGGTGTGCCGCGGAGAACTCACATGGGTTATCTGATAAATCGTTTGTTTCGTCAGCTTCTTCTTTTCTTACTGTTCTTTCCTGCCTTAGCTGTTTCTGAATCCTGGTATCCCGTTCCTGTTCAAGTGTGGAATGTTCCTTTTGTCGATGACAGTAGCCGGACTACTGTTGACTATCACCCGTTACAACAAGCTGAGAAAAAGTGGCACATCTGTGTGTCTTTTCCTCATGTGAAAGACGCATTCTGGCTGGCGGTGGATTATGGCGTGGCGAAAGAAGCAGAGCGGTTAGGCGTAAAAATGGATTTATATGAAGCGGGAGGATATGACCACCAGGATGCGCAGATAAAACAGATCAGGCAATGTGTGGAAAAAGGCGCTGATGGCGTGGTGATTGGGGCGATCTCAACGGATGGACTGAATGGACTGGTGACGGAGTTAAAAGCGAAAAACATTCCGGTGATTGACCTGGTGAACGGGATTAATTCGCCGGATATCACAGCGCGTTCATCCTACTCACATTACGACATGGGCAAGATGGTTGGGTCGTTTATTGCAGCGTCTCAGCAGGCGGATAACCCGAATTCGGTGGCGAATGTGGCCTGGCTTCCTGGGCCGAAAGGATCAGGTTGGGTTGATTATAGTAATGATGGTTTTCAGTTTGCGTTACGCGATAACCCGGCGGTGAACATTGTAACGGTGAAGTACGGCGACACGGGAAAAGTCGCGCAGACCTCCTTATTAAAAGAGGTGTTGGCAGCGAGACAAGACATCGACTTTATTGCAGGTACAGCGGTTACAGCGGAAGCGGCCATCCCTATGTTGCGCAAGCGACGATTGAATCAGCAAGTAAAACTGGTGACGCAATATTTTAATCCTGGGGTTTATATCGGCATTAAGCGGGGCAAGATCACGGCGGCGGTGTCGTTGTCATCGGTGATTCAGGGGCGAATAGCGATGGATCAAATTGTGCGGATTCTAGAAAAGCGGGATTACCATAAACACGTCGGGGTGATTCTTAAAGTGGTGCATCGGCAAAATCTATCGTCGTTTGATCGCAGCAGTACGCTGGCGCCGAATGGTTTTCGTACCATCTTTTCGGTGAATTAACGGAGTGAATGATCGGTGAAGCCTGCACAACTGTTTATTGTTATCAGTATTTTTTTCATGGGGACGGTGACGTCCTGGTCGATGTATCACCGGATTGATGAGGAAGCCAGACGAGACTGGCATGAGCAGTCTACCCAGCAAGCGGCGAAAATTACTGACAGCGGCCAGTTCTGGCTCTCGTTGTTTTTTAGTCAGATGAAGGGAGTGGTTGGTTTATTGTTGACGGCTGACACGGTGACGGATGACGACTTGCTGGATACCTATGAAATGGCTCGCGACCTGGAAGCGGGTATTCCGTTGATGAATCTGGCCTTTGCTCAGCGGGTTGAACGGGGCAATGGTAAAGCGGATTTTGTGATCAACCTGAGTACCGAATACGACGGTATGCTGGTGGCCGGGCGGCGTATCAATGAATTTCCATATGCCAGTCTTCTGATTGCGACCGCGCTGGATTATCCCGGCGAAGTGGTGATTGGGCCGCCTTTTATGCAAAGTAACGGCGCAAAGGAGAGCCTGGCAATGTTGTATCTGGAAACAGATACGCGGGCAGGTTTGATTGTATCGCTGGCTGACATTACAGCGTTCGCGAATAATCTTGAAGCGGTGCATGTGCCGCAAGGAATGGATTTTGAGTTATACGGAAATGGCTTGTACAGCGAGGAAAAGCAACAGGATTTGTTGATTTACCAACCCGACACCCGGACGGAGTTTGTGGTTGAGCAGTTCGCGATTAACACCCTGGTGGGCAAGTATCAGTGGCGATTTCGCTGGCGGGTGTATCCAGATTATGCCGGTGGTGTTGATAACAGTCTGGCTTTGTCGTTATTGATCGGCGGTAGTTTGTTTAGCCTGTTAGTGGCGATGTTTATTGCATTTCTGTTCAAGAAAAACGCGTCAATTCAGGCGATTGTGCAGACGCGCACAGCCGCGTTAAAAGAGGCGCTGAAACAGGCTGATTCGGCGAATCAGGCAAAGAGTGATTTTCTGGCGAACATGAGCCATGAGATCCGAACGCCGATGAATGCCATTATCGGTTTGAGTTTTCTGGCATTAAAAACCCGACTGACCACGCAGCAACAAAACTATCTCTCCAAAATCAGCACTTCATCTCAGTCTTTACTTCGCATCATTAATGACATTCTGGATTTTTCGAAAATCGAGGCGGGCAAGTTGCAGCTTGAACAAACGTCGTTCGATCTGGATGAAATGCTGACGGATTTAATCAGCCTGATTGCACCAAGGGCTAAGGCGAAAGGGACGGAGATCATTCTGCATTGCCCGATTGATACGCCAAAACAGCTGGTCGGTGATCCGCTGAGATTGAGTCAGGTGATCCTGAATCTGGCCAGTAATGCGGTGAAGTTCACCGATGCCGGTGAGATTGTCATCAGCATTACTCACGAAATGCAGGCCGATAACAACCTGAAATTGTCGGTGGTGGTCAAGGATACAGGGATTGGTATGACGACCGAGCAAATAAGCCGTTTATTTAGTTCATTTACCCAGGCAGATACATCAACGACGCGCAAATATGGCGGCTCTGGACTGGGACTGACGATATCGAAACAATTAGTTGAACTGATGGGCGGTGAAATCTCTGTAGACAGCCATCAGGGGCAGGGAAGTACGTTTACCTTTTTCGTTGAACTGAAGCAGGATCGCCGAAACCGCAAATCGCTAATGTTATCGGAACAGCTAACTGTGCTGGCTGGTAAACGGGTGTTAGTGGTTGATGATAATGAGTCGGCGCTATTGAGCATCAGAGAAATCATGAATTCGTTAAAGTTGGAAGTGTGTGCTGTGTCGTCCGGACAGGAGGCTTTGGCTGAAATTCAGCGTACTGGTGGCGATCGCACGGCGAAACCTTACGATATTATCCTGATGGACTGGCAAATGCCGGGCATGAATGGTATCGACACGGCCAAAATCATCAAGCAGCAACTGGGGGATACATCGCCGATTATCATCATGGTGAGTGGGCTGGATGGTAATGAAATTTTCCGGGATTCTCAGGATATTCTCGATGGTTATCTGCAAAAGCCCGTTAATTCATCATCAATTTTTAACATCATTGTGACCAGTTTGATTAATGGTGCCGGTGGTCAGTCAATACCGGAAGACAGAACACTGGTGAGCATGCCATCTGAAGTCAATCTGACCGGTATTCAGTTGCTAGTGGCGGATGATAACGAGATTAACCAGCAGGTCGCTTCTGAATTGCTGGCGAGCTGCGGAGCTGCACTCGATATCGTGAGTAATGGACAAGAAGCGGTTACGGCGGTGCTGGCGCATCCGGATAAGTACGATCTGGTGTTAATGGATATTCAAATGCCTGTGATGGACGGCTATATGGCAACGGAAGCAATTCGAAAACAGTATGACAGCAAATCGTTGCCCATTGTGGCGATGACGGCGCATGCGCTGGTGGGCGAAAAAGAAAAATCTATCATGCGAGGGATGAATGACCATATCACCAAGCCGATTGATCCGACGGTGTTGTACAACACCGTGCTGCAATATGTTGATTCAAGCAAGATCAAGCCATTGATGGCTAATGAACAAAGGGTTAATCCATTGGATCAGACAATGACAGATGCGTTGAATCTGGCGGGGATCTCGGTTGAACGTGCGTTGATGAGTAGCAATCACAAACCAGCGCTGTTGCGTAAACTGCTGTCTGATTACTGGCAGAAATATCGCCAGGTGACGGAACAAATGCAAACCATGATGGCAACTGATGACAAACAATCCTTGTTGTTTACCTTACATTCCTTAAAGGGAGTGACCGGGATAATTGGGGCGTTGTCGTTGAGTGATGAGTGCGAACGGCTGGAGCAACAGGTTAAAACTACCAACACGGAGATGACAGGTATCTCGCTGGATACATTTGCGACATTACAGGCGCAGTTGTTAAGTGGTTTATCGTCGATTGTTTTATCTACCAATGAGTCGGGTTCGCCCGTGGTTGTTGAGCAACAGGCAACAGCCTCTGAGCAGGTGACAGAATCTGGCGTAGACATTACCCAGCTGGCTGAATTGCTTGAGGTACTGAAAGAGATGGTCACAAACGGACATTATGATGCAGAGAAGAAAGTGCAGGAGCTGGCGGTATTACCCGGGTTTACCGAACATCAGCGATTGCAGGCGGTTGCAGCAAAGTTGGCAGACTTTGATTTTGAGGATGCGTTGTTGTTGTTGTCAGAGCTGGAAGATGTGCTGTTGAACAATGAAGTCTCACCAGCCTGAAAATCAGGTGATACGTTTAATTAAACAGGTATGAAAGATGAGTAAACCACGAGTATTAATCGTTGATGATGAAGTGCTGAACATCAATGTGCTAATCGGCATACTGGCGAATGATTATGAGTTAATTATCGCGAAAAACGGCAGTCAGGCGTTAAGGCGGTTTGAATCTCAGCTACCTGATTTAGTACTGTTGGATATCATGATGCCGGATATGGATGGTTATCAGGTCTTTAAAAAGATTCAGGAGCACCCGGAAGGGGCTAAAGTGCCGGTGATTTTTGTGACATCCCGACGAACACCGGAAGAAGAAACAATGGGCTTGAAACTGGGAGCGGCGGATTACATTACCAAACCTTATACACCATCGATTGTTGAGGTACGGGTTGCGAATCAAATCCGCTATAAACAGAACCAGGATGAACTGGAACGGCTAAATTATACGGATGCATTGACGGGCATCGCCAATCGTCGTCGTTTTGATGAATCGTTGGCAAAGTGGTGTGTATCGGACGAAAAGCAGTCGCTATTTTCGTTGATCATGATCGATATTGACCATTTTAAGTTATACAACGATTTTTATGGTCATGCGGCTGGTGATGAATGTATTAAGGCTGTCGCCAGTCAGCTACAGGAGTGTGTTGATGCTGTGGGTGGGCTGGCATCACGCTATGGCGGCGAAGAATTTGTCGTCATCCTGCCTGATACCGATAATGAACAGGCCATGAGTTGTGCAGATAACTTGTGTGTGTCGATTCAGGCATTGAATATTCCTCATGCACGATCAGAAACGTGCGATACCGTAACGATTAGCCTGGGTGTGCATACGGTTGACAACCGTGATGATCAAATACGTGACGCGGAAACTATCGTGCAACAGGCTGATAAAGCGCTGTATCGGGCAAAGATGGCCGGGCGTAATTGTTTAATCGGCAGTTGCAGTGTGTATGGTGATTCAAGTTCAGATGATACGGATGAAAATCAGGAAACGCTGGCGCAAACTTCTGAGCCAGCGGAGTAAGCATTAAGCAGGTTACTCAGGTTCTTTGCCCATAAAATACATATAGTTATCTATGCCGTCGAAACCCATATCGAACGAATCGTAATTAACATCACCCGGCGGTGTCCCATTCAGAGAAGCCGTTTTATTGACGGGATATGAACGGCGCTTATCTTCATAGCGACCATAATACAATTCTTTAAAATCACTGTTTTGCTTGAACGCAATGAAGTAGTAGTGCTCCATCGCCAGGAAATAATGGTTGCTGTCGTAATGCATCGACCAGCGCGTCCAGTCCAGATCCACTGGCGCATCGACAATATATAGTGCTTCGGTAGTGATGCCATTGGGCCGACAACGTAATGTATTGTTTTCCCACAGATACTGATAAAGCTCATTACAACGTGGTTGTTCTTCGGATGAATTTTTCAAAAAGTAAAAATGATAGTTTGTAGGGTTCGGTAGCTTCCCATCGGTGAATACCTTACCTGGTAATTCATTGAAGTTTGGAGTACTCAAGGCTGAGAGGTTTGCACTATTAAAGTCTGGAACAGCGGGGGGGTTGTCTTCATCCGGCGGCAGTTCGTGGAGTAGTTGTATTTTTTCGATGATGCCATCGTATTTAAACGTGTTGCCCTGCAGGATGAATTGATACAAATATTTGCTGCTATCCTCCTTGAAGAAAAAAAGTCGGGTGACTTTCTTATCGTCAATGATTGCCCAGCGCTTCCAGGCCATATCTATATCTGCATTTTCTATAAAAAACTTCTCGTCGGTAAAGGTAAATTCAAGGCTGGATTCTTCACCGAGAGTTTCAACGCGTTTTTGTAAAGCTCGGTATAACACTCTCATGTTTAATTCCCATGGTTCAGCTTGTTGGAAGTTGACGTTTCTGACATCAATCCGATGTTCAGCATGTATTAATCGTTGTTCGAATAAGAAATTATGAATAACCATGTTTACATAATGGATACATGTTATACCATGTTTGTTTCCAAAATAAATAAATTTATAACAAGGGTGTGACGATTATGTCTGTAGATTTTGATCAGGAGAACCTGGGACCGCTGGAAGCGTTGATTGGCACATGGCGCGGTACAGATGGCTGGCATGTGATTGCAGTGAAAGGCGACTACGAAGAAAAGTTTGGTAAAAAGGCCGGGAAAGATTCAGGGAATCATTACTTCAAATGTTTTACCCGAGGTTATGTGGAAACCGCGACATACTCGCGGTTGGAAGCGTTACCCGAGGAGTTCTTTAAAACTCGGAAGGGTAAAAAACTAAAAGCGTTGAAGGAATGTAAGGGTGGTCTGCGCTATGAAATAGAGATTCATGATATTGATCAGGATGAAGCCTACCCGCCGATACATACCGAGACAGGGTATCTGTTGTACTTTGAAGATAAGCATTTCTCGCCGTTGGATCATAATGTACCTGGAAAAGAATATTCGATTGTTCGATATGTTGACTTCTCCCCGGAAGGTTCAACAGAGCAAATGCTGGTTGTGATGGCCGGTAATTCAACCTATAGCCATGATCGCCCCTGGATTCACTCGGTTTCTTCCTTACCATTAGCATCCGATCTTGAAGGTGCGCCAGAACACTATCTACAACCATATCGGGACCAGCAAGAACGTTGGCTGATTCCGGACGCCGCAGAAGGCAGAACACCGAAAAAGGTGTTTGATGTGCTATTCCCCAATAACAACCTGATTAAAGATAATTTGGGCTTGCATATTAATAATACTCGCCATATTGCACTGGATTCAGCAAATCTGGATGATTTAGACCCGCTGCCTTATACCAACAGAGGCATGGATGTGGTTCGTTCCAGTATCAATTATTGGATCACCGAAGCGAAGTTACCCATGTCTGGTCAGAACATTCAGCGTTTGCAGTACTCTCAGGTGGTCGATGTGGCATTCATGCGAAAGTTCACGGTGACGGATGACAGCGAAACCTATACTTCAGACGACTATATAAAATGGCCGCATATTACGATTAATACATTGGTGAAGCAGGATTAAACCAGAGTAGATAAATCGACAGATTTCATTAAAAACCCCGAGCTTGCTCGGGGTTTTTAATGAACTACTTATCTGATAGTTAACGATCACTGGTTGATGCTGGTGCGGCAATATTAATATTACATTGTGAATGGTCATAGCCTGGTTTTACCTGGGGTATGACTTTGTACATGTCTAACAAACGATAATAATTCTCGCCCAGTACGATAGCCCTGAACGCTTCGTCGTTTAAAAAGCAATTGATATAACTGGTTTTCTTCAGTTCTGTTAAATAACGGTCGTTACAGGTTGCTGCGGATGGATTGCTTTCATCACTACACTTATTGATGGATGCAACAAAGTCAGTGCCAGTAATAAACCTCGGATAATGCTCTTCTTTATTCAGAAAATCAGCATAGGTTTTTCGATATTCATCGTTTTTAAAATACACGTCGTACAACACAGACCAGGACAGATCGGCATGAAGATTTGGGTATCGTTTAAACAAGTCGCCAAGAATGTTCAGATGTTCTTCTGGCGAGATTTGTGTCAGCTCGCGGGATAACCCCATGTGTTGCCAGATAATGGTATTGTCCGGATACTGATCCAGAATGAACTCGAACAGATAGAGATACTTGGTATTTTCAGCGAGCCTTTTAACGCGATGGTGTTTTTCGTTTTCAGCGATGTCGATACCTAAATCAATGTGCAGACTTAAAGGAATATTCTTGTCTTTCAGGTAGTCCATGAAAGGCCGCCAGGCCTTAACTGCCTCTTTCGTCACCGGGCGATGTCCGTTTGGGAAAATTGCTTGTTTTACGGCATTGACTTCACCCGCCCACTGGAACATGTCGTCCTTATCGATAAAGGTTGTGGTGCCGTACTCATGTTCATTCAATAACCGCATTAAGATCAGATTGTGTTTTGGTCGCTCAAGATCCATAAAAGTCATTGAAACAGTCAGATCGGGCATGTCAGCTGAATGCACGCTGGCCATATTGGCATTGACGATGTCGTTTTGAAGGGTAGGCCTGACGGAATACTCAATACAGTCGGTATAATACGTACATCCGGAATCCCAGGGGAGCGTTTGACCAATACCAAACATGTTAGCGCGATCAATACCGTTGTCCTTCAACACCTGCATCATCACTCTGTGAGGAATTGCTTTGCCGCCAAAGGGCTGAAAATGCAAATGTGCATCAATGATCATTTGGTTCCCCGTGGGGGTTGATCTGTCATGCAGAATATCCGATACGTCGGTGGAGGAAGCCGTACTGGTGCAACTCAATGTCGCAGCCAGTAAAGGTAGCAGACTTAAACGTTTGAATTTGAGCAGGTTCATCATTTGTCCCGTTAATTATTATGTTTCGTTATTGTTAACATCATAAAAGACTGTATCTATTACAGGTTGTGTTTGCAATCTTAGAAACATAAGACCCACACTGCAGATTCTTTTAACATCGGTTATTCACTCGACATTTTGCGATTTTCGCCGAAGTTCATATCTGAAATGGAAATGACACCGCAACGAGCAGTCGCTCTAAATAATTCACATATCTGCACTACATGATTTTCCCATTCAGACTTTCACAATGAACATATGATATAAAACAAAAAATATACAAAAATGTCACATTTGTACCTTGCTTACATTTACATCTGCATCTGTACGGGTACAATCCTTCCGCTATTTGTTTCTAAATGGGATTAGCAGTTTCCATTTGTTTGTTCATTACTTACATGGAGCTTGTCTGTATGACACCGCTTGTACCGCCTGAAACAACCAGACGTTCAACCGTTCGGTTGCTTACCCTTTGTATATCTTTTCTAGTTGCACTCTCTTCCTGTTCCTTCTTTCCTGATGATTATTCAACGCCTGATAGTCGTTCGAGTAGTGTGTCGGTCAAAGAAGGATTAATCGTTGTTAATAACAATGATCCTGCCTCATTGAACACAGCAATCAGTGAAGCCATCAACGATACAAAATGTGATGATGGTTGTGTGATTGATATCCGGGAGACCGGAACCATTAGTCTGAGTGACACCCTGAACAAAATTGAGGGTGTTGATAAACCGATTTGGATTGTGGGAGACGATGAAGACACCACAACGATTAACGGTAATGACCATCAACATTTTTATGTTGGAAATGGCGCAGGGAGTTATCTGGCGTTACAAAAAGTCACCCTGAATAACGGTAAAGTGAAGGGCGGAGACGCGGAAACCGGTGCTGGTGGTGGACTGGGTGCCGGTGGCGCAATGTTTATCAACAACGGTCTGGTGATTCTTGATCATGCAGCTGTGACAAACAGTGAAGCGTTAAAAGGTGTTTCTAACGGTGATGCCGGACAGGGAGGTAACGGTGATAAACACGAAGGTAAAGACGGTGGTGCTGGCGCTCGCATGAATAAGGGAGCCAGATTTGTGCCCGCTGATACTAACGGTGGTGGAGCTGGTGAAGGTGGTGACACCTGTAAAGAAGGCGGTGATATTTGCGATGCACAAGATAAACAGCACGGTGATCCTGGCGAGTTTGGTCGCGGTGGTGGTAGTGCTGGCGGTGGCGGCGGTGACGGCGGTGCCGATGATGATGGTGAATGGCCAGACTCAGATACTGAGCCAGGTCGTGGCGGTAGTGGTGGCTCAGGTGGTCAACATGGTCAGTCTGGTAGTGGTGGCGATACGCCGTGCAATAAATGTAATACCGGTGCTTCGGGTGGCGCAGGCGGCGACGGAGCAGGTTTAGGCGGAGGTATTTTTGTTCGTCATGCTAATGGTGCTCGCATCATAGTGAACAACAGTGATTTTTCAGGTAATAACGCATCAACGACGAGCGATGCACTACACGTTCACAAAAACGACTCTGAAGAATCAAAAGGTAACACCAGCAATCTGAATTATAACAACAGCAGTCTGGCAACCTTGTCACTGGCATTAGTTGATATTAATGGTGAGCCAACAGAACGCGTGATTGAAGGCGAGCGCGCAATTTTGGTGATTAAGGTCGAAGACGGTTCGTTGCCCAACGAAGGCGGCGCTGACGTACCTGTTTACATGTATTTGTCCGATCTGGATGCATTGGCAGAAAAAGGCTCGGGTAATATTACTAACGATGACGATGCTGATTTTGCCTGGAATGGTTCAAATCTGATCAAACTGATGTTGCCCGCAGGTCACAGTGGTGATTATTACGTAAATCTACCAGATGCAGACGGTACCAATGCTCTTGGAGCTTACGCTGGTATTCAGACTTACATCGATAAGAAACTGGAGGGTGACGAAACCTTCACCGTTAGTTTGTTAGTGGGCGAAGATTACCAACTGGCCGATGACAATACCTCACAAGAAATCATCATAGAAGACGCGAATTATCAGGTATCGCTGTTGGGTGATAGCGACATGAATCATACCGCGATTTGCGATGCAGCCGATGCGCTGGAACAAGCAGCGGATGACCCTGCCAGTGATTGTAAGACTGGAGGTCGTGCAACTGAAATTGATGTCGATGACTTGAAAGGTCTGGGCTATGTCACGGTTCAGGCGAAACGTCCTGTGGGTGTACAACGTCCTGATAAAAGTGGCGAATTACCTGATGGCTGGCAAACGACAGACGGGCAATATTCATCACTGATTATTGGCGAATTGTTCAACAATGGTCTGGCGGGTGGTTTACCCGTTCATTATGCCCTGAGCGGTAAACCAGATGGCGTGTTCACCAATCAGGTGAATTACAACAATGAAAACTATGAAGGCATTGATGGTGAGTTGGACGCTCTGGACGGTGCGCAAATTTTCAACGCGGTGGTGATCCCGGTTACTGATCTGGAATCTGACGAGCCGCAACCTCTGCCGCCTGGCGCAGCCCGCATTTATTTTTCAGCGCTGCCAGATGCAGTGCAAGAAGCCAGCCAGTCGTTTGAACTGACGCTGGCAACCTTCCCGAATGACCCTTCTTATGATCCTGAAAATTTCTGTAATGAAGAAAATGAGTCCTATTGTGAGGTGTTAGAAAACACACCCGCAGGCAAATATAAATATTACAGCGTCCACGGTGACACTGCTGAAAACAGTGCCACGTTGATTGTGCATGATAGTGGCGAATTTACCGCTGGACTGGTAGTGATCGACAATATTAACGGTGAAGTGGTCACAGATGCGCAGGATTCAACGAATCCTTTGCTGATTGATGATCAGGGCGATTTGGCGTTCTGGTTAAAGCTGGGCAGCCAGCCAACGGATACGGTTGACGTTACTGTTAATGGCGATACGTTTACGTTCGATGAAGAAAACTGGCAATACTATCAACCTGTTACGATTGCCAGTGGTGACTGGACAGCCGACATTGATCTGACCGTCAGTAGCAACGACAGCGAATATTCGTCTGGGTTAAATCGAACGCTGGTGCCGCGTGATGATGCAACACGTATCAAAATCAAAGAAGCAGCAATCCCTGCTGTTGCTGAGCGCTACATTGAAGTTGGTATTCGCACCACCGTTGAAGATTATGTTGAAGGATCGCTGGATTATCCGCAATTCGATCTGGTGTTAGGACAGCCACTACCATTTGTGGTTGAGGTAGCTGTTTCAGCTGATTTGAACGGTGATGTGACAACTCATTCATCGGTGATTCCGGCCTGGCAACAGGTCTCTCGCGTCACAGTGCCTGTGATGAATAATGATCTGGTGGATGGTGTCCGCACGCTAACAACTACAGTGACGGACATTACTGCACCGGGCGGTCAGGCCATACAGAATATTAGTATTGCCCTGGATATGAGCGCGGCAAATGTTGTGGTGAAAGATGACGAACAGGCGACTGTGTTAATCACCCAACATCTTCCGGATGCACCAACACGTGGTGACATCGCCCGGCTATTGCCGGATGTGGAAATCCTTGGGATCTCAGCATCGGGTAACTTACAGGTTCAACATAATGACAGTCGCTTAAAAGAGATTGTGATTTCACCGTTAGGTGAAGGCGATAGCGGTTCGAACAGTGTGACTCAGCAAGGGTTGCTCTATGAATTGATCACTGATGAGTCTGTGGAAGAAGAAGGTAAACAAGCGAAAGGAGCGGCGCGAGAAGGTGGCTACGATTATATCACCCTGAAGGAAGAACCCTACAAAGCACAGATAAATGAAGCGACTGATCCGTTTGGCCTTGCCAGCATTCCGCAAGGACATATCGTGCGTCAACGTGGTTATCTGGTGGTTGATCAGGACGGTGAATACACCTTTACTTTCAACGCACCGGCTGACCAGAAGCTGGAAGTCTGGCTTAATCCTCGTGACGACGATAATCAGAATATTGGCATGATTCTGCCGTATCTGGACGGCACCGAAAATCCTCCGGCTAATACGTCACAACCTGTGACACTTAACGCCGGAACTCGCTATTACATCGAAGCCTTGTACAGTGCGCCAGAAGCAACCGACGGCGTTGGTGTTGCTGTACAAATTCAGTTTGAACCAGCTTCGGGCGGGACGCGTTCTTCGCCTGTGCCGATTCCACTGGAGTGGTTGTCGCCTGCCAATATTGACGGTGGTTTCACGGTAGAAGTCTTTGACGGTATTGGTACAGAATCGATTGATAAATTCATGCAATCTCAGGACTTTATCCACGGCAATGCGTCACGGATTGATATTCTGACCGACAAGCTGGAAATTCCGGCCTCTGACGCGGCGATTGATGTTGGTCGCCGGATCAGCGTGACGCTGACCGCGCCAGAACACGGTGAATACCAGTTTGCGCTGGCCTCTGATGGCGATTCGATTCTTTATGCACTGGATGATGATGGCAACCGTAACGAAATTGCCTGGGTAAAAGGTAATGAAAAATATGCGGATTACACCATCGAAAAAGTGCAGGATGATTTTGTCGGTAATCCGATTACCCGGGCGAAGTTCAGCTTGCGTCGTTATGGCGACGATATCACCGCCAGTACCAACTGGAAAATTGAATACGATATTGCAGACGGTATGCCAGGTACCTTACCTTACGGCGATCCCGGCGTTAAAAGTGTCACTATGTATCGCAGTATGGATACCCAGGACGAAAATGAGATTTGTGTTGAGGATCACCTGACATCCAGCGTTGTGATTGGTTTCAATGGCACAGAGGAACCAGCATTTGAAAATACCTTTAATTTTTCTGGACCGCGTAATTGTGAAGATGAGTTCTTTGAAGGGTTTGATGGCAAACAACTGGATCTGATCTTCCTCGATCTGGCTGATTTTAATGCCGAATCGGAGTATCTGAATCTTCGCCTGGATGACCATTTGCTGGATCTACCACCGGATTATCCAGTTGCATATGACTGGTTATGGAGTGAAACGCCAGATGATGAAGGGGTGTACACCGATGGCCAGCAAAATTCTCAACAGCGCTCGGCTACAATTGCCTTGCAACAAGGTAAAGAATATCGCTTTGAAATTGTTCAGATAAATCCACGTCATGACGATCATCTCGCGGTTGCCTGGCAACGTCCTTCTTCCAGTGAACTTGAAGTCATCGATGCCAGATATATTTCATTTGCGCGTCTCACATTGCCAGTAACCTTGCAAGAAGCTTCTGCGGCGGGGACTGAACTGACCGGTGAGTCGATGAGTCTGACGGTGAAATCACCACCGTTCAGCTATAAAGGCAATCAGTACCAGGTTTCGTCAGTGACGCTGGCGGGCGATCCGGTTCCTGACCCGGATGAGGGTGCAACGCCTTATCAACCACCAGGCTGGCTGGAGTTCGTTTCAGGTTTTGCGGCAACGGTTCAACATGACAGCGTGATCAACAGCACCAGCGCGACCGATGTTGCCTTGACCTTGCAGGACCGAACAATCGATCCGCAAGTGGTGAGTTTAACGGTTGGACAAACCCAGCGACTGGGATTCCAGCTAAAAGGCAAGCCTGCCAATAATGCGAACGTGATTGTTGATGTTGCTGTGACCTATCCGCAATACGACCCAGTTAACAGCGCATTACTGGAATTTACCTGTAAGGGTGGTGGTACCGGACCGGGGTGTCTTCAGTTTACCTTCACCAGCAATGACTGGAATGTGCCGCAGTTCTTAACGGTTGAAGCGATGGCGGAAGGTCCGATTGCTGATGAAAGCTACATTCCTGATTTATCAAAAGCCTTCCTTGTTGCTCAGCAACGTGCTGCAAAAGACGATTCAAATGTGTTCACGGAAGATAGCATTGAAGTTCAAATCTACCCGGATGCCACGCAAAACGACACTACGTACTTTGCCAAAGCTCAGGGCGGCGACATCACTGAGATAGGTTTTACTGCTGACTCCATTTCAGGCATTACCGTTGAAGGCGAGGAATCTGGCTCGTTGAGCTGGACGTGGCAAATGGTGGACGACAAAACCCTGGCTGGCATGATTGGTGGTTCTGACCCGGCGAGAGCGGCAGTCCGTGTCCATGCGATGACGGAAGACGAAGCAACGGCGTTGCAAAGTGGTATTACCGACGGTGCTGACCCGGTGACGTTCACCGCGAGTGTGGAACTGACCAGTGAGTACTATACGGCGATGGAAGATTCCACGGAGCAAATAACCGTTAGTGGTATACGCTGGATGGTAAACAGTGCTGATGCAGCACAAGCCGAAGTGACGATCAGCAATGGAACGCCAACGTTGGCAATGAATGCGGTTGTTACAGGCACGGCGTCGTCAGTGACGGAATTATCCGGTTTTAGTTATCAACCTGCTGATGGCAATCGTCCGATAATTGCCGCAACAGCGACGGAAGTGCTGGTTACTGAATACGGCGAGTTGACGGTGACTCAGGTGGATGGCGCTGATACGGCTGACTGGCAGTTTGAAGCGAATCCTCGTCCACAACCGGACAGTATTGATATCACCTTACATGCCTCTTCCGGCGATGTGACTCAAACGATTGATCTTACCACTGTTAATGCCACGCCAGTGTTGGCAACCAGTCTGAGCGCTTTAACAGATTTCACGACACCTCGCGTTGTACTTTCTGGCTATCAGCAAGTTGCTGAAGATGCCGGTTCACTGGATTTGACCGTTCAGCTGATGACATCGGATGGCAGCGAACCACTGCAAGCCACTGAAAATATGAATGTATATTACAGCGTAGCTCAACCGGGAGTCACTGATCCGGGCAATATGGCATTAAATCTGGCCGCGCTTACCGGTAGCAGTAATGTTGACTTACACACAGCTCGTTCTGTCGTGTTAACGGAACCGTTAGTGTTACAAAACAACACGCTGGAACCCTTTACGTTAGAAGCCTGGATTAACCCTACGGCGGCGGGCGACACACAAGGACTGTTCAAAGGTACTAAAACAGATGGTAGCGGTATTGACCTGATGAGCCTGGAAGGTGGTGAGTTGACGGTGCCGGGTGGCTTTAGTGCGCCATTACCGGACGCGGTTGCTGACATGAAAGGTTTCGTGGTTGCCTGGCAAGTAAGTGAATCCCGGCAAGCATTATTTATTAATGGTGAAAAAGTTGCTGAAACCGATACCGGGCTGGCTGATAAAGCACCGCTGGCATTGACGCGTATTGGTGATAACAGCAAGGGCTACTTTAACGGCTATATCGATGAAGTGCGAGTATGGAACCGGGCACGTACCGAGCAGGAAATTATGGAATCCTGGTTGACTGCGCTGGTCGATGAAGAGGGCGATAAAGACGGTCTGGAGGGCTACTGGTCGTTCAATGACTTTATGTTGCTAAACAGCGAGTCGGATGTTCAGGCAGCAGAATTAATTAATGCAGACGGTGCCGTAATTGACACGGAGCTACAGGCTGTACAACGTGAAATCTGGTTGGTTAAACAATCGGCGCAAACGGGCCTGGATTATACCGGTCTGAGCAGTGAACCGGTTCGTGCGACCAATGTATTTGCGCTGACGGCTGATCAGACCAAAGGCCGTACTACTTTTGCTATTGGGGATCTAAACGGTGACCAGTTAATGGATGCTGTTGTGGTCAATCAGGTTGGTGACCTGGTCGCGTATCTGGCCGGAGAGTCACGATCTAGAACTCAACAACGTAATGCATTACCAACATTCCAGCGTGTTGAGCTGGGCCATAATCTGGGCGATGCCGTGCCTGTGGTATTGACCGATATCGACGGCGACCGCGATCTGGATATTCTTGCCGGTCTGCCCAATGCACGACTGTCTGTCTTACGGAATGAAGCAACAGCGGGCCGGACGGTTGGTTCAGCAGCACTTTTATTTACCAAACCACAATCAGTGGCAATCGAAGCACCTGCGTTAGCTGCGTTGTCGGCCAGCCGTGGTGATAGCCTGCCAGCACTGACGCCAGCCATTGTTGGCAATAACCTGATGTTATTGATTGGTAATGAATTACACCGTTTATCACTGTCCCCACAGGGCAGCAATATTAAAGCGGTTGCTACGTCAGCGAAAGTTCATCACCTTGCCTTATCAAAACGGTTGAATAATCGTCAGCGTCAAGTGCAACTGGTCGATTTAGACCAGGATGGCGATCATGATTTGATCGTCGATACGTTGCGTAATAAACCGGGCCAGGGTACAGGGGCGCTGAACTATCTGGAAAACTACGGCACGGATGAGAACCCGGTCTATTTCCCGGCTCCGCGCAGTTATATCGCGCGTCAGTTATTGCAGGATGATCGCTATTTATCGCCAGCTTATCGAGTGCCTGGTCGTAAATATCACCCGTTCGATCAGGTGGAGTATCATCAGGTCGTTGATTTTAATGGTGATGGTTATCAGGACCGGGTTGTGAGTGATAACTATGGTCAAATCCATGTCTATCAATCGACGGGTTATGAACATGTCACGATTAACGCTGGTGAAGACAGTGCGACGATTTCTCTGGATATTATTGACGATAACCGGGTTGAACGGATTGAAGATATTCAGCTGCAACTGGTCGAAGGTAAACCAACTGAAGCGGAATATCATTTTGCCAGTGGTTACGACCGCGCCATCATCGAGATTGCAGATAACGATGAGCCTGGATTCATCGTGACTGAATCTGGCAATGATGTGGCACTGACTGAGCAGGAGATCTCCGAAACCGGTGCCGCAGTCGCCTGGCTGGTGTCATTAAACAGCCAACCACAACGAGATGTGACGGTTCGTCTTGCCAGTAGCAATCCGGTCAACGGTGCGTTGGTGGCGCTGAATGGTCCGTCAGGTGTGGCTGATGACCGTTTGTTCGGTGACTCGGTGCAACTGACTTTCACCACGCAACAGGATGACTGGTCTACTCCGCAGACTGTGTGGGTGAAAGGTATTGATGATGCGATGGATGATCCGCGAGCGCCGTTTATTTTTGCGCTGGTTGGAAGTAGTGGCGACAAAGTGTATGACAAACGCACGGCGGTCATTAATGCGGTAAGTGTGGATAACAATGATGAAGCACTCATTTCGCTGGATTATGCCTCGGTGCCGAACATCGACAGCAGCGGTGCTGTGGTATCGGGCGAAGGCCAGGTTAATACTGTATCTGTCAAATTAAATGCTCAGCCAGAAGAGTTACTGACGCTGACGCTAAAACCAACCGATCGCGAGCTGACATTATTCCCACAACGCCAGTTAGTCAGAGCGTTGAAATCATCGAATGACCAAATCCAACAAGTTTATGCACGTACTGCATCAGCAACGACGTGTGATTTACCGAGCGGTCAAACCGGTGTATTAGCGCTGGACGATTTTGGTAACTGGTGCTGGTCCGAAAACGGTGAGTATCGTTTCGAACAAACCCGTTTCCCGACGCGAGTACAAAACCGGGGTGTTCAGCTAGAACACATGGCGTTTGTGATTGATAACAGTTACGGCAGTTTAAGCACAGAAACCCTGAGCGCCAGATTGAACGGACTGGATCAGTCAGATACACCGCCAGGCATTGTGGTACTGGATTTAGTGGCAAATGATATTGTGGCTGATGCCGGTGCAATGGAATTGAAGCGTATCGAAACGGAGGTTAATTCTGGTGAAGGCGAACCGGAGCTTGTCAGTCTTGTGGGCTTCGCCGTTCGACCTGCTACCCGCCCTGGTCATAATGAAACGATTGATATTACCGTGACAGGTGCGAACGGTAATCCAACTTTCAGTTTTGATCGAAACAACTGGCAACTGTGGCAACGAGTTGATGATGAAGCGTTGTGTGACGGTGCAACTGTTTCAGTTGCGGCAACCATTACCAACCTTGACGGCACCGAAGATTACGGTGTTACGAAAGAAATGTCTGTGGCTGACAGTGTTACGCCTCACCTGATGATTCAGGACTGGCGCACACAAGCGCTGTTAGCGGAAGGTGGTGATCTGAAATCTGTGTATGCGGATGATGACGGTACTGTCGTACTGAATGTTCGCCTGGCAACTGCGCCATCTGGCGATGTGACGGTTACTGCCGATACCGGTGAAAGTCTGACCTTCAACACCACCAATTTCGATCGTTGGCAGCGCCTAACGGTTGAAGCGGGCAGTGCTGACAGCCTGGTGCTTAGTTCAGCCGGTTACGGTACTGATCGAGAATTTACCGTCACCCAACAACCTTTAATGACACAACAGGGTAATTTCTTTGATGTTGCAGGTAGTCTGGCGGGTAACAGCATGACGCTGACCTTCACGCCGGATGACTGGCAACTGGCTCAAACTGTTGCCGTCAAAGCGGTGGATGATGAGAAAGTCGAATACACCTCAATATCAACCATTGAACTGTTGCTGGCTGATCCGGATCAGGCCATTACGGGCGAGCTGGGTCACACACGCTGGTCGTCAGACGGTGAGATTAGCCTGAGCCTTAAGCCTGACATGGCAACGGGTTTTTACGTCGAAAAACGTTTATGGCTGACCAATGACGATGATAGCTACGACAATCACAGCCTGGATATTGTAGTGAATGTCACCGAACAAGATGATGGTCTTGAGGTTACGCAAGTCACAGAAGTCCTGGGCTATGTCGATGCAGAAGATTGTGTACGAGTTCAGGATGGGTGTGAAAACCCACCGGCAGCACTGACCTTTACTGAAGCCACAGACGGTAGCTGGACGACAACGTTGGATTTGAGTGGCACCACATTGACTGGTGTTGCTCTGCAACCGCTGGCGGCGTCTTTCCTCGCAAATCCTCCTGCACCAATTGAAGTTAGTGTGGAAGACAATGATCGCCCGGTTGTTCGCGCTGGTGTTGATTTGAATGCGAATGAAAATACTCATCCGGGTTACTTCACTCTCTCAGTGATTGATCCGGTCGGTATTCCGGGCGGACTGGGCGTTCACTACGAAATTTTTGGTTTTAATGATGACAATAACGAGGGTGCAACGGCAGAAACAGAACCACCTGCTGACGGTACTTTGAAAGATCCGGGTCCGGACTTCCAGGGCTACGAGATGATCAAAACCGGCACCTTGTTTATTCCGCAAGATAAAACTCGTGTCAGTTTACCTATCTTCCCGATTGATGATTTCACCCCGGAAGAAAGTCTGGCGGCTCGCTATGAAAAAGTGGTGTTGAAGATCAAAGAACCAACGGGTGATGGTGGCTACGGCAGTGACCAGTATCTGCTTGACGTCAAAGAACCTAAATACCAAACGGCGGGCGTTCGTATTCTGGACAACGAAGAGGTTGGCCTGAAATACGTGATCCCAATGCAAGGGTTGACCGTTGATGAAGCAAACTTCAATGGCTTTAAAGTCGGTCTTACATCGCAACCACAAACTGAGGTGACGCTGTCTTTCTACAATACGCCAGTCACCAATCTGAACAGTCCTGACCTGTCATACATAAATGCATCTACCGTGACGTTTGATAACACCAACTGGAATCAGTGGCGCGTTATTGATGTGCAGGTTTTTGAAAATCAGACGGATAATTCAGACAACAATGCACCGCGTTTCAGTGATTTGTATTTCACCTTGCTGGATAAAAGCGATGGCAGCCAAGGCCTGGATTGTACTGGAGAGCCGACGGATGTGACGCAGTGTGAACCCTTCTTTAACACCATGAAAGGGGCGCTTAATCTGAGTGAGCCAGATGATCCGGCTGATAATGACGCGAAGACAATAGAGCTGAGCGACATTGATGTTGAAGGCGGGAAAACAGCCACGGGTGATTACGGCACAATTACGCTGACACCACTGAAAAACAACGATGGTGATGATGTTTACGTCGGTGATTTTGTCTATGTGCTGAACAATGGTGAATACGGCTCGGATGACCAGCAGACTCAAATCCTGGAAGCTATCGCCACATCAGCCACGAATGAAATTTATGATGTCTTCAGTTACGAAATGACACCAGCAGATGGCTCGGGTGCTGTCAGCCAGCAACTGGCGGTGCAGATCAGTTCACTGGAACGGATTAACTTTGCTGATAGCAGCGCGACAGACGACCCGGCAACCATTGCATTCCCAGCTGGTTTGTACGGGAACATGCGTTTTGATTTCTCGGCAGATGTTCCAACCTATACCTACACCTTTGATCAAGATGCATTTGAGGCAAACCTGAGTCAGACCGATGACTGGCGCTTTACCGATTCATTTGTGTTTGAAATGGAAAGTGGTGCGAGCGCTGAAGACATTAGCCGTGAATTTATCGCCTTTAATATTTCGTTGAGCAAATACCTGGATAGTGATGGTGAAACGCAATATCACGTTGATGTGAACGGCAATGATGCCGAGGATTGCGATGCTAATGGAAACATGCTGTGCGGTAGTACGTCGGCGCGGACGGTCAATGGTGTTGTCGTGCCAGAAACAATTTCTGATGTGGATGAACAAGCTACGATTGGCTACACCGTGACTAAAGTCGGTGTACCGGCTCGTGTGCCGGTTGTGACACGCATGAGCTTGCGCGATAGCAGCGGTCAGGATTTATGGGTCGATAATCGTTTATTAAACGCCAATCCGTTATTCGACAGTAACAACATTAACGGTGCTGAAAGTCTGGTGCCGGTTGATGAGGTTATTGCCGGTGATGTCGGTGATCTGGTGATCAGTGCAAACGGAGATTTTACTTACACAGTGAACGAGGCACAGCTTCGCGATGAACTGGAAACCACCGATCTACGGATTCTTCAGGATGAATTTGTCGCACAGCTTGATGACCATTCTCGTGTTTCTATGACCTTCGTCTCAACACTTCAGGTCTACCAGGAACAGGAAAAACTGGTCGTGACTCTCAATGGTGAACTGCTCAGTAAAACCGATGGTACAACCAACGAATTTACCGGTGATTTACTGTTAACCGATGAAAATCAAGCCAGTAAACCAACGGTAGAGCGTGTTGGTTATTTATCACACACCATCGTCGTTCGTGAAAAAGCACTGCCCGCCGTGGTGATCGCTGAAGGTATGGCGGAAGCAATGAACTTCCTGCAAGCCCGTTTTAATGATGCCAGCTTGCCGGTATTTGGTCGTATGGGGGGCGGTCCGACAACGGATACCTCGGGTGATAAAGAAGAAGCGAAAGCACCAGGCTTTAGTGACCGCTTTATGACTTTGCTGGAAACAAAAATTACGGCGCAACCTCACCTGACCAGCGAAGGACTGGCGAACATGATTAATGCGGTGTTGCAGGCAACGTTTGCGCAATACAACATTCCATTGCAGGTGCTGACGATAGATACAGAAAAAATTCTGATGAAATTCAGCTATATGTATGGCGTTAGTACGGCGACCGATGAGTTCAAAACTGACTGGGGTATGCCAGGCATGGGCCATTTCTCTGGCTCAGCAGCGGGTACGTTCAAAATTACGGCGGATCTCGTGTTTGGTGTGAATTTCCGGGGCGTGGAAACCGCCAGTGGTGATTCGAAAATGAAGCCAAAAGTGTTTGTGGTAACAGATAAAAACACACTGGAAGCTTTATTAGCGAAACCAAAAACGGAGCCGATGGACATCTATGATCTGAAAACCTGGAACGGCACCAGTATCTCGCAAAACGGCGTGCAGTTCCTTGGCCAGAATGACGCACGGTTTACTCAGGGGTCGAAAGCGCTGGAAGCGTTCAATACAAATGACATTAATAGTGGATTAAAAGCCGCGTCAGATTGTGTGAGTGATATTTGTCCGCAAATCAAATGGAAGTGGAAATCTGATAACAACAGCATGAACTGGGAATTAAACAGCAATTCTGGTTCATCGGGTGGTGTGGATGATTTCTCAACAATAATCGGCACGGTGACGAATAACGGTGATGATGAATACGCCGATTTCATTGAAATCAGCCTGCATCAGCCACTGGCAATTGGCCCGGACACTGAATCCACAATTCAGCTGTCAGTCACTATTGATCCGAATGATTTAATGAAATCTAACTACAAAAACAACGCGTTGAAGAAGGAATATCTGGAAGCAGTATTGCGTTACCTGGATGACAGCAATACTAAAATCCAGTTTGCTAATAAACGCATCCAGGTGTTTGACATCTATACCGATCAGAATGACTCAGATAATGCACAGCAACGCCTGCATGAATCGCAAATTCTGACATTGGGATTTGAGATTGAAATCAAGGAAGAAGGCGCTACTGATCCGGTAGGTTTCCAACAGGATGCCTGGGTTGCTAAGCCGAAGTTGTTGGATAGTGTGCCTGATACGGTGGTTACTGAGGACGAAATCCTGATTGCGGTAGATTCAACGCATACTGACAAAAACAACTTTGTCGATGTAGCGTGTAAAACTAACGCATCAGCCAGTGTGAAATGTGAGCCTTACGATCTGGAAGTTAATGCTGAATGGAAAACCGGTGGCACAACAACAAAACGCTTCCCGACGGACAAGAACGCCTTTAAATCTCAAACCAGTTACAGCGAAACGGTTGAACTGAAAGATGCCAAACTGAAGTTAAAAGGCAAACTAACTGGTTCAGGCAACAGTAAAAAAGTGCGCTGGACCTGGGAGTTGTCGTCGCTGCCGATTAAATCGCTGGACTTTAACCTGAACACCAATTTGATTACGTTAAAGCCGATTAAATTGAATTCAGAACAGTCACAAAGCGCAAAAACGATTGAGAATTACGTGATTACGCGCCACTTGTTGATGTTCCACAAAGGCGATCACACTGAAGCAACAGAAACTGTCTCCAAATTTACACTGGATGTCGCCGGATCGGTGGAATTCCGTGGTGATGCGCAGTTCTTTGCCATTGGCGGTTCGATCAATCAGGCTCGTTCAGCTCCAACCAATGCCGAAGCAGGTAGTTTGATTCAACCTGACGAAGTGTTTGGACGACTTACCGGTGCAGCCAGTGCCAAATCAACAATTGTTGCGTTGGAAGAAGATAACAACAATGCAGACAATCCGGCCTTTGTGGTAGGCATGTACGGTGTGTTGGCGATTTCGGCTGATGGCTCGTACAGCTACTATCGCCGTCCGGAAATCGATCTGGAAAACTGGAATCTGAAGTGTCTGGATTATGAAGGTGAGCCGCACAGCCCGATGGATGCCTCGTTTAAAGCGTTGTGTAAAGACCTGTTGGCACTGGATGACAACGATAATCCGATGCACTGGGATGATCCGACAACGTCTGACCCGGAAATCTCGTTCAAAGGTTATACGCTCAGCTGTGGTCCTTACGAAGAAGTAGCGTCAGGTGCTGCGACATGTCAGGTAACCAGCCCGGCGGTGATTTACGTTCCGGAAGATGCAGATACTCTGATTCGAAAAGGGGTTACTTCACTGGAAACCACGATCAACACTGAACTGGTAGCTATGTCCAGCTGGTCTGACACCTCAAATATGTCGAACCGGAAAACGCTGCAAGAGATGTATGACATTATCAAAGTCCCTGGCGCAGCCGAGATTTTGTATGGCCAGGACGAACTGGTCGATACTTTCTACATTTCGTCAAACAGTGACACCGCCTTCAGAGAAGTTAAATTCACGCTGGGTGCTGGTGGCGGTGTTAAAGCCGAATACAATGGTGTGCCATTTAATGGCATGTCAGGGTATACCTTTGAACATGAGGATGATGAATACGATGCGGGTGGCTGGACCGGCGGCACGTTGAATTATCATGAGCCTGGCATTAAAGATATTCTGCAAGCCAGTTCACTGCCGATTCAACCAATGGCCGAAGCTAATATCTATCTGGATATTGCGCTGGTTGATCCGAAGCAGGCGCAGGGAGATGAACTGTCCGGTTTGTTATATCTGTCTGAACTGAAAAAACCGAAAGATATTGTGCAGTACACCCTGGGCGGTAACGCGTCAATGTATGCACACTTCAATGCCGGTATTGGAGCGCCACCAAAAGAAACCGGAGATGATGAGGACTATCAATCGTTCAGCCTGCCAGGACCGTCGGTTGCGGCGAATATAGGTCTGGTTGCTCAATACGTGTATCAGGGTAAGTTTGGTGATGTATCCAGCAACGGCGGTGAATTTATCTTCGGTGCGTTTAATCTCGAAGTTGACCTGGGTGAATTTATCTCAGAGAAACTGGTGGAACCGCTTGGTGCGATGAATAATTTCCTGGAGCCAATTCAACCAGTAGCAACGGCATTGACCGCAGACATGAAGATCTTCCAGTCACTTAATCTGACGCACGTTTTTGACGCCAATCTGGACGGTAAAGTTACTGTGCTTGAGATCCCAACTCCGTTCTTGCGTGGTGGAGGTCAACAAGCCCAGAAATATGAGCAACAGATAAAAACGGTGAATCGATTCCTGGAATTTATTGCCAGTATTCTGCAAATGATCAAAATTGCCGAAGATTTGGGCGATGAATTGTCTGGTGTTCAGGGGCTGGAAGAACGCATTATCTCGGTTGATGGTATTCAAATCAGCCCCGACTCGATTCGTATTATTCCGGCGCAATCCACGTCGAATCTGGATGGTGTGGGTGTGTCGCTGGTGCCGTATGTGAATCAACTCGGTCATGCTGTACTGGGTATTAATAAAAGCTATCAGTACACCAAAACCTTTGGCGGCACGGTTTCATCCTCGACAGCAAAACCGATGGAACCAGTGAAACCACAGTCAAGTCCACCGACCAGCCAACAAAATACCAGCATGAGCAAGGTTAAATCGCGTTACAACGACTTGTTGAAAAGTGGTGTTATTAGCTTCCCGATTCTGTCGAATCCGGCAGACGTATTGCAGTTTATCTTCGGTGACCCAGCTGACCTGATGTTGATTGACATTCCTGATTTCTACTTTGAATTTGAGATTGAAAAAGGTTGGCGTCCGCCACCGGTTCCAATCTTCAAAGGTAAGATTTCTGGCGGTCTGCAAATGAAAACCGACACTGTGATTGGCATTGACACCGCAGGATTCCTGCAAGCTATCTGTGGCAGTGATTCACCAGGTCCGGTTTGGGATTGTCAGGGCGAACTATCGGCTGGTGAACGGAGTATTCGCCTGTTTAACAGTGTGTTCCTGCGCGACTGGAATGAGCAAAGTTACTACGCTGGCGGTGACACCAGCTCGAATAAAGTCTTCTGGCAAGGTAATGAACGTCAGTTACCGGGTTATTCGGTTTGGGATAAACACGAACTGGCCGGCAATGCTGAAGTTGATATTGGTGCTGGTCTGGATTTAGGTGTTTTCGGCGCTTACTTCCAGGGCGGCCCGGGACTGGGTGGCGGTATCGACCTGGTTGACTTATGTGAAGCGACGACGCCGGAAGCCTGTGAACCTGTTGAAAATGGTGACTTTACGGCTAATGGCACATACGACGGAAAAATCAGAGCCTATGACTTTGTGATGCAGATGATTAATGACCCAATGAGTTCCTTCGATATGGGTCTGATCTTCTATGTCGATTTTGAAGCGTATATCGAAACATTCAAAATTAAAGTCTGGGAAGAGTTAATCGGTTACTTCCCGCTGTTCGAATTTACACTGGATGGCGCAACCTGGGTGGGAACCTCGCGATCTGCGTCAGGTGATCCGCTGGCGGGTGCAACCTTGTACTTCGATAGTAATAACAACCAGCGACTCGACCCGGGTGAACCCATGACTTTCACTGACGCTAAAGGTATGGGTTATCTGAAATTACCGTTCGACCGTTACGACCGTAACAAAGATGGCCGCGTCGATGATCTCGATGGCACCATTCGTCACTTCGGCGGAATGAACATCAACAGTGGTCTGGGCGAACTGGAGATGCGTTCAGTGCAATAGCTGTAAATACGTCAAGTAATACGAGACGCAGAAAAGGCCCGGAGTATGACTTCGGGCCTTTTTATCTGTATTTAATAGCTCACTTTACAAAACACGCATATTTGTATAAATCCCCGCCAGTGCGTTTCTAAATTAAAACCAGATTAAATTTACCAATAATGAGTTGTATTATGGCAATGGATAAATATGCCAGCATTTCACTGGCAACACAGGGCAACGGACAACACGGTTTTAAACGAATTAATACCCCAACTAATATCAGAGCTAACACCAGAATGAACACCACAGCCGCACCATAGAGGGCTTTGATAACGACCGCTACAACAAACATGATGACCTCATTATTAGCATTGTTGACGAAATTAATGCTGACAAAGCCGGTGTTATAGATGCAACTGATGAACAAGTTGCCGGAATTGGATAGTTTGATCCTCGAATGGTGAGAGCCTGGATGATTCAGGAGAGTGGAGGAAACGACTCCTCATCCAAAACAGCTTGGGACTTAGACCCATTACAGGCCAACGCATACAAGCGAGATTGGGATAAGCATAAGTCCAGCTTAGGTTTGAAAAAATTTGAAGCTGGTGCGGGAGACCTTAAAACTAATATTCGCGCTGGAGTAATAACGATGGTTCGAAAAGGATTTGGTAAATTTAGCCGCCCATCGGGAACATAGAATTATACGAAGGTATACGGATACTACTAATAAAGTAGCAATATCCCTTCCTGGACCGCAGTAAGGATGGCGATATGAAATTATTTTTATCGTTATTATTGGTGCTCATATCGACTCAGAGTGTGGCAAACAGCCAGGTTGAGGCTCTGATTAGCGAGGCGGCCAAATCTACCTCTTCAAGGTCAATAGAGATAAAACTTGGTGATGGAGTTACATTACCTGCCGAAATCGCAGTCAGCCATAGAGGGAATGGCTCCTTAATTATTGAAAACCTTGAGTTAATGATATATGACGATCATGACAATGGCATGGTTTACAGTAAGGAAGGGGTTTCTATAACCTTGACTGACTTAGATAGTGACGGAGTAAAAGAGTTGATCATCTCTGGAGTGCTGGTTTATACGGGGGAGGAGGATTCCGACCCCAAAATCTACACGCATTTTGTTCGTGGCTACAAGTACAATACAGCAACAAAAAAGTTTTTAAACATTCTTGTTGTAGGAGATTTTCAGCCTGATATAAATGCTGAATAACGAGGGTCAGTCCGACGACTATTTTAAGATATTTATTCTGCAAAAATGCTTCACATGATGCGCATTGCGCTTGACCTTATTGGCTAAATCAACTCTACTTCCCCCGTTATTTTTTCCCGCAATGCCTGTGTACACGTATTGCGACCAACAACGAAAGGAACAACCATGGAATCAGTGGATTTAAACAAAGAGCTGTCTGAATTATTAACGGCCCACAAAGTCACGTTTAATACGCAAAATGACTGGCTCGTCCCATTCGGAAAATTACCTGCCATTCGTGCTACCTGGTTCCCGCATGAAGATGGTCGGGGTGTGTTAGATGTTGAAGTTTTCCTTGATGATAAGCGCACCATTGTTGAATCTTTCGCTGGTTTTGGCACGGGTGACGATGCTATTAGCGATGCACTTCGTAGCTTTAGCGTAAATACACTTCACGTATTTCTTGCCGCTTTTTGGGGTCAGCATGATGAGCAACAAGTTACGCTGGAAAACTGGGAACTGGATGGTAAAAACTACCAGGTGTACATTGGTAACCTTAGCTCACGCGCTGGTGCTGACATTAATCCGGAAGTTCCGCAAGGCTACTTCAAGCAGATTGAAGAGATCGTTCGCAATGAATCTTATGACGGTAAGGCTAACTGGTATCGTTTCTTCGTTGCTAATATCGACGACGATTGCACCGTTGAAGTGCTGAAAAATAATGAAGAACTTGAATCCGGTGTTAATGCCATAGCCGCTATGCCGTGGAAGAACCTGAATGGTTACTACAGTGTGCGTAACTTTATGGTGTTAAAAGAAGAGAAGTAAGTAACAAGTATCGTAAAGAGACGGTTGGGTATTGTGCCAGGGATGGTGGTAATCATCAGCCGTTCTTTACAGCAAAAATCACCACCCACGCTCCAATGAATTCATTCATTCAACGCCGCTAAATAATCCCGATGCTTTTTCATATGTCGATGATTAATCAGCCAGATAATCAGTAACCAGACCGTGCCAAGCGTATAGCGAATCGCAAGTTGCGCCGGTTGACTGTTGAGTGTCACGTATTCATAAATCACCGCGATGCAAAGACCTGCGCCAAAGGTTGCGATCAGGTAATTACTGTATTTACCGCGTTTCAGGGCCTCCAGGCTGATATGTTCCTGATAGCTCATCCAATCCGTGGTGGCGATGCGTAGCATATGATCGCTTTTAATACGACTTTTTATCATCACCCAGGTAGCGATGAAGCCACTGACCAGGCCGAATATCAGGGCAAATTTCAGGTGAATAGCCCAGCCGAGATGAAATGCATTAAAGAGTAGCCAGCTTGTCACCAGAAGTATGCAAATTTCGAGTGTGCTCATAGCAAACAGGCCAAGTCGTTTCAGTCGGAGCTGTTTGTTGAGTTGTTGTTTGTCGAACGAGTGATCAGATGGCTGTGATCGCCAGGTTTTGGACAACGACTCAAGATCAAAGTCATCGCTCATGGTGTTTGCTCCTGTGTTGTACGGTCGGTGGTTGATGTGATCATCGTAACGTCAGTCCTTCTTCATCAGGTCGGACAATGCGGCTTTCGCCCGGTTGATTCTGACGGCAATATTATTTTCGCTCATGCCAAGAATTTCGGCGATATCCTGTTGTTTAACACCATCCAGATATAATGTGATGATCTGCCGTTGTACCAGTGGTAATTGGCGAATAGCATCCATCAGTCGATTGAGTTGCTGGTCCTGAGTTACATGGTGCTCAAGTGAGGTTATGTCGGGAATATCATAATCTTCGTTGGCCGTTTTTATCTGATTGACCTGCTTTTTGATATGACCGACAGCGACATTGTGGGCGATTCGGTAAAAGAATGTCTCGTGGGAGCTTTCTTCCCGAAAATTATTCAACGACTGCCAGATTGCCAGCGCCATTTCCTGAATTAATTCCTGTTGTAGCTGAGGCAGTTTTTCATAAGAAGCCGCGATTCGAGTGAGTCGCGGCCAGAATGCTTCGAGCTTTTTTTCATTTTGCGGATTCATAGCTTCTTATTATTAGAAGGCCAGCCGACCTTAGCTTGATACTTCTTGTGTAACGTAGATTAAAGCGCCAACCGCAACAATCACCTCCAGTGCAACATACACTAAACCGACTTTCATAATGCGCTGACATAGTTTGCTTTCTTTTAGTTTATTAATCATTTGGCTCATTCTTTTGTCCTCTAAGTTTAATGGATTCGATGAGTTAGTGATTAACTAATTATTTTCCTTACAAACTTTTTTTAACTTTTTTGTGGGCATGTACGATGACAACCTCAAGACAAACTGACAAAGCGACTCAGTTTGACGTGGGTACGGTTACGCCAAACAGTTAGTTATTTGGCGAGAGCTGGATCATGATAAAGAAAAATAATGTTTATTCGACAGGAGCATATTCTGTTTTGTGCGTTGCATCCTGTCTCTGAATTCCTCACAATCGTGGCCTTATTTTTCCAGGCAGAACAGGATTGAGTAATGAGTCAGCGACAAGCGTTAGATGGTCTGGCGGTGGGTTTAATGGTGTTGATAACCTTGATTTGGGGGTTACAGCAGGTATTTGTTAAAGCAGTGGCAGAGGATATGTCGCCCATTTTGCAAATCGCACTTCGCTCAGGTATTGCGGGTGGATTGTTAGCGCTGGTGATGTTGGTTCGGCGTGAGGCGCTGATGAGTCGTGAGACTTTGTTGCCTGGCCTGGTAGCCGGGGTGTTATTTGCGCTGGAGTTTTTCTTTGTCGGTGAAGGACTGAAGCACACAACGGCCTCTCATATGATTGTGTTTTTATACAGTGCGCCGGTATTTGTGGCGTTAAGTCTGCATTTTAGTGTTGAAGGTGAGCAGCTGTCATCGATTCAGTGGTTCGGCATTATGACCGCTTTTTCTGGTATCGCTTTAACGTTTTTATGGCGAGCCGATACAGGGGGGGAGCAGGCTAGTGATATGTTGTGGGGCGATTTGCTGGCGTTATTAGCTGCATTGTCCTGGGGGGCGACCACCGTGTTAATTCGTCGAACATCGCTTAGCAACGCACCAGCCATGCAGACTTTGTTCTATCAATTAAGTTTATGTTTCATCATTTTGTTGACTACAGCGGCACTAACCAGTCAAACCAGTTTTAACGCAACAACACCCGTCCTGGCAAACCTGGCGTTCCAGGGGCTGGTGGTATCATTTGGTAGCTTATTTGCGTGGTTCTGGATGCTACGACGCTATCCGGCTTCACAGCTGGGTGTGTTTACCTTTCTAACGCCGATTTTTGGCATTGTATTCGGCGTGTGGTTACTGGGCGAACCTTTGGAACCGAGTTTTATCGCCGGCGCAGCGCTGGTGATGTCTGGCATTATGCTGGTGAACAGCCATGAAAAGATTGCTCAGCGATTGAGGGTGTTGAGGGATTAATGATTTAAATGTAGACAGCCCCTAATGTTGGTTACAAATCGCTTTCCATGTTAATCCAAATTTTGCGAGATATTTTTGCAGGCGAGCAGAGTCATTGTTGCTGGCTTTTGAAAGGCGACTGACGTTAAACAAGCGACGTCCGGCAGCGGCCATTGATGGATGCTGGCGACATACATTGATAACGTGTTGGAGCTGGTGTTGGTCGAATTCGTCAATGGTGGCGAGTTGTTGTTCCGTTAGCCAGTTAGTCAGTGCTGTTTGTTCAGAATGTTTTTGTTCTGAAAGTGTATTACCGCCCCATGCTTGTTGAAGTCGAGGGAGTTCGTCAGCAACATCGGCTCGAGTGATCCGAGAGGTTTCTGCCAACGTACATAAACGGGTGACAGAAGCGCCAAGGTCGCGGAAGTTACCGCGCCAGAGAGCCTGAGGTGCCTGAGCGAAGGCAAGATAATCTTCCCGGGCTTCTTTGTTGAACTGAATGCGGTAGCCGGTTTTTTCAGTATATTTGTCGAGTTCAAATTCAATATTGGCGGGAATGTCTTCCTTTCGGTCCTTAAGGCCGGGTAACTGCCAGCTCCAGAGGTTAATTCGAGCCAGTAAGTCTTCACGAAATCGACCTTGTGCAATGTGTAGCCATAAATCTTGATTGGTGCCTGCGATCAATTGAAAATCACTACTAACCGGTGTATCGCTGCCGACGGGATGAAAACGTTTATTTTCGATGGCATGTAGTAGCATTGCTTGTTCTTCTAATCCAAGCTCACCAATTTCATCCAGAAACAACACACCATTGTCTGCAGTTAACAAAAAACCATCCCGTGCTTTTTGTGCGCCGGTAAATGCGCCTTTGGTATGGCCGAACAAGGCAGCCATGGCGTTCTCTCCCTTTAATGTTGCACAGTTAACGGCGACGAATTCTCCACTGACCAGCCCACGTTTTTGTTTGAGCTGATAAATTCGCGATGCAAGCTGGCTTTTACCTGCTCCGGTTGGGCCGGTAATAAGCATAGGCTCTACGGTTTTCAGCGCGACCTTTTCGATATGATCAATGAGCTGATTAAACGCCGGGTTTTTGGTTTGAATACCATTTTTCAAAAAGGTAGTTGCTTCGTGTTGCTCGGCATTAAAACGGTTTGCTAGTTGATCATAACGGGACAAATCAAGATCGATGATATGGAATTTACCAACAGAACGATTGCTTTCTTTTGGGCTTGGTGACGTTTGTATCAAACGGCCAGGAAAGTGACGACTTTCGGTAAGTAGAAAGGTGCAAATTTGAGTGACGTGAGTGCCCGTCGTGATATGGAAAAGCAGATCGGCGTCTTCTTCGGAAAAGTTTTGTTGTTTTAACCAGTCGTAGGTCTTGCCATAAGCTTCTTCAAAATCCCAGGGGTCATGCATGTTGACATTGTGCAGATGAACGGTGGTTTCAGGCGATACGCTTTTGATGTCTGCAACGATATTGCCTGCCAGTCTGAGACTGTGATTGTCATGTAGCAGATGAAGTTCGTCGATCAGCAGATCGGGTTGGCTGACAAGGCTGATGGTCGGCCTCCAGCGATTCCAGCGTTCGACACGTTTTCCTGCAAAGTCGAGCTGTGTGCCAATAAAGCCAACGGCAACGGTAGGTTTATCCATTCTTATATCCGATTGATCGAACATGATCTATATACTATCCAAAAATATATCTAACTATAAAAACAGATATATTTTAGTGTTTTTACAGTAAAGGTCAATAAAGGAAAAATAACGGATTAATATTTTTTAATTCATTAAAAACAGTGGGTTATAAATTTGTTTTTTGGTTTTTTATCAATTGGCACGTGGGTTGTAATAAAGACGATTGAAACGAGGCAATTATTTCGTTGCCACGGTGCGCAATGCGATGCAACAGCGTATTCCGGTGTTTCTCTTTTTTGTAGCTCATTCGGTAGAGCAATCGTAATAAAACGATGGGTAGCAGGTTCGATTCCTGTCAAAAAAATCAGATCAGCCACGTCATTGTTTACGTGCAAAGCAAAATATACAGATGAATTAAGCAGGCAGATGTGCCGGGTCGTGACTATGGATATCAGCAAGCGGGATAAGCTCCCTGATAGTCAGCATTTCGACTCCGCCAACTGCATTTAGCAAGGAGTAGCCATGAAGAATAATTGGGTAAAAACAATTTCAGTCAAACAGCAACAACGTGCATTGTTGATGAATCAGGGCAAAGTGGAAAAAATCCTAACGCCAGGTAAACACAATTTGTGGTTTGTTCAGCAGCGCAAGACGGTACATTCCTACGATTTGGAGCAAGTCGTATTTTCAAACCGTGCCAGTTTGCAACTTTATAACGATACACCAATGTTAAAGCAGGTGTGGCAACGAGTTGATATGTCCATGTCGGAAGTTGGCCTTGTCTATATTGATGGTCGACTGAGCAACCTTATCGCTCCCGGTGAATCGTGTCTGGTATGGACAATATGCGGTGATGTTCAGGTGAAGCGGGAAGCGATTTCAGTTAATCCGACATTAAATGATGCGTTGTTGGATGAAATAACGTTGTTTGGGATGAACAGTGCTGACCGTCTGATACGCTCAGAGGATGTAAAAAAGGACAAAGCCCCTGTTTATACCGCTTCAGTCCCTAAGCATTACTTTGGTTTGTTATTCGTAGATGGAGAGCTTCGTGAGGTGCTGGAAGCGGGAGAATATGGATTCTGGCAACTTCGCGAAAAAATTCAGGTGAAAACTTTTAACAGTAATAACGTGCTACTGGATTCAACACAAACCGTTAATGGTATGGAATTAAATCGACAGACATTGGTACAACTAAGAGAGGAATCTTCGGCATTACAGGCTTATACCGAGTTATTAAAAGTCTCAACGTCAGAAGTAGGATTGTTGTATATCGATGGGCGGCTAGAGAAATTAATCGCGCCGGGGGAATCTTGTCTGGTCTGGAAGGCTTGTGGCGATATTTCATTAACCTGCTTAACACTGGATGAAGGATTACAGTTACCAGTGTCTCTGTTGCAAGAGGTTGAGATGTTTGGATTAAATGCGAGAGAGCATACGGTAATAAATACTTCGCGAAGTGAATTGAGGGAGCCGGTTCATGTTGTGTCCATTCCTCACCAACATACTGGTCTGTTGTTTGTAGACGGTGTTTTTCAGGATGCACTGACGCCGGGTAAATACGGTTTCTGGCATTGGCATCAGCAAGTAGAAGTCAAAGTGTTTGATTGTCGTCAGCAGTTGGTTGAAGTGTCAGGGCAGGAAATTCTGACGAAAGACCGGGTAAGTTTACGGATTAACTTAACCGCAGGCTATCAGGTCGTTGATCCGGTTGTGGTTGCCAGGGAAGTGGTGAGTGTTGGTGATGTGATGTACAAGGCATTGCAGCTTGCACTCAGAGAAGCGGTTGGTATGAGAACGTTGGACGAACTGTTGCTGGACAGATTGGCCATTCGCGAAAGTGTTATGTCGTCAGTAATGGCAGAAATGGCACGAGTTGGTATTTCGCTGAATCAGGTTGGTGTGAAAGACATCATTCTGCCTGGTGAAATGCGCACAATATTGAATCAAGTGGTTGAAGCTCAGAAATCAGCAGAGGCTAATGTCATTCGACGCAGGGAAGAAACCGCGGCAACACGAAGCTTGCATAACACAGCGAAGATGATTGAAAACAATCCAACATTGCTGAGGCTGAAAGAACTGGAAGCGTTAGAAAAAGTCGCTGAGAAAATTGACAAATTGACGGTTTACGGTGGTTTGGAAGGATTAATGAATGACTCTGTTAAGTTGGCGGTTTAACTCGTATCAGACAACAGAGTCAATCAAACAGCAAAGAATATGGTGAAGGAAGATAGAAAAGCAAGGAAGCATCACGGAGTCATTATGATGGAAAACAATAACAGTAATTTTCAAGTAGTAAATAACGGCGATCCGGCTGAACAAGTGCCAATTAAGGCCTGGATTAACGGTGTGCCGCTGGAATCTCAGGCGAGAGAACAGTTAAATAACACAGCAAAAATGGACATCATTCATTCTCATATTGCGGTGATGCCAGATGTTCATTTTGGTCTTGGAGCGACAATCGGCAGCATTGTACCTTCGATTAATGCGGTAATCCCGGCGGCTGTGGGCGTAGATATTGGGTGTGGAATGCAGGCGGTAAAAACGAGTCTGACAGCGGCAGATTTACCAGATAACCTGGAAGGCATTCGTACCGCAATCGAAAAAGCTGTCCCTCATGGCCGCTCGGCAAGACGACGCAGAGATAAAGGTGCGTGGCACGATATTCCGCCCATTGTGGCGTCTGAATGGCTGACATTGGAGCAACGTTTTGAGCGAATCTGTGACAAGCATCCAGCGATTCGTCACTCAAATCATGTTAAACATCTTGGAACAATGGGAACTGGTAATCATTTTCTGGAATTGTGCCTGGATGAATTCGATAACGTGTGGATTATGCTGCACTCTGGTAGTCGCGGGGTGGGTAATCATATTGGAAATTATTTTATTGAACTGGCAAAAAAGGATATGGAGCGCCATCAACGGAATTTACCGGATGTGAATTTGGCGTACTTATCGGAAGGGAGTGAACATTTCGATGATTATGTGGAAGCGGTCGAATGGGCTCAGGAATTTGCTTTTAAAAATCGTGAACTCATGATGTTGAATGCGATTGCAGCGTTAAAAACTGAATTGGGACGAAATTTCGCAACGACTGAATTGGCAGTGAATTGTCACCATAACTATATTTCGCGAGAACATCATTTCGGTAAGGATTGTTATGTTACCCGTAAAGGGGCTGTACGGGCAGAAAAAGGAGAATTGGGCATTATTCCGGGCAGTATGGGGGCTAAGTCATTTGTTGTTCGTGGTTTGGGTAATCCCGACAGCTTCAACAGTTGCAGCCATGGTGCTGGCCGGGTAATGTCACGGACAAAAGCTAAAAAGATTTATACCATCGACGATCAAATTGCTGCTACACAAGGCGTGGAGTGTCGAAAGGATGCGAGTGTTATTGATGAAATCCCCCATGCTTATAAAGATATTGAGGCAGTGATGGAAGCTCAGAAGGATCTGGTCGAGATCGTCCATACGTTGAAACAAGTGGTGTGTGTAAAAGGCTGATATTAGTCAGGGTCAGAAAATAAGAAGGGCGTTAACGTGAACGCAGCAGTAAATGCAATCATGCAGTCATTTAGCATGATGAGAAAAAGGGAGAACACGCAGGAAATGGATGCACAGCAAAATACAGAAAAGCAGGATGCTAAAACTCACAATAAAAAAACCATTGTTATAGATGGATCGTTTGGAGAAGGCGGTGGACAGGTACTTCGTACTGCGTTGACATTATCGTTACTGACGGGAAGAGACTTGCAAATCAGTAACATTCGAGCAGGACGTAAGCGGCCGGGATTATTACGACAGCATTTAACTTGTGTTAAAGCGGCGATTAAGATCTCTGGTGGTCAGGCGACAGGTGTAAAACCGGGATCGACAGAGTTATATTTTAAACCGGGTCAGGTTTTGGCGGGAGATTATCACTTTGCTATTGGCACAGCCGGTAGCACATCGCTGGTATGTCAGACCATATTTTTACCGTTAGCATTAACCGGGCAGACATCCAGAATAACTTTTGAAGGAGGCACGCATAACGGGATGTCACCCTCAGTAACGTTTCTGGATAAGAGTTGGCTGCCCATAATGAAAGGAATTGGGATTGATACAATACTTTCATTAGAAAAATATGGTTTTTATCCTGCGGGAGGAGGGCGCTGGACGTTAACCATTAACCCGATGGCAATTGCGCAAACCCAGGTATTGTCATTCCCGGTATTATGTCCGCCGATACCTGAATACTTGTTTGATACATTAAAAGCGACGGTGTTACTAAGTCGTTTACGTCGTTCAGTCGCAACGGATGAAATAGCGGAAGTTCAACAACAAACAGGCATGGAAGAAACAGCGTCCGAAGTGATTGTTACTGATTCATCGGGGCCAGGTAATAGTGTGATTTTAACGACCGATGGTAGTCAGTCGGTTGTACCTGGCTTTAGCTATTGCTTTGAAGAAACCGGTGATATTAATCTTGCTGAAAAGAAAGTTGCCCAACGGGTTTCTCAACGATACCTGGGATTTGTAAACAGTAATGCTCAGATAGATGAGCATCTGGCTGATCAATTATTGCTACCAATGTTGGTAGCAGGTAGTGGTGAGTTTACGACGACAAAGTTGTCGTCCCATACCATCACAAACATTGCGATTATCGAGCAAATTCAAGACTGCTCATTTACAGTGGAAGGATTACCGCAAGGCTTGTGGCGAATTGCACTGAATTGAAGACTGATTTTTTCAGCGATCAAACAAGGTTCTGATTAATTAAAAACCCCGATACTTATCACAAGTACCAGGGGTTTTTTTATGGTAGTAAATCAACTATTAACAGTTTTAACTAGTTGAAATTATAACGAATATCTTCAAGATTAAACAACCAGTCCAGGCCGGTGAGGCCTTGCGGTTGAATTCGTTCTACGGTTGTTTTGTCGAGTGACGGATAAAGCACGTCGTAATCTTCGCTCAAACCATAGTAGTGATGGATATCGTTGCCGCCTCGGGCGTTGACCATCTGATTTCTATGACGAGATAAGAAAATATCAGCGTTATCGGTCGCGAAGGTCGGGAAGACCAGTGATGCGGTACTTTGGTTGATCATCGACAACACGACTCGGCCATCCCCCAGCATTGTGCCAACCGCTGAGCCTGAAATATCAGGCAAAGGTGCTTGCACTGCGACTTCATCTGTCACGGGCTGCCCTTGTGTGTTGAACTGGCGCATTTTTGCATGGCCAGTACTAAAGAGCGGATCGTTCACTGAATCCCACAAGGCCATCCATTCCCCGTTATTCAATAGTAAAACATCAGTCAGATATTGCTTGTTATCGGTGATCTGATTGACGGCTATTTCATCACTAAGTAGCTGACCATCATTAGACACGATCCGGGCGAATACGCCATGATCCGATCCATCACGATCTTCACCTTGTGTCCAGGCGACGACATAACCACCGCGTTTCAACGGAGTAACGAATGTACTTTGTGTCAGGATCGACTGTGGAGTACCTCTGACATACTGGGTGATGATGAGTGGCTCAGTTCCATAAACCCTGGCTGTTACTACTGTATTTTTCTCAGATGCTGTCATCGCAATTTCGGATGCTGCTCCCGCCGGGATGATTGACCAGTTTGGTGCCTACAACGGTATGACTACCTGCAAGGTGATCGGTCCGAACGTCAACAGATAACCCGCCAATTGTCGTCATTTTACTCAATACAGGCGTTAAGTCTGGATTGTAGTTTTCGACATAAATAGTACCGATAGTAGTATAGGTTGCGAGTAACTCACCATTGTTTTGCAGTTGCAAATTTAAGTGTGTTATATCGCTGCCGTCTGTGTAGTCCTACTTCGACAGAGACTTGCTGGCTTTCACCGTTTTCATCGAGGTAAGTAAACCGATCGACACCGCCAACGCCGATATTTGGATTGTACTGCCATTGATTGTTCTCAAAGCTCAGTGAACCAAATAAGGGGAGTTGGTCAGGACTGTGGACGAATGGCACGCCAACTGGCGTACTGAATTCTGTTTGCACCAGATGGCTATGAGCGGTTTCTGGTTCTTTCTGATAAAAAGGCAAAAAGGCAAAAAGGCAAAAAGGTAAAAAGATAACAAGATACGGTCGTCTGCAAATTCAACTGCTTCCTGATTCTTCGTTTTGATGATGTCATCATTGGCTGCAGCGCCGATATGCGATACCTGACCCAGTGAAAAAGTCTGTAACTTATTCCCATCAATGCTATCGATTTGTAATGTGAAAGCATCGTCATCATTACGACCTTCGATGTACGTCCAGGCACCCTGGTTATTCGACAAGAGTGCGAAGCAAGCTCTCTGTGAGGGTTTGCTGTATACTGTTTTCTGCACATCCGGTGTGAACTCTTCATCGAAGAAGGAAAGCCCAACAGCGTTCGATTTTCCACCACTAACCACAATTCGATTGTCTGAGGTTACGTCAAGGTGTGGAGTAATGTCCGCTCCGGTTTAAATTGCACGATTATCGATAATCTGAACTGAATCATCGTCCTGATAGTTGATGGTTACCTGATCACTGTAAAACGGGAAGATTGCAACGTCGAAGTCATCGCCGCCATCCGGTTTTAAACGTTTTGAGAATCTGTCAATACGATAAGAACTTTGGAATTCTAATCAAAATAACTGGTTACAATTGGGTGAATATAACTCTCTGTTTATTAATTAAGATCCACGCGTTTTACTCATTCAGGTAATTAGGGGCGATTTATTAATCGCCCCTGAATATACTTGTATGTTAATTATTCATATTGGAGATGGATTCGTTCTGAAATAAAGGAAATTCTAATTCAAACAACCAGTCCAACCCTTCCGGCGATCCTGAACGATTGTCTTCAATGGTTAAGGAGCCATCTTCATTATTCAGTTCGGTAAAATCACTGTTTAATGCTGGGTAGTAAATGGTATCCAGACCTCCGCGTCCATAAATTAACTGATTACCAGGCATTGAACGGAAGATATCATCCTGCTCGGTAGCCATTGATGGAAAGACCAGTTTCATGGTGGCGTTACTCTGATTGTATGCAGCGACTAATCGTCCATCACTGAGAACGGCGAATGAAGGCCAGTACTGATTACTGTCAAGATAGTTCGCCAGATACTGCTCATCGGTAACCGGGTGACCATCGGCATTGTAACGGCGAAGCAAGGCTTCCCAATCAGACTGGCCTGCCGTTAACCGTGAGTGCCAACCAACAACCCAGCCACCATCTGGCATTGCAACAATGTCGGTAACAAATTGATCGTGTTCAGTCGTCTGATTGACCCGCATGACTTCGGTTTTAAACGTTCCGTTAGCAGCCATCTGACGAGCGGCCACAGCATAATAATCATCCCCTTCAATACCAGTTTTCTGAGTCCAGCTCACCACATAATCTCCCTGAGGTAACGCCGTGATTTCGACCAGTCGATAATGATTGTAATAAGGAACACTATTGGTCGATATGATGACAGGTGAACCGATACGACTACCCGTATGGCTGAATCGTTGCGCGACGATTTGTTGATCGATCCAGGCTGCAATGACAAAGCTGCCATCTGCAAGAACAACGAGATCGGACAGATACTGATTAGCTACTAAATCAGGGAAGGCATGAAGATAGTTGCCAGGATTATGCTCTCTGTCGAACATACGGTAATAGACCCGGCCACCAGTAAACCAGGTGATAACGGACGCTCCATTATTCAGCCAGACACCGGCAGTTTCATTCCCTGAACTACCTGATGAATGCCAGCCCGTGCGGGCGGTGAAGTCCGCGTTAAAAAATTTGGTATAACTGGTGCCAGAGTCGTATTCGGTTGTAAAGAATACACCATCATCACGGGCCGCAATTCGCGGTGCTGTTGCATTTGTGCTATCTACTAACAGGTAGTTGCGGGTAGGTTGTCCTTGTCGGTCAAAATGGCCAACATAAACATCGTCACCGGTAGAACGCCAGATGGCGTAGAATGTATCATCTGCCAGTGGTTCGACCTGGGAATAATATCCTGAACTGAGCGTATAAAATGAGCCATTGCCAGTGAGTCCGACTTCTAACCTTACGGAACGATTAGCACCCTGATTATCGGTATAGGTGAGTGAATCAACGCCCACAAAATCTGCATGTGGTTCAAAACGCCAACCTGAAGCCTCGTTGTGTAACAGACCATGGTCAGGAAGTGTATTTGGACTGACAATGAACGGGATTAGTACCGAAGCATTTTGATCGACTTGTACCAGATGATCCCAGTGTTTCAGGTTTTGACCTGTGTTAAACGGGATGCTAATCCGATCATCGGCAAACTCCAGTACTTCAATATTTTTCACACGACTTTCACCATCGGGTGAACCCGATCGAATATCCAGAATGCTGTACCAGCCATCGCCGTGATCGATTATCTGATAATCATTATAATTTCCAGTGAATATCACCGTATCGGTATCGGCACCACCATCAACGACAACCTCTCTTGTGACATAGATATCATCGAAACCGGCACCTGATTGCACGGTTGATGCACCTGTTATCACATCATGTCCACTTCCTGCGGTGACATGCACGCTGTTGGTAAAAATGTTATCACCATTGCCACCGTTGACTCGGAATCCGCCATTTATCTCGTCATTGCCAGCGCCGGTGTTAACGATATCGGCTGTGTTGGCATAAACAAGATTGTCGCCATCATCACCGCGTAAGATGTTTTGTTGAGTTGTTGCTGGCTGTATAAATGAGAGTGAAAGTTGACTATCTTGTCGATTGAATACGCTTACGATTCTTCCGTCAGTTAGCGTAGCAAAACTGGGCCAGTATTGACTGGCTTGTTTCCAGTTCACGATAAATTGTTCGTCACTAATGGGCGATCCATGAGCATTGAATTGACGTGAGTACGCTTCCCAGTGTTCAACACCTGCATCTGTTCGACTGTACCAGCCGATAATCCATCCGCCATCAGCCAGTGCGGTGATCTCAGTCAAATATTGGTCGTGAATTGTTGTTTGATTGACCGTTATTGCATCAGTAACAAAATTTCCGTCTATATCGACTTGTTGAGCAACTACAGCGTAGTTATCGTCACCCGTTGCACCTGATTTCTGAGTCCAGGCCACTACATACCCTCCCTGCGGCAGAGCTGTAACCTCAATGACCCGGTAATTTCGGTGAAAAGCAATCGGCGTTGAAGAGAAAATAACAGGTTCACCCAGACGTTGACCCGTATGGCTAAATCGTTGAGCGGTGATGTGTTGTTCAACAAGCGCGGCAATTACAAAACTGCCATCAGGTAATGCGGCAATGTCTGAAGAGTATTGAGTCGCTCCATATTCAGGAAAAGCCTGTTGGTAGTCACCGGCATCAAGCTCCCGACTAAATTGGCGGAAGTAAACTTTTCCGCCGGTAAACCAGGTAATAACGGCTGATCCATCTGCTAACCATGCACCAGCAGTCTCATTGTAGGAACTCCCAGAGGCAAACCAACCACTTGCTGCGGTGAAATCAGCATTAAAGAATTTGGTGTAGCTAGTGCCGGAATCATATTCGGTGGTGAAGAACATGCCATCTGGTCTGGCAGCAATGCGAGGAGCAGTTGCATTAGTGCTATCGATTAATAGATGATTTCGAGTTGGTTGGCCATTAATATCAAAATGTCCCATATAGACATCGTCACCCGTTGAGCGCCAGGCCGCATAAAATGTACCGTCGGCCAAAGGGACGACCTGAGAATAATAACCGGTCGCGAAATCTGACCAACTACCGTTAGCAGCTAGACCCACTTCTACTCGAATAATACGTTTTGTGCCTGTATTGTCGGTATAGTGGATAAAATCAGACCCGATAAAATCTGCTTCCGGTTCAAACCGCCACCCACCAGCATCACTGTGCAATAAACCATGTTCTGGTAACACGTCCGGGCTGGTGATAAATGGCATTACAATACCTTCGTTGATATTTGTTTGAACGATATGATCTATGGTCAGTAACGATTGGCCTTCATTGAGGGGAAGGGACCGACGATTATCGGCAAACTCAATGGCCTCGACATCGCGCATTGAGATGTCACCATCAGGCGAATTAGCCCGTAGATCACGAATTAAATAACTACCATCACCGTTATCAATGATTTGGTAATCAGCATAGTTGCCGCTGAAAATGACGGTATCGTAATCGGCACCGCCGTCGATGGTGGCAGTGCCATTAACGTAGATATCATCAAAGCCATTACCGGCATCAACGGTTTGTGCACCGTAAATGGTGTCGTCACCGTTGCCGCCAATCACATGAATCGAACCTCGGAAAATATCGTTGCCATCACCACCATCGACCCGAAAGCCGCCAATAATTTCATCATCGCCACCGAAGGTGCTGATAATGCTGTCGTCACTGGCGTCAATATAATTATCGCTGTCATCGCCTCGCAAAATGTCAGCGCCCGGTGTCGGCTCGGTCAGGAAAAACAAAGTGAGTTGTCGGTCCGGATTGTTCTGGGCGCCGACGATCCGGCCGTCGGCAAGCTGAGTCAGGGCAGGCCAGTACTGATTACCTGCAATCACATTATTTACGGGTATTGGTTTGGTGAGCGGTTGCCCTGTGTGGTCAAAATGACGGAGGAGGGTGTCATAAGTATAGGGGTTTGAGCCATAACTGGTATACCAGGCAGCTGTCCAGCCGCCATCAGCGCGAATCACTAAGTCAGAAAAAACAGGCGTTCCTTCGGTGTGGGTGTCAACCCGAATAGCGGCTGTAGCCGCTGTGCCATCAGGGTGATACTGACGCAGGTAAATTCCGTCACCATCACCGGGTATTTCGCCATCCCTATTCCAACCAATCAGCCAGCCGCCCTGAGCGAGGGGTTCCAGCTCAACCTGACGATAATAGCCAGTACCCGTCACGCTGGTCGTCGACACGGTTTCTGGTAATCCAATTGGTTGACCGGTATGACTGAACCGTTGACTGACAATCTGACCGGCGACTACCCCGGCGATCAGAAAACCACCATCATTGAGGGCAATGACTGAATTATTATATTGCGGAGTCGCGAGATCCGGGAAAGCTCGTTGGACCGGTCCGGCTTCAAAGTTGCGGTCAAGTTGGCGGAAATAAATGATGCCATTGTAGTACCAGCTGAGTACGGCCGTGTCATTGTTGAGCCAGCTGACGGCAGTCATCTGGTTACTGCTGCCCGAATTGATCCAGCCGGTCAGTGCATTCAGATCTGCATCATAAATTCGGGTGTAACTGGTGTTGCTGTCGAGCATGGTAACGGCCAGTGTACCGTCATCGCGCCGGGCCAGATGTGGGTAATTGGCATCAGACCCATGAATTTGAATGGTACTTCCAAGGGCATTACCAGCGGCGTCAAACCGTTTGATCCAGCTACGCACACTGGTATCACGCCAGTGGGCATAAAAGGTGCCATCGGGCAGTGAGATCAGTCGGGCGTAATAACCTGTAGCCAGGTTCTGTTCGTCGCCGTTACCGGGCAATCCCACCTCTACCCGAATATTCCGTAACTGGTTATTGTTATCTCGATATGTAATCCGGTCTGTGCCGACATAATCAGTGTCGGGTTCATAGCGCCAGCCGCTGACTTCGCTATGTAACAGACCATGCTCAGGCAATTGTTCCGGGCTGGTGATAAACGGGATCAAGACGGCTTCATTCGTAGCGGTCTGGACGATATGGTCCAGCGGTGAAGCCGGGCGCTGAGTACCCAGATTGACTCGGTTATCAGCAAATTCCAGGGCTTCGATATTCACGACATTGGTGTCACCATCCGGTGAGCCATCGCGCAAGTCACGAATCACATAGCTGCCATCACCGTTATCAATGATTTGGTAATCAGCATAGTTGCCGCTGAAAATGACGGTATCGTAATCGGCACCGCCGTCGATGGTGGCAGTGCCATTAACGTAGATATCATCAAAGCCATTACCGGCATCAACGGTTTGTGCACCGTAAATGGTGTCGTCACCGTTGCCGCCAATCACATGAATCGAACCTCGGAAAATATCGTTGCCATCACCACCATCGACCCGAAAGCCGCCAATAATTTCATCATCGCCACCGAAGGTGCTGATAATGCTGTCGTCACTGGCGTCAATATAATTATCGCTGTCATCGCCTCGCAAAATGTCAGCGCCCGGTGTCGGCTCGGTCAGGAAAAACAAAGTGAGTTGTCGGTCCGGATTGTTCTGGGCGCCGACGATCCGGCCGTCGGCAAGCTGAGTCAGGGCAGGCCAGTACTGATTACCTGCAATCACATTATTTACGGGTATTGGTTTGGTGAGCGGTTGCCCTGTGTGGTCAAAATGACGGAGGAGGGTGTCATAAGTATAGGGGTTTGAGCCATAACTGGTATACCAGGCAGCTGTCCAGCCGCCATCAGCGCGAATCACTAAGTCAGAAAAAACAGGCGTTCCTTCGGTGTGGGTGTCAACCCGAATAGCGGCCGTTGCCGCTGTGCCATCAGCGTGATACTGACGCAGGTAAATTCCATCACCATCACCGGGTATTTCGCCATCCCGGTTCCAGCCAATCAGCCAACCGCCCTGAGCGAGGCGTTCCAGCTCAACCTGACGGTAATAGCCGGTTCCCGTCACGCTGGTGGAGGACACCGTTTCTGGCTGGCCAATCGGTTGACCGGTATGACTGAACCGTTGACTGACAATCTGACCGGCGACTACCCCGGCGATCAGAAAACCGCCGTCATTGAGAGCAATGACCGAGTTATTGTATTGCGGGGTCGCGAGATCCGGGAAAGCTCGCTGGACCGGTCCGGCTTCAAAGTTGCGGTCAAGTTGGCGGAAATAAATGATGCCATTGTAGTACCAGCTGAGTACGGCCGTGTCATTGTTGAGCCAGCTGATGGCGGTCATCTGGTTACTGCTGCCCGAATTGATCCAGCCGGTCAGTGCATTCAGATCGGCATCATAAATTCGGGTGTAACTGGTGTTGCTGTCGAGCATGGTGAAGGCCAGTGTACCGTCATCGCGTCGGGCCAAATGTGGGTAATTGGCATCAGACCCATGAATTTGAATGGCACTCCCTAGGGCATTGCCGGCGGTATCAAATCGTTTGATCCAGCTACGCACACTGGTATCACGCCAGTGGGCATAAAAGGTGCCATCGGGCAGTGAGATCAGTCGGGCATAATAACCTGTAGCCAGGTTCTGCTCATCACCGTTGCCCGGTAAGCCCACTTCAACTCGAATGGTACGTAACTGGTCATTGTCATCCCGATAAGTAATGCGGTCTGTGCCGACATAATCAGTGTCGGGTTCATAGCGCCAGCCGCTGGCTTCGCTATGTAACAGACCATGTTCCGGTAAATTTTCCGGGCTGGTGACAAACGGGATCAAGACGGCTTCATTCATGGCTGTCTGAACGATATGGTCCAGTGGCGAAGCCAGAAGCGGAGCGACAAGACTGATCCGGTTATCGGCGAACTCCACCGCTTCGATATTGTTGATTGTGACATCACCATCAGGCGAACCATCACGCAAGTCACGAATCACATAACTACCATCGCCGTTATCAATGATTTGATAGTCAGCATAGTTGCTGCTGAAAATCACGGTATCGTAATCCGCTCCTCCGTCGATGGTAGCGGCGCCATTAACGTAGATATCATCAAAACCATTGCCTGCGTCAACAGTTTGCGCGCCGTAGACGGTATCATCACCATTGCCGCCAATCACATGAACTGAACCCCGGAAAACATCGTTGCCATCACCACCATCGACCCGAAAGCCGCCGATGATTTCATCATCGCCACCGAAGGTATTGATAAGGCTGTCGTCACTGGCTTCAATATAATTATTGCTGTCATCGCCTCGCAAAATGTCAGCGCCCGGTGTCGGCTCGGTGAGGAAAAACAAAGTGAGTTGTCCGTCCGGATTGTTCTGAACGCCGACGATCCGGCCGTCGGTAAGCTGAGTCAGAGCAGGCCAGTATTGATTGCCTGCAATCACATTATTTACGGGTAATGGTTCGGTAAGAGGTTGCCCTGTGCGGTCATAATGACGGAGATGCGTATCATAGGTGTAGTTATTTGAGCCATAATGGGTAAACCAGGCGGCTGTCCAGCCGCCATCAGCGCGAATCACTAAGTCAGAAAAAACAGGGGTTCCTTCGGTGTGGGTGTCAACCCGAATAGCAGTCGTTGCCGCTGTGCCATCAGCATGATACTGACGCAGATAAATTCCATCACCATCACCGGGTATTTCGCCATCCCGGTTCCAGCCAATCAGCCACCCGCCCTGAGCGAGGCGTTCCAGCTCAACCTGACGGTAATAGCCGGTTCCCGTCACGCTGGTGGAGGACACGGTTTCTGGCTGGCCAATTGGTTGACCGGTATGACTAAACCGTTGACTGACAATCTGACCGGCGACCACCCCGGCGATCAGAAAACCGCCGTCATTGAGAGCAATGACCGAATTATTATATTGCGGGGTCGAGAGATCCGGGAAAGCTCGTTGGACTGGCCCTGGCTCAAAGTTGCGGTCAAGTTGGCGGAAATAAATGATGCCTTTGTAGTACCAGCTGAGTACAGCGGTGTCATTGTTGAGCCAGCTGATGGCGGTCATCTGGTTGCTGCTGCCCGAATTGATCCAGCCGGTCAGCGCATTCAGATCAGCATCATAAATTCGGGTGTAACTGGTGTTGCTGTCGAGCATGGTAAAGGCCAGTGTACCGTCATCGCGCCGGGCCAGATGTGGGTAATTGGCATCAGACCCATGAATTTGAATGGCACTCCCTAGGGCATTGCCGGCGGTATCAAATCGTTTGATCCAGCTACGTACACTGGTATCACGCCAGTGGGCATAAAAAGTGCCATCAGGCAGTGAGATCAGTCGGGCATAATAACCTGTAGCCAGGTTCTGCTCGTCGCCGTTACCGGGCAACCCAACCTCTACCCGAATATTCCGTAACTGGTTATTGTTATCTCGATATGTAATGCGGTCTGTGCCGACATAATCAGTGTCGGGTTCATAGCGCCAGCCGCTGACTTCGCTATGTAACAGACCATGCTCTGGTAATAGTTCCGGGCTGGTGATAAACGGGATCAAGACGGCTTCATTCGTCGCTGTCTGGACGATATGATCCAGCGGTGAAGCCGGGCGCTGAGCACCCAGATTGACTTGGTTATCAGCAAATTCCAGGGCTTCGATATTCACGACATTTGTATCACCATCCGGTGAGCCATCGCGCAAGTCACGAATCACATAGCTACCATCACCATTATCTATGATTTGATAATCAGCATAGTTGCCGCTGAAAATCACGGTATCGTAATCCGCTCCCCCGTTAATGGTAGCGGCGCCATTAACGTAGATGACGTCAAAGCCATTACCTGCGTCAACAGTTTGTGCGCCGTAGACGGTATCATCACCATTGCCACCAATTACATGAACTGAATCCCGGAAAATATCGTTGCCATCGCCACCATCGACTCGCAAGCCGCCGATGATTTCGTCATCGCCGCCAAAGGTGCTAATAATGCTGGTGGTATCGTTTGTGTTAATGAAGTTGTCTGAATCATCTGCCCGCAAGATATCCGCGAGTGGCGTTGGCTCTGTTGGAAAGAACCAGACCAGGAGTTTGTTATCAATGGTTAAACCGCCAGTCAGCTTACCGTCTGCTGTGATGGCAAGCGACCCCCAGAAGTCGTTAGTAATATGGGATGGGGTAATTGACTGCGCATCTGTCAGTGGTTGGTGTTGCGCATCAAAGTGGCGAATTTTGGCTTCGTAATGATAAGGATTGGTGCCATAGCGTAAATGCCAGACAATTGTCCAGCCACCGTCCGGACGAGCAACAATATCAGAGATGACTGGATTGCCTTCTGTATCCTGATTGACCCGAATCACCGCTGTTATCGGCTGACCAGCGGCGTTGAATATCCGGCTATAGACACCATCACCTACACCCGGTTCATCTCTGTTTGCGCTCCAACTGACTACCCAGCCGCCTTGTGGTAGTTCAGCAAGCTCGACTTGTCGGTAAAAATTGGTTGCTGTGATGGCACTGGATGAGACGGTTACTGGGCCGCCAATACGATCGCCTGTATGACTGATGCGTTGTGTAACAATTTGACCATTCACTATACCGGCAATCAGGAATGAGCCATCTCGAAGAGGAATAATGTCATGGTTATACTGGAAGGCTGGTAAATCCGGGAAAGCATTTCGTTCTTCAACAGTTTCAAAGTTTTTATCGACAATGCTGTAACTGATGTAGCCATCATCGTACCAGCTTACGACGCCGTTACCATTGGTTAACCAGGCAAAACCAGATGCACCATCGCCATGTCCCATGTTGATCCAGGTTTTAGCGACCGTCAGATCCGGGTTGAAAATACGTGTGTAGCTGAAACTGCTGTATCTCAGTGGAACAGCGATAGTGCCATCGTCACGAACTGCGATTTGTGGAAAATTTGTGTGATGATGAATGTGAATTCTGTCGCTGATTCGATTGCCTGATTGATCAAACTTAGCAACATAACTATTGTTTGATGTATTTCGCCATGCGGCAAAATAATGGCCATCAGGCAAAGGCCAGGTGCGTAGATAATGGCCTTCTTCCACTGGGATTAAATCACCAGTGCCTGGTAATCCTGTTTCAATTCGAATGTAACGAAGTTGATTATTCGTATCACGGTAAGTGATTCTGTCAGTACCGACAAAATCTTGATCAGGTGTGTAGCGCCAGCCATTGGCTGTGTCCTGTAACTGCCCTTGTTCCGGTAGGGTTTCAGGCGCTGTGATAAAGGGGATAATGACGGAATCATTTTGATCAAGTTGAACAATATGATCGACAGTTGTTAAAGGAATGGTCGTTTGTGGCAGAGGGATACGATTATCTCCAAACTCTACTGCTTCGACGTTAATCACAATGGTGTCACCATCCGGTGAGCCGGGTCGCAGGTCACGAATCAGATAGCTGCCATCCCCATTGTCGGTAATTTCATAGTCAGCTCGGTCTCCGCTGAAAATAACAGTATCAATCCCCGCGCCACCATCGGCATAGTTTGATGGACCACCAATGATATAGATGGTGTCGTTATCATCATCACCGAACAGGGAACCATTCCCGGTTATAACATCGTCACCTGCACCGCCGTTAACAATGCCGTCGCTACTGTTACTGGACAGGTTATCGTCATCATTGCTTCCTGCTTGAATTACCGTGCCACTGGCGTCAGTAATTGGTGGGAACATATGAACACCGTGTCCATTACTGCCGTTGTAACTGATCACAACGCGACCATCGGGTAACGTTGTAACGGATGGATTGGCACCGTTACTACTACCAGAGCCGACGGACAGAGGATCTGAAATCGGCTGACCACTGGCGTCATAATAACGAACATAAATGGTGGAACTGCCGCCACTGCCACTTTGCCAGACGATGACAACATTGCCGTTATTCAAAATGGTGACGCCGGGTGAACTTTCGTTGTCTGAACCACCATTACCGACGATGACTTCGCCTGTGATGGGAGAACCGTTGCCACCGTAACGACGCATTACACAAATACGTCTGCCTGTTGCAGGATCAATGCGTGTCCAGACAATTACAAAACCACCGGCTGGATGCGGTGTCATCTTAACCTGGCCACCACTTCCTGTGGGTGATGTGCTAATGATAATCAGATCGCCAATTGTCGCGCCGGTTGGCGTATAGCGCTGGCAAACCAGTTGACCATTCACAAAGTAAATGACGTAAAACGAACCATCGGGCAATCCTTGAATAATCGGTGAGTTGCCTGGTGTGGCTGGTAATCGGGTTTTCAGCGTGTAGTTTTCGAAAACGACACAATAAACAGTATCATTGTCAGTCCATGCGATGACGACTCGGCCACCAACGTACTGGATATCACCAGTTGCAGTGCTGGAAGAACTGACAAGAACGGGTACGCCAACAGGCTGATAATCAGGTCCAAAGGTTATACACCAGATTTCACCCGTGTTCGGGTCGCGCCAGATTAATGAGAATTCACCATTGACCGGATTAACTGCAATATCGGGTTGTTCGCCAGAATCAGACACCAGAATGACGTCAGTGACCGCAGTGCCTGATGGATCAAATACCTGACAGTAGACGACGCCGTTGTCTTCCCAGACGATGACATAGCCGCCGCCAGGTAAAGGTTGAATGATTGGGTCTGTTGAACCATCGGGTAGCGGGGTTTCAATGCCGGTATCAGGTAAGCCGACATGAATAGTAACGGTTCCCTGATTTCCCTGATCGTCAACATAGATGAATGTATCCGTACCGATGAAATCTGTGTGAGGGGTGTAGAGAATACCCGCAGAATGATGCTCAGTCATCACACCATTGTCCGGTTGGTTGGCGTAGTTGTTCAGGTAACTGAAATGCATATTGGTGTTGGCGGGAATGGAAACGACGATATCGCCAGTCAACGACGGCCCGCCACTGCACAAATGATTATCGATGAGCGCCAGCGCATCGGTTAGTTGAACCAGACCAAAGCCAAACGTGTTATCCCGGCCGGGTTCCCCTAAATCCAGTGAACTTTGTTGTAAGAAGTCGCGAATGTTGTCGTTCCGACATCCTGGATTTCGTGACCAGACCTGGGCGGCGATGCCTGCGACAAACGGTGTTGCCACAGAGGTGCCATCCCATTCCCGATATTGATTGCCTGGGAACGTGGATTTCACTTGAACGCCTGGAGCGACCAGTTCGATTTGTGCATTTTTCTGGGTGTAGCGCCAGGCTTCGTTGTTTTCATCAATGGCACCAACAGACACAACGCTGTCGTAGGAAGCCGGATAGTACAAGGAAGTATTCCCTCGGTTGCCTGCAGCGCCAAACGTCATTAGTCCGGCAGCCCAGGCATCATCAAAAGCTTGTTGTTCCAACTGACTCGGCTCACGCCCGGCCAGACTAATGTTGACAATATTGGCGCCAGCTTCACGGCATTGGTTCAGCGCATCAATCATGTCTGAACCCCAGATACTCCAGTAATTAGGGTTGTGGATGATCTTCACATTATGAATATTCAGCACATTACCGTGATTAATGCCGCGAATACCGATGTTGTTCGTCACAGCGCTGATAATGCCAGCAACGTGTGTTCCGTGGCCGTAACTATCCTGCGACCACTCTCCCAAATCCACCTGTTCAGACAATGTATTGCTCACACTGCCTGATACGTTGGCACCCTGCATTAAATCTTCATGAGTGATGTCATAACCCGTATCAACAATGCAAATACTGCGATTATCGCTCAGATCCGGGTAATCACCGGCGGCCTGAACGGTATGAAGCCCCCAGGGTTTTTGATCGGCTTGTAGATAGCGGCGGGGATCTTCTTCTATCAGGTCAACTTCAGGATTGTTAGCGAGCATTTCGCGCTGCTGCGCATTCATCGTCACGGCCATACCATTGATTGAAGGCAGGTGTTTAACGACTGTGCCACCTTGTTGTTTAATCAGTGTTTGATGGCTGAGTCGTTGTTGGTCCGGGTGTATCAACTCAGCCGATTGTTTAAAGGAAACAATATATCGTTGCTGTTGCTGAACGTTTGAAAGGTCAGATTGTTTAGATAGTTGATTTTGATTGACGGCGGCAACCAGAGGAATGGCTGCAGGTAGTGTTAACAAGGTCAGAATTTTTTGGGGGAGTATTCGCATAGTAACTATTCCATAAGTTATTGCTGGATTATTAAGCGGAACAAAATAGCGAATGCGAATAAAAGGTACAAGTTATTTGTTTGAACTTTTTATTAAAAAATATAAATCAGATGATTTTTATAATGAAATTAAGAGGTGTTTAATGTGGATGTATAAGTACGTATAACTGGATATTTAAATGGGTAATTCATCATTGAAGTACCCACTATAGTTTAAATAAACGATTTACTGTGTATAAAGTGAAAGTTGATTCCTAATTACAACTACCTGATTCCCAGTTCTCTCCATCTGTTGAACGCAATACATTCAATCCCCAGGTTGAACCTTCAAGTGGTGCATCTGTGCCGGCTGCAAAGTAATCGGGAGCCAGTGGATTACCTGTGCTGTAAGCGCGACCAGCAACTTTATGGTAGTAATTGTAAGCAGAGTGCTCAACACAGTCATCGCCGTTGCTGCCACCAGAACCGCCACCATTTCCACCGCCCTGACTACCAGAACAGGCTATAGCTGGTCCTTTACAACTGGCATCATCATCTTGCCATACGCATTGATTACTACCTGTTGATGTTTCCCACAGTTTAAATGCGGCGGTGCCGTATTCCAGATAGCAGGTGGAATATTCAACATAGGATAAACGGCCAGCGGAAATGTGTTGATCCAGCGTGGCTGTCTGGCCGGCATCGATAGTGAAATTCACAGTATCTGTGGTACTGAGTCCTGCGGCATCTCGCGCCGTGACCGTTGCAGTGTTTGCGCCACCAGGCAGATTACATTGTGTTGCACTGAAACTGGACTGGTTAATGTCAGCAGTAACGGTGCCATTGGCAAATGCAACGTTAACGGTTGCCAGATCCTGATTAACATCAGCGACATTGCCAGACACCGTAGCGCACTGTCCATCAACCGAAGCGGAAATATTACTCAGTTCTGGAGCCGTAGCAGGGGGCGGCGTACCCACATAAACCGATTCGACGACAGATTCACCATCTTTGCCTTCGTTATCCGTTGCGGTAACAGTCACGAAGTATAAGCCATCCGGCAGAGCGCGGCTGACGATTGAAAAGTTACCAGAACCATCGACCTGAGCTGACTGACCGTCATCATTGCCGTTTTGATCGTCGAATAAAGCATTGACGACAGTGACACTACCTTCGGCATCGGTCGCATTTCCGCTGAGGGTAATCTGATTGCTATCGCTGGACAGTTGGATATTTGTCAGTGACGGGCCCTGATTGCGGTCAACCCGATTGTTGTATGTGGCGAAATAGTTGCCGAGATAATCGGCGTAGTTAATGCTGGCTGATGTGATGTAAGAGCCACTGGCCCCGGAACCGCCCGACCAGGCGTGATCGGCATTAGTAAGCCAGAGTTTAGACACACGACCATCCTGCCATAGCGTTTCCTCGGCGGAGCGGGTGCCTTCTGTAATGGTCTTAGTGCCTCCCGTTTGACTGACGCCGTACACAGCTGCCATGCCTGTAGAATTCTGGTCGTTATAACAAAGATTTACAGTTGTATCTTTATCACCCATCGCAATTGAAGCGATCTGATTATCGAAATGGCTGGCATAGCTACCAGCATAAGAGACACATCGGGCACGAACATCGGCTGTTTCACACGGACCGATGGCACCACTGGAGCTGGTGCCAATACTTGGGCCCGCACTAATGCCCATTCCTGCAAACACATCAGGTGCCAGACAGGCGGTAGTATTGGCAAATGCAGCACCTGATGACAGCCCGGCAATATAAACCTGATTACTATCAATATTATAGCTGGCATTGTCTTTTAGCGTCGTGGCGAGAGATATTAGATTTTTGTAATCCCCGGCACTGCGAGATTTAGCCCCTTGCCAGTATGACCAGCAGCTAAATCCAGCTTTATTCATGGCATCAGGAACAGCGATCACCATGCCGTGCTTGTCAGCCGCTGCTTCGAGGTTAGCGGATAAATACGCATCGATGGACTGTGTACAACCATGTAATACGATGAGTAATGAACGGCCATTACCAATGGATGATGTGCTGTCTGGCACATACAGGTGAACCCGGTTAAAACCACCGATGGATTGATTGTTTTTCCAACTGGCAGCTTCGGCAGTTGTGCTGACGCTGGCAAATGTGGTTGCCAGTGCCAGCGGAGCGATACGGAGTAATGTTGATGATTTAGTTCTCATTGTTGTTCCCCTTATTGTTTTATTATGTGGAGGCTTTGTGATCAGGGACGCTTAATGAGCAAATATTACACCCGCACAAAAAACGCCCTGATTATTACATTAGGGTGACAATGGTCTAAATTCATTAACACTTTAGTATTGAATATAAGCGGTGATTACGTCGTAATCAGAGCGGATTCCTGCTGGTAGATACCGTGTAAAAGTTGATTAATGCCTTTCATAATATCCTGTTGCTGTTCATCCGTTATTTCATTGAATGTATTAAGAATATTTAGCGTGATCACATCAGCTTCGGCTTCGCTGTCCCAGGTGGAATGTTCTGCCAGTGGTTGATAAAACGTCGTGGGTAGCTCCTGCGATTTGCACGCGTTGACGAAAACCTGATTAAACTGCAAGGTCGGTACATCAAACAAAACCAGCGAACAATAAAACGTGAGCGGTTCTTCTGTCGCAATTGTCGTGAGGGTGTCTAATAAAGGGTTCGACTGGTTTTGATCAACCGTGATATCTACCGCTGACAAAGCTTCGGCAATCAGCGGTTCATGGTCCACACATTGCTGACTGAGTTTTGTCAATTGTGCTGAAATGACCGGAGTTGCTCCGCCGCTTTGCTGTCCAGCAACTTTTTCTATCACTTTGGGAAGATGATTAAGCAGTTGATAATACGCGACAACATAATCAATTAATTCCTGCCGCGTGGCTTCTTCTTCAAACATTCGCAAAAACATGGGGGCATCTCCCAGTTCCACCTGACAATCATCAATGTCATGCATCAGTCGTTTAAAGTAAAAATCATGGCCTGTCATAGCAGATGGGGGAGCAGAAGCTTTCATAATTCAGTGCCTTTTAATCATTATTGAACGAGACAGCGTGTGTAACATATTGATACACAGAGATTGTTAAGCAGAGATGACAAGAAACTGAGTGTAAAAGAATTAGCAACAAATAACTATATTTCTGGTGTGAGGTATGTCATTGCTAATGAAATGACCCAGTTCCACATTTGTATATATGTTTGCCTTTGGTTTTTCGTCTGATTTTTAGGTAGGTGTTACTAAGAGTCATGGAAACACAACTAAAGAAATTTAATGTGCGTGATTTACAGTATTTGTGACGGCAGTAAATTTAATTCAGTGTTTAATTATGTTTCTTGTTTAAATACATTATTTGGTGGTTTTTAAATACTCAAATATGAATTAAATAGTTTAACAGAGAAGCAGTTTCTATATCTGTTGCTTTATGTTTATTTGCTAATACAAGGAATTACCAGTCAATTGTAATTAAAATGTAAATTATAGCTGTCGAAATATGGCTCTTTTTTGTCAATCTTTACCTGTCTATATCGGAATTATTATTTAATATAATTAACTAACTTGTGTTGATGATTCTTAAAATTAACAAATATACCTGTTGTTGTCCCTTTCTATACATCAATCTATATAAAATGTATCTATATTAGATCCAATATTGTTTAGATTATACTCAGTGATATAAAGGATAACATATTAATGGTACAAACTGTCGGTTGAAATGTTTACATAAATTTTACGCCGTGTTTATATTCAAAAAAACAACATATATGAATATTAATCCCCGGAAACACGGGGAATATGACGCGACAGGAAAATTTAAATCATGAAAACTACCATTCTGACTGGTTCAATCAATCAAGTAGAAGTATCAGATTTCAATTATAAAAATGCATCTGAAGCTGATATTCAGGCGTTAAAATCGCTTGTTTACGAGAATAAAATCGTCATTTTTAAAAACCAACATCTTTCGCCATCTGAATACGTTGAATTTTCAAAAATGTTTGGGATACCAGAGGCTTACTACCAGCCTATGTATCATCATCCGGAAGAAAAAGAGATCTTTGTTTCTTCAAATGTGCCAAAAGACGGGCGTCAGGTTGGCGTTCCTCGTACCGGAAAGTTTTGGCATGCAGATTACTCATTTATGAAGAAACCTTTTGCATTCACACTAATATACCCACAGGTCATTCCGACAAAAACACGAGGCACTTACTTCATAGACATGGGGAAGATGTTTGCGACGTTGTCTGACGAAAACAAAGAAAAGCTTGAAGGAATGACGTGTAAACAATCTGTTCGAAAATACTTCAAAATTCGACCTTCTGACGTTTATCGTCCCATCAGTGAAATTTTAAAAGAAATTGAGCAGGAAACCCCGGAAGTCGTCCATAAAGCGGTATTCACTCATCCCATAACAGGGGAAGAAATCCTGTATATCAGCGAAGGCTTTAGCCAGGAAATGTTTGATAAAGATAATCAGTCTGTCGGAACAGAGTTTCTTGATGAGTTACTGACATTAAGCGGCCAAAAAGACAGTGATTTCAATCATGATCTTTTGCATCTTCAACGTTTTGATAAAGGCGATCTGTTGTTTTGGGATAACCGTTCACTCGTTCATTGTGCTCTGCATACAGATGCTGTTGAGCCAACAGAGTCTTATCGGATAACACTGCATGATGATCACGACTTTTATGAAAACGTTCACGCATATAACCAGTCCTGAAAGGTCATACGTAGTCAGTGATTTGTTACCCGCAATTTTAAATTCGTTACACCAATTTTAATGTAATTGATTAGGCAACTCGCATAAAACCACGGCATAGCGCTTTCAAAAACAAATAAAACGTATAAAAAAGGAAGACAGAACAATGAGAGCAATCAAAGAACCATCACAGATTATTAAATATCCGGACGATCCAACATTACTGAAACAAGTAATGAAACCGTATAAAGATAATTGTCAGTATTTAAAAACGACTAATTTAACGACAGAAGGAATTTTGTCTGATGGCGAATATCTGACTGGTAACGCACAATTTTCGATTCCTGAGTCTTGTTACATTGACGACACCGGGCATTTTAACGCGGTTGAATTTAACATCTGTTATAACCAGTTGATGTACTACACCATTGCTAAGGCAGTCAAAGAGCAAGCAGCTGAAATGTTTGATGACTGGGATATGGAAACTTATTGGCGTCGTCAGCTTCCTGATATTTTGATTGTTGATTTCAAAAGTAGTTTTAAACGCCCCCTCAATTCAAATGAATTCTTTGGCGAAATCGAATTTATTTCATCCCGAGCAATTAAATCCTTCCAATATATCAATACCTTAATTCGATTTACTGATGGTGAGAATGGCTACTGTGAAGGTGCCGTGAAACTGGCCATTATCAACAGTTAAATTTCGAGGATTAATTATGTCAGCAAATATCCTGGCGCAATTAAACGCGTTACCGAGGCTTGATCAGAAAGATTTTCTGGCTGAGTACGTTAAAGGTGAGTTCAAAAACGCATTGTATATGGCTGAATCTGACGATATTGCGACGAATGTGAGCATCTTCGATCTTGGTCTGAATTCGTTGGGTGCAGAAACGTTAAAACAGCGTTTTGAGCAGCAATTGCAATGCAATATCGACACAACGGATTTCTTTGCTAATCCAACAATCGATTACTTCATCATAAATCTGTGTGAGCGGTTATTTGATGAAGAAAAGGCATTCGAGAAGCAGGCAGATGGTTCGCAAATGCATGACATGGTTAATGAAATGTTAAGCACTCTGTACGGTACCGGCAATTCTCCAAAAGGGTAAAAATCATGTCTGATCAAAATCAACAATTGCTGCAAGATTTGCTGCTGGAAAAATATGAGCCAATCGCTATCTGTGGGATTGGTCTACGCACCCCGGGCAATAACAATACGTTGGACGAGTTCGAAGAGTTTTTGCGGCAAGGGGGCGATGGCATTGTCGATATTCCTTTGGATCGTTGGGATAACTCAACCTTTTACGATAGTGAAGATGGCAAGGGAAAAATTCGTACTGAAAAAGGTGGATATCTGAATGATATCAAGCACTTTGATGCTAAGTTTTTTAATATCTCGCCTAAAGAAGCCGACTACCTTGATCCACAACAAAGGCTGGTATTAGAAAGCTCATGGGAAGCGTTGGAAAACGCCAATATCGATCCGGATACCTTACGTGGTAGCAATGGTGGTGTTTTTGTTGGTGTCAGTTCGATCGATTATTCATTAGAAGTTGCTGCACTGACAATGGCCGAAAACATTGGCCACATTGGTACGGGTACCGCGTTAAGCGCGGTTTCCGGACGTGTTTCATACTTTCTTGGCTGGCGTGGTCCCTGTGTCAGTATAGATACCGCCTGCTCGTCATCCCTCGTAGCGATGCATCAGGCAATGAATGCGTTACGTAAAAAAGAGTGTAACGTGGCATTGTGTGGTGGGGTAAATGCGATTCATCACCCACGAAATCTGGTGGTGTTTTCTGATGCAAAAATGTTATCACCATCAGGATATTGCAAGACATTCGATGACGGTGCTAATGGTTATGGCCGCTCTGAAGGCTGTGCAATGGTGGTACTTAAGCGCTTATCAGATGCCATTAAAGACAATAATCAGATTATTGCAACATTGCGCGGCTCTGCGGTCAACCAGGATGGTGAAAGTGGCGGTTTAACAGTGCCAAATGGAATTGCTCAGGAACAAGTTATGCGAAATGCTTGCAACAATGCGGCATTGAGTCCGTCGGATATCAGCTATGTTGAAGCACATGGTACAGGCACCAGCCTGGGAGATCCTATTGATGTGCGAGCAATCAACAGTGTTTTTGAAGGAAGTCGTGAACAGATTCACATCGGATCAGTAAAAGGAAATATCGGCCACACTGAAGCGGCAGCTGGAATCATGGGCGTGGTGAAAACGGCGCTGCAATGTCAGCAAGGCTGGCTTTATCCTCATGTTGGTATGGGTACTCCATCCAACCATATTCCCTGGTCAAAATATATCGTAAAGGTGCCTGTTGAAGGTGAAACCTGGTCTGCTCCGGTCAGAAGAGCGCTTGTTAACTCTTTCGGTTTCGCTGGTACGATTGCCTCGGTTGTTATTGAACAAGCTCCTGATACGGGTAGCCAGGAACACAATGCGACTAAGGATGAGTTTCCTTCCATCTTAACGGTTAGTGCAAAAAGCAAAAATGCGCTGGCCAGTACGCTTGCTCGTTTGAATGACTACCTGGAGCAGGCTCCTGACAGTGATTTGTCGCAGGTGGCTGCTGCAACGCAACAGCGTTCTCACTTTAATCATCGTTTGGCATTTTTTAGTCAGGATAATAACGTGAAGGACTGTCAGGCATGGTTACAAAAGCAACAACAAAAACTGGAACAAGATAAAAAGTCGGGCAGTGCAGCGATTGAAAAAATTGCCTTTTTGTTTACGGGCCAGGGGGCTCAATATTCAGGCATGGGCAAAGGGTATTATGCTATTAGTCAGGTGTACCGTGAATCGTTAAATCTGTGTGATCGCATTTTTAGTACTTACCTGGACTTGTCGATCAAAGATTTGATGTTCGGTGAGATATCGGAAGCTGATTCACTGTTGGATCAGACGCAATATACCCAGGCCGCACTATTTAGTATTGAATATGCGACGACACGTCACTGGATGTCTTTGGGTATCGTGCCAAATTGTCTTATTGGTCATTCGATAGGTGAAATAGTTGCCGCATGTATTGCTGGAGTATTTTCTCTGGATGATGCGATTAAGCTGGTCGCGCATCGTGGTCGACTCATGCAATCAGTGAAGGCAAAAGGTGGAATGCTGGCCGTTAAGAGTACTGAAAGCATTATCGCTGACTATCTTAAAAACTATGACCAATTGGGTTTCGCTGCCCTGAACAGTCCTGAGCAATGCGTTGTTTCCGGGGAGCTGAATCAGTTAGAAGAACTGGCAGCTGTGCTGACGAAAGAGAATATTGATGTTACCCGGCTGGATGTATCACATGCCTTTCATTCACTGCAAATGACCTCTATTTTTGACCAGTTCCGAGAAGCGATTGCTGACATTCAGTTTAATGAGCCTGAAATTACGTTAATTTCTAACGTGAGCGGGGAAGTCGCAAAATTTACTGAGATAGGACAGCCTGATTATTGGGTTCGTCACATTGGTGACCCCGTTCGATTTGCTGACGGTGTTAAGGCGGTAGCCGCAAGAGGTAAGCATTTGTGTCTTGAGGTAGGTCCGGCCAGAGCCCTGTGTAACCTTGGCCGACAAACTGATTCATCGTTAGTCTGGTTGAATTCTATGAGCAAAAACAGCCGGGATACAGATAGTCTCGGTAATACTCTGGTAAATCTGTACCAACACGGTATCAACCTGAACTGGCAAGCTGCACACAAATCACATAGTAAACCTACAATTCAATTACCTCATTACGCCTTCGATCGTCGATATCACTGGCTAACGCTTGATGAAAAGTATCGTTATCGGTTAACTGAACAGACAAACGTAGAGCAGGGACATCCTTTGTCGGGTCAAAGGGCAGCTGGCGACAACTCAGGCTCAGTCGTTTTTTGCAGCCAGATTAGTGCCAGTAAACCAGAATACTTGCAGGACCATAAAGTTAATGGGCAGGTGGTGTTTCCTGGTGCGGGTTATGTTGAAACTTTGATTTCTGTCCAGGTCGACTTATTTGGTGAATATGGTGGGAAAATCAGTGATTTGCAGATTTTAGAACCCTTGTATTTAAGTGAAGACACCATTGATTATCAGACAGAATGCAACCGGTTTGATGATGGTCGTTATCAGGTCGCTATATACAGCGTTATTCATTCTGGTGAAGGTGAAATAAAAACCTGCCATGCAAAAGCAATCATTCATCCGGTAAGCGATACCCAGGACAAAGCACAAGATCTCGTCGAAGCGGCTCAGGCTGAAGAATCACTCACTCATCGCCATATTGCTGATGACCTTTACCCGAACTTTGAACAGATTGGTTTGTCATACGGAGATGCTTTCCAGCGATTAAACGAGGTGAAAAGTGACGGCGCGACACTCGCTATTTCGACACTGGAGCCAGGTTTTAATGTAGGGGAGTTTATCACCGCAAGTCTTTTAGATTGCGCTATGCAGTCTTTAGCGACCATTGTTGATGAAGGTAAAACTTACTTACCGATTTCGTTTTCAGCGATTTATTTTTATAAACAACCTCGTGGGAAACTGACGGCTATTTTAAAACGAACTGAGATTGCCGGAGCCGATCTGGCTGCTGATTTGGTTATTCGGGATCAGGATCGTTTGGTGGGTGTTGTTCGTGGTTTGCAGTTAAAGTCTGTTGTCATGAAAACGGTTGCAACGCCTTCTTTGTATCACGAATTACAATGGAAGAAACGTTCATTTGCCACGACCAACGACAACGATCCCAATAATCTGCTGATTATTGGAATGAACGATGATCTTGAACAACGCCTCAGAATAAAAGCTCACCGACAAACGACGATTTACTCAGCATCAACTGTTGATCAGGCTAAAACTTTGTTTGTCGATAGCGACATAAACCACATTGTTTATCTGGCATCACAGATGACTGATTTTGAAGTGCAATACGAGCAATTACTGACGTTGATCCGCTTTTTGGATGATCCGGCGTATAACAGTCGTCAGTTCAGACTGTGGTTAGTTACTGAAGAAAGTCAGTTGATTGATGGTGATGACTACTCAAAAGAGATATCAGTTTCGTCGTCGTTATGGGGATTTGGCCATTCCTTGCTCAATGAGTATCCGCGCTGGCAAACAACTATGCTTGATTTACCGTCGTTCTCAGATGATGAGGCAATCGCCCATTTGTTGACGGAATTGTCTGGTAGCACAGGTAATGAGTATCAAATAGCCTGGCGAGATTCTCAGCGGTTTGTTCGTCGAATTCTTCCATATGAAGAAAATAAGGGCAGCAAAGATAATTTTGAACTCCAGGTGACAGAATATGGACTGTTCGAGAATGTTAAGCCGGTAACTGTTGAATCAAAAGAGCCGGAAGCAGGTGAAGTTGAAATCGAAATTCGTGCCGCAGGTCTGAATTTCAAAGACGTTCTTAATGCACTTGGGTTGTTAAAACAACATGCAGTTGATCATCAAATCGACTATGTAAAATTACCGCTGGGCTTTGAAGGTGCGGGCGTCATTACTAAAACAACAGCGGGTAGTCAGTTCAATATTGGCGATAAAGTGATGTTGAGTCATCTGGGATGTTTCCAGAAGCGTTTAACTGTTACTGAAGATGTTGTGGTGAAAATGCCTGAGAACATCAGCTATGCCGAAGCCGCAGGCTGCCCAACTGCTTACATTACCTCTCACTATGCTTTATACACTCTCGCCAATATCAAAGCCGGTGACAAAGTATTGATTCATAGTGCTGCTGGTGGCGTTGGCCAGGCTGCGGTACAGATTGCAAAATCAGTTGGCGCTGAAATCTTCGCAACAGCCAGTCCTTCAAAATGGGCTATGTTAAAAGAGCAGGGTATTCAACACTTGATGAATTCTCGTAATCTGGACTTTAGTCAGCAAGTGATGGAAAAAACGGGGGGGCAGGGTGTTGATATTATCCTCAACAGTCTTAACAAAGACTACATTCAGGCTGGTTTAGATTGTTTAAATGATCAAGGGCGATTTGTCGAACTGGGTAAGATCGGGATCTGGACATCAGCGCAGGTCGCTGAATATAAACCTGAATGTCAGTACTACAACTTTGATTTAAGTGAACTACCGGAAGCAGAACTAAATCGTGTAAATAAATCGATTTTGACTGACGTAGCTGAAAAGTTAGCAGACAAACGTTATTTACCCCTACCTACCAGCCAGTATGCACTGGACGAAACAGTCGAAGCTTTTTCGGTCTTAAGTCGTGGTGCGAATAAAGGAAAACTGGTATTAAACCTTTCTTATGATGATGTCGTTGAACAGCCAGTCGTTATTCATTCAGACAAACTATATCTGATTACCGGTGGCTTTGGCGCGTTGGGTCAGGCCGTCGCAGGTAAATTAATGGCGTTGGGAGCAAAACACATTGCTCTTGCTGGTCGCCGTGTCGCCAGTCAGGCTGAACTGGATACATTAGCTGATGGCCATGACGTACAACTGTACCCTCTGCAATCTGACATAGCTGATGCAAATAGTTGCGAAGCGATGTTCAACACTCTGGCCGAATCTGGTTTGAAATTTGGTGGTATTTTTCACACGGCTGGTGTGCTGGATGATGGCCCGGTCAGAAACCTGTCGTTAGCCAGTTTGCAAAAAGTAGCGGCGGCCAAAATCAAGGGTACAGATAACCTGTTAAACGCTTTAAGTACAGGTAACGATGACAGCTTTTTTGTCGGTTTCTCATCAATAGCCTCAATTCTGGGGTCATTAAGTCAAGCCAATTATGCCGCAGCTAATGCTTACATTGATCATCGGATGGCTATCGAAAGCGCTCGCGGAAGGCATTGCCTGAGTGTTAACTGGGGTCCATGGGCTGATATTGGTATGGCTGCAAATCTGGCGGAGAACATTATTCATTCTATTGAAGAAAAGGGAATGAAAATGTTGAAACCTAAACAAGGCTTACGTGCTTTATTCAAAGCACTACAAAGTAAGAAAGCTCAGTTGGTTGTTAGTGAATTTAACTGGGATGCCTACACCCAGTCATTACCACTGGAGAATGCGTTATTCAGTCAACTACCGCTTTCATTGAATGAGAATGAAAGAGTTCAATTGGATGTCACTGCATTGAGTGAGCTGGGATCCAGCGAAAAACATGAGCAGCTGCTCTATTTCGTCCGAGCCAGTATTGCTCAGGTCTTACATTATGAAGATGTAGACGATGTTGAAAGTGATGCCCGGTTTGCCGATTTGGGATTGGATTCACTGGTGGCAGTAGAGCTCAAAAACTCAATTGAACGTTCACTCAAACTGCCATTAATGACGTCGCTGGTCTTCGACTATCCCAACATTACTGCATTAACTGAGTTCTTGTATGGTGAATTGTGGCCGGCGGAGAACAACTCGACTCAACGGGAAAAGATACAGGATTTATCTGACGAAGATGTTGATGCCGAATTAGCAGAAATGATGCAGTAAATCATTAATAACCAATGTTCTGCGGTCGCAGCTGGGGCCGCAGACGATCAACTACGGGTAATCACTATGGCCTCTGTTTCACCACAGCGAGTAAAAGAGTTAACTCAGATTGCTGATGATTTTCATCAACAATTTTTTAGTGTCAAAATTCCTTTTAGTATGCGATTTATGTACTGGAGCTACTATGTTTTGCTTGCTCATAAAGGAACTCTTATCGAATCATCGGAAAAAGATGCGCAGTATCAGGATGGCAGACTAAAACGGGGATATGACAAATATCACCAAAAAATCGTTGATCATCTGAATCAAAACTACCCACGTCAGGAAACATTCATCGACATTCCAACATTCAATGCCGATGAAATCAGTGATGAAGAAGTCCAGTTACTCATGGATTTACGGATACCGTTTGTTTTAAAGGGAGGGGCCAATAAGCTGAAGATGATGGATTGGGATCTGGATTTTTTCAGTGAAAACTTCGGTGATTGCCCATTACCTATCAACACTGCGCCAGATAAACCAAATGACGACACTAAAAAATCAAATCGTGCGACTAACTACTACGACTTTAAACTGGGGACGGTAGGTGAACTGGTTAAGTCGATAAAAGAAGGGGGTAATTTACGTTCAATTGCTGTTGAAGATGTCATGCATCAGCAGGATGGTCGGTTAATCGAAGATCTGGATATTCCGATGATGGAGCGTAAAAGTGGTTGGATCAAAAACCAGTTTTCGAGAATAAAGTCAAAATTAATGGTAGGGAAAATAGCCTCTAAGCAATTGTTTTTGCAACCCAAATATGCCTACACCATCTGGCATTGTGAGCCCGGTGACAATTTCTTCTTATTACAATCGGGTAAAAAGCAATGGACCATGGCACACCCATACCACACCGCGGCATTTAACCCACGCGTAAAGTCAAATACTACGTATCACGGTTGTTCGATTGACGTCCGTGAAGATCAGGCTACTCAGGATAGTCGGGACAACGAGGCCTATACTCGCGTACCCAAACTGCAATTCAATGCACAACCTGGCGATATTTTACGGTTACCAAATTATTGGTGGCACACCGTTGAAACCTTTTCTGATGATTATTCCATCGCAGTAACACTAAGAGCAGCTTGTGTTCCAAACCTTGTTAGCGGTGGTTATCTGGCAATGCGTTTACTGGATAAGGATTATCATGAAATGGTTAAGCGAATTAAAAACGGTGGGCGGGTGACGGATAAAGACATCAACCTGAAAATCTTTTCCTATCTGGACAAGCGTAAAAATCAGTTTTAGTAGCACATGCAATGAAAGAATATATCGAATATCTATCGACGTTAAGTGAAAAGCAACTTGTTCTTTTGCTGGCTAAACAGAAGCAGGCCCAGACGGCACCTGTCGCGATTCTCGGTTGTGGTTGTCGGCTTCCTGGTGATGTAAATAGCATCGAAGCGCTATGGCAAAGCTTACTGAACAATGAAGTACACATCAGGAAGTACGAACAGGGTCCACCGGGTGCATCCAATCGTCCCCGATGGACAGATTCGTTGCAAGCGGGTAGTAATGCACTGACCTGTGGCGCATACCTCAATCATATTGATCAGACAACCAATCCATTAAACCTCGATGAAGAAGAGTTACTTTACATGGACCCTCAGCAGCGCTTGTTGCTGGAATGCACGCTGGATGCATTAACTCACGCCGGATTGGAGCGAAATGCCCTGAAAGGCCAGAAAGTAGGAATTTTCGTTGGTATCAGTGCAGCCGAATATTTGTTTGCCTCGGTAGCAAACGGTCTGGATAACCAGGATCTTTCACCTTACATGGGGCCAGGCGTTGCACTGAGTTCCGCGCCGGGGCGAATCGCCATGCTGTTGCAAAGTGAAGGACCGAGTATGTCGATTGATACGGCCTGCTCATCAGCATTAAGTGCGTTACATCAGGCAAAAATGGCCTTGAGAAATGGCGATTGTGATTATGCGATCGTCGGTGCCAGCCATTTGCTGTTATCGCCTTATACGGCAATGGTTTTTGATAAGGCAAACATGCTTTCTACACAAGGCGTGGCGAAAATTTTTGATGCCGAAGCGGATGGTCATGTTCGTGGTGAAGGTGTCGGTGTGTTGTTGCTGAGCAATAAATCGGCAGCTAAAAAACATGCCATAGAACCGTTAGCCTGGCTAAAAGGTAGTGCAGTTAACCAGCAGGGACAGCGTGCCGATATGTCGATTTCAACGGGGACCAGTCAGCGTGAAGCTATTATTCAGGCATTGAATGATAGCCAGCTAAAGGTCAGTGATATTGATTATGTTGAAGCACATGCTACAGGCTCTAAATTAGGTGCTCAGGTTGAAGTTGAAAACTTGCGGGTAGCATATCATCGGGAAGAGCCTTTACATATCGGCTCTGCTAAATCCAGCTTTGGTCATCTGGAAGCTGCATCAGGCATTGTAAGTGTTTTAAAGGCTATTGCTTTAGTTCATCACAGAAAAATTCCAGCGCAAACAAATCTACATACGATGTCAGATGAAATTTTGGCGTTGAAAGGCCATCTGAAAATTGCTACAGACCAAACTGATATTAAGAAAGAAGGGCAACTTCATTGTGGAGTCAGTAGTTTTGGATTTACCGGTACTTGTGCTCACGCCATTATTGCTTCGGGTGAAAAAGAGTCCATCGCGGGTGAGTCAGCATCGCTTGAAGATAAACAACGCTTTTGGCCTACGAATAATCACTGGAGTTAATCAATCATGATTTTCCATTCTGAACTCAACACACTCGATAAAACATTACCCTTCCATGCTGATTCTCAAGGCGACAAACTGGCTATTGTTACACCGAAAGGCGGGCTAACTTATAAACAATTCAATCAACGTGCGGACAGAGCTGCGCAAGGATTGTTGTCATCAGGCCTAAAAGCGGGTGATCGTGTTGCTTTTCTGGGGCAGGAATGTGCTCAGTATTTTGAACTTATCTTTGCCTGTGCGAAGAGTGGCCTTGTACTGGTACCTATTAACTGGCGGCTGACAGCTACCGAAGTGAATCATATTCTGGCTGACTCGGAAGCATCGGTCTTGATAGCTGATGATCTTCAGGCATCACTGGTTGAACAAATTGCACCAGAGCTGGATAAATTAAATGATATTTTATGGCTTGGTGATACGGAAAATGAACAAAACTATGATCAATGGATCGCTCAGTTTCCGGCTGAAGCGCCCGAAATTTCTATTACAGAAGATACTCCCATTGCCCAGCTTTACACCAGTGGCACGACCGGATTACCTAAAGGTGTTGTGCTGGCACATCGTAGTTTCTTTAAAGTCAGAAACGCACTACACAGTGAGTCACTTGACTGGATAGACTGGCATGAAAATGATATCGCATTCATTGGTATTCCCGGTTTTCATATCGGTGGCTTGTGGTGGTCAACTCAGGCGTTTAATGCCGGAGTAACTTGTGTCTCTATCCCAACTTTTAATGCTTCTTTGGCGTTGAAACTGATTGAACAGTTGAAAATCACTACGATGTGCGTAGTTCCAGCGATGATTCAAATGTTACTTAATGAAGAAGGAGCGAATGTACAAACCTTCTCATCATTACGCAAAGTAGTTTATGGCGGATCACCCATTTCTGAATCCTTGTTGCAAAACGGGTTGGAAGTCATGCAGGCGGATTTTGCGCAAATCTACGGACTCACAGAAACAGGCAATACGGCTGTTTGTTTACCTCCTTATGCTCATATTGGTGAAAACAAACGACTTAAGGCGGCTGGTCGTCCATACCCGGGGTTCAAACTAAAAATTATAGATATTGATGGTAAAGAATTGCCACATGGCGAAATAGGTGAAGTTTGTATTTACACGCCTTCATCAATGATTGAGTATTGGAAACGGCCTGTAGAAACTTCGGAAACATTAATTAATAAATGGGTGTATACTGGGGACGCCGGGTACCTGGATGAGCAGGGTTTTCTGTTTATTTGTGACCGATTGAAAGACACCATCATCGTTGCAGGGGAGAATGTTTACCCGGCAGAAATTGAAAACGCCCTGTGTAAATGTCCCGGAATTGCTGATGCTGCCGTTATCGGTGTTCCGGACGAGCGCTGGGGCGAAGCAATATTAGCCTGCCTGGTTTTTGAGTCAGACTATGAAATAACGTTTCGACAAACTGTGGAATTTTTACAGGGCAAGATTGCTAATTTCAAGATACCAACACATTTTGAGCACATAAAAGAAGTTCCACGAAATGCCAGTGGCAAAATACTGCGACGAGTTCTACGTAAGGAATTCATGGCATAACGTGGTAGCAAGATATAATAAAATATTGAGAAAACTAGCATGAGTATGATCATCAAAGTGGTAAAAACCACGCTATCGATTCTGGGCGTTATTGCACCAAAATCAGCATTATCACTAAGTTTTAAATTATTTTGTAATCCTGCCGGAAGGGCCAGTATTCGTTCTAATGAGCAAGGTTCTGTTGATAATGCTAAGAAAAGCCACATTGAATATCGTGGTGAAAAGGTTTGTATTTACAGTTGGGGGGATTTAACCCGTCCCGTTTTGATGATTCATGGTTGGGAGTCCCGAGGCTCAAGGTTCTCAGCGATTATTGAACAATTACTTGCGCAGGGTTATAGCCCTGTAACGTTTGATATGCCTGGCCACGGTGATTCCGGTGGCAAAAATACCACTATCCTCCAATGCAATGAAATATGTGGTCAGCTCCATGAAAAATACGGTGATTTCGAAGCCGTTATTGCCCATTCCTTCGGCGTGCCATGCACATTCTATGCGTTAAAAAATACACTTAAAGCAGACAAAGTTGTTGCCATCTCAGGGTTGCATGATTTTGTTTATCTGGTTGAAGAATTTTCTCGCATGTTGAATCTGAATGAAAAAGTAAAAACAGGTCTGAAAGGAAAGGTAGAGGAGTTGTTTCATCCGGTTGAGGATATCTGGAATACTTTTTCAGTCAGTCATAACAAAGAGTTAATTACTCAACCCATGTTAGTCATTCATGACACAGATGATGATGTTGTTGAAGTGACACAGGCCCAAAAAATCCTTGATACTTATGGCGTACAAGCCAACTTCCATCAAACCAGCGGATACGGTCACAAGCGTATTTTATATCAGACCGATGTCATTGAAAAAATTGCAGACTTTATGCGTTAACTCGTCATTACACTCCAAAAATAATTAAATACTAAGGACGATATAAGTGAAGAAAATTCATTCTGCGCTGGTAATTTTACTGGTTGTCTCTATTGCGGCTACGTTAGGCTTTGGTGTCACAAAATTTAAGTATTCTAATGATTACAGAGAGTTTTTCTCGTCAGATAATCCTCAATTGCAAGCCTGGGAAAAACTCAAAGACACCTATGTAAAATCTGACAGTGTTTTCATTGCGATTTCACCAAAGCAAGGCGATATTTTTACGCCAGAAGTTTTGGACTCTATCCGAGATATTACGGAAGAAGGTTGGCAAGTTCCTTATACCATCAGGGTCGATTCGCTCAGTAATTACCAGCACATTTATGCTGATGGTGATGATATTACGGTTGAAGATCTGATTTTCAACGATGATGTCCTGGATGATGAAAAAATTGCCAGGGTAAAAGAAGTCGCACTTAGCAATCCAAAACTGTTAAATCTACTGGTCAGTAGTGATGGTAAGAACAGCGGCATCATAATTACGGCTCAACTTCCTGATCAACCGCATAAAGAAGTTGAAGAAGTTGGACTGTATATGGACGCTCTGATTCCAAAACTGGCGGAACGACACCCACACCTTAATTTCTATGTGAGCGGCTCCGTTGCTTATAACTACTCTCTGTCATACGCGACAAAATCAGACCTTAAATCAATCGTTTTATACATGTACATGCTGGTACTTTCTATCATGCTGTTTCTGTTCCGCTCGATTGCTGCCGCATTTATTGGATTAATCATGATCACATTGTCTAATGCGTCTGCGATGGGAAGTGCGGGTTGGGCAGGTATTATGTTAATGCCGCCAAACTTGAGTGCGCCAACGATTTTAATGACGCTGGTCATCGCTAACCTTATTCACATTCTGGTTTCTTTCTATCAAAACTATGAAAGCAAAGAGAATAAAAGTGAGGCGATTCAGTATGCGATACGCATTAACAGAAAGCCTATTTTTATCGCTAATCTCACTACCAGTCTTGGTTTTATGACCATGAACTTTTCTGATGTGCCGCCTTATCACGATCTGGGTAACATTGTTGCGTCGGGTACACTACTTATTCTGTTTTTCACGCTGTTTCTACTCCCTCATATTTTGTTTTTAATGCCGATGTCGCCTCGTATGAAGCATGCTAATAGGGTTAGTGCGTTTAACCGTTTTGTCTGTAACCTGGTAGTCAATAACGCGAAAACAGTCTGTGCAAGCTTCGCTTTACTTATTGTTATTGCGGGGTTTGGTACGACTAAACTGGAACTGAATGACCGGTTTACAGAATGGATGAGTGATAAATACCAGTTTCGAGTTGATACCGATTACATTAACGATAACCTGACCGGTTTCTATTTGTTGGAATGGTCATTAGATTCAGGTTCAGCCGGTGGTATTAACTCACCGGATTATCTGTACAAACTGGAAGCATTCCACCAATGGCTTGAACAGCAACCGGGTGTTGTGCATGTCATGGCATTTGATACAAATTACAAAGAGCTTAATCAGAATATGTTCGGTGGTGCCGCTGATCAATATCGTATACCTGATGACAGTAACCTGGCGGCACAATTGTTATTGGTATACGAAATGTCTTTGCCAATGGGACTGGATATCAACAACATGGTGAATATGGATAAATCGGCGACTCGCGTTGTTGTTCGGACGAGTAACTTAACGAGCAATCAGTTACTTGCCCTAGAGCAGCGAGCGGTTGACTGGCTGAAACAGAACGCTACAGCTGACATGGTTTCGCCAGCGGCCAGTACCACAATACTGTTTTCACATATCGCCAAACGTAATATCAAATCATTATTAGGCAGTACTTTCCTTGCACTGGTTTTAATCTCTCTGGTGATGGTGATCCCGTTTAAAAGCACCACATTTGGCTTGTTGAGTTTAGTGCCAAACTTGTTTCCAGCCATCGTCGCTTTTGGCATTTGGGGTTTATTAATAAGTCATGTTGGATTAGCAGTATCTATCGTTATCGGTATGACTATGGGTGTGATTGTCGATGACAGCGTACACTTTATTACTAAATACCTGTATTTCAGACGAGACAAAAAAATGTCAGCGCTACAAGCCATTGAACAAACATTGTTTACGGTTGGACCGGCTATCAGTGCCACTTCAATGGTTCTTATCGCAGGTTTTGGCGTTTTGGCATTCTCAGGACTCAATCTGAATTCTCAAATGGGTATGCTGACCGCATTGACGGTTTCAATTGCCTGGTTTGCTGACATTCTGTTGTTACCTGCATTGATTCTTCTAATTGACCGTAAAGAAACTTCTCAGGAATACGTTCTGAAGGAGGCCTGAAGACAACTTAATGAGGCGGGCAGTAAAAAGCATGAATTCTTATGTTAGCTTACTGTCTGCATTCCTAATGTTTATTCTGGTTAGGTAATACAGAACCATATTGCAACTGCATAGTTGATTTTAAATAAATTTCAGAAAAAATATTTTCTGAAACAGGCACGTCATGATAGGGTTATCCCATACAAAACTAGCGTCAATTTTCCAGAAATAACGAGAACTAAAATGAAAATAATCAACGCAGTAAGAACAACGCTTATTGGATGTTTAATCGCAGTACTAACCAGCTTTTCGGCTGTATCGGATGAAAAAGAAGGGCTGTTAATTGCTGGAAAACGTAAAACAATGGATGAAGGTTGGGGAGACAGTCAGGCCAAACTGACCATGTTGTTATCAAATGCCAGCGGCAATACCAGTGAACGAAAACTCAGAATTAAACGATTAGAAATTAAGAATGATGGTGATAAAGGATTGACCATATTCGACACTCCCCTTGATGTAAAAGGCACAGCCTTTTTAAACTTTTCTCATGCTATAGAACCAGACGAACAATGGTTATATCTTCCAGCGTTAAAGCGGATTAAACGAATTGCTTCTCGTAATAAGTCAGGCCCTTTCATGGGTAGCGAATTTGCATATGAAGATCTGAGTTCATTTGAATTAGAGAAATATACGTTTAACTATTTGGGTAAAGAACAATTAGGTGAAAATAATACGTTTCTAATTGAGCAAATACCTGTCGATAGCAACTCAGGGTACACTAAGCAACTTGTATGGTTAGATGAGAAGCACTATCAACCGCTAAAAGTTGAATATTATGATCGCAAGGGTGTTCTGTTAAAAACGCTTCAGTTGTTGGACTATCAGTTGTATGAAGGTAAATTCTGGCGTGCAAATCGCTTAGAAATGCGCAACAGTCAAACTAAAAAATCAACGACGCTGATCACTGAGCAATTACAATTTGCCACTGGTTTAAAAGCGAATGACTTTAATCGAGCAAGTCTAAAGCGTGTTAGATAATGGTTTTAAGACCCATACATCATCTAACTCGTTGGATTTTCCCGTGTGCCGTCTTATTCAGTTCACCTGTATATTGCAATGTCAGTTATCACGGGGAGTTTCAACTTCAATTACGGAGTTTTAGTAAAAGTCCTGATTATTTTACGGATGACTCCATCAGGCACCTTCAAAGCAGTGTGATGATTGAACCTGAATGGTTATGGGAAGGTGAAAGCACACTCCTGAACTTCAAATCGTTTTTGCGTGTAGACAGCCATGATGGAAATCGCACGCACAATGATATTCGGGAATTACAATGGCTGCACTACTGGCAAGATTATGAAATAACGGTCGGAGTTGGCAAAGTTTTCTGGGGTGTTACTGAGTCGCAACATGTTGTTGACGTCATTAATCAAACCGATGCCATTGAAGGTTTAGATGGAGAAGACAAACTTGGTCAGCCAATGGTGCAGTTTAAAGCAATAAAGGAATACGGCACCTTTGAGGCATTTGTTCTTCCCTATTTTAGAAAGCGAACATTTCCTGGTTTCAATGGACGTTTCAGGCCTCCGCTGGCCATAGCAGAAAAAGCCGTTTACCAATCGTCGAAAGGAAACAAGCATGTAGATTACGCCATCAGGTATAGCCACAGCATAGACGACTGGGACATGGCTTTATCGTATTTTCAGGGAACGGATCGAGAACCCATTTTCCAACTGATGCCGGATGAAATCCTCCCTTATTATGCTCAAATGCGCCAGACTGGTCTGGAATTGCAGACAGTGCAGGGGGACTGGTTATGGAAAATGGAGGCACGTTACCGCGATAGCGCTATCGATCATGGTGCAACAACCATGGGGTTTGAATACTCTCAGATTGGCATTCTGGACAGAGCGTGGGATTTAGGCTGGATTGTTGAGTATTCATTCGATAGTCGGCGTGACGCGTTGAATCAAAATGATTTATTTGTCGGGTGGCGACTTGCATTAAATGATGTTGACGGAAATACATTTCTGGCCGGTATTAGCCAGGATTTAGAACGACAAGAATATGCCGCTAAATTAGAAGCTTCAGGCCGAATTAATAATCATTGGAAATGGCAAATAGATGCCTGGGCATTTTCTTCTGATTCTCCAATCAGTCCAGTTTACTTCATTCGAAACGACGACGTCCTGGAACTCTCTCTGAGTTACTTTTTCTAAGAGTCTTTCAGTCCTGAAAAAACGATCAGGGCTATTTAATTTCCCTTCCGCTATCTCACTTTAAATGTATGAATATATCGACGTGTATAAGGATATGCCGAAGAATATCCCAACATGGATATCGCAGGATAAAACCCCAATAGCGTATCCGTTCGGTTAACAATATTAATCTGACTGACGGTAAAAACAGACGCATCGTTCACCCATAACGACTGGCCTCTTGAATTAGTGGTATGTGAATCTGAAAACGTGAAATTTCTCGTACCGACCGTGTTTTCCCAGAGCAGACCTGTTTCGTCTGTGTCAGAGATAAATAATAAGCCTAATCCTGCAGATGGTGATGCATAAAAGCCGGAGAAGGTTATCTGACTCTCGGTGAATGGAATGTTGTCAATCACAAAACTTTTTGCCGTTCTGTCATTGGTGCCCCAGCCAACACCGTATTGATTATGACTGTACCAGGTCGTTGCAATCGCACTGGTATCACCAAATCGGGCCAGTTCGGCCAGTGTGGTATCCGGTCCGTCGATAATAATTGTCCAGCCGCCGCCGTCGGTTGTCATGTCGCAATATATCTGACTAACAGGGGCCGGGCCGTTTCCGTCCGGGTCAATAGCATAAAAACCATCACCGATACTGAAACCGGAATCCAGCACTGCTTTGCAAGAAGGGAAGGAAGCAGTGCCAGCGCCACAACCCTGATCACTCAGTAAATCCAGGGCTGATTTTGCTCTGATTTCACCATAACCAAACTGATTATCTGGCCCAGATTCGCCCAGATCTGCGGCACTTCGTATCAATACATCTTTGATTTCTTGCGCGGTACACTGTGGATAATGGCTCCAGACCAGTGCCGCAATACCTGATGCCCATGCGCTGGCTAACGATGTTCCATCCCAATAAGCAAACTGGTTAGCTGGCTGAGTGGAATAAATCCGTTCGCCCGGTGCAACCAGTGAAATCTTGTCGTTGGTTTGGCTGTATAACCACTGCTCACCAGATTCCCGGGTAGCGCCGACGGAAACAACAGGCTCATAACTGGCTGGATAAAAATAATCACTACTCCCCCGATTGCCCGCTGCGGCGAATAACAACACGCCCTGGCTGGCGGCTTGTTGCATTGCCTGTAACTCAATATCGCTACTGCTCTGCCCGCCAATACTCATGTTCACGACCGTAGCACCCGCCTCAAGACATGCTTCCAGTGCCAGAATCAGGTCAGAACCCCAGAGCGTCCAGTAGTTGGGATTATCAATCACTTTGACATGATGCAGATTTAATCGATTACCAGGCGAGATCCCAACAGTGCCTTCGTGATTGCTGATGGCAGATATGATCCCGGTTACATGCGTTCCGTGACCGTAATTGTCCTGATTCCACGGACCTGTGGTGCCTCGACCTGCAGTCGCATCAATGACCGCCCCGGTAACATTAGCACCGTGCATTAAATCAATGTGATTACCGTCATATCCGGTATCTACGACACAGACTTTTTGATTGTTAATAGACACATCACTGACCTGACTGGCCTGAGTCGTGTTCAGACCCCAGGGATTTTTTTCTGTCAGATCAAAGTCTTCAGGTTCAGACCACGGTTGAGCTGTCACTACTGCACTTTGTAGCTGGCGAATCGGATCAGGTTCTATATGACGAATCGCAAGGTGGTTTTCCAGTTGTCGTTTTTGTCCAGGCGTCAGCTCCAGCACCATTGAATTAACGCTGGATAATGTCGCCAGAGGTGAGAGTTTTATTGCAGCCAACGATTCCGCCGTGTGGGTCAATGGTGTGTCAAATTGCACCAGATAGCGCGTTTTTACTTCATGTTGAGACAGGTTTGGCGTGATGGCACAGACCTTCATTGCGGCAAATAACGCCAGGGAAGGAATGAGCATTGAATGGATGGAAGTCTTAACGATATTCACCAGTTATTGTCCTTATATTGCGTTATTGCTGTTGAGTATGTTTATCAGGAACTTTGGTGAAAAGCGTAGGGAATAGCGATAAATGAGACAAGTAGAAGGATTTCCGCTGATGACAGCTAAAAATCACAGCGTGATGTTATGGAGTAAGAACGCAGACGGCCTGTTATTCATTAAATGATGGCACATGGACAGCATTTGTCGCGCTCATCGGTTTCAAGTGCATCGTTTACTTATTTCGAATAACTAAACGATGCACCTGAAATCTTGTATAAACACGCGACAAGCTGCCTAAAGACTAACCAACAAAGAGCAACACACGCTAATCTTCAGTACCCGGTGAGAACGCATCCATTGGCCGCCATTGAAAATAGGTGGAATGCTCACTTGCATCCACCAGCGCATGTTCCCGGTCAAAACGCCAGTCCCACACAGTCAATTCATTATTGGTTAAAGCAATGATAAACAAAACTTTTCCGATAATTTCCAGCCATAACCAATGACGCTGACAAAACTGAATTGCCGTCGTCATCTCATTACTAAGATCAAGAATTTCGTTGTTTTTCAGGTCAATGTATTTGAGCTTTGATAACGCATAAAACAAAAATCCAATAAAAACCAGAGCCATATAGGTTGCAATACGTGTCAGGTGATTGTTACTAAAGAAAAAATCAAGCCAGATTAACTCTGCTGTAACCAGTTCATGCCCCCCGGATATCCGATTGTTTGCGATGTACTGCATGGCCGTCATAATTTCAAGATTGCCAAATAAATCAGAAAATCCCAGCGCAAAGATGATTAAAAATGATAAGAACAGGTTGCGATAAGTGATGATTAACAAGGCAAAACACAGCGAAAATAAGATAGCGATAAAGACATAAGAAACCTGGGTGCCAGGCAAGCCTTCAGTAAAGACCCGATTCATCGCGTCCAGTTCCAGTTTGGATGAGATAGCGTACAAAATGTACCAGGTAAGATAGGTGAACAACAAGGCTGAGTTAACCATCTTCAACCACAACGATTCACTCTGATTTCGGATGATTTTAATGACAATAAATGTGCTGATTAGAAAGGTAGAGATGGTGATGGCTGTTGACAGTAATGTACTCAATTCTGAATACATAAATTTGCTCCTTTAAGACACCGTTTGTCTTTGTCATTCCTGAAAGGTTATGGACGGGTGTTAAATACCTCAATTAGCGAATAATTTCATACAACTGACTATTCTTCAATCATGTTTATTTAACTTATCTGAAACATGCCAGTTCATCGAGCAACAGTGCTGCTCACTCGTTGCTCTAAGCATTGAAATTACTTTTTACGCCGGATATAAAAACCAAAGCTGGTTCGCTGCAGGTGGTTGCCCCTCAGGATAAACAATTATCGGCGTGCCCGGTTTTGGATTGCCTCCCTGAACATCGACGGCCAGATCATTTAATAAGCTGTTTATGGAATAAACACCGCCTTCATCGGCGAGTGACCAGAGCTGGTTTTCAGGCGTATCAATGTTGGTGGGGTAAGTGATAATTAACGTATCAGGAAGTGCTCGACCACCGTTAATGTCCAATACTTCGCCATTTCCTTTATTTCGTAGAAAACAAAATGATTCCCCGTTCCTTTCTACAGGTATTTTCTCCCATAACTGAAAATCAGCCTGATTCTTATCTTTGATCATCGGGTTATTCACTACAGGTTGTGCTGTTCCTGTCGCTTCTAATGCCATATCGGCACCCGTTAATAAGCTGATGATGTAAAAATACTCAGTCATGTGAAAACTCCCGATAAAGCCAACGATCAATAGATTGGTACAAGCCGACCGAGACAATAGCGAGGTTTACACATAATGTAAATTAAATGATTTAAATTTGTTCCATAATGTAAACTAAATTCAGGTCAAAACCATTTGGGAACAGATAAATGGCAGAAAGAACTTCCCCGTAAAGCTCTTTCTGCCGATGTCGTCGCTCACCTGTTTTGCACACAATAAGCACTCAGAAGTTCAACGTCTTTCATAAGTTCAAACATCATGTTTTCCCTTATTCTTCCTCGCGCTTAGTGTGCTCATCAAGTGGTTGCTAATATATCGGATATGATTTTTTATGGTATTACAGGGTATTACGGAATATTACACAGCATTAAAATACGTTGGCTGTAGCCTTCAACATCGTTTTGTATGACTCACCGCTCTCCGGACACCAACTCCCTTTCTGATTTCATACCAAAAAATCGTTTCATCACCCAGGTTGCCGGGCAAAATCCGGTAAAACTCTGTTGGAATAAATTAGCGCCGACAAAAACCGTAAACCAGATAAAATCAGGGTGAACATACTGAGTTAACACGACTGACAGTAAAACCATAAAACCTGCAAAAGCAGTCAATGCACGTTCCAAAGACATAGAAGCTCCTTAAATTAGAAATATCTTATTTAAATGATAAAATATTAATTAAGATAAATCTAATGTTTATGAGTTTGAATGTTTATATCGATAGTTTGATGAGCTTAATGAAAGAATGAGGAGCGATTGCCCAGATGGTAGAGCAAGCTATTGATGAGGCGAAAAGCTAATGTCGAGAAAAAAGCCAGGCAATCATCCCTGAGAAGATAAAACCAGCCGCCTTGCGGCGGCCGGACGTCACAACCAATAAATTCTGCATCCGTGCGCTGTTTGCAATCAGGAATTTACGGTTACTGACTCGGGTGGCTGTGCTTCAGTATTAATTAATTGCTGAAACGAGCCGTTGACTGGTGACAATTGACCCTGGTCGAGTTTATAAAGCTTGTCGGCACAGTCAAAATAATGATCATCGTGTGTAATTGCAATGACCGTCTTTCCTTGTTGTTTTAAATAAGGCAATAAACTACGGTAAAACACCCGGCGGAAATGCGGGTCCTGATCGGCGGCCCATTCATCAAACAACAGTACCGGGCGCTGTTCGCAGGCCGCTATCATCAATGCCAGTCGCTTACGTTGACCCTGAGATAGTTTCAACGTTGAAAGCCGTGCTTGTTCCACATCGACTTTCCCTTCCAGTTCAAGCCGTTTTAGCCAGTCGCGAATGACTGATTCGTCAGCCGGTTGTCCGGTTGCGTCGATCACTTGCTCAAACAAATGAAAATCGAAGAACACGCCGGAGAACAACTGATTAACCGTTTCAGTTCGGTCGGTTATGTTGCCGTTGATGGTGATATTACCTGCCGTAGAAGGATATAAACCCGTCAGTACTTTAGCCAGGGTACTCTTACCGCTGCCGTTACCGCCAATAATGAAAATAATATCGTTCGCGTTAACATCAAAATTTACCGGGCCAAGTTTAAAGCCAGGCTCGTCATCAACGGTTGGATATTGGTATTCAATCTGATTGAGCGCCAGTTTTTTAAAGTTTTTCACGGCATCTGCGGTGCTAACTTGTGTAATATCCGGGTTGTCATTCAGGGAGATATCAAAGCCCAGTTCATTGATTTGCTTCCAGGCAACTTCACCTTTCATCAGGCTTGGCATAAAAGAAGCGATGCTGACAATTGGGCCACGAATAAACAATGTCATGATCACAAAGCCGCTCATGACACTGGGTTCAGGAGAAACGCCAGAGCCGCTGATTAACAGCAAACAACCCAGCACGATAAACACCAGTACCGTGATCCAGTTGATCACCAGGCTGTTATGTTTTTCGGCTTCCATTGTGACCGAGGTTAAACGCTGACCGTCTTGCTTCAGGTTTTGATGAAAGAAAACACCACTACGATGACGATTCAGTTTTAGTTCTTTCGCACCAGATACCAGCGCAGAAAAGTTCTGATTTATTTTTTCTTCCTGAGCCCGTAATTGCTTCATCAGTTGTGCTGAGCGTTTTGTTAATACGCCCGCAGTAACAAATGAAATCATCAAAACGGCGACATAAAATAAAAAGTAAATCGGTGATAACCACAGCAGATAGCCCATCGAGCAGACAAGCAATGCAATGTTGAACGCCAGAATAGGTAAGGCGCGGAACGCCTCACCAAGTGTCACCAGGTCCTGAGTCAGCAAACTGTTAATCCGAGTGCCGCCCAGTGCTTCCTGCTTCTCATAAGGGAGATTCAGGATTTGCGCGGCCAGCTCCAGCCGCAATTTTTGTAATGCATCCGCCCCAAGTTGAGACAACATGCGGAAACTGCCGACGCCGATTAGAAACAGCAAGGGCAATAATACGCTGTAGGCCACACCCGCCTGGAACAAACTCAGGTGTTGGTGGAACAGCGTCTGGTGGATCACAATAATCAGCGCAAGGCCGAGAATCGCCGCCAGAAAATGAGCGGCGGCTACGGTAAAGACCCGGTTGCGATCCAGTTGTAAGAGTGAGGACACGATCATGCCTGGTTCTCCGTCGTGTTTTCAGGTGTTGCTAAAGGAAGTAGTTGTTGAACCACTGCGTCAATAAACGTGGCATCAACAATAATGTGTTGGTGATTGCTGTCGATCTCGATGGATTGATAATCACCGTCAGCCAGTTGCGCGGTAGCGTGTTGCAATGCCTGTGCGGTCGCTTCGCCCATACTTTGCAAGCTGTCGCTGGCCCAGAAGGTTGCAAACGGTGCATTGACTGGCGTGTCTGACTGGTCGGATTCACGTAACAAACGAGCACTGTGATCAATCAGATTTAACAGACGCAATACCGTATCAGCCTGACAGGTCGCTGGTAGCAATTGCTGGCTTGCCGCCCAGTCACAGATGGCCTGATGACTATCTGTTGATGTGACGTGTTGTGCCAGTGTCTCTTGCTGTTGTGCTGTTAAGGTGATTGACGGATTTAACAAGGTCAGGCTGTTTTGCCAGAACGCCAGATCCCGCTGTGAGTTCGTTGACTCACTTAAGAATCCTGCTGGTAATCTTGCATCAACAGTTCCTAACCATGCAACTTGATCCCCCTGGGCTTCCAGTTGTTGCGCCATGCTCAGCGCAATATGTGCGCCCAGTGACCAGCCGATCAGATAATACGGACCTTGTGGTTGTGCTGCTTTAATTGTTTGCACGTATCGCGCTGCAATCTCAGGCACCGAACCTTGATATTCACCGTGTTTCAGCGCATCAACGGCATTAATGCCGGTGACATGCATGCGGGCTGCTAAAGCATTCGCCAGCGTTTGATATTGAGAGCTGACACCCGTACCTGAATGCACGCAGAACAAGGTTGGAGCCTGACTGTTTCCACTTCTGGCCAAAGTCACCAATTCTTCTTGCTGCGTGGCTGACGCCGGTTGCTGTTCGGCAATCAGACGAACCAGATCAACCACTTTTTTATGACTGAATAACTGATTCAAACCCAGATCCACGTTGAAGGTATTTCGCAATTCACGTTGGAAATTGATTAACCAGAGTGAATGTGCGCCCGCCTGGAACAAATCATCCTGCATGGTGACAGAAACAACATTTTCGTCCGACGACAATAAACGGGAAATCAACTCACAGACTGCTTTTTCCAGTTCTGTTTCAGGCAGTTGAATGCTGTCCTGATGACTAACCGGTTCGATGGCTGCCAGTTGTTTACGGTCGGTTTTACCATTCGCGTTCACTGGCATGTTGTCTAATACGACCAGACGAGATGGCACCATGTAATCCGGTAACTGTGTTGCCAGAGCTGCCAGAATATCCGCTTCTGTGGTGCTGTCAGCCTGGTAAACCGTCCCGGCTGTCAGTGTGACATAAGCACGTAAATGAGTTGGCTGATTAGCCGGTAATGCCAGTACGGTTGCCTGTTCAATCGCAGGATGTTGTGCCAGCAACGCTTCAGTTTCTGACAGTTCAATCCGCAGACCACGTAATTTGATTTGATTATCAACCCGGCCCAGATATTCCAGTTCACCGTCATGACGCCAGCGAGCTAAATCACCCGTGCGATACAGGCGAATAATTTGCCCTTCAATCGCAACCGTCACAAAACGTTCAGCCGTTAATGCTGGACGATTCAGATAGCCACGAGCCAGACCTTCACCGGCCAGATACAATTCACCCGGCGCACCCGGCGGTAACAACTGTTGTTCGCTGTCGAGGACGTAAAGCGCTGTATTGGCAACAGGTTTACCAATTGGTACTTGCCACAGGTTTTCACCGCGTTGACAGTGATACCAGCTTACATCGATAGAGGCTTCTGTTGGTCCATACAGATTGAACAGTTCAACGTCGCTAAGTTGTTGATGCGTCTTGTTCACCAGGCCTGCCGGTAACGCTTCACCACTACAGGCAATCAGGCGTAAAGCCGGTAAATCGGCGTGTTGATCTGCCAGATGCTCCACGAAAACCTGAAGCATAGACGGCACGAAATGCATCAGGGTGACACCCGTTTGCAGACACAAGGCTTGCAGTGATGCCGGGTCTTTGTGAGCGTCAGGTTCTGCGATGACCAATCGAGCGCCAAACATTAGCGGCCAGTACAATTCCCAGACTGATACATCAAAGTTATACGGTGTTTTTTGCAACACGATATCGTCATTGGTCAGATTGAACGCCGATTGTTGCCAGTACAGGCGATTTTTCAGGCCGCGATGAGGCACTTCGACACCTTTAGGTTCACCGGTGGAGCCCGAGGTGTAAATGACGTAGGCAATATCATGGCTGTTAAGGGCAATATTGACTGGTTGACTACTGAAATCAACCAGATCACTAAAGCTGTCGTCAATGAGCTGAATGGATACCATTCGATCAAAGTTAGCCTGACAATCATCAATGATTTGGCGGGCCAGTTCAGCTTGATGACGATGAACAATCAGTACCGTTACATTGGCATCATTCAACATGTAAGCCGAACGTGCTACCGGATTGTCTGTGCTTAGTGGTAGCCAGGCTGCGCCTGCTTTGCTCACGCCGTAAATACTGGTGAGTAATGCCAGTGAACGTTCACATAATAAGCCGACAACCGGATTACTTTGTGAGTTTGTTTGTACATCAGCCATCATCAAACGATGAGCAACTTTGTTGCTCAGGTTATCCAGTTGCTGATAACTCAGTTGAGTTTGAGAATCTGCCTCGCGACCGAACTGTAACGCGACCCGTGTCGGAGCAAGACTAACCTGACGGGCAAAATCTGCCATGACAGTCTCGTTTAGCGTACTCAGCGGGAAGTCGGTTTTCGGTTGATTCCAGTGTTTCAGATTGAACGATTGCTCGGCAGGTAGCGCTGCATACGCACTTAGCGTCAGACCGTCATTGGCACAGATTTGCTCGATCATATGCGTCATGGTTTGCAGCATGGCGTCAATGCTGACGGCCATAAACAAGTCGGTGTTGTAGTTCAACGACAGTGTAGTAACCGGTGCTGCGTCCTGATCCGATGAATCACGGCTGACCGTCAGAGACAGGTCGAACTTTGCTCGTTGTTCAGGTAACGGCTGCATCGTCCAGCCTTCCGGTGTTTGTTGCTGGTCGATATCGTCCTGCAAGGTAAACAAGGTCTGGAACAATGGCGTCTGTGACGTATTTCGTTCAGGCGACAACGCTTCTACCAGTTGCTCAAAGGGTAAATCCTGGTGGCGTTGGGCTTGAATACCATCGTGTTTCACCGCATGAAGCAATTCGGCAAAACTGGTTGCTGGACGGGTGAATACCCGATAAACCTGAGTATTGGCGAACAGACCCACAATCGATTCGGTGCCGCTGACATGTCGGTTGGCGACAGGTGTGCCGATGCAGATTTCCTGCTGATTGGCGTAGCGACTGAGCATCATGGCGTAGATGCTCATCATCACAGTAAACCGGCTGGTCTGGTGGCGTTTTGCTAACGAAGCCAGTGCCGCTGATGTGTCTGCCGAAAGAGCAATTGTCCGTTGCGCGCCAGCAAAATGCTGGACGGCTGGACGAGGTTTGTCTGTCGGTAAACTTAATACTGGTAAGTCACCGCTCAGGTAATTAGTCCAGTAATCCAGTTGTTCACTGAATCCTTGTTGCTGCATGTGCTGTTGCCAGACAGTGAAGTCCGTGTAATTGACAGTTGCTGGCTCATTCAGCGCGTGCTGTTGATAGTCAGCGATTAGTTCACGAATCAATAACTGTAAGCTCCAGCCATCAACGATAATGTGATGAACGACCAGCATAAGTTCAATGTTATCGGACTGTTCAACATAACCGGCTCGAATAAGCGGAGCGGCCGCAAGATCAAACGGTTGTGAAGCCAGTTGTGCCAGTGCGTCGGTTGAAGACACTTGTTGCAGCTGGATGGTCGCGTTTGGCAGTGCCTGCTGCATCGCTTCTGATGAGGTTTGTTGAGTATCAGATGCGTTATCAGCTTTAGCGGGTTGTTCAGCAAAACGTGTACGCAACTGAGGATGGCGTGCGATCAACGTGTTAAGGCTGCGACTAAGTTGCTCAATATCGACTGGTTTCGCAATATTGACGCGCAACGGAATATGATACGCCGCAGAATCACTGATGAAATGCTGAAGGAAATACAGACGTTGCTGGGCAAATGACAAGGGTTGCCAGTCTGCTGGATCAGCCGTTGGCGTCAGTGCTGGCAATGACTGAGCTTGTGCAAAGTCTGCAACCAGTAGCGCCTGTTTTGCTGGCGTGTCGGCTTCCATGAGCTGGTAGAGTGGAATATCAGGACTGAACGCTTCACGTATAAGGGCCAGTAGTCGGGTTAACATCAATGAATGACCGCCCAGCGCGAAGAAGTTCGCATCGGGGGCAATTTCAATATCACCCATGACCTGTTGCCATAAAGCAATAATTTGCTGTTCAGTATCCGTTGCCGGACGTTGTTCAACATCGGCTGGAACGCCGGACCAGGCTGGCAACGCTTTCGCATCTATTTTACGGCTGGCACTGAGTGGGAATTCGCTCAGGTGCATAAAGTGGCTGGGTAACATGTAAGCCGGTAGCCAGTCCGTTAATGCTGCTTCCAGTGTTGATTGCGCCAGTGATTCGCCGGACGTGCTGGTGTAATAGGCCAGTAACAGATTGTCCTGCAATTTACAGTAAGCCAGAGAAACCTCCGGGTGACGCTGTAAGGTTTCTGCAATTTCACCGGGTTCGATTCGGTAACCACGCCATTTTATCTGGTCGTCACTGCGGCCATGATAGTGCAGGGTGCCGTCCTGATTCAGACTGGCAAGGTCACCTGTCAGATACAATTTGCCCGGACCAAATGGGTTGTCGATGAAACGTTCGGCGGTTAAATCATCCCGGTTAAAATAGCCGTTTGCCAGGCCTGGACCTGCAATGGCGAGCTGACCGATAACGTTTACTGGCTGTTGCTGCAACTGATCGCTGATGACATAACACTGGTAATGCTTCAATGCATGACCAAGCGTGACTGGTTCCTGATGTTTCAGCGGTTTAATGCTGGCCCAGATGGTCGCTTCGGTTGGGCCGTAGACGTTGTACAGCGTATTACCCTGCGCGGTTAATTCATCGGCCAGCGCCTGCGGTAATGCTTCGCCACCGGTGAGTAAAAGCTGCCCTGGTGTAGCGTGCCAGTTGCTGTCCAGGAGTTGACGCCAGGCGCCCGGTGTAGCCTGAATCACATTGACCGAATGGTGTTTGATAAGGTGAATGAGTTGGTCCGGATCATTAGCCTGTTCTGCCGAGGCAAGCACCAGGGTACTACCGCAATTTAGTGGCATAAACAGTTCTAACAAACTGATATCAAACGAAATAGTGGTACGAGCCAACCAGTGATGACGAGCTGTAAAACCAACCGCATCGATCATGCCGTCAAGGTGTGCATTCAGTGCGCTGACCGGCACCGAAACCCCTTTCGGCTGACCCGTTGACCCCGAGGTATACAGAATATATCCGGCCTGATAGCGCTGATTGAAGTCACTGTCAGATAATACAGCTGACAATGTTGCTTGCGGCGCATCGGCAATCCAGACAGGCAGCGTTGCTGACAAAGTATCTGATGCCGAGAACGGCTGGCTGGACACGATCAACGATGGATCGGACTGGCTGACGATATAGTCTTTACGAGCCGTCGGTAAGTTCGGGTCGAGCGGCACAAAATACAGACCTGAAACCAGTGCTGCAATCATTGCAGCAACGACATCCGGTGAACGTTCCATGTGAAGAATCACACGTTGTCCGGTGGTTAGCCCCCGTGTGTTAAAGCCCGCAATAAAACCTGCGACACGCTGCCCCAGATCGCCATAACTCAATGTTTGTTCATTGAAGATAATGGCCGGTTGCTGCGCGTGTTTACGGCAGTGAGCCATGATCTGTTGAGCAACGTCCTGTGTATGTGCTGTGGGTTCGCCCTGAGCGACAATAGTCTGATCCTGCGTTGACAGTAAGGGCAGGGTTGCCAGCGTTTGTGTTGGCTGGGTGACAATGCTGTCCAGCAATGTCATGAAGTTGTTCGCCAGACGTTCAACCGTGGCCGGTTTAAACAACGCACTGTCAAATTCCAGTGTGGCACTGAGATAATCGCCGTCCTGACTGTCTGAATGCTGATCCAGCATCAAAGATAAATCAAACTTACTGGCTGACATGGCCGACGATTGAGTGGTAAGTGTCAGATCACCCACAGATAACGTTGATGGTTTTGCTGGAGCCAGTGAGAAAAAGGCCTGGAATAATGGCGAATAGCTGGTGGAACGAGCCGGTTGCAACACATTTACCAGTTGTTCGAATGGTACGTCCTGGCGGTCAAAGGCATCACGAGTGTCCTGACGAACTTGTGCCAGTAACTGTGTAAAATCACCGTCAGCTTCTGGTTTTGTTTGCGTCACCAGGGTGTTCGCCAGTAAGCCAACCATTTGATCCATGCCGGGTTTGTTACGACCCGCAATTGGAATACCTACCCGAACCTGAGACTGATTACTGTAGCGATATAACAACGTATGCCAGGCTGTTAACACAGTCATGAACAAGGTTGCATTTTGTTGTTGCGCCAGTTCATTGAGTTTAGCTGTCAGTGCGGCTGGCACCGTAAAGCTATGCTGCCCTCCCTGATATTGCTGGCGTACCGGACGAGAGAAGTCCGTATTTAATTGTAACGGTGCGTGGTCATCGCCCAGGTAAGCCGTCCACCAGTCAATTTGCGACTGATATAAGCTGTCTCCCTGCGCAATTTGCCAGTGTGCAAAGTCCCGGTATTGCATCGGTTTTTGCTCATCGCTTAACCAGGAAGGTGCCTGATTTTGGGTTCTGGCCTGATACGCATCCAGGAGTTGTTCTATTAGTAAATCACGCGACCAGCCGTCACAAATCAGGTGATGCATAATCACTACTAAACGGTGTTCTGTCTGTTGTTCGGTCGATAAATCGTACAGATACAGGCGCACCGGAATGTCGTTTAACAAATCAAACGGTTTGTGTAACTGTTTGGCGATGTCCTGTTGAATATCCTGCTGGTAGCAATCGCCCCGTGTTTTATGAGTAATTGTCAGCTCGGTTTGCCTTGGCATCTGACTGATATCACCGTTCTGATCGACAAATCGGGTCGTCAGAATTTGGTGACGCTGTGCCAAATCATTAAAAGCCTGTTGCAGCGCTGTTTTGTCTAACTCACCAGCAAGATTCAGTGTTGCTGGCACGTTGTAGAACACGCTCTCCGGCGCCAGTTGTTGCAAGAACCATAAGCGTTGCTGCGCATGTGACAACGGTGCTGGCTGGTCTGCCGGAATTGCGCTGATAAGAGACGATGTTTCGGCGGAATCAGTGTATTGCTCACGATGTTGATCAATCAGAGCGGCCATCTCTGCCAGTACCGGATGGTCAAACAGCAGGCCTAGTGGCAGATCCGTATGCATTTGTTGCTGAATACGGAAGACCAGCTGAGTGGCCAGCAAAGAATGGCCGCCCAGATTGAAGAAGTTTGCCCGACGGCCAACCACATCAACCGGTAACAATTGCTGCCAGATTGCCGCAAGTTGTTGTTCTGTTTCGGTTTCAGGTGGTGTAGCGGCTTCAGCTTCCCGTTGTTCATCGGCCAGCGCTTTCAATTTACGGCGGTCTAACTTACCGTTCGCTGTTAACGGGAGCTGAGGCAACATAATGAAGCTGCCAGGCACCATGTAAGGCGGTAAGGCAGCCGCCAGTAATTCGGTTAGTTGTTGTTCATCAGCTGGATTGCCTGGATTAGCCACCGTGTAGGCAATCAGTTGTTGTGCGTTACTGTCGCCTTCAACCAGTACTTCGGCGTCGATAATATGTGGAGAATCCAGTAATACCTGACGGATGGCGCCCAGTTCAACCCGGAAACCTCGCAGTTTTACCTGGTGATCAACCCGACCAATAAACTCCAGTGCGCCATTACGCAATAGACGCACGTTATCGCCAGTGCGGTAATAACGAATGCCGTCACGGTCAACAAACACGCTCGCGCTAATGGTTGGTGCCTGATAATAACCCGGGCTGACGCCAGGACCCGTAACCCAAAGCTCACCAACTGTTCCAGCTGGGGCCAGTTCGCCATTAGGCGCAATCAGAATGAACTGATTATTTCCCAGTGGACGACCAACCGGCATGGAAGCCAGTTCCAGCGGGTTCTGGTCAAAACAACCTTCTTTATCCAGATCAAAAATAAAGCAGCCAATGGTTACTTCAGTCGGTCCGTAGTGGTTAAACAGACGAAGTTGATTCAGGCCATTGTCGGCGCGTTCTGTATGCAGTTGCTGAGCCAGCTCACTGTCGAATGCTTCACCGCCACACAACAACGCAACACGAGGTAATAATGCGGCGCTGTTTTCCAGGCTGGCACGAAGGGCTTTCAGGTGAGAAGGCACTATCTTCAGCACATCAATCTGTTGCTGTTGCATGTAGTCGGCAAAATGCTCGCCATTGGTGGCAATATCAAAATCGACCAGATGGATACAGCCACCCGTTGCCAGTGCGCCAAATAAGACGGTGTTGCCGAGGTCCGCATTCAGAGTGGAAACAGAGGCATAATTAAGACCGGCGTCCGGTGTTACATGGGCCAGAACAGCGGCCAGATAGTGGCTCAGATTGTCATGACTGATGCCAACACCTTTTGGTTGCCCGGTCGAGCCAGACGTGTAAATGATGTAGGCCAGTTGTTCAGGTGAAATTGCAGGCAAGTCTTGTTGATCGCGCTGTGCTAACCAGGGTTTTTCAGCGACTGACCAGCAGGTGTTGTCATAAATCTCTGCCAGTTGCTCTGCTTTATCAACGATCACCAGCGGCGTGTTCAACTGCGTTAACAGTGCCTGTAACCGTTGCGAATGTTGTTCCGGGTCCAGTGGCACGTAGGGATGGCCCGCTTTCATACAACCCAGTAATGCCACGACCATATCGACGGAACGATTCAGTACCAGGGCGACTGGCGCTGGTTGTCCGTCGTCAGTGAGTGGCAGTTGCTGCGCTAACACGGCGCGGGCAAAGGCGTCAGATTGCTCGGCCAGTTGTTGATAGTTCAGTTGCTGATCGTTAAACACCACGGCAGTTTGTGCCGGATATTCTGTTGCCATTCTATTGAACTGATCGATGAAAGCTGGATAACACAGGTTATCTTGATCTGCCTCCAGTTGATTGGCAGCCGATGCTTGTTGATAAGCCTGCATGTCGGCAGCCAGGCTAAGCGATGCTTTACCAATCGGTTGTGTCGCGTTTGCCAGTAGTGTATCGGTCAGTTGAATAAAACGGCTTAGCAGAGTGTCGGCCAGGCTGTCCGGTACACGCGAATCTGAAATCGTTAGTAGTAATTCGACGGCATCCGGTGTGACCACAGCTTGCAGATGGATTTGATCGGAAATCGACGATAAATCACTGCTTAAATGAGGCTGTAGTGCTGAATCGGGTTGTTGTAACAGGCTGAATGTCCAGCGGGTGTGCTGGTTGGTTGTTGCCGATTTTATTGTGTCCGGGTTGTAAAACTCTAACCATTCCAGATGATCGTCCAGCTGTTGCTCAACCAACGCTGCGATGCTGTTCGCATTGCTGTCTTTATCTATTGTCAGTTGCACCGGAAGAAACTGACCGTATGGCCCCAGTGACGACGCCAGTTCTTCGTATTCATTCCGGGTGTCCAGTTCAATCCAGCCCAATGCCTGCTCATCGTTATTCAGTTGTGCCTGAAGCACTAAGAAGCTGGTCATCAAGCTGGTTTGCAACAGATGCGCATCTTCGAGCAAGGCGGCTGGCGCTTGCCATTGTTGTCTGCTGGCTCGAACAATTGCTACCTGTTTGTCTTCGACTAAAAAGCCGTGTTGTTGCGGTGTCAGCTCAATCGCTTGCCAGTAGGCGGTCGCATCGTCGGCTTCTTCACCTTGTAATAAGTCTTGCTGCCAGGCGGCAAATTCGCCGTACTGGGTCATCTCTTCTGCGATGTCATTTAACTCTGCCGCTGCCTGAGAATCGCCGCTTAGCTGTAAATAGTGTTGTTCCAGTTGTTCTGCCAACGTGAATAAGCTGAGCGAATCCGCAACTAACGGCGACGTTCGCAGGACTAACTGGCGTGACGCGGGCTGCCAGTAGACAGCCCAGTCAGCCGCATCATGCCCGTTGGCCAGCGTAATCTGGGGATGCTCGCCAACAGCCTGATTTGGAAAACGCAAGCCGGGCAAGGTTTGCCAGCTTGTCGCAAAAATATCGTGTTGTTGTAGCAGGGCATTCAGTGCCTGTTCGAACAGCGTTAAGTCGTAGCTGTCAGGCAAGGTTAATGTGAGCTGTCTGATGGCCCGCTGTTGTTGTAGCCACCCGTGTTTTTGCTGGGTCGAAAGTGGCCATTGTTGGATTGTGCTCTGTTCCATTGTCATTCTCTGTTCGCGAATGGCGAGTGGGTTAACACTCGCCGGAATAATCAGGCGATCCGGCCAGTTGAACTGACCGGAAACTCATCAGCGTTTTTTCAGGCCAGCAAGACGGTTGCGGCGCTGAGATTTACGTTGTGTCGGTTGCTCGGCACTCAGTTGCAGACGGCTGATCGGCTGATCAGGGTCTGCAACCACTTGCTGCAACAGATAATCGAATTGCTGATTGAGTTGTTCGATACTGCTTCGGTCGAATAAATCCGTGCTGTATGACCAGAAACCGGTCATGCCTTCGTCGGTGTCTTCCAGGAATAATCCCAGGTCGAACCGGGTGTGCTGTTGTTCAGGTGTCAGTACCTCAATGTTCAGCTCGTCGGCTTGTAACGCCGTTTTTGGTGTGTTTTGCAACACAAACAGGGTTTGAACCAGTGGATGATGACGCTGGCTTCTTACCGGATTGATCAGCTCAACCAGTTTGTCGAAAGGCATGTCCTGGTGGTCATACAAATCCAGACACATCTGACGGGAACGCGCCAGAAGCTGATTGAACCCAGGATTACCGGACAAGTCGAGACGAGTCGGCATCAGGTTGACGAAGAAACCAATCAGGTTTTCCAGTCCACTGTGATCCCGGTTTGCCAGGTCAGTACCAACCACGATATCAGTCTCACCAGTGCGCTTATGCAGCAGCAAATCGTATACCGCCAGCAATGCCATAAATGGCGTACTGCCGTGTTCAGTGGCGAGTGCTTTCAGCTTGTTCATCGCATCGTTATTCAGCGAAACAGCTACGCGATCGCCCTGATGAGAATTTTCATCGCTACGTTCTCTGTCCAGCGGTAACGGCATCACCGTTGGCGCACCGGAAAGCTGACGTTGCCAGTACTGACTTAGTTGCTTCATGCGGTTGCCTGCCAGCTGGTCCTGTTGCCACGCGGCGTAATCAGCGTACTGAATATCCAGTTGTGCCAGTGCAGTCTGGTTCTCTGCCGTTTGCGTGAGCTCAGCCTGATACAGTGCCGACAACTCGCGGATCAGAATGGCGACCGACCAACCGTCAGAGGCAATATGATGCTGAGTTAATCCCAGAATCCATTCGTTCTGTTCACCAGCCTGTTCGCGGCTGAACAAATCAGCACGCAGCATGTAATCTGCCGTTAAATCGAACGGACGCAGGGCGTTTTGCTCAGCTTGTTCCATCGCGACCTGGTCGAAGTTATCTCCTGCGTTCAGTGGGTGAATGTTCAGGATTTTGCCCGGTACAGGCAGGATTTGCTGATAAACGGTTTCATCCTGTTTCACGAAGCAGGTACGCAATACTTTTTGTCGGGCCATCAGATTCAGAATGGCTTGTTCCAGTGCTGCGATATCCAACTTGCCCGTCAACTTAAGGAAAGATGGCATGTTATAACTGCTGTCCTGTGGATTCAGTGACTGAACAAACCACAGACGTTGCTGAGCAAATGACAGCGGTAACAAGTCGTTTTCATCAGTTGTGGCTGTAATCGCGGTGCGGCAGTCAGCCAGGTCAGCATGTTGCTCATTCAACCAGCCCGCCAGCGATTCCAGTGTCGGCTGGTCAAAAATGGTAGCGACTGGCAGTTCAATCTGTAGTCGGCTTCTGACTTCCGCAACCATGCGAACTGCTAATAACGAGTGACCACCAATGTTGAAGAAGTTGGCCGACTTGCCAATATTGTCGACTGGCAGATCCAACAGTTCGGCCCAGATTGTTGCCAGTTGTTGTTCAACACGGGTTTGCGGTTTGTCACCGTCTGCCACGTCATCCAGCGATGGTGCCGGTAATGCAGCTTTGTTGAGCTTTCCGTTGCTGGTTAGTGGCAACTGGTTAATCACAACAAAGGCTGATGGCATCATCCAGGCGGGCAATTGCTCCGTTAACTGTTGACGAGCGGCACTGATAAGTGCGGCTGACTGGTCGGACTCATCCAGGTTGGTATCTGTGATCAGCCAGGCAACCAGTTGCAGATGACCACTGGTATCTGGACGCGGTAAGACAACCGCATTGTTGATGCCAACAACGGCAACCAGTTGTTGCTCAATTTCGCCTGTTTCGATGCGATAACCACGAATTTTTACCTGATCATCGGTGCGGCCAATAAACATCAGATTGCCGTCGTCACGAACCCATGCCAGATCGCCGGTTTTATACAAGCGTTGACTATTCAGTTCATTAAACGGATTGGACACAAAGCGTTCTGCCGTTAATTCAGGACGATTCAGGTAACCGCGAGCCAGTGCTGCACCGCCAATGTATAACTCACCGATTGCGCCTTGCGGAACGGGCTTCATGTGCTGATCCAGACAAACCAGTTGCATGTTGCCGATTGGTTGACCAATCGAAACGGCATCACCAGACAAGCTTGTGTCTGCGGTGACGGTCAGGGTCGAACAACCCACAACCGTTTCTGTTGGGCCGTATTCATTGATGATGCTGGCATTTGGTAACAGTTGCTCCAGCACCTGACGAGCCGTGTGGCTACTGAGCTGTTCACCACCACACACCAGTTTATGGTGAGCGTTGGATAGCAAACCAGGTTGCGCCAGTAAGACATCAAGGTGAGCCGGTGTCAGCTTGAATAATGCCGGGTGTTCAGCGGTCAATTGCTGGCGTAACAACGCCAGGTCGTCATCCTGTTCTGGCACCAGGGTAATGGTTTTTCCAACAGTCGCCGGAGCCAGTAAGGTCGTTACAGTGGCGTCAAACACCAGTGGTAATGAAACCACAGCGGTTGTGACATCGGTCAGATACTGCTGCTGCGCGTGCTGTAAATAACTCAACAGCGCCTGATGTTCGATGACCACGCCTTTCGGCTGACCGGTAGACCCGGAGGTGTATATAACATAAGCGGCTGATTGTAGTTGTGCTTGCTCTGTGGCAGGTGTTGTTACAGGTGCCGTTACTGGCAACTGTGCTAATTCACTGGCAAGCGTATCTAACGGCGCAATGGTCAGAGGCTGGTCTGACAGTGACGCCAGCTCAGTATGTTGCGCGATGGTTTGCGTCGTGATCACCAGTGGCATCTGAGTATCATTCAGGATATAGCTCAGGCGTGCAGCCGGATAATCTGGCGATACCGGCACATACGCGGCGCCTGCTTTGTGGATGGCTAATAACGCAACCAACATCGCCGGTGAACGTTCCAGACAAATACCAACCAGGGTTTCTGGTCCGGCATTGTGTTGAATTAACCAGTGCGCCAGTTGATTACTTTGTTGTTCCAGTTCAGCGTAGCTCAGTTGTGAGCCCGGTGTGCCGGCCTGTTCAATCGCAATCGCATCAGGCGTTAAACTTGCCTGGCGGCTGACTTGTTGATGGAACAAGGTGCTGGTATCGAACGGTGTTGCGGTTTGATTCAACGTGACCAGCTGATGCTGAACATCGTCATCCGTTAACACCGTCAGGTCACCAACGGTTAGCTGTTGTGCCTGGGTCAGTTGCATCAATAGTTGATGGAAGTGACGCGTTAATTGTTGCTGCTGTGTCTCGTTCATTAATCCTGGCTGGATTTCAAAACGAATGGTTAATGCGTCCGTTTGATGCGCAATTAAGCAAATACCGTAATTCGTGCTTTCACGCGTGTTGACCGCAGCAACTTGTAATCCCGCTTCAGACGCATGTTGAGCCAGTTCATTATCAACCGGGTAGTTTTCAACAATCACCAGGCTGTCAAACAAACCTTGTGGTAAAGCGGATGCCTGCTGAATCTCAGCCAGTGGCATAAAGTTGTACTGTTCACGCTCGACTTGTTGTTGATGCAAGCGTTGCAGCCAGTCGATTACGCGATGTTCCGACGGTAGCGAAGTGACAACCGGTAAGCTGTTGATGAACAGTCCAATCATTTGCTCAACGCCTGGCAACTCAGCCGGACGTCCTGATGTGACGGCACCGAATACGACGCTGTCAGTGTTGCTGTAACGTGCGAGCAAGGTCGCCCAGGCCGCTTGCAGGATCACATTTAAGGTGGTCTTGCTTTGTGTCGCCAGTGTTTGAATTTGTCTGGTTTCTGCTACAGATAACGACAGTACTTGCTGTTCAGGCTCTCCCTGCGTCAATAAATGACGACGTTGCTGGTGAACCATAGGTAATGGCGTAACGTCCGTCACATCAGCCAGTTGCTGTTGCCAGAAATCGGCGGCAGCTTGTTTGTCCTGTCGGGCAAGCCAGGCAACATAGTCCTGGTAGCTGGCATGATTCACTGGTTCTGGTTGTTCGCCATTGAGGATTGCCTGATAGCAACGAGTAACATCAGCAAAGACCAGCGGCTGACACCAGCCATCCAGCAAGACATGATGCCAGGACCAGACGAATTCCCATTGATGCTGTTGTTGAGCATTGTCACCCAGGTCAAACAACGCCATACGCATTAATGGTGCTTGCACCGGGTCGAAGTCCTGTTGCTTGTCGATGACCAGGAACAGATCGATTTCTTCCTGTTGATTCTCCGGTGTTAAGCCTGTCAGTGAGTTATTCACCCAGCGTAAAGACGCTTCCGGGACAACAAGTTGATGAGCGTTACCTGTGTCGGTGCCGACAAAGCGCGTTCTGAATACCGGATGACGTGTCAGCATCATTTCCCAGGCTTGCTGGAATGCTGCCGGGTCCAGATTACTCAGGCTGATTCGGGTTTGTGTAACATAGCTCCCTTCAGCTAGCTGACTGTGGAACAACATACCTTGCTGCATCCCGGTTGCCGGGTATAAGTCATCAATACGGGTTGTTTGTTGCCATTGCGCCAGTTCTTCCATTTTGGCGGTAGCCAGAGGGAAGTCAGCCGGAACATACTCTGTTTGCTGATGAGTTTCACTCAGGGTGATGATGTCTTCCAGTGCCGTCTGGATCTGGCTTAACAACGCTTCCATCGCTTCACGATAATAGGTTGCTCCATCCCAGCTTAGCGTCAGGATTAACTGACCTTGTTGTACCCGGCCATTGATCGATAATGGATGAGTGGCCTGGCGTACCGGGCTGATATCATCTCCGGTCGATTCCTCGGCAGGTTTGAAATGATTGTCATCATTGATGAGCTGATCAAACTGTCCGAGATAGTTGAACACCAGTTCTGAAGCCACATTGGGTAGCGATACCGCCGGATTCAGTTGTTTGAGTAAACCATAGCCGATGCCATTATCCGGCACCGAGCGAAGCTGAGTTTTAAGCTGGTTGATCAGTGTTGGTGTCGCGACTGTGGTTGCTGTTAATGCCAGCGGGTAAACAGCGGTGAACCAGCCTACGGTCTGACTCAGATCGAATGAATCATTTAATGCTTCCCGGCCGTGGCTCTCCATATCCAGTCGAACGGCATTAACGCCGCCCCAGTGACGCAGACCGGCCATCAAACCTGCTAACAAGGTTTCATTAATCTGGCTGCGGAATGCTTGTTGTGTCTGGCTTAGCAGACGCTGGGTGTGGGCCGTTGACAGCATAAATTGCTGACTTTCGCGTTGACCGGATAAGGTCGTGCCAGTATTAGCTGGGTTTTCTGCAATCACCTGAACTGGATTGGTCAATTGTTGCTGCCAGAAGTCGGCTTGAGCGGTGATGCTTTCGTCACTGGCGTGTTGTGCCAGGAAATCACCCCATTGCTGGAATGAAGAGGTCTTAGCTGCCGTTTGTAAGGGTTTGCCTTGTTGCCACTGGCTGTACAGTAGCTCAATATCCTGAAGCAGTACGCGCCATGAAATACCGTCAACCACCAGGTGATGGATTACGATCAACAGGCGAGGCGACAGACCAGAAGCTGCCGTCGGTTGAATCAACACAGCGCGAAGCAGTTCACCGTTTTCAGGGGCCAATCCTTGCTGAATCTCTGTGGCGAATGCCGGTAACGTGTCGTAGTTATCAGCCTGCCAGTTTTCACTCCGAACCAGCTGATCAACATTGATATCGCTCATGGCAAGATGCACAGCTTTGGTGTTTGATTCTGCCAAAGAGAAACGCAGACGTAATGCATCATGACGCTCGATTAGCGCAGTCACCAGGTTTGTTAATCCGTGAAGGTTCAGGGCAGCGGGTGGCGCTAACATGACAGACTGGTTGTAGTGATGCCAGTCTGTGTTGTCGGCCAGCATGTCACGTTGAATCGGCAATAAGCTCAGTTCACCCGTAATCGCTGTTTGTGGTGCATCTGTCTGGCTACCTGTGCTGGCTGCACGCGCCAGTTGCTGAATAGTTTGAGCCGCAAACAGGGTTTTCACATTGAAATGAATTCCTTGTTGCGCAGCGCGAGCGACCAGTTGAATCGACAGAATAGAATCACCACCGGCTTCGAAGAAGCTGGTGTCTGTACTGACATTTGCCAGTGGAATATTCAGCAATTCAGACCACAATTGAGCCAGTACCTGTTCCGTCTCATCAATCGGACTTTGCACCTGACCGTGTTGCTGTGCGCCCGGGTCTGGTAAAGCCGATTTATCCAGCTTACCGTTGCCAGTAAGTGGTAGCTGTGGAATGGTCATAATCGCTGCGGGTAGCATCCAGCCTGGCAGTTGATCCGCCAGTTGCTGTCTGGCTGTTGCTGCGATGTTGTCAGCTGGTTTATCTTCACCCGCGACAATCCAGGCCAGTAAACGCTTGTGTCCATTGGTATCTTCACGCGGTAAAACCACGGCTGATACAACACCAGGAACTTGCAGGAGTTGTTGTTCGATTTCACCCGTTTCAATCCGATAACCCCGGATTTTCACCTGATCATCACGACGACCGACAAACATCAGATTGCCGTCAGGTAGTAAACGTGCCATATCGCCAGTTTTGTACAGGCGTTCGCTGTTAGTGTGACTCAAATGATTGTCGATGAAACGTTCATGAGTCAGCTCAGCGCGATTCAGATAACCACGGGCCAGCGCGTTGCCGCCAATATACAGCTCACCAACGGCACCCTGAGGCACAGGCTGACCGTGACTGTCGAGACAGAATAGCTGCATGTTGCCAATCGGTTTACCGACTGGTACGGCATCTGTGTTCAGGACTGTATCCCGGGTGACATTGAAGGTGGTACAACCGACAACGGCTTCAGTTGGGCCGTATTCATTGATGATCACTGCGTTCGGCAATAACTGTTCCAGTACCCGGCGGGCTGTGCGACTTAAGAGTTGTTCACCACCCAGTACCAGGACGTGAGCAGCCTGAGACAAGGTGTGTTGTTGCGTCAGTAAGACTTCAAGGTGCGCAGGCGTTAATTTGAATAACAGAGGTTCCGGTGCGGTTAACTGTTGACGGAGCAATGCTAAATCATCGTCCTGTTCATTGAGTAGTATCACCGGTTTTCCGCTGGCTAACGGTGCTAACAGTGTGGTCACTGTGGCATCAAAGACCAGTGGCAGGGATACCACAGCGCCTGAAACCTGGTTCAGGTATTCACGTTCAACATGGCTCAGGTAATTAAGCAGCGCAGCTTGTTCGATAACAACGCCTTTTGGTTGACCGGTTGAGCCGGAGGTGTAAATCACATAGGCCGCACGTTGTAGTGCCTGTTCATGTGACTGCGCCTGGATGTGAACCGCTTCAGTGGATTGGCTGGCAAGAGCGGTAACGACCGCATCATCATCCAGCGCAACCGCCTGAACCTTGTGATCAGCCAGGGTTGTGATCTGAGTTTGTTCGGCGATGTCCGTAGTGGTTAATACCAGTGATGTGCGTGTGTCGTCCAGAATAAAACCAAGACGCGCCGCCGGATAGTCTGGTGACATTGGCACCCAGGCTGCACCAGCTTTATGAATCGCCAGTAAGCTAACTAACATGCGCGGTGTGCGTGGCAAACAAACACCGACCAGTGATTCCGGACCGATGTTCTGACTTTTTAGCCAGTGCGCCAGTTGATTACTCTGTTGTTCCAGTTCGCCCCGGGTAAGCGGCTGCTGATCAGCGCTGGCATGTGTTATGTCATTTGCCATATGAACGGCCAGTGCATCGGTGTCCTGTGCCGCCAGTTCACTGACACGCTGATGGAACAGTTGCTCGGTATCGACAGTGACGGAGGTCTGGTTCAATGTCACCAGTTGATGCTGAATCTCTGCCGGAGACATCATCGCCAGTGTTGACAGTGTCGATTCCGGTGCATCCAGTACGGATTGCAACAGGTGACAGAAATGCTCCGCAAACTGATGAATACGTGAATCAGTGAATAGCTGACGATTGAAATACCAGTGGCAGACGCTGCTGTCGTCACCAATCGCCAGAGTTAAAGACAGATCAAACGGTGAGCGTAAGCTGGCCGGAGTGTCTGTTTTATCGTCAGTCAGGGTAAAGGCTAACTGAACCAGTGGCTGATGGGTGGTTGTACGGTCAAACTGACCGTCGTCCAGTAAATGTTCCAGCGTTATACCCTGATGGGCTGACGCTTCACGATGGACGTGAGTCAGGTGTTGTAGCAAGTCATACGGATGCTCATGACCCGTATTGACGCGCAGTACCAGCGAAGGTTGCTGATGATCTGTTGCCAGCGACACAATATCGTCCTGCTGACTGTGGCGAGCCATGACCAGATTGAACACGCCATGCAGTAACACAAACGGCGATACATGCAATGTGTCAGCTACGGCGTTCAGTTGCTGATGTTGTTCATCCGAAAGGGATAATGACACCCGGTCACATAAATCCTGTCTGTCCGATGGACTGGTGGGGCGCGTCATATCTGGCACTAAACCATGTAAAGGTTCCAGCTCTGCCAGTTGTTGTTTCCACCAGGTAATTTGCTGATGTTGCTCGGCTGTATTGTTGGTTGCAGCGCCTGGACGATACGGAAGCGGTTGTGCGGCGGTGTCTGATGACAACCAGTCGCGCCAGTTATGATGTAAATGCTCGCTCAGTTCCGTAGCCAGTTGCAGATAACGCTGCGCATGACGCTCAATGGTTTCGGCGACAAATAAGTCCGTGTTGTACTCAATGGTAACATCCAGGCAACCCGGTTCGTTTGATGCAGAAACCGTCCAGTCAACGTCATATTTTGCGGTGTGATTGCTGTTAGTGAGTAAGTCAACGCTCACTTCACCAGACGCTGTTTGTAGCTGTTCTGTGTTCTTGCCCAGTGGCGTGTTCAGAACATTAAAGCCAATCTGGTTATAAGGACTGTAGCTGGTTGCTCGTTCAACCGGTAGTTCGTTGATCAGACGATCGAACGATAAATCCTGGTTGTCGAACATGGTTAAACTACGGCGTTTGATTTGTGCCAGCAGATCGGCAGTTGTCGTTGCCAGATTTAGTTCAGTTCGCATGACCAGAATATTCAGGAACATGCCCAGTGTCCGTTCCAGTCCGGCCTGAGTTCGGCCTGCTACTGGCACGGCGACACAGATATCCTGTTGACCAGATAGATCCTGTAAAACCAGATTAAACAGCGTTGCCAGCACCATAAAACGGCTGGCACCGTGTTGGTTTGCAATGGCGTCAAGCGATTGCACCAGTGATTCCGGTAAGGTGATGGTATGACGAGCGCCGTTATAGGTTTGATATTCCGGGCGTGGCTTGTCGGTCGGTAAGGCCAGATATTGCGGTGCCTGATGTAAACGTTTTTGCCAGAAACTTAGTTGCGGCTGCAATGTATCCTGTTGCATTAACTGGTGTTGCCACGCAGCGAAGTCCAGATAGTTCAGCGCTGGTTTTTCCAGTGGTTGTCCGGCTAATGCTCGCGTGAAATCTTGCAGCAGAATGTCAGTGGACCAGGCATCAGAAATAATATGATGTAGCGTGACCAGCAACCAGGATTCATTGTCAGAAAGCTGGACCCAGTGCCCGCGCATCATAGCATCGTTGTGCAAGTCAAATGGCTTTTGAGCTTCCTGACTGGCAAGGCGTCTGGCTTCTGTCTTTGCATCATCAGGTGACATTGCGGTCAGATCGGTTTTTGCCAGACTAAATGGCTGCGCTGAAATTGCCTGTTGCACCGCTGACTGGCGAGTATCGAAACGAAGGCGCAGTGCATCATGGTTATTCCAGACTGCTGTCAGTGCATCCTGAATCTGGTTAAACAACACCTTGCCAGACAATTGCAGACAGGCCGGAACATTGTAAAACGCTGAACCTGGATTCAGCTCGTCCAGGAACCATAAGCGTTGCTGGGCCAGTGATAATGGATAGTGTGCATCAACGGCAACCGATGTTATGGCAGGTAAAGCCGAAGCATCGTCACCGACAGAATCCAGATACGCAGCCTGGGTTGCCAGTGTCGGATGGTCGAACAGATCTGCCAGTGATACTGGTTTGCCAGTCTGTTTACGTAAACGAGCGACAACCTGTGTCGCCAGCAAGGAGTTTCCGCCCATTTCGAAGAAATGATCGTCACGCCCTGGTTTTTCGACGCCTAACAGTTCGGTCCACAAAGCTGCCAGTGCAATCTCTTGCGGTGTTTCCGGGGCGCTCCACTGCTGATGAGCAGCCAGGGCTTCGTCAGGATTAGGTAGCTGTTTACGGTCGATTTTACCGTTACGGGTTAGCGGTAGCTGATCCAGTTTTAACCACTGATCCGGCACCATGTAAGCCGGTAGTTGTGCGGTGATAAACCGTTGTAGGTTTTCAATCAGTTCATTGTTGTTCTGACCTGGATTAACCACATACCAGGCAACCAGACGAGGATTCAGTCCTTCTGGTTGGTGTAACTGAACCGTAACCGCCTCAATTGCCGGGTGTTGATTAATCACTTGCTCAATAGCTGGAAGCTCGACTCGATAACCACGTACTTTTACCTGAGCATCAATACGACCACCGAATTCCAGACAACCATTAGCCAGTAAGCGCACATTATCGCCGGTGCGATAAGCACGTTTAACGCCGTTGGCGAATTCGAAATCCAGGAATTTTGCCTGTTCTTTGTCAGACGCTTGTTTATAGCCTGCGCTAATGGCAGCGCCGCCGACGATTAATTCACCCTGAGTCAGCGCCGGAACTGGTTGTAAACTGGCGTCCACTACAGCGAATGAAACATTGTTAAACGCCCGGCCAATCGGGGCGCTGGTGGCATGTTGCCAGCCTGTCAGTGGTAAATGGCTCAGGTTTACGGTGAAACAACCAATGGTTGCTTCGGACGGACCATAGTGATTGTGGATCTGACAATCGTGCATGCCCGCTTGTTGCAGTGATAATAACTGGTCTAACAGCGCCGTTTGTAAGGTTTCACCGCCGAGCAACAGGTGTTTCTTCGGCAGTAAATCGGTAATGAGTGCGCCAGACAGATCGGCATTTTTTACCAGGGTCTGGAAATGAGATGGCACCATTTTCACGATGTCTGGCTGATGTTTACTCAACCAGGCGCGGTAACGCACGTCATCGGTTACGGTCGCGTAGTCCAGCAGATGTAACGTGCCGCCGTGCATGATAGCCGGGAAGACTGAGGTATAGCCTAAATCAGCAGCTAATGTGGATACACAGGCAAAGCTCAGGCCTGGCGTCAGACCAAGATGTTGACTGATTGAATCACAGTAGTTTGTCAGATTGCCCAGCGTGATTTGCACACCTTTTGGTTCACCCGTCGTTCCTGAGGTGTAAATCAGGTAAGCCAGAGATTCATCCGTAACCGTCAGTGTCGGCAGCGCGGATGCTATCGTGTCAGCACTGGTGACGGTCAGTGTGTTGGTTAACAGTTGCGGTGTTTGTTCAAATGCATCATTCAGGGTTTTACTCAATGTTGCATCTGTGATGATCATTGCTGGCTCAATACGGCTTACCAGATGGATCAGACGGTCGTGATTGTTGTCTGTTTCCAATGGAACAAAGGCAGCGCCAGCGGCCAGACACGATAACATTGCCACGACTGACCAGTGGCTGCGCGGCAGACAGATAGCAACCGGTAAATTCTCACCCTGAGTCACAGCGCTGATTTGTGTTGAAATGTCGGCAACCAGTGTATGTAGCTGAACATAAGTCAGGCTGGTATCACCGACCATAAGCGCTGGTTGTTCCGGGGTTTCCCCGGCGAAGTGGGTCAAACGGTCAATGATCGTAGAAGGTGCTGAAGCTGTTGTAACTTTGCCCTGAGCCGATGCCAGTAACTGAGCATCATCGTCCAGTAAAACCGTGATGTCGTTTAGTGCTGCGTCCGGACTGGCAATCAGTTGTTCCAGCACAGATACCCAGCGTTTCAGCCAGATGTGATATTGATGAGCAATGTCGGCATCGCCGCAGAATTCCAGTTGTGCATTCAGCCCTGAATCCTGCTCAACTACCGTCAATACGGATGTAGCGCCATGTAATCCTCGTACCTGAGCAAGTGTAACGCCTGGCGTTTCTTCCATGTTCAGATAGCTTTGTATCTGATGTGCTTTTGTATCAGCCGGAGTCAGGTATTCCGCGACATCATCCAGATTGAAAAAGACCTGATCGATACGCTTAAGATAGGTCAGTACTTTGTCGTTATCGTACTGTTCAACGGATACCGGTGCTGTTTTTGATAAACAACCAACAACACTTTCCAGTTCATCAAATGGACGGGTGACCAGCTCAACATACTGACTCAGGCTGCTTTCACCGGTCAGACGATGATTCACGATCTGACTGGCGGCCAGTAAGATGGCTTCCGGGTCCAGATCATGTTGTTCAGCCAGTTCATGCATAGCTTCCCAGCTTTCGTCGTTAACAGCTGCCGTTAACCAGTGGCGACTCAGTGATGTTTCGTCTTTTACCCACTGAGTTTGTAAGCCGCGTAATCGGCTTAGTGCGCTGTTGGCAGGCTCGGCAATTAATTTATTCGCCGCGGCTATTTCGTCTTCATCTTCGGTCAGACATTCTTCCTGCCACAATGCGTATTGTTGGTAATCGGCTTCGGCCTCTTCCAGTGCGGAACCTTGTAGTAATTCGCTGAGTTGTTGCTGAAGTAATTTAACGGAAAAGCTGTCGCTCGCCAGTGCAGGTAATGAGAACCAGACACGGGCAGGGTGTTGTGCATCACCCGGGAAGAATCCGGCACAACAGTGTTCACTGTTGGCTTTGGCTAACATGGCAAAGTACTGATACTGAGCGTCGATATCGACAATCGCATCCACATCTAACCAGTGTAAACCGGCCTGCGGATTAACGGCTTGCATCGGGTAAACCAGCCCGGCCTGGCGTTGATAGTGGAAGCGTAATGCATCATGGTGTGCAACCAGTTGTTCCAGTGCAGATTTGACCTGGCTTGCATTGAAGGCGGCATCGATATCCCAGCCAATAACAGGCTGTTGATGTGCCGGTTGATCAGCCCAGATGAGTTTTTGTTGGGCTGTCAGCGGAAAGCTGTTTAACGATTGATCAGTGTCCATAGTCTCGCTATCTCGTGGATGCCATTACCGGTGTGCTAGTGAGCCGGTAATGGCAAAGCGTCGTTATTAATAAACCGTGTGGGGTAATGATCAGGCTTCGGCCTGTGGATCTTTAAGGCTGTCTTCGAGTGAAATACCCGGCACAACAGTGCCTTGTTGCTCGACCATTTCAGCCAGTGCAACATTGATTTTTCGTTCTCCCTGGAATGGGTCGCGAGCGTGCGCTACTACCATATTGTCGACCATCACCAGGTCGCCTTTCTGCCAGTCGAAACGTACTGCCAGTTTTTCGTATAAGTCGTAGGTGTATTTCGCGACTTCATCGCTGATTTCACTGCCGTCACCAAAGTAAACATGACGCGGTAAACCTTCCTGTCCCATCAGGGCCAGCAGGGATTCACGAACTTCCGGTGCAAGGAATGCGCTGTGATGAAGCTGGATCTGGTTGAAGAAAGATTTCTCGCCACTCTCAGGATGGATTGCAACCGCACGGCGAATTTCTTTGGTGCGTAATCCGTCATCAGGCATCCACTGGAATTCAATGCCTGCTTTGCGACATTTCTCTTCAACCACTGCTTTGTCTTCGGTTTTAAAGAAGTTCTGCCAGCTCACGTCCAGGTTGCGGCTGAAGTTACGGACGTAACACAAATGTTTGTTTTCGAATTCTTCGCGGATCGCCGGGTCCAGTTCTTTGTACACTTCACGACAGTCAACGATTGGTGTTGCACCGCCAATGGGCGACGGCTGAACACAGAAGAAGAACTGGCGAGTTGGCCACTTGTTCATGTGTGAACTTTCGTTGTGATACAGAATAGATTTGTCAATTGGATACGGTGTTGAATGATAGATCTTCTCGCCTTTCTTCTCTTTCGGCAGATCACCGTATTCGCCGTATAAACTCGGGCAAATTGTGCGAGAGAAACGCTCAAAATCGGTTGCATCTTTTAGCGGGAAGTCGCGGAACAGAATCGCACCATGCTTTTGTAAATCAGCCAGAATAGCCTCACGTTCCATCTCGGCCCAGCCAAACGGGTCAAGATCTTTATTGGCCGCTTTGACGATGAGAGGCATCGCCTTGCCTTCCTGATACGGGAATTTTTCAACCAGTGCCGTCGGCGTTACCGGGGCTGCCGCTTTTTTCGATTTGAAACGGTTAAAACTGGCCTTCTTCTTCGAGCGTTTGCTGGTTGCAGGTCCATTTGATGTGTCTGTAGTCTGGTTATCTTTGGTTAAATCTAACATACGTATTTCCTCCAGCGATTGCTCCGGATTGGTCAAAACACCCTGTATCAGGTGGCAGAATTCTTGTGATAGTTGATTGATAGTGTCCGGGTTGTACAAAGCTTTGGCGTAATGCCAGTAACCTTGTAGTTGTCCGTCTTTTTGTTTGAAGAACAGCGCCATGTCGAAACGACAAACCTGTTCGTCAATGTCGAGTTGTTCGACAGTTAAATCGGGTAGTGTCAGGGTTTCGGACTGAGCGTTTTGCAGCACGAATAACACCTGAATCAATGGATTGCGGCTGGCATCCCGAGGTGTTTTCATCAGTTCTACCAGTTTGTGGAATGGCATATCCTGATGAGCAAGCGCCTGATGAACCACATCTTTTTCCGCATGTAACATGTCACCGAATGACGGGTTCTGTTCAAACTGGCTGCGTAATAACAGCAAGTTGACGAAGAAGCCAATCAGATTACGGGTTTCCAGTTCTTCCCGGTTCGCGACATCGGTGCCGATAGCAATATCGTTCTCACCTGTTTTGTGATGCATGAACAGTTTGAATAAGGTCAGCAGTAATACAAACAGCGTGACGCCTTGCTGATCCGCCAGTTGTTGCAGTTTAGTTGACGCCTCTGCCGATAAGCTGAAACGATGGCAGCGACCGGTTAAATCCTGGCGGGCAGGGCGTGGCAGGTCTGTTTTATATTCAAACGGTTTCATACCGGACAGAGTAGGTTGCCAGAACTGACTTAATTGCTTAATCGCGTCATCGTTCAGCGTTTCGCGCTGCCAGGCGGCGTAATCACGGTACTGAATATCCAGTGCGTCAGGTGTCGCTTGTGGCTGGGTATACAGTTGAATGAAATCGCGAATCAGTACGTCCATTGACCAGGCATCAGCGATGATATGGTCAAGCGTCAGGCTGATAATGGCCTGATCAGCTGCTGCTGTGGAACGAATGACATCAACCGCCAGTAATGGGCCGGTTTCCAGATTGAAGATTTGATGAGCCAGTTGGCGCACTTTATCTTCTGCCAGTTCGCTGTCCAGTGCAGTTGTGATTTCATGGACTTTCACCGGAATAAACTGGTTGTCGTCAATTCGTTGTACCGCGCCTTCATCGGCTTCAATAAACCGGGTTCTTAGCACTTCATGACGAGCAACCAGGCCATCGACGACGCCTTGTAATCGCTCAGTATCTAACTGCCCGGTTACTTTAATTGCCGCGTGAATATTGTATAAACCATCCGGTTTTTGCCACTGATTCACCAGCCATAAACGTTGTTGCGCGTATGACAATGGCGCTGGATTTTCGGCCAGACCCGGGGTGATCGTCAGCGCAGACGATGTTGCTGGTTGTTCGCTGTCCATCGCCTGAGTGAGCTGTTCAGTCAGTGCCAGCAATGAAATACCTTCCAGGAACTTAACCACAGGCACGTCAATACCTGTGTGCTGTTGCACAGCATGTTTAAGTTCCAGCGCACGAATGGAATCCATACCAAGGCGGTTTAATGGTTCGTGCAGAGCTGATTCATCCGGTGTATCGCCAAGGGCTTCAGCCGTCGTGTGAATTAACCACTGTTGAATAGCCTGCTGGCGGTCGTCGGTTGTCATGGCTTTTAACTGATCAGCCACAGACAACGTATGTTCGTCTGTATCAAGGTCTGAATGCGGCAGGAAGCCACGTAGCAAGCCATGAGTGAAACGTGATGAATAGCGCTGTGCGGCTTTCTCCCAATCGGCGGCAATGATAGACACCGTTGCGTGTTTCATACCCATCGACAGGCTCATGGCATCGAAAGCGTCCTGTTCGATCAGCTGCTGAATACCCAGTTGCGCCATGGCTTTATCGACCAGCGTTGAAGCCGCCATTCCATCGCCTTGCCACGGTCCCCAGTTAATGCTCAGCGCCGGTAATCCCTGACGCAGACGTTGTTGTGCCAGATGGTCCAGCTCAAAGTTTGCCGCACTGTAAGTGGTTTGACCGGCATAGCCCATTAAGGCTGCAACAGAGCTGAAACAAACAAACCATTGAAGCGGTTGAGACTGACTGTAGTGGTGTAACAACCAGGCTCCAGCTGTTTTAGGTTGCAGAACCTGAAGGCTGACTTCTTCGGTGATATCGGCCAGTTGTTGCGTATCGGCACTTTTACCGGCCAGATGGAAAATACCATCCAGTTCCAGCGTGTCATCGTTAAAGAACTCAGCAACCTGATCGGCCTGGTTGATATCCAGTTTTTCCAGCTGAACATGACAGCCTGTTGCCATTGCCTGATTTAACTGACGTTGCTGTGGCGCAGTAAGCTGATCGAATGCGCTGGCACGGCGATTGATCAGGGTAATTTTGCTTGCGCCTTTTTCGGCCAGATAGCGGGTAAGCATCAGCCCAAGCGCACCGGTGCCACCGGTAATCATCAGGTGTTTGTTGGTAAAATCTGCCGCTTGTTCCACAACCGTATCGGTGCCAGCAAGCTCGCGACCAAGCACAGCGCCATCCGTCAAACGGAATTCGGTATGCTGAACTGCGCTGCTGATTAAGCTGACAAACGGTTGCACTGATGTTGGACTGGACAAACTGACATCCACCACGCCGCGCAAATGATCAGGGAATTCATGGATCAATGAGCGAGCTGAACCCTGAAGACTGGCCTGATAGCAGTTAGTCTGGGTCATGGAATCGACGGTCAGCCAGCAATCGACATTCGACATGCTGCCTGTTAGTGCGAATAACGTTTGTAAATCGCTGATCGCCTGAGCTGCCAGTTGATGAAGCGTATCCAGCTCATACGTAGCTGCTTCATGAGGTTGTAATGCAACGATCAACGTGACGGATTGTTGCGCCATGGCTTGTAACGATTGCGCCAGCGGCTGTGTGCCATCGCTAATACAAACGGATGTCATATTAACGCCAGCTTGTTCGAATGTGTTGAGCAGGGTAGTCGGTCGGGTGCCAGACCAGGCAATCACTACGTTGTCAGCCGTTGTTGCACGAGTATTAAGCGTTAGCGGCTGCCATTGCTGGGTTTGAATCAGCGAAGTGATTTGTTCAGTGGTTTGATGGTCAGTTAACTGTCCGAGTTGCGCGGTCAGTTGTGATTTAAGTTTCGCCATCAGTTCAGGTAACACTGCTTTTTCTGCATCGCTCCAATCGTATGAATCGACCATTGAATCCAGCATGTTTACATCAAATGCCGGAGCTTTCGCCGCCAGTTGCGGCTTTTTGGCCGTGATCCAGTGGCGTTTGCGAGCAAACGGGTAACCAGGTAAAGCCGGACGTTGTACACGCGGTAACTGAGGTAACTGACGCAGATCAACCGGGAAGCCAGATTGCCATAATTGCCCGAGAGTACGAGCCATTTGCTGAATATCGTCACTGTTACGTTTCAGTGTCGCGTTGACCGATACCTGCTTAAATGAAGTGACTTGTTGTTTGGCTATCGCTGTCAGGATCGGGTGCGGACCTAATTCAACCAGCGTGGCGTTAGGCAGATCATTCAATAAGGCATCCAGTGCTGTCGCAAAACGGACTGGATGACGAATATGATCTCGCCAGTAGGCGGTATCTGGTGCCGAAGTTAGCTGTTGTCCAGTTAATGTCGAATACCAGTTAATGCGAGCAGCTTTGCAGATTTGTCTGTCCGTGATGTCGGCAAAAGCGGGTTGCATCGACTCCATTAGTGAAGAATGGAATGCATGGCTGGTCGCCAGCACTTTGTTTTTGATGCCTTCAGCCGTCAGGTAGTCACTAAAATTGTTGATGGTCGCGATATCACCTGCCACAACAGTTTGTTTTGGATGATTGATCGCTGCAATATCGAGGCTGTTGGCCGATGTTTTGGCGAATTTAGCTAAGGTGTCGCGGGTTTGGGTTTCGTTGAGTGAAACCGCCAGCATATGACCTGCTTTACAAGATTCTGTCAACAATCCACGGTGCCAGGTCAGGGTATAACCTTGTTCAGCCGTGATGACGCCAGCCGTATAAGCCGCAGCGAATTCACCAATACTGTGACCGATCACCGCATCCGGTGTTAACTGAATCGCCTTGAATACATCTACCAGGGCAACTTGCAATACGTACAGTGAGAACTGAGCGAAGCGAGGTTGTAAGAGTTCAGCTTCGTTTGCCGTGTTGAATAACAACTCGGTCAATTCAGTGTCTGGTTGTTGTTGTTTTACCCAGAGAGCCGCACGATCAATTGATGCTTTAAACGTATCAGAATGAGTGTAGAGTGCCTGACCCATTTCAGCATAGATTGAACCTTGCCCGGTAAACATAAAGACCAGCGGTTGTTTATCGACTGGCTCGCGATGAATGTAGTCCGCACTCAGGCTGTTCAGTTGCGCCTGCAATGATGTGGCATCTTTCGCCAGTAATGATGAACGCCAGCTAAAATGTTGTTGTGACTGAGTTGCACTACACAAAGCAGTCAGTTCTGCGGCTGTATAGTCATGCTGTTCCAGTCGTTTATTCAGTTGCTGTGCTTTGGTTAAAACAGCCGCTTTAGACTTACCACTTAATGCGACAAATGGCAGTACCGCTGGTGTTTGTTTTAGCGGTTGTTGTGTCGGTGCCGCCTGAATGGTGAAGTGGACATTGGTGCCACTTAAACCAAATGCGCTGACACCAGCTACCGCTGGTTTATGCTGAATGACAGGCCAGGTTTGTGCTTCAGCAACCGGTTGAACCGCTTTGCTCTGCCAGTCGATATGGCGATTTGGTGTGCCGTTGTACAGGTTTGCCGGAATATGCTGACGCTGAACACAAAGCAATGTTTTGATAACGGCCAGAACGCCTGCGGCAGCTTCAAGATGACCCAGTTGCGATTTTAACGCACCCAGGAGAATCGGTTGTTCACGAGATGTGTTGCTGGCCTGGAACGCGTCGGCAATCGCATTAACTTCAATCGGATCGCCCAGAGGCGTGCCTGTGCCGTGGGTTTCAATGTAGCCAATTTCATTTGCGCTGATGCCACTGACGGATAACGCTTGTTGCAATAAGGCTCGCTGTTGTGAGCCATTCGGCGCTGTCAGGCCATTACTGTGACCGTCCTGATTAGCGACACTCGCGGCAATGGTGCCGTAGATGTGATCGCCATCTTTTTCAGCCTGGCTTAGTGGTTTTAACACCAACATGCCACATCCTTCACCGCGAACATAGCCGTTGGCCTCGTCGCTGAAGGTTTTACAGCGGTAATCTGGCGACAATGCGTTCAAATCATCCAGAGCCGTGAATCCATGCTGACTCAACATCAGGTTTACACCACCACATAAGGCGATATCAGATTCGCCTCGACTCAGGCTTTGACAGGCCAGGTGAATGGCGTAAGACGATGATGAACAAGCGGTATCAAGTGCCAGCGCCGGACCTTTACACCCCAGGAAATAAGCAAGCCGACCAGCGGCCACGCTCCGTGCAGTACCAAGTCCGAGGTAGCCAGCATCGCTGTCCATTTGTTCGCTGTTCAATGCCATAGGCGCGTAATCGTCAGTACTCATACCGACAAAAACGCCAGCTGTTCTGGCCGCGATATCTTGTTGACTTAATCCCGCGTTTTCTAAAGCACGCCAACTGACTTGTAATAACAGACGTTGTTGCGGGTCCAGACAGGCGGCTTCTCTTGCCGACATATCAAAAAAGCTGGCATCAAAGGTGTCTACTGATTTCAGGAAGCCACCTTGTGGAATCGTGCGTGCATTGTCTAAGCCGTCAAAATCAGCATGTCGTGATTCAGGCAATGGACCAATCACGTCGTCACCACGATTTAACATGGCCCAGAACGCGTCGATATCGTCAATATCATCAGCGTGTGCAGATGGAACCTGTAAGCCCATACCTACAACAGCAATGGGTTCAACATGCCGCTTTTGCATCGATTGTGCTGGCATTGTGCGGTTATTTGTCGTGTTGTCATTTGTCAGGTAACGACATAAATCAGCCGGGGTTGGGTAGTCCCACAGTGCAACCGGATCAAGCTGTTCGCCTGTTTTTTCGCTCAGGGTTGCTGCCAGGTTTACCGCAGAAACAGAATCCAGACCCAAATCAGCAAAACTGGTATCCGGTTGAATACGAGCAGATGGAATGTTCAGTTGCTTACTAATGGCTTCTGCCATTAATGGAAATAACGTGTGATGCGGAATGGATATGGTAGGCGTAGATTCACTGGACGAGCTTTGCTGACTGACCTGACCTACGATGCTCAAATCATTGTCCTGATAGCGAATTTTTGTGGCTGAACGTTGGATTTTTCCGCTGGACGTGCGAGGTAGTGTCGCTGGTTTGATAAAGACGATATCAGCGACTGTAGTTGAAAATTCCTGACTCAGAGACTGACGAACCAGGCTGGCTGCGTCGTCATAATTTAACCGCTTTAAGCCGTGGCGACTGACTTCCATGACCAGTACCAGTTTTTCTTCATTGTTCTGTTCGATACTGAATGCGGCACAACCATCGGTCAGCAAGTCATCATGGGTTGCGGTCGCAACACGTTCCAGATCCTGAGGGTATAAATTTCTACCCCGTAGGATAATTAAATCTTTTTGTCGTCCGGTAACGTAGACATTACCTTCATCAAGAAAGCCCAAATCGCCAGTACGTAGCCAATGGCCTGGTAATGGTTCGCCGTCTTTTGTGGCAACAGCATGAAATTGTTGTTCTGTTAGTTCCGGGCGATTCCAGTAGCCTTGCGCGACCGATGGTCCTTGCAGCCAGATTTCACCCACCTGACCATCAGCCAGTACCGCTAAACTTTCTGGTTGAACGATAATTAATTGATGTTGTGGAATAATCGGTCCACAGCTGACAAGCGAACGGTGGGCAGTTGTCTGAGAATCTGCCGTCACTTTTTTCGCTGTGTGTTGGGTGAGTGCTTGTTCATCAAACTGATTAATAACCGGGCGACTGCCACTGGTGAACAAGGTGAATTCGGCCATGCCATAAGCAGGGAATACCGCATCGGGTTTCAATCCAGCCTGGCTGAACTTAGCCGTAAAATCGTTAACTGTTTGCGGGCGAACCGGCTCTGCGCCAGATAGTGATAAGTTCAGGCTTGATAAATCAAGCTGTTGTAACTGCTCGTCGGAGATTTTATCGACGGCCAGTTGATAAGCAAAATTCGGGGCTGCGGTCGCTGCTGCTTTGTAGTCAGAGATCGCTTTTAACCAGCGGAAAGGTTGTTGTAAAAATGCAACCGGTTCCATCAGTACAGATGTCATCCCACCATATATTGTTGCCAGTAATCCACCGATCAGGCCCATATCATGATACGGCGGTAACCAGGAGACGATGGTATCGTCCGTGGTGATACCCGTTTCATTACAAATATGATGGGTGTTATTGATGAGATTGCCGTGGCTGACCATGACGCCTTTAGGCGTTCCGGTTGAACCTGACGTGTATTGTAAAAAGGCGATTGAATCTGAGGTAACGCCAGGTTGTTGCCATTGCTTGTGGGCATCTGCCGGAATATCAGCCAGATTCACGACAGTGTCTGACCAGACCGTGCCATCAAGGGTTTGCACCAGACGGTCATGCTCTTTACCCGACGTCAGGATTTGAATCGGTTTGGCATCCTCAAGAAGGGCGGCAACTTTCTTTCCATCCCGTTTTCTGTTGGCGGGTGGGTAGGTTGGGACTGCAATACGGTCGGCATACAAGCAACCAAAAAATGCGGCGATATAGTCCAGACCCGGAGACAGCATAAGTGCGACGCGGTCGCCTGACTGACCCGTTTGTTGAAGAAATCCGGCAATTAACTGGGCCTGATGATGTAATTGGGAATAGCGCCAGGACGCGGTTTCCTGCTCGCCGTTACGTAGAAACCGGTAGACAATTTTCTCCGGACGGATGCTGGCTTGATGCTGTAGCAACTCAACCAGAGTCGTGCATGGTTGACTAATGATGCTCATAATACGTTCCAACGATACTGCCAGACATAACCTGATAACCTGTTGTTTTTGCGCTAGAAAAGGTTTATCAATGCTTGTCTGTACTTTGAATTAACAACAAACCGACGTCTCGATTAGCGGAATTCAGAAAAGGGGAATCCGCTGCTGACGAGAAGTCGGCAGTAACTCACGGTTGGTTTTGATTTTGGACACGGAGTCCCAGGATTGGTGTTAGCACTTAAACTGAGGTATCTGACGCGCTGTTTATCAGCGTTTATTATTGTTTTTAGTCAGATCAGCTGTCGTGTGAAGACCTGATACCTGTTTTTTGACTGGCTACATTCCCGTAGCCAGTCGGGTTATATCTATGAACCGGATTTACAACGAGATATCGACAGAAAGTTTGCCGACGGTGCCGTAGCCCGGGAAGATTGAATAAGAGTGGAAAGCTCCTTGATACCAGCGCTTGTCAGTCAGGTTATCGATTTGCAGTTTTAATTTAACTGTCTCGTTGAATCGATAGCTGATGGTGGTGTCGAGCAAGGTGTATGCTGGTAATTCATAACTGTTAGCATCATCGCCAGGGCGAGCGCCAACATGGTTTGCACCAATGGCGATGGTCAGGCCATCTTGTCCATATTCGTTCATTTCCCATTGCAACCACAGACCGCCGCTTTGTTCTGGTGTACCGCGTTCGGTTTTACCGATGTTCTGAGGTCGGGTTGGATCTTCGGTGACTTCTGCGTTGAAGTCTGAATAGTTGGCACTGATAACCCAGTGTGGTGTTAGTCGACCTAACGCACTGACTTCCCAACCTTTACTGGTAACTTCGCCTTGCTGGCGAGAGAACAACGGGTTCTCAGCATCCAGTGTGAGCAGGTTGGTTTTTTGAATATCAAACCATGCCAGATTAACGGTCAAATCAGACGTAACATCCCATTTTGCGCCAACTTCTTTTGCTTTGGATTTCAGCGGATCAAACGGTCTGCCTTGTGCGTCAACGCCTAACTGGATATCAAACTGCTGACCCCAACTGGCATAAAACGCCATGTTGTCGGTTGGTGTGTAGATCAAACCAGCGCGAGACGTGATTTCATCATCCGATTCGTCCTGAAGTGTATCCACGTAAGCCATCGGATTGACCTGACCATTAGGTGCATACAGGAAACCGCCAAATGCAAAGTTAGTGTTTAGCGTGTGTTGATTCTGCTCATAATCGAAGTCGTCATAACGCGCACCAACCACCAGTTGCCATTGGTCGTTAAAGCGAATTTGGTCCTGGAAGTACAGACCAAGTGATTCGATGTTAGTATCACCGTCACTCAGAATAACGCTGTCAGTCATTTCATGACGAGCGCCCAGCGGTGTGCCCAGAGCCAGCGCGGTTGGCAGGTTAATCGCTTTATGATCGGTTGGGTTGAATGGGTCAACCTGTGACACCATAGCATACGGTGATAACGCGGTATCGACCGTTCCAAGGCCCATGTACAACGCCTGATTCAGGAAAACATGTGATGTGCGCTCAGTGTCACGTTCATTGTAGTTAATCCCGAACAGTAAAGAGTGATCCATGCCTGCCAGTTCGATATCACCCGCCAGGTTAATATCCAGATTTAACTCATCTTTCTCGTCGTCCGCTGTGGTGTAAGTGCGATAAACGCGAGGATTCTGGTCCATCCATAATGCCGGATTGTTCAGCGCTGTTTGCAGACCTTCCGTTAATGGATTGAACAGGGCATCATCCGTTTCATCACGACCAAAGCGGAATTTGGTATTCAGGAACCAGTCAGGTGTGACAAACCATTCATGAGTGATCTGGAAGGTTTTGATTTCTGTATCGACCTTGGTGTCAGCACTAATAAAACGCTCTTTTGGCAGCGCGTCCAGCTCACCGTTGATGCGGGCGACACCAAAATCACGAGTCTGATCGAAGTCATTGTATTCGGCTTCGATAGTGATTTTTTGCATGTCTGAAATGCGGTAGCTTACGACCGGAGCGATAAAAATACGCTCACGTTCTACTTCATCACGAAAGCTTTCTTCATCGTTTAACTGCATGTTCAGACGATAGGTTAACTTACCATCCATCAATGGTGTGCCGTTGGCATCAACATTGAACTGATAGAAGTCATCGCTACCGTAGACCAGTGATGTATTAAGGAAGGCGTCTTGTTTAGGTTTTTTAGTGATGAGATTGATTAAACCGCCAGGCTCGCCACGGCCGTATAAGGCTGAGCTGATACCTTTGATGATCTCGATTTTTTCAATATTGGCTAATGGCTGGAAAGCAAAACCCTGGCTGACATCGCGCAGGCCATTTTTAAGAATACCGCCGCTGTTTTCATTCAGGCGGAAACCACGAATATTTGTGTGGCCTAATGGGTCAACCGCGTTGACTGAGGCAGAGTTACGATAAATCTGCTGCATGTCTAATGCAAACTGGCCCTGGATAAGTTGTTGATTAATCACATCAACAGGCTGTGGAATATCCAGATTTGCGGTTAACGTTTTGGTTGCTGAGTCAGCGAAATCATTTCTGTACTGACCTGATTCGATTTTACCGACTACGGTGATGACTTCTACTTCTTCTTCACCCTGGCTATTTGTGTTTTCTTGTTGCGCAGCTACTGCCGAAACAGGGGCAATAGAAAGCAGGCCTAAAGCAAGCATGATGGCGCTGGATACTTTAGAAAAGCCTGTAACAAGGGCTGCATCACCCGGTTTAATCATTATTTTTCTCGTGTAGTAGAAATATGTGCGCAAATGATAATGATTGTCATTTGGCTTTTCAACCTGTGTGTTAAATATTTATTGAAATGTTTGTGACAATAGCGCAAAAAATGCACTTTTAGCCCTGATAAAAGAAGGTTTATTAAGAAAAAGTTTACATTATATAAATATTAACTACTTTATATAGGGACAAAGAAAAGGCGTAAGAACAACATGGATATTGATGGAATTCAATTCTTTGAGTTTTTCAGGTTAACGCTTAACAAATTGTTAATTATTAAACATATTACCGGATAATATGGATAGATTCATAATACGTGTCAGGACTGCGTTAATGTAAAAATATATATTAAAAACAGTGATATACAAAGGTTTTGTCGAATGTGGTAACAGATGGCTTAACGTGTCTATAATTAAATGGGTATGCCAGTGAACGTTGGTTGGTTCTGTTATAAAAACAAATAGTAGCCGACGCATGGTGCATTAATCTAAATTCATGAGGGCAGGGAATGAATGAACTGGTGAAAAAGAGTGAATATTTGTGTTGTTAAAAAACCACTATCACAACCGCTGGATGATGCATAGAAATAAAAAACGCTAATTAATTTAATTTGTACATGATCAGGGCCGTTGAACTATGCTGAAAAACAGCTAGAATACAAATAAGAATGATTATTATTAAAGCGTTAACAGGGTGAGTGATGTCGGGGCTACTATTTATCTGTCTTGCTGGATATGTCACATATTTAGCAAATCCTAATCAAATCGTTATGTTACAACCACTTTCAGGCAAAAAAGCCTGGGTTTCTGCGTTATCGCTGCTTATTTCTGGTATTGCTATTTTGGCTGCAACACAACCAATTGTTGTAACCTTGTTAATGAGCGTGCTTGCTTTCAGTATGTCATTGATTATTGCGCCACTGCTTTCAACTGCCTTACAAAAGCAGTTTCATCTCAAACGCCCATCCGTACAACCACTTCGAGAAAGTCTGAACCGGAAAACACCGCATGCTGGTTAAAACCCTGACCGGACTGATTGGCGGGTTTATTATTTCGTTACTGACCAGTTTAATACTGGTCTCTGTCTTACCTGGTTCAGCCGACAATCGTTTATTTATAGCCGTTATCACTTCATTCAGTTGTTGGATCGCGGTTATTTTTTATGGCTATCTTAGTGAAAAACAAACGCAAACGTTGCTTCGCCTTACGCTGATTATTCTTGCGCTTGCTGCTATAACCTTCGCTGTATCAAGGGGTTAACTGATACTTTATGACAACAAGAAAATCAGCGGCAAAGAAACCGTTACGTCTGTTAACCGAAGCCCATAATAAAATTGGCCTGGTGATCGCCGGGTTGTTATTTGTCATTTTCTTCACCGGTGCAATTAGTCTGTTCCGGGCAGAACTCACAAACTGGCAGTTTTTGAATAAGCCTGTCAGTGAATCTCAATTACAGCTAACCACGGCTGATGTGGTTAACGTTGTTCGAGATTACGCAGAGCTGACGCCAGGTAAACCACTAACAGTCAGAAGCCCGGGCCTGTTTAATCAATATTACGTCGCCGATATTCACACCGAGCAGTCTCCGCAACAACGCACCCTGATTATTCATCCCTACAGTGGTGATGTGCTTTCAACTTCTGACAAACAGGGTTACGGCGACTTTGTTTTTCGTTTGCATCATGATTTGTTATTACCCGGTGGAAAGTATCTGGTTGGTCTGATTGGCTTGCTGGCGCTGTTTTTACTGGTGTCTGGATTGATTATTCACTGGGAAAAGTTGAAAGATCAGTTCTTCCGCTTTCGCCCGGATAAAACCAAAGATAAATGGTTGGATTTACATAAGTTAGTCGGCGTGGCGTCACTACCATTCTCGGTGTTATTAACCTTCACTGGCGTGGTGTTTAATTTAATCCTGGTCTATCAGGCTGCATTTTTATTTATCGTTTATAAAGGTGATCAAGCTGCGCTGGTTAATGATGCCGGTTATTACCACGAAGCCCGATTGCAGGAAACACAGCAACGTAAAACCAGTGAACAACGGTTGAACGAACTGCAAATCAAGGCTGCATTGCAAAGCGATTTATCACCGATGTTTATGCGTGTGAATAACATGGACGATAGTCGAACATCCGTTCGTTATCAGCTATTTGGCTCCGGTTTCGACAGTAGCCAGAATGTGGTTTATGGCGTTGAGTCAGGTCAGTTGTTGTATAAAAACAACCCTGAAAACCCCAACGTATTCGCCTACGGTATGGAAGTATTAAAGCATTTACATGTGGCCGATTATGCAGATTACAGCCTGAAATGGTTGTATTTTGCCTTAACGGCGTTCGGTAGTGTCATGATGGCAGGTGGCAGCCTGTTATGGCTGAATAAGCAGGAAAAACGCACGAACCTGTCGCCAACTGGATTAAAACTGGCCCGTTCGTCGATGTTTATGTTAATGCCAGCAGCAGTTTGTGCATTGTCAGTTGGCGTGTTACTGGCTCAGTTAAGCGCAGCAGGCCTTACAGCGTTAAGCATGGCGCAAACAGCCAGCTTTTTGTTGATGATGATAACCGGCGGCCTCTTATCGTTTGTCATGACCAATCAACGTCTGTTGGTCGCCAGTAGCTTGTTTATTGCCGGATTCGCCTTACTGACTGCCGCGTTTATTGCCATCGTCGATGCGAATCCGTGGCACGGCGTAACCAGTGCAATAGGTTTACTGGGGAGCTGTTTTGTTCTGGCAGGCTGGAAATGCTGGCCGGTAAGTGATAGCTCAACAGCAGATTCAATGGGAACAGTCGTAGAAAAGGGCTGAATCATTCAGCCCCAGATTGTCAGTAAACTATTGCGCTCAAAATAACGGCGCTCAATAACCTTTCAACATCCTAATTCTCAATAGCCCGCAGTTGCGCCGGTATCTGCACTGGAGAATGTCGGGAAGCCAGCAGGCTTAAAATTATTGATATTATTCAGAAAGTTACTGTCTTTAACCGGAAGATTTCCGCTGCCATAGTCAAAGCTCGTCAATTTATCACGCATTTGTTGGTTCGACAGTCCATCACCGTACATTTCCCACCAACTGGTGATTGCGGGTGTTACCCAGTAGCCATAAGGATTTTCGGCGGCCTCGACACTTTTAGCAAAACGGAAAGCATGGGTCAGAATGCCGTCTTTGTGGTAAACAATCTTTAAATGGCCGTTTTCAAAAGGAAGTTCACTGGCCGATTTGGTAAATGAATCGCCGTGAGCGCTGTAGCTACCGTGAGTCACCGTACCGTCGATTGTCCAGACCGTTGCATGTTCCCAGTCATGACGATGACCACCGCCGAACCAGCTTACCTGGTCTTTCTCAAAATACAGTGAGTAGATATGAGCGCAATATTCTTTGCCGTTGTGAGTTTTACAGGCAGCACGGTGAACGGTATTCGATGTTTCAAGGAAATTGCCTGAACGACAACCCGCAGTAATACTGCTGAAGCTCGCTTTTAACCCACCGTTTTTTTGACCGCTGCGGCTAATGCCTGCACTCGGTAAACACCCATCACCATCAAAATCAAAGACAGGGGCGATATTGGCAACCTGTGCGGAAGGAATCGCTGCATCCAGTGCTGCAAAATCATCAGCATATAAAGGAAGAGCTGCAGTAAGGCTAACAAGGGTCGTGAATAGTTTTATTCTCATTATTTTTACCTGTGAATGTTTTACCGAATGGAAACTTAGGATGCAGTCGTGCATCACGGCGTGGAAAACTAACAGGGAATTATGACGCTTTTCTGAGTTAATAAAAATTTAATGAAGTGATAAATAATCGATGATGTTGTTGCGTTGAGCCGAAAGGTAAAGACAGGTCACTAAAGAAGAAATGAACACTCACCCTGACAAATTACTCAGGGTGAGAGAGAAGATGGTAACTCCAGTACTGCTATAAAAACGGATTACATGCCTCATCTAACGTGAGTTCTCGATCCTTAAGTGATGATTCAGAGCGTTGTAGTAACATCAGTAATGCTTTGTGATGATCTTCCGCCAATTCGCTTTTTGGCGTCAGTACATCCTGGTCCTGATGATTGAACGTTCTAATCGGTGAATCAGTTTTCATAATGTCCTCCTTTATTGACATGCCTACGCAACATGTCATCAGTTCCGGTAAATGTAAAGGAAATGCGATGAATCTATAGTAAGTAGAGATTATTGGTGGGGGCATCGAATTGGCGATCTATTAACCAGGTTTTTTATAACATTTAGTCTGGTGTTGGCGTAGGAAAAATATCAGTAGGTTTTTACCGCCCGAATAGTGAAAAAGTACGGCAACAGGCTAGCCGTGAAGCGACAAACGCGAGCCTTCAACCTATTCGACACGTTTACGATTCACGGTGCTTAATCCTTCAGATGTTTATGTTTAACGTTCCAGACATTGAATGATTTCGTTACCTTGTATTGATAAGGCGCTTCTTCTTCCTTGTCGTCATTAATGGCCTGTGACAGCTCAAGGCCTGCGGTTTGTATCAATGGTCTATTTATGTATCACTATTGCGCTCAATTAACATAGTATTTTATGTGAAATTATAAAAATACCTATTATAAGTTGTTATTTTAAATGCTTGTTACATAAAGATGAGTAAACCTGGCTGTACTTTGTGAGCATTTATTGTCACAGTCTCGGCTGCATAAAAACCCGTTAAAACATGATGTTATGAATAAAATTTTTCTTTTGATTGCCACATTATTACTCACTGCCTGCACCACGGGTCATATTACCTATTTCACGCCTGAGGGCGAAAAAAAGACAGCCTGTGAAACAGAGTATCGCTGGGCGCCGACGGTGGACAAACATGCCGTAAATTATGTGTTGAGTTATTGTGCCAGGAAAGCGGTAGCAAAGGGCTACACCGTGGAACATGAGGAATTACTAACGCTGGATTTAACCATACCGGCAGCGCCAGCGGGCAAGGAATGGACGTTTGAACGAGCAACGGCGGAATATGACGCAGGGCGATTGACGGCAAAAGAATATGGTTATGTAGTGGCCTGGCTGGATTTAGGTAAACCATGAGCCAAAGCCGTCAGATTAATGTCAGTTACCGGGGCTGTTGAACGTCAGCGGTGAACAGCCCCGGTGCAGCACTAGCCGTCCTGCTTGCCTTGTAAATAATCTTTCGTGGTCGATGCCACTTTTTGATAATAAAACCCTAAATGCTCCATGATCGGTTTGATTTCAGGTTGTTGAATATTGTTGAAATCAACCGGGTCCTGCATCTCTTCAATTTCCGTGGTTTGATTGTTTTTCAGTGAATGTAATGCTGCCATGTCACTGATTTCCGCTAACGGTTCCAGCGTTTCTACAGCCAGAATTGATGAAGGCGCAACAAAGTAATTATCCAATGCAAACAACGAGCGGGTGAATAAGCCCGGTCCTTCCGTGAAAAACTCGGTGCAGCCATACTGGTGACAATGTCTAAACGCCAATATGCGAGACTCTGCAACGCGGATCACCGCTTTATAGCCTTCTGCGACCAGCTTTTTACGGCGCGGGTCATTAAAATCATTTTCTACCCACTGTTTATCACGGATGTGAACAAACTCGTAATCGTCCATTTTGCTGTTAGGGTAAGCTTCTGCCAAATCGACCACGGTATAGTTACCGTTTTTAGCCAGTTCATTACGGAACGAATCCAGAATCAGTGCTTTATGATCCCAGACATAGCCATAAGTTTTATGGAAGTTATTAAAAATCGTGGTGCCGATATGGGTGTGATGAAACGTATTGGAAACGTTGAGATAAACGCCAATTTTTCCTGCCATAATCGGCGTTTGAATCGGGTTGGGTGGTATATAAGTCGTTTTACAACCGGCCAGTAAAATGCCGGTAATTCCTGCAAGGAATGCCTTTTTCATGTGTCGTCCTTTGTCCATTATTGTGTGATGGTCATATTAAGTGGAGCAATGAATCAAGGTGTTACAAAATCGCGCAACACCTTATCACAGACATAATGAATAACAAGTAAGAAACGGGACATGCAGGCCGTTGAACTATTGCGCTGAAAGTTTCTCCAGTACTTCTCGTAAATAAGCCAGCGATGCGGGCGCAAAATCAAAGCCGTTTCCAGATGTTGCCGGAAGCACATTAGACACAATACCAACTACCTGATGATTGTTGTCCAACACCGGGCTACCACTCAGGCCGCGCAACTGGCCGAGATTAAGATCAGGAATAGCCATGCGTAAATTATTGCCGTCGGTGCTGAGGTAGGTGCCGGCGTAGCGATCCTGCGAACACTGCTGTTTATTGGCATAACTACAACCATACGCGGTCAATGTTTCTCCGGTAGTGATCGGTGTATTGCGCAGCGATAACACCGCCAGTGGCGACTTATTTTCCACGACCTCAAACACTAACCAGTCCTTACTTAACACCTGCATATCAATCGCTTCGTCCGGATTGGCATTCAATAATTTGCCGAGAACCACGGCTTTTTCCGGCGATTGATTGGGGTGAATCCGCCAGCCTTTAACATGGCCGTCCAGCGTCACATGAGTCATCGCCGGGGTTTTCGCTTCCAGCAATGCGTGCTTGACGGTCACGGCATAAATTTTTCCCTGATGCCGAATTAAAAAACCATTGCCGACAAAAGCTTTATTATTTTTTTCCTGATGGAAGGTGAGCTGATTAATCCCGGAAAACTGCGGCGCAGCAAGGGCAACCGAACTCAGAGCAGAACAACTGGCTGCGAGTAACACAGCAAGAGCAAGAGGTTTACGCATAATCGTTCCTGGTGATGGGTTAGTTTAGAAAAACTGAATAAGGTAGGAACATAGCGCCAGCCCGAGCGGGAGGAAAGGGGAAAAACAACCCGGTTAACGGGTGGTTACAGAATGTCAGGATTTGAAACAGAGGGTGATGTTTGGTTACAGGTTGAGCGATGAGTACCACACCTGCCACAACTGTATTTACTAAGGGTAAATTTCGTTTGGCAAGTTAACCTGAATTAGATACATTGTGGGCCGCTTTTATTTCGGTACACCTTATTTGCCTTAATGCACGGAGATTTTTAGTGATGACTGCCAGTAGTGAAAAAAAAGAATCGGGAAAAGTACTCGATCTGGATAAATATGAATTTAGTGATCAAATTAAAAATACTGACCGCTGGCAAACCGAAGTAGAACAACAACTCACCTACCAAATCAAACAGGCCTTGGTGCAATCGGTTAGGTATAGGGAGACTATTAGAGAACAATATAATAATTTCACACCAGCAGCAGCTCATAATACAGTTCTCATAGAAGGTGATCGAGGGACGGGGAAAAGTTATTTTTTACGAAGTATGCCAAAGGCTTGGCGAGATAGTTTGCAGGTTATTTTGGAACCAATGTTGAAGAGGCGAGTTCACTTCTGTGGTTTGATTGACCCTACTTTATTAAATGTAGCTGATAAATTTACCAACGTGGTGGTAGCGCATTTATTCAATGAGGTTCAGGAAAAATTAACAGTATCTAATGAAGGAGAGAGTTTTCACCGAGTATTACGAGAATTGGCTGAATCGATGGAAGCCGTGGAAGAACAGAATGCAACGCCTGGTTTAGATCGCATTATTAATTATAGAACAGCGGTAAAAATCGAACAGAATTTTCATCGCTTTATAGAAGCTTGCTTAAGCGTGTTAAATGTAGATTTACTGGTTTTACCGATTGATGATGTAGATATGGAACTTTCGAGGGCTTATGAAGTTCTTGAAGTTATTCGAAGGCTATTATCGTGTCCATTAATTATCCCAGTCGTAAGTGGTAATCTTGAGTTATTTCATAAACTTCTATCTAATGTTTTCCAGGATAGTTTAAAAGAAAGTGATAGTATGGATAGCTCTCCAACTAATACTTCTATATCTCTTACATCTCGAGTAACTAATGAATATTTGATAAAACTGTTCCCACCAGATTCTAGATTACCTCTAAGAGCTTTAGCTGATTTTGTAGATACAATTAAATTAAAAAACCACAATATTGGTAAATTACCAGAGGGAGAAGAAATTATTCTCAATGTTAGTAGCTTCCATCAAGTTATTACGGAAATGCAGCACCCATTTTTAAACGGTAGGGATTACTCTCTTTCGATTGGAATTCCATTGACGCCGAGGAAGTTAACTATTTTTATTCGGCTTTTTCTTCCCTATTTTCCTCACGAATATTCTAAGGACATAGCGAAGACGGTGAAGTTTTGGGAGATTTCAAAGCATTATCTATCTGAGAGTGGATACCAGGCTTTTTCTGAATTAGCTGAATCTGAGAAGCAACTCGTATTTTTTAGAAACAGAATAAAGAGTGGTATGTCATCAATAGGATTACAGTTTTTTGATACTTTCCCATTTTTTAATAGCCGAAATTTTAATGCTGAATTGGATGAATTACATTTAGAACTTACTTTTAAAAACTTTAAATTTTTAGATCGATTGATTCCTCAAACTAAAAAAGCGCAAATAAAAAGCTTAATTGATTTGTATGCGATTAAAGTAAGAGAAACGCCTTCAAACAGAACGTATGGATTACTTTCGTTTATTCGTATTTTTGAAATATTATCAGTGAGTTTTTTTATAGATACTAGGGAATTAGGGAATTATGAATGGATTGAAAAATTATATCGTTGGGTACCGACTAGAACAGCATCGCCGAAATTGGAAGAAGGACAAAAAATTCAATATTTATTAGAATCGTTTTTTGAAGACGAAAGTTCGTGGTCCAAAATAAGTAGCTCAATTAATGAATGGCAAAGTAGTAATAGTACCCTGTTATCCAAATTGAGAAATAAAGGATTAGTCCCATTATTTTTCTTTGTAATGAAGAATTCTCTAATAATGTTTAATCGCATCAGGTTATTAATGTTGAAGGACGAATTTCAAAAAAGCCCAACCGGCCAAAAGGTTCATATACTAACAAAGAATAGTGAAGGAATTGTTTTTTCGGAAACTAGGATAGTTCAGCTCCATAAGTTGGTTTCAGTTGTAATTGTAAATTCTTTAGCTAATTATATAACGAATAGGACTGTGGTCCCTTTTGATCTGGATACCATGATTGGTGATAATCATCTTCTTAATTATATAGGTATGGAGTGGGATGTAAAAACAGAACATTTCTATCAACAAAACATAGATGCATTTTTGGAGTCAGAAAAAGAAGAAGCACTACATAAAGAGCTGCTCAAATGTGTTATGAGCCATCCATTAATTACTCTTGATGCGTTTAATTAACTAAATGCTAACCCTAACCATCCACCAACTCGCTGCCGTTAGCCTGGTCCGTTCGGACCACTGGCTGCGTTATTATCTTTCCTCAATCTATCCCCCTCATCAATCCTTAGAAAAACTCGCCGCGAATGCCCTGCAAGATTGCCAACATCATTCGGAGTTTCCGTTTCGGCATGATGATGTCAGGTCTGCATTAGCCAATTGGTCAACCGATAAAACTCAACAGTATTCTCCGGTAGCGGTACTTATGCAGTTGGCGAGTGAATGTCTCGACTGGCAAGGTAATCGTTTTAGCGTGAAACCGGGTGGTATGGACAACTGGCAACGAATAATCAGTAAGATTGATCCGGCGTGGATTGTGGCGGCGGCGCTGCTAAAACGGGTTAACCTGGGGATGTTAACCGAACAACAGTGCTTATTACTGGATGAACAAGATCCACAGGGGTTTGAACCCTTCTGGCCGTCGAACCAGGGTAAAGGGGTAGCGGATAATCATGTGCATCTCGGCGGGCATGGGGGCCACCAGTTATCCATGCTTAATCTGGCGTTAACGATTCATCGGCGGCCTGATTTTAAACACTGGGCCTGGCATCAGGATTTTCCATTAATTAATCGTCGAGAATTTGATCGTCAATGCATGACGGATCAGTATCTGGACGATGATAATCACCCGGACTGGAACCAGTTTACCTGCCTGGGCAATGTATTGCTGAAACGGATTCTGGATGACCAGCATAAAACCACGATTGACTGGCGTCGGCCCGAATTGTGGCAACCAAAACCTTTGCAGGGGAAAGCGGCACTCGCCAGCTATCCGGCGTTACAAACACCTATGGGGCGGGCGTTGTTCGAAAATAGTTTTCGGGCTGATCAACGTTGGTTGTACGGTTGTTATTTTTTATTGGCTCGCCATCAGGCCGCAGGTGACAGCTTGTCGATGTCATCAGCAAACCCTGCATCGGTTCAGCGTGCGGTTGAGGCGTTTATTCACTGGAGCAACATTCAGCGCAGTTGTTTTATTGTGTCCGGCGTGGGGTTAACGCATTTTGTGGACTTTTTTAAGGTGGATGGCCGCAAGTTTTCTCAGCCTGCGATGGCGGACTATAAACAAGTTGCCAGACAGAGCGATGCATTAGCTGGAAATAAACGAGAATTTAAAGTGTCGTCTGGCGCACTGGTGCAGGGTGGACGCGGTAAGCCGATTAACACCTATCCGATCCGTAAGCTGGTGGCTGATTTGACTCAGATTTATGACCAGTATGATACGCAGTTGGCGATGCATTTTGTTCGGGATTTTAGCAAAGGCACTGACACGGGCAGTAGCTACAGCACAGACCGAAAAGCGGTGCAACAGGAGGTGCATCGGTTGCAATCGCTACTAAAAAGTCCGACGTTAAACGGATTTGCCGGGCTGGATAACAACCGCCCGGTCGCAGATTTTTTACGGGGTTTTGATGTCGCTGGCAATGAAAATGACCTACGCATTGAGGTGTTTGCGCCGAGTTTGCGGGTTTTGCGTGGCACAGGTATGCGCGCGACAGCGATGCATAAACCTTTGCGTCAGGCTCATTTTTCCATTCATGCCGGTGAAGATTATTCGCACCTGCTAACGGGTATGCGACATATTGATGAAACCGTGCAGTTTTGTGGGTTTAAACCCTGGGACCGGATTGGTCATGGCCTGGCGTTAGGCGTTGACCCTCATGCCTGGGCCGCGCAGCAGCGTATTGCTTATTGCGAAGCGGGCGAGTTGCTGGATAACCTGGTATGGGCGTTTCACTATGCGCAAAAAGTGGTGCTAAAAGCTCATGAACTGGCGGTGGTGTTGCCGTCGTTGCAATCGGCTATTCGTCGTCTGTCGAACATGGTGTGGGGCGAATCATTTGATGAAGAGGCGTTGTTCGATGCCTGGGCATTACGCCGAAATTGTCCGGTTAAACTGAAACATCCACCAGAATTAAATCAGGAAGACTGGGTGCCAGATTATCATCGATTGCGTGATACTGACCCGAACATTAAAAGCGCTGTTCGACTCTGGCAACGTTACTTAAACCGTGGTCTTTCTGCATCAGAGCGTCGGGATGATCGGCCTGAATATGCTCGAAAAGTTCAAATCTATTTGAATGACGAACCGCCATTACATGAGCGAAATAAAGAAACGGTATTTTATGTATCGGCGGCTGAACTGGACTTATATCAGGCGATTCAGGACTGGCTGATTGAAGACTGCAGTAAAAAGGAATTAGTGTTTGAAGCATGCCCGACTTCAAATATTTATATTGGTCGATTTCAGCATTACAAACAGCATCCGGTATTTCGCTGGTTTCCGATTAAATCAGACTGGCTGGATGAAAAATATAACCGCTGGCAGCTACGTTCCGGCCCGTTAAAAGTCTGTGTGAATACGGATGATGCGGGGCTGATGCCAACCACGATTCATAATGAACATCGCATTTTACGCGACACGGCGATTAATCATTACCATGTGGCCGGGGAAGTGGCTGATCGCTGGATCGACCGACTACGCGAAATCGGTGTCGAAGCATTTAGTCGGTAATTTTTCGCCAGCACTTTACCTGTCCAACGCCGTCTATTCATACTGGCTAAATAGTTGAAGACCATCTATTTTTAACGCAATGGTTTAATTCTTTGATTGCGCTACAACCTTATGCTCTCCAAACCTTGTTTTCCTTTGTTGTTCTTTGCTTGTTGGCTGTTTGTCATGCCTGTTAGTGGTGACGCGGTAACGCTGAAGAACGATGTTGTTGTTCCTGCCAGTATCACCTGGCCGCCTTATGTGTATGTGTCTGATGACCAGCAATTGTCGGGGCCGGATATAGACTTGTTGCGGCGGGTGTTAACCCGAATCGGCTATTCATTACGGCATGTTCATGTGCCGCTGAAGCGGATGATGGCGAATAACGATGGGCTTGGTATCAATGCGAATTTTTCTACGACGTATTCAGCGGCCCGGGCAGAAAAGTATTACTACTCGATTCCTTACCGACGGGAACAGGTCGCGATTTTTTATGTGGCGGATAAGTTTGATGCGGTGACGACGCTGGCGGAGTTTTTTAAGCAGGCCCGTTTGATTGCGCTAAATACTGCCGGGTATTTTGGTGAAACGTTTCAGGCATTAAGTGACAGCCACCGGGAGAAGCTGGTTCACAGTGAAACGGCCCAGCGGCGGCTCAGGCAACTGGCCTCTGGCCGGGTCGATATTATGGTCGGTGATGTGCCGAATATTGAATACTGGATTGCGACAGAAGGCTTAACCGGCATTAAACAGTCTTCATTTTTGGTGAGTGAGAAAGATCAGAGTTATGTCTTTCTGAAAACCGCTTTTGATGAGGCGTTTATGGCAAAGTTTAATCAGGTGTTGCGTGAAGAACTAAACGCCAGCCAGTATTAACCACGGGGCTATATGGGAAAACACCGGAAACATGCTGGCCGTCAAATGTGATTTCCCTCGTAAATTCTTTCCTTATTTCATGCCTTATTTTCTTACTGACTCCCTTCCTGACTCTCTCAGCGTAATGGCATGAAAAAACGGTTCCCCCAGTACTGGCTTGTAGTGGTTTACATCAAACCAGTTATTCGGATCGGTCAGCGACAGTTGCTGACTGAACTGTGCTGTATTGATTCGACACGTTGATGGAATATCGGCATTTTTAACTGCGTGTTCGATGTGGTTCATCACATTTTTCAGGGTTGAGTAAGGTATTAAATCCGGATGGACCGGGCCAAGAAACAAGGTGATATTCAGTGGATTATCGGTGCGATGACTGGCCTGCGCACAGGTATTTCGCAGGGTGTTGATCACGGTTTGAATTCCTTGTTGCCGGAATGATTGTTCCAAGCGGGCGTAGAGTTGTTTTAATGCCGGATCAGGTTGCTGGCCGTTATAAGCGACCGGATTGTGGTTGGTGACGCGGCATAACGGCACGGTGTGCTCTTTGTGTTCGAGACTGGCGTTCAGGTTACGAATACCAGTGACGAGGTGGTGAGTAGAGAACAGTGCTTTTAATCTGGATGTGGTTGCGGGTTGGAATGTTGCATCATTAACCATGCTTTCGACTTCAATAAACACCTGTTGGTAACTGGCGTTCTCGATCACCGCATCCAGTAAACTGAGCGCCTGATAACGACTGATACCGAACAAACCCGCTTTTTGAATGGTAGGGTCGTCACAGGTGTTCAGACCATACAAGGTGCGTGATGAGCCGATAATCGCGGTTGTTGCAGCCTGGTGAGCAAGCTGGGCTTGCTGGCGCTTAATTAACAGCGATGGATAGGTATTGCTCAGTGCTTGTGGTGAGATTTGGTGATTAATCCCCTGAATGGTGTTACCTGGCGTGAACGGGAACTGCCAGTAGGGGTCGAGTACCAGATTGATGAGCCCGACCGCTAAAAACGCCAGCCCGCTCCAGCCTGCAAGGTGGGTTAAAAACCGTTTGCTTTGTTGGTTTTTCATCGCTGGTTTATCCATAAACAAAGCCTTGTTCGGTATTCATCAGGCCAAGGGCCAGCACAAAAATGATCGCCAGGACGAAGGCATGTTTGCCTGTGGGCTGCCAGACGAACCGAGACCAGGGGGATTGTGTTGCGATGCTTCTGCCGGGTATTAACGAAAATAACTGCATGGAATTTGGCGCGGCGAATATTAACCCCAGCGTAAATACCATATGTACCACAGCCCAGCCTGGCACCAGGGTAAGCGAACTCCACCAGTCTCGCGGCATATCGGCAATCGACGGGAAAAAGCCTGAAAACTGTATTAATGAGTGCTGGTCATTGCCCGCCAGAAACACCAAACGTTGATCGAGACTAATAACATCGGGTGACAGGATGTTGCCGATCAGACCGAACGCGATGGCTGAAGTTGGTGCGTAGAAAAACAGCCCGGTGGTGAATACGGTGATCAATAAGAACGCTTTAGACAGTATTGCGCCTAATAATCCGGATACTCGATGTTGTGGTGTGTGGTGATTCAGGCGTTTATACAACTCAATGGCAACGAGAATGGCAGCAATAACGGCTCCTTGTAATACGGCCCATGAGCTGACGGAGTGCCAGACGGCGGTAGTAAAAAACGTGCAAAATACGGCGGTCGCCCAGGCGGCGGTTAATCGGGTTTCCATGTTGGCGATGGGCAGGTTCTTCGCCAGTTTGAACGCGGGCTGAAACACATATTCCCGCACAAAGGCAATAAAGCTCATGTGCCAGTTGTTAATGTACTGGCCGATACTGCTGGCCTGGAGTGGTGAATCGAAATTAACCGGCAGGACAAGACCAAAACATAATCCCATGCCAATAGCCATGTCGGAGTAGGCTGAAAATGTGACATATAACGTCAACAGGCCCGCCAGCAGGGTATACAGGCTCTCGGTAAACGTCAGCGTCATGGATAATTCATTGGCGGCACGTAAAAACAATGACAAATATTGTTCGAGAGGCTGGGCAATAAAACTGAACTTGGCGAGACCGATGATAAACAGGCTGATGCCTTTAGCCAGTTGATGGTAGTCGGTGGGCTGAAACGCCAGTTGTTGATATTGGGGTTGAGCCTGACGCCAGTTAAGTACAGGCCCCGCCGGTAACGTGATAAAGCAAAAAGAAAAGAGCAAATAATGATGCAGGCTCGGGGGCGCGGCTGCGGTGCGTGGCCTGGGTTCAAGCAGTGCCGTGAGTTGTTGCAAGGTATAAAACGCCAGGCCAAACGGTAAAAAGGCATTGAACTGAACGGTCATTGAACTGCTACTTTGATCGGCAGGTAAAAACCAGCCACTTTTAAACAGTAACAGAGGCGAGAGATTGATAAACACCAGGCCGAATTTAAGCCAGGCAGGTAGCGGCTCAGAACGGGTAGACGCGGTGCGAATATAGCTGTAGTTCAATAGCACCAGCGTGCTGAGTAACAGCAATGAGCTGACGTCAATGACTGCCAGAAAGGCGATGGAAATGACCGTCAGAAATGGCAAAGCTAATGTGGGATTAAGGCGTTTTAATCCATAAAACGCCAGCAGACTAAGTGGAAATAATCCCAGATAATAGCCATTAAAGGTGAAGTCGAGCACTGCTTAATTCCCATCTCCAACGTTATAACTGCTTTCAACCGGTGTAATCAGTACATCGTCAATAAGTACGGCATCCAGGCCCGTTGTCATAAGAACCGCCAGGGCATCGGTGATTGAATGCACAATCGGTTTTCCCATCACATTGAAACTGGTGTTTAGTAATACCGGTACGTCAGTTAATTGCTCAAATGCGAGAGTTAACTGATATAACCACGGTGTGGTATCCGGACTGAGTGTTTGCAGGCGTCCGGTATTGTCATCGTGAACAACCGCGGGAACATGCGGGGCTTTGTCGGCTTTCCACGGTAAGGTGAATGACATGTAAGGCGAGGGTTGAACCTGCTCAAACCAGTCAGCGACTTTTTCCTGTGGGATCACCGGTGCAAACGGGCGATACGCTTCACGGCCTTTAACAATGGCGTTGATTCGGGCTTTCATATCCGGCGAACGAGGATCGGCGAGAATAGAGCGATTACCCAACGCACGAGGGCCAAACTCAGCTTGTCCACGCATCACGCCAATGATATTGCCTTGAGCCAGCAAAGCGGCGATCTCGTCGATGCCCTGGTTGTCACAACGTTTTACCTGGTAAGGCGCTGCGTAACGGGTTAGTGCGTCCAGATCGTTCAGGTTAGGTCGGCTGCCCAGGTATGCGCCTGGCTTGTTATACGGAAGCGGTGCATTGGTTTGTGTTTGATGTTTTTGCCAGCTCAGGATTGCCGCACCAATTGCATTACCATCATCAGCCGGTGCTGAAGGCACATGAACCGCCGTAAATGGCGTATTTTGCGTGATTGTGCCGTTATAAGCGGAGTTTAATGCGCAACCGCCGGATAAAATCAGATGCTGACTGCCAGTTTGCTGGTGGATATCGTTGAGAAGACGATTACTGTACCAACAGAAAGCGGCTTGAGCGGTAGCGGCGAGGTCGGCGGCTTGCTGCCAGGGTTTACCGACGAAGCTGGCGTGTTGTTTAAAGTGGTCTAAAACGCTGTGCAGGTGCGCTTGATCTGCCCATTGAATGCGTCCGTTTTCAATGGTTAGCAGGGTGCAAAGTTGTTCGAACCAGGCTGAATTAACCGTACCCGAAGCGGCCAGCCCCATGACTTTCCATTCTTCTCCGGCAATAAAGCTAAAACCGCATAAATCAGTCAGCCAGGCGTAAAATGTGCCGAGACTGCCCGGCCCCCAGGAGCGCCAGAGTCGTTTAATCTGACCATCTCTCCATTGATACAGTGACGCTGCACCGACTTCTCCTTCGCCATCCAGTACCAGACAACTTGCCTCAGCAAAAGGCGCTGAATAAATGGCGTTTACCGCGTGACATAAGTGGTGATCAAAGCGCTGTAATTCACCAACTTGTCGGCCATGAGTGATATAGCGAGCAGTATCACCGGCCTTTGTTTGTTGTTGCTCATGCAGGGATTTCATCCAGTGAACGAAAGCAGCTGGAATAAAACGGTCTTCGTCGCTGACAGGAATATCGGTGTTAATTTTGCTCCAGCTACTGGCAATCGCAAATTGCGCAGCCGGATCATTGTCGATGATTTGCTGAATGACGGGCTTTAAATGGTTGTAATGATCGGCATTGGCTCCCCAACCGCGTTTATCTTGCAAAAACCGCTCAGTGGCTTCGGCAAAAATGATGTTGCCCTGCTCATCGGCAATCGCAAACGCGGGATCGTGGCCTGTGGTTGACAGGCCAATATGGTAAAGACTCATGCAGCGTTTACCATGTCCAGCACGGCATGAGCGACTTCGTTAGCGGTTTTATACTCGAACATCATCATGGGTTCTATTTCTAATTGATATTCATCTTCCATGTATCCGCACAATAAGACGGCTGTCAGAGAGTCCACGCCGACGGTTGCAAGGTGCGTATCTGCGGCCAGGTTTTCACGAGGTGTTTTGGTCTGCATGGCAACCTTGTCCAGGATAAATTCGACAATGGAATCTAAAGATGCGGGTGAAGCGTGTGTCATGTTGTTGAATTCCTAATATATGTCTATTGAGGTGTTACTGTCAGTGTTTTACAAGCCCAGGCGATATTGTTGCTATCGTCGTATTCGACATGATTAATGGTTAGCCTTGGGTACTTCTTGATAAATAACGGAATGAGTTGTTTCAGAATGCGTTTCGACAGATGAGCGCCAACACAGAAATGTCCGCCCGCACCGAAAGACAGGTGTTTAAGCAGTTTGTACTGATGGTCACTCAGATTAACCGCAGCGTTGTCGTCGTTGTCGGCAGCATATTCAACGGTTTTTTGGATATCGATTAGCACAGTATCGCCTTTTTTAACCGTTTGTTCGTCAACCGTGCAGTCTTCAAAGGCAATGCGATGGATAAAACGAGGTGCCAGCGCATGAAGCACACAATTATCAAAATACTGATCGAAATGTTGATTGATAGCGTCGGTTGTCTGGCCGCTGGCTTGTTGCAGAATAAACTGACCGAGTAAATTAACCGTTGTTTGTGCCAATGGCGCAAGCGCCGCAAACATCGCAATCGCGAAACCGTAACAGGCATTGGGTTCCATCGCTTTGTCCGCCAGTAATTTGGGCAATAATGGTGTGGTGGGGATGGCAATGCCATTGATTGAATCCGGTAGCGGTTCCGGTGCTGTTTTCAGCATATTCAGGAGCAGTTCGCAGTCTTGTTCAAAGGCTTTTAACTTGCGTAACGACTGCATTGGCTCAACCAGTTGCTGCAAAACAGAGGCTTTGGCATCAAAGGTCGCCGTATCTTCGGGATTCACGCCAAGCATTGGTCGGGCAATTCGTTCGAACAATGGGTAAGCAACATCCTGAACCAGATCAAAGGTTTGCTGTTCTGGCAGCGTGTTAACCAGGTCGGTTAACTGATGGGAGAAAAAGTCATCCCAGCATTCGAGTTGTTTATTATTGAAGTATTTTAATGCCAGTTGTCTGACAGTACGGTGTTTTTCACCTTCCAGGAAAAAAGGCGCGACATTAACGATGGTCAAGGTGCTTTCCAGCGACTGTCCTGATGCGGTTGAAAGCTGAGTCAAAAAATCGTGTAAATCCGGAATTTGAAAGTTTGGATTCCGTAGAATGGCTTCGGCGTCTTGATACCGGGTGATTTGAATCATCCGTTGATTCTTGAGGAATTTCGATGGTTTGCGTGTCAGTTCCGTCTGATTGGACTGACTGATCTGGGGCGTTTCTACATTCATAAAAGCGTTACCACGGCTGATGTTAGTCGAGTCGCCATTTGCGTTGGCTGAAATTGAACAGATGAGTGATCAAGTGAAACAGCAGAAAACTGCTGATAAAACGCTGGAATAAACTGGCAAAGTGCCAGGATAGCTAATTGCTCACCCGGACAGCGATGTATGCCACTACCAAAGGATAAATGTCGTTTTTGTCGTTTGGTGTGCGGTTGGTTCTGGTCAAAAATATCGGCGTATTCACATCGTTCAAACCAGTCGGCATCCCGATTGATGGATGGAATGTGAAAGAAGAGTGTTTCGTCGGTGTCCACGGTCAGGTCATCAATCGTCATTGCGCTTTCTGCCCGGCGGGTCAGGTAAGCCGTGGATGAACTGAATCGAATCAACTCATTAATATTTGCTGCAACCCAGTCTGAATCGCCACAGGTTGATCCCAGATTTGGCGGGTTTGCTTTGGCGCTATTCATGATGATGTTGATAAAGGTTTCGGTGGTGGTACGCGAGGCCACAATTAACAGCGCAACCACAGTCGCCGTGAGCTGGGTGAGTTCGTCTGTATTTAACGAAGGTGATTCAGTAAAAGCATCCTGCAAGGCATGGCTAATGGTATAGATTAATCCGGGGGTGGTTTGATCGACCATCAATGGCGCAGGGGCTGCTAACTGATCGGCGATTACATCAACCAGCTGTGAAAAGTCATGCTGAACGTTTAACAGGGTACGAAGTGATTGTAATGGCTCGGCAACGCGCACGATGTTGTTAATCTGGGCGATAAACGCTTCATGATCAGCAGGCGTGAAACCGAACACTTGTTCTGTCTGGCGGATGAACAGTGGTGTTTCGACATCTTTTACCAGATCAACCGATGATTTTGAGCGTTTCAGGCTGGCGAAATGATGCTTCGCGATTTGTAGGAAGACAACTTGATAACGACTAAGACTCGCTTCATTAAACACAGGATTCAGCGCTTTTTTGATCGTCTGATGCCGCGTACCGGACATAAAGGTCAGGATATTGTCTGACAATTGAATAAGCCGTGACAGATCAACGCCCGCCTGTTGTTGCAGGCGTTCAAGATAGGGCTTGAGCGTTGGCGGCATCATTCTGGGAGACGAAAGCAAGCGCTGTGCGTGTTTGAATGAACAGACCGCGTTGTCTTGTGTTAACTTCATGGATGTTTTTATCTCACTGCCCAACGTTTAATTTTCCCACTGGATGTTCGTGGTAATGAATTTCTTGGCAAAATATCGATCTGTTTGATGAAAACACCAAAGCTGTCTGAGAACAGAATCGTGAGTTCATTTGCCATTTGTTCAGCATTTGTGGCTGGCGTGCTTTTCCATGTTTCTATCGTAAAGTGTAGCTCATCCTGTTGAATGTCCTGAGACAAGAAGAAAGCATGTTGATTTAATTCAGGAAATTGCTGGTTTGCGGCAACTGCCAGATCGACGGGATGAATATTTTTCCCTCGGACTTTAACAATGTCTTTCAATCGTCCTGAAATGGTTAACCAGTTATCTTGCAAGATGCCGATGTCACCGGTTTTGATCCAGCGCTGGTTGTCATGGATGAACGAAGGAATGTCGGCTGATAAGTAACGTTCGCCGATATAATCTCCCTTTATACACACCTGGCCTTCTTCTCCTTCTGCCAGTAGTTGATTGTTTTGGTCAAAAATACCGATGTTGTCAGGTTGTTCGCCAAGGTAGCTGGGTAACAGATGGTCACTACGTTGCTGAACAGCCGTCGGAATATCGCCTTCAAATCGCTCTCCGCCTGCAAATAACACGATTTCGGCCATGCCATAACAGGCGAAAAAGGCATGCGGATCAAATTGTGTGGGAGCCAGTTTTTCAACCAACTGGGTTTTAACAGACTGAGGCACATAATCAGCGCCACAGTAAGCTACCTTCCAGCTACTCAGATCCAACTTTTTAATCACGGAATCGGGCGTACATTGGCGAGCAATATCATACGCAAACGGTGGACCACCACTTAAATAAATATTGTGTTCAGCAATCAACGTAAACCAGCGAGAAGGCCGCTTTATAAACTCAGAAGGTGACATAAGCAGTAATGGACTGCCTGAGAGCAAGCCAAAAATAATGCCGCCAAATAATCCCATGTCATGGTAATGAGGCAGCCAGGTTAAATAGCCCGTCTCGCTACTAAGATTCCAGCGTTTTTGGATGAAAAGATGGTTGGCTAAAATCATCTGTTGAGTCACCAACACGCCTTTGGGCAACTGGGTTGATCCGGATGAATATTGAATGACGGCAATGTCATGCAAAAACGACCTGAATGTCGTGAGTGGCGGCTGCTGTTGCGCCTGGTCGAGTAACTCTTCCATCGCGTAAATACGGCAGTCTTCGGCTAAGGACGCTAAAAGCGGCAGATCGCGTTGTTGCCCCAGAATAAACTGGCACGCTGAGTCTTTAACAATGGCTTTAAACCTGGATTTGTCGGCCTCCCGTGATGGGTGTGGACAGGGAATAATGCTGATTCCGGCATAAAACGCAGCAAGCATGGCCGTTACAAAACTAAATCCGGCATCCAGGATTAACAGACAGGAACGTGTTTTTGCCGGGGAGACAGAATAATCGGCGAGTTGGGTCAACGATGTCGCTAAACGTTTTGCTACGGTATTAAATGTTGTAGCTGACTGGCTGCGTATTTTTGGATCACGAGTACTCACATATTCTTTAACCAGGGCTATCTCTCCAGCCTGATTAAACTGGTCATTGAGCTTGTCCGCGAATGGCGTATGCATGAAAGAAGGTTCCACCTGATGCACGTAGATTGGTTCTTATTGGAATAATTTATTTTATATAACTGAGTTTACGTTAGCGGATAGTTATTTTGAATCAATGTTCCTGTAACTAAGGGGATATTTAGGATAAATCGTTAGAAATTTGGTGGTGGAGGAATAAGCCTTCGCTATTTGCCTGAGTCTGCTGACCGTTGAAGGTGATTACACAGAGCAAACGATGGCTTCGTTTTTATCGGGTATCTGGATATTCAGTAACGGATGTAACCGTTACTGAATTGTTTGCTAGTTTGAAGCGATCAAACCTGTCTTTTTTTCAATGTCTGATACACATCGATCAAAATCAACCAAAGCGCGATGGATAGAAAATTCCTGTTGCTCACGAGTGGTAAGCCTCAGGCAATGGCCGAGCTGGTGATTAATCCGTGGAACCAATAACAACAAGCCATGGGAACTGTCGGTATCATGTGCCAAATGAGTAATATCAGACCAGGGAACTTTTTGCTCAGTAATAAACAAATGTGAATTAGTGAGGTAGACACCTTTGCCTTTGTCGAGGCCGAAGTAGTAAATAGAGATGAGGATTAAACATCCAGCATTACCTGCCAGAAATACTTCAAAACCGGGAGATCCATTGCCAACAACAAACGGCAGAATATTGAAAACAACAAGTAGCACGAAGATGTACAGGTAAACTTTCTTATTGTACCAGTCGGGGTAATAGTATTTTTTATTCATTTAGTTACATCCTTTACTACAATTTGTCTGTTCCGAAGTCACTGAAGTTATGAATGCTGAAGCTCCATAGTTATATAGCCCTGTCCAACCTGTAATTGCTATATCGGATACGCGAATTTCAGCTAAGAATGTTGCAAATCCCCATTGAGGTATAGCAATGATACCTGCTAAGGCGGCTTGTGATGTACTAAAGCCTTCAAAACCAGAGTTTACATATATTTGAGATACTGCATTGCTTATGACTCCTAAAGAAGCATTACCTAGTACATCATGGTTTACTCTAGGGTACTTTTTTGAGCCTTTATATTTTCCGTACTTTCTTAGTACTTTGTCTAATCCCGGGCTTCCTGCGGCGCTAAACAAAGCAGATACTGCTGCTTGTTTTAAAGCATCATCAGTACAGGAGCCTGTTGCTACTGCTGCAACATAAGTACTGGCTCCTCCTATTAATCCTTTTATTAGCAGAGGAGCGAGAAATACAGGTAACTGGCCATCGGGGTCAACAAAATTTACAGGATTACCATTTACATAGTTATAGGTGTTGATACCACCACTCAGACCTATTGGATCAGACTGTATATAACGACCAATTTCCGGATCATAATCTCGAAACCAGTTGTAATACAGACCCGTTTCCTGATTAGCCCGTTGACCTGGAAATCTGACATTTATATTTTTTCCAATATTGTTTGTGACAATGGAAATTTCACCAAAAGGAGTGTAACTAGCTTGCCACATAACTTGAGCTTGTTGATCTGTGATCGCCAGTGGGGCATCAAGGTGATTGGTGTGTAAGTAATAGATTTGGTCAGTGATGATAGCAAGGCGGCGACCATTAAGGTAAATATATTCTGCTTGAATAATACCGTTACCATCAGCCTGGGCAGCGAGAGTACCATCAGGGTGATAATGGAAGACTTGAGTTTCGTTGTTCGAGAATTTTTTAACGCGTTGTCCTGCATGGTTATAGCGATAGTGCCAATTTACACCATCAACGGTGGCAATATGTAATCGATTAGCCTGATTATAGAAAAATGACTGATCACCTCGTTGTATCAAATTACCATTTGCATCGTATTTATAATTAACGCCATTGATGGCACTCAATCGACCATTGGTAATAGTATAGGGAGTGGTTGATTGATCAGTAATTTTTTCTGTTCGATTTCCTATATTGTCCCATTCAAACTGTCGATTTCCGTATACACCTTGCGCCTGCAACAATCTGGAAAGTGAATCATATTGGTAGTTTTCAGTTTGTAACGCATTTTGATTATCTGTGATTGTTGTTAGGTTGCTCAAAGAGTCATAGACATAGTTTTTATCAATAATTCCATTCACCTGCTTACTGGTAAGCAGGTAATCCTTGTCATATTGTTGATTAAGCGTTTTTCCATTACCAAAGACAAGGCTGGTTAAAGGTCCAAATGGCTTATATTGAATGTTTTCAGCCAGTGTTGTTGTTGTAGATTCTTGAGTAGATGAAGATTGAACGAGAGCAACATGAATGATCTGCCCAAGGCTATCACGAGTGTACTGAACAACTTTGCCAGATGGTAACGTGATGCTGGTTAGATTGTTGTCTCCATCCCATGAATAGCGAGATGTTAATGTCAGGGGAGTAGCCCCATTTATTGTTTGCTGCTGTTGTGTTATTCGACCTTGAGCATTGTAGTGCCAGACTGTAGAGCCTGATTCATCAGTCACATGACTAATTCGGCTGTTCATATATTGCCCAGGTGTTGTTGAATCCCATTGATAAACAATATTATTAGCAGCATTGGGGTAGTTTATGCTTGTTAGTCTGTTTCCTGCATCATAGCTGTAGCTGACTGTAATACCCGAGGCATCTGTTTTTGAGGCAAGATTCCCTGCTTCATCCCAAGTGTATTTAGTTAGGCCTGTATCCGGACTTGATTGAGAAATCAGTTCGCCGAAGCCGTTATAGCTATAGTTGGTAGTTCTCCCAAGAGCATCAATAACACTTGTCAGTTGATCTTGCTGGTTCCAGTTCATAGTCTGGATTGTATTTAAGGGCGCTGTTGACTGAGTGGTGCGTCGTAAAGCATCAAAAACTGATGTCGTTTCATTGTCTTGTGGATTAATTTGTTTCACCAGATTACCCAAAATATCATACTGTCTGGTCCATGTGTTGTTACTGGCATCAGTGATCTGAGTTAATCTGTCGAGAGAATCAAAGGCGAAAGATTGCTTTGCTTGTTCCTTGCCTGTCGCGTCAATAATTTGTTGTTGTGTGATATTGCCCGCTTTATCGAGTGTTAGTGAAATAGTTTGATTTTGACTATTGGTAATATGCGTTAAACGGCGCGCATCGTCCCACGTAAACTTGAGTATTTGTCCTTCGGCAGATTGTATTCGAGTTAGCTGGCCTACTGAATCGTATTGATAAGTCGTTGTTTGGCCAGCGATGGTTTCACTTAGAAGTTGTCCCCTGAAATTCCAGATACGTTGTGTTTCCACGTTATTTGTATCTTTTGTTTTAATGGGACGATTGTGGTTATCGTAGTCGATTATCTCTGTTATAAGCCCGTTTGGGTCGGTAATTCTGCTAATACGTCCTTCGGTATTGTATTCGAAAGATGTGATGTCCAGAACATCAGAGCGGGGGCCGTCTATGCTTATGAGTTGCTGAGCTTCATTGTAAAGGTAACTAGTTGTACGTGTTTGCTCATCGGCTGTGATACTTAACTGAGTTATTTTTCCATCAGAATCATAGGTATAGTCGATAATTGCACCATTTGGTGTTGTGATTCTATCCGGTAGTGTATTTAAGCCATCGTATTGATACTTTGTGGTTTGTGATTCAGTATTGGATGCAGCGTTGACTTCCGTCACAAGCCTACCTTTCGTATCCCAACCATAATTTGTCTGATTACCCGCTTCATCTTTTTTGAAAAGCTTCTTTCCGTAATAATCATAATTGTATTCAGCTATGCCATCAGTACCAGAAGTATCACAGCTGTCTCCAGTGACTTTTTTCAGATTGCCACTGACATAAGATAAGACTTTTTGTTTGCCATGTACGTTTGTAATGGTTGTGGCTGAGCCGTCAGCACTATAGCTGATAGTGCCGGCATCAGCACCATCTGCATGAGTACTGCTTATCGCACGACCGGCGTGATCATACTCCCAGCTGGCATAGCGAATTTGCTTTGCGTCTGTTATGCCTGTTAATGCAAATGGAAATTGTGCATTTTCGTAATGGTATACTTCACTGGTTTGATCGGGAAACGTGATTGATGTTAGGTTTTTTCTATCGTCGTAGTGCCATTTCCAGTGTAGGTCGTCGGGGGCTGAAATTTGGCTAATTAATCCATCATTGTTGTAGCTAAAGTGTATTATTCCGCCAAGATTGTGGGCGACACTGGCCAGTTGTCCGATACTGTTATAGCTTAATGTTTGAAATTCGCCGGATGTATCTTTAATAGTTGTCAATTGACCGGTTTCGTTAAACAACAACCGTTTTCCATCCAGTGCATAATACATCCAGCCTGTTTCCAATGCCTCTAATCCATCTCCGGCATTTCCATCTGGTGTGTATTCTTCGCCGCTTAAAAAGAATCTTCGAGATTTGCCGTTAGCCAGTTGAATTGATACTTCGTAAGGTCCTGCAACAAACAGATGGTAATCATAATTGTGTCGCCATTGTTTGTATCCGATGTTTGGGACTTGAGTTTCATCTGCTCGTGCAAAAGAATGTGAGGCTCCCTTGTATGTTTGAGGTTGACGATAATAGCGCCAACTGCTATTCGAAGGTCCTGTTTTGTTGTAGACCTCACGACGAGCTTCTGGTGCTCGAGTAGATGAATAAGACCGTTTTATTTGCAGTGGAAAAGCACCACTGGCCTGATAGTCGGGAGAGAATGTTTGAAGTTTGGTACCTGTTGCAACATTGATCGGATTTAACACTGTTTCAGCACACTGTTGCTCATCAATCTTGCCTGACCAGGGGCGGCACATTCCATATTCAGTGTCTAATTGAGGATTATCTGGTGGACACCATGCTCGGCATTCGTTGTTTGTCTGATCAAAAGAGTAGGGGGCAAAACATTCGTGTTGAACGACAAATGACGTAAGAGCTGACGTGCATACAGGGTAATCAGTTTCAGCACTTCCACCATAATCAACAGTAAAATCAGGTAGGCAACTAAATTGTTCATATTTACGCCATATATGATCTTTATGTGCTGTTTTTACAACGCAAGGTTGGTTCGGGTCGGCCGTTAATTGATAATACTGAATGGCAACACTGATATCTTTTTCATAAGATGAAGAGATCACGTTATTGGCATTCGAGACCCATGTACGAAATTGCCAATCACCTTCCGTGACGATAACATCCGTTTCTCCGCATACAGCTGCTCCCCAGGTTGAATAGTCCGGTAGACTATCATGCAATTCAGTACCTATAAAAAAAGCGTTTTGTTGAGGGATATTGTAGTAGCGAAGTTTATAACGTCCTGCATCATGAAGATGACTGTATGTGAGATAACTTCCCAGGTTTGGGTGTTTAGCACGCATTGCTGATTCAGGGAGCTCAAGCGAATTTTCGCATGTTGTACCAAAACACCAGTGTTTTTGCGCTAAAGAAAGTTGGCTAAATAAACAGAGAGTTAAAAAAACAGAGGCATGAAGTAAGAATTTCATACGCAGCTCCTTTGCTGTTAGTTGAATAAAGATGACAGGCATACTTCAACATTGCCATGCTCGGGTCCTTGATGTGAGACAGCCATTGTCTGTGTTAATGGTTCCATGAGTTGATTCCACGTATCACAATACCGCCCCTTATTCAGGACCAGTCGAGTCTAAATTTAATCCAGTCCGGAAATCAACAATTATTTACCTATATAAGAAAAATTCATATCTTTGGATCAAAATAATTAGTGATCTTAATAACATCTTCTGGTCTGTCCAGTTACCATAATGTGTACAGGCTGAAGTGCGAATACTGAGTCTGGTTTTACATAACAACAATAGATAATCGCGAAGAAAGGTAAAACAACATGTTTAAAACAACATTAAAGAAAGTATCAGCAGGTATAACGGGTGTGGCGTTAATGGCGGCGTCGTCACTGGCTCAGGCGGAAGTGACCTTCCCAACCAGTGTTTTTGCAAATCTTGACTACGGTTTGTACTGGTTTGGCTATAACTCAGCGCAGAAAGCGGTTCCAGGGCAGTCTAATGCGTTTTATGCGCCCCATAAAGACACGGTTATTTTTATCCACGGTTGGCAAAACAACACGGTAACCAAACAAAAACGAGCAACCTTGTATCGTGAAAGTAATGAAGATTTATCAGCATACTGGCTCGATCGTGGTTATAACGTTGGCATTATGTACTGGAATCAGTTTGCTGATGAAGGTGAAGTAAAAGATGCCGAAGCAAAAATTTACAGTGCGAATGGCCCACGTTCGATGCGTTGGAAGGATGTAAACGGCAATTATAATTCAGGACCGGGCACCGCAGTGAAAGATCTGTTTTTCACTGAAATTAATAACAATATGCAGAACTTTACTGGTGGGCATTTCCGTCTGGCGGGTCATTCACTGGGAAATCAGGTCGTGCTTGCTGTGGGGGATATGTTAAATACTGCGGTTAATTCCGGCGCATTACCTGCCAGTTTAAGACCGGATCGTGTTGCTTTGTTAGACCCGTTTTATTCTCAAGGCGATAAATCATATCTGGGTGGCAAGTGGCCTGGAGAAGTGGCGCGTGAAAATGCAGATCGACTTCGCGCTGACGGTGCGTTACTGGAAGCTTATCGTTCTTCACCAGTAACCAGCACTTTCCTGGTGGGTGATGCTAATACGGCACTCATGAATAAAACCGCGTTTGCGGAACTCCGTCCGTGGTATTACAACTGGTTACAGGTCGCAGAGAAGCACAATTCCGTCATTATGACTTATTTCTGGTCGATTGGTTATGATGCACCAAATATGACAAACAGCAGTAAAGATGGGTTGTCAGCGGCAACGTCTTCAGCACGAGTTCTTGAATTAATGAACGCGAACTATCAGATGGATCAGGTGGAAGGACGATATACTTACACGCCGGGCGATGATCAGTTTCAGCAGGAAAGTCGTTAACAGTTTTAATGATTGAACGAAAAACGGGGCCGATTATCAGCCCCGTTTTGTATTGTTATCATCACAAATGATGCAATGAATTACTCAGGAAGAATGGCGTTGTGATAAACGTGTTGTACGTCTTCACAGTCTTCCAGCATCATCATGAATTTTTCAAATAAAGGCATATCGTCTTCACTGATTTCAGTGTTGGTTTGAGGCACGAAAGTGATCTCTTCAACATCTAACGTCAGGTCAGGGAAGTTTTCTGCCAATGCAGTTTTAACTTTGAAGAATTCAGTATGCGGGGCGAAAACAGTAATTTTGCCGTCTTCGTTTTCGATATCAGTCACATCGACATCCGCCATCATTAGTGCTTCAAGCACGGCTTCTTCATCATCAAAATCAAAAGCAAAAATAGCAAAGTGATCGAACATGTGGGCAACTGCGCCCGGCGCACCGATTTTAGCTTTGGTTTTGGTGAAACAGTTACGCACTTCAGTAATGGTACGGTTAGCATTGTCTGTTAAACAATCAACGATAACCATACAGTTACCAGGTCCGAAGCCTTCGTAACGTGATGGTGTGAAATCTTCGCCTGCACCGCCTTTTGCTTTATCGATAGCTTTATCGATAACGTGCGCAGGAACCTGGTCTTTTTTTGCTTTATCGATTAATCGACGAAGCGCCAGGTTAGCATCCGGATCAGGACTGCCATTTTTAGCAATCACATAAATCTCTTTTCCGTATTTAGAATACAGCTTAGTTTTTGCTGCGGCTGTTTTAGCCATTGAAGCTTTGCGAACTTCGAAACTTCTACCCATGGGATATTCCTGTTGAGTCGTAAATTCGTAATCAGCCGGAGATTTTACAGTTATTTAGCATCAGGATTCCACCCGTACCAGCGGTACTTTTTTGATTTGTGTACATAAATTGTACTAAATGTGATGTTAGTCCTGATTTTTATCGCGAAAACGCTGAAATATAACCCTTGGCTATAATTTGTTCCGGAAAGTTCCGCTTAATTTATACAGAGTTGTCTATAGTTGGTCCGTTATCTTGTATCTGACACTATTTGTGTAATCTCTTGATAATATTCTTGAGTCAGCGCAAACGATCAGGTCCAATAGACGCGGTAAAATAATAATAAAAAAGCAGTACGGCGAAACTTAATAATCTAACGCAGGAGTGTCATTTCATGACGTTGCAAAATCCCTTATCGATTCTCGAAGGCACCTGGATGGGAAATACAGGTGTTAATCTGATTGCTGTACCTACCTCTCCAGGCACTAATTCACCGAACAATGTTTTTAAATTACTGGTTTCACCTTATGTTGAAACGCTTATCGTTGATCCGATTGGTGGTGATGTTTTAAATCGTGGTAAGGAAGCAAATCAAATCAATCAGGGTGTGACTTATACAACACACATTAATGATGCGAAATCCGGCCAGGCGCTTCATGTCGAAAATGGGATGTGGTTAAGCTCAGATCAGGAAAAACCAGAACATGCGATCACCCGGATGTCGATTGTTCCTCACGGTGATTCAATCATGGCGATTGGTTCAATGAACCATCAACAAGGCGCACCGGATTTATCAAAGAAACTGACCGCACTGCCTACTCCTGCAAATGACGTGAATAAACCGCTTACCGATAAAGAATATATTGCTCAATATCTGGATGATGCGATTAATGGCGCAGCATTTGGTTTTGATTTAAATGATTATCTGGCGACATTACGTCGGGATATTAAAGGTCAGGAAATCGTTGAAACAACAACATTTGATGTTAGTTCTCAGCAAGCGACAGGCAAGGTCGTTAACACGCCGTTTATTGTTAAAGAGGCGGATGCAACTGTGTTTGAAAGTACGTTCTGGATAGAAACAGTGCAGGGTAAAAATGCGTTGGGTCAGAGCTTTACCTATCAACAACTGCAATACATTCAGCTCAGTCATATTGTATTTGACGATGTGATGTGGCCGCACATCAATGTAAATACGTTGGTTAAGCAGTAGGTTGGTTAAGTAGTCGTTAGTCGGTTGAATGAGATACGCCCCGAGGGGCGTATCTGTTTAAACGGCGAAACGATAATGTGTACCGTCAGTTAATTCTACATCAAGTCGTAATTTTCCACCTGCGGCCTCAACGTAACGCTTGATGGACGATAACTTTAAGTCTCGCCCCGGTCGCTCCATTTCTGAGACGGTTGGCTGTTTAACTCCTAAAGAAGCTGCAATATCAGCCTGAGTAAGATTCATACGCTCACGAAGTTCAGCCAGGTGGATGTCTAACAGCATCTCGGCAGCTGCTTTCTTCGCTTTTTTAACTACTTCAGGTTTTTCAGTTGCCAACATTTGGTCAAGTGTTCTTGCCATAACGTTCACTCCTTCTTCAATTTGTTCAGATGCAATCCAAATTCGCGGTCTGCAATCGGAATCATTATTTCGTAAAATCGTTTCTCATTTCCTGCTTTGTTACCTGCACAGAGAAGAATTCCTTTACGTTCAGGATCAAATGCGAAGAACGTTCTGAGAGGCTTGCCTTTGCTTTGCACCCGTAATTCTTTCATGTTGTTAAAAGAAGAGCCATTTACTGTGTCAGCGTATGGCCTGGGTAGCATTGGTCCTTTTTCTTGGAGAACCAATAATGAAGCTAGAATGTTAGCTCTGTCAGTATCATCCAATGAATTGAACCAATCATCAAAAATATCTGTTGTCTGTATGATCCACATGATCGCTCCTTAATCAATATAGGTTTAATGCTATATCGGTTAAAACCTATATGCAAGATAAAAGAGCTTTGTTAGTGATTTAAATTTTTGATGTTGTTATTGCATACACAGGGAGCAGGCAAAATAATGGAATAAAGATTTATAAATCAATAGATTAAGTTGGTTATTCTCGAAGGGAAGGAGGCGGTGAACAGAGGTTATCATCAATGATTATTTGAAAATAACCTCCATCTTTTTATTGTAATTTAAAGTTGTTCAAAACAAACACGCCCTGAAGGGTAATGTTGCAGCACCAATCGCAACGGAATCTCCCGGGGCTTTCGCTACAACAATATCAGGTTGTGGGCGAGGGCGAGAGCGGCGGTGTTGAACATGAATTTCAACATGTTCTAACAGGCGCATTGCTAATGGTTTTGGGATTGGACCACCGATAACCACGGCTTCGGTGTCGAGAATCGCAGAGCAGCAGGATGCGACCAGGCTGAGAGAATCTTTGACGCGTTCAATCCATTCTTCAATGCCTGGCCAGCTATCGTCGTACTGAGCGATGACGTCACTGACGGAATGGACGGAAACATCTCGCCTGATCAGAATTTGTCGCAGCAATTCGAGATTAGGATGCAGGTAAATTTTGGGGGGTAAGATTTCTGCCAGTTCACCCGCGTTACCATGAGCGCCGTGATGAATCTCACCATCGACAATAACGCCGCCGCCAAAACCTGCACCAAGATAGAGATACACGAAGTTGCGATACTCCAGCCCAATACCCGCCAAACCTTCCCCGGCTGCGGCAGCGGTGCCGTCGTTTTCTACCCAGACGGGTAATTGCAGTTCGTCAGCCATTAATGCCCGGATATCAATGGAATCCCATTCGCTTTGCATCGTGTTCATCTGTCCATCCAGCGCCTGAAAATAGCCTGAAATACCGATGCCTGCGCCGAGAATTCGTTGTTCATCAATAGCCTGACTGTTGATGATGTCTGCAATCATTTGCTTGATGGCGGTGAGTACATTGGCCACGCTACCGTGAGAAATTGGTTGCGTCAGGTTGGCGAGGTTTTGTCCGGTGAGGTTCATCAGGATCACCGTGACGGAATCAGCGCGGATAGAAATACCAAAGCTCATCGCCCATTCCGGGTTGAGATTGAGGTAATACCCGGGTTGTCCTCGGCTTCCGTCAGAGGGGCGTTCAGTTTGGACAATGATTTGTTCATCAATCAGGCCGTTTATCAGGCGGGATGCGGTTTGTTGTGGAATGCGGGTGGCTTCGCAAATTTGCCGCTGGGTAATGGCATCAGCCAGAAAAATTTGCTTGAGGATGTGTCGGTCATTTGCTTGAAACAGCTTGCCTCCTTTACCCAGCCTAAAGTGTTGTCTCAGATAGTGGGCTTGTTCGGAGAGTGAAACAGGGATTGGCATACTAAATTCCAGTGACCAGACACAACAAAGATGCGTGATTTTAACGCATTGTTTAATCAAGGGCATCAGTGACGTTTGTTCTTTACGTAAGTTTACCTGTCTGACCTTAAATGAGAACGGTTTGTCGCGTTTTGATATACCGGTTTCAACGGGTTTGTTATCAAGAATGCTCAGTAAATAATGACAGGTATCTGTATGAATCAGAACACATTGACGGTTGGTCTGGCCCAGATTGCACCCGTCTGGCTAAACCAGGCGCTCACCATTGAAAAAATCATTCAAACTATTGCTGATGCAAGCCAGAAAGGGTGCGAATTAATTGCATTTGGAGAAGGTATTTTGCCGGGCTATCCATTCTGGATTGAGTTGACGAACGGTGCGCGATTTAACGCCACTGATCAAAAACAACTGCACGCTCATTACATTCAAAACGCGATTAATATCGAAGCGGGTGATCTGGACAGCATTTGTCAGGCGGCTAAACAATACCAGGTGGCTTTGTATCTTGGTGTGATTGAAAAAGCCTCAAACCGGGGTGGTCATAGTTTGTATTGTTCGATGGTTTATATTGATGCGGCGGGCGTCATTGGTTCTGTTCATCGCAAACTGATGCCAACATATGAAGAACGGCTCACCTGGTCGCCGGGTGATGGTCACGGTTTACGGGTTCATCCACTTAAAAACTTTACAGTGGGTGGTCTGAATTGCTGGGAAAACTGGATGCCGTTACCGCGTGCGGCCTTGTACGGACAGGGAGAAGATTTACATGTCGCTATCTGGCCTGGTGGCGATCACAACACGACCGATATCACCCGGTTTATCGCGAAAGAAGGACGAAGTTTTGTGATGTCAGTGAGTGGGTTGATGCGTCCGGATGATTTCCCGGCTGACACACCCTATCTAGACGATATCCTGGCGAATGTAGACCGTCCATTCTTGGCCAATGGAGCCAGTTGTCTGGCCGGGCCGGATGGAGAATGGATTATTGAACCGCAACTTAACGAAGAAGGTATTTTTACAGCGACGATCGATCACCAGCGAGTGTTAGAAGAGCGACAGAATTTCGATGCCGCAGGTCACTATTCAAGGCCCGATGTAACTAAGCTGGTGGTTAACCGCGAACGACAAAGCACGGTGGTGTTCGATGATTAACACCGCTCTGGCTGTCATTTAAGAAAACATCGCCTCGATCACGCGCTTAACGGCTTTTGGCGGTTGATTGAAAGGATGCAGCGCATACACCGTATTGACGTTGAACTGATCGCTGGGGAAGACATCCACTATCGTGTCACCTTGCTGGTCGTGAATAAAGTCGGGGATCAGGCCGATACCCGCGCCAGCCTGAATAAGCGACAAGCAGGTGTGAAAGGAATCGCTCAATATCGTTGCTGTGCTGGCAAATCGTCGGACGTCCTGTGTGTGTTTGTGCTGCAACACATGTGAAATGTTTTTTCCTTGCCAGTGATTGGCGATGTAAGGTGTTGTTTCGTCAATACCTGAATGTACCAGTGACTGATGCCCACACAAGCGGTCTCGAAACGCGCCGATACGACGTTGTTTATGGCGGCAGTCCGGCGTTTGTCCAACGCGAATAGCGATATCAATCTGGTGCTGTGTCAGATCAAGGTGTTGGTCGCTGGTGATCAGTTCTGGCTTTAACAGGGGGTATTGCTGAATGACCCGGGCAATGGCCGGAGCGACCAGTGTACTCATCAAGGCGTGAGGTGCGGTGATACGTAATGGACCCTGAGGAATGTCCTGTTGGATCAGGGCTTCATCCCAGGCGGTATTGGCCAGTTCATTTAACGATTTGCAGTGGTGATAAAAGGATTCCCCTGCGCTGGTAAGTGACTGCTGCCGTGTGGTTCGTTTCAGCAAGGTTACACCCAGTTCCTGTTCCAGTCTTTTTAGCTGTTGACTGACCACTGATTTTGACAGTCCCAGGCTTTCTGCCGCGCCAGTAATAGAACCTGATTCAACGATATGGGCGAACACGGCCATGTAACGCAGTTGCTTCATAATGATTATCCAGTTTTATCGAACAATGAATTCTCTTTTGTTTGTTTTTCTATGTCAATTGACGCTCTACACTTTGAGGCCTGTTGAGAAAAGAGTAATTGTTATGTCAAATGTAGAAATATTGGAGCAATGCAAACGCAGCATTAGCCAATGGCAGGTCGCCTTTAACCTCAAAAATGCAGCCGGTTGTGCAAAGCAATACAAGGAAGAAGCCGTCATGGAAGCAAAACCATTCGGTGTGTTTAAAGGAAGAGAAGCGATTCAGGCATTCTGGCAGGGCATTATTGATCAAGGTTTTTCGGATGTGGAATACACCGATGTTGAATGGACGAAAGCTGACGATGAAGGATTTATCCTGACCGCTAACTGGACCATGAATAAAGCATATGGTGTTGTTCATCATGAACATTGGGTCATTGACGAGGACGGCGAAGCGCGGTTAATTCTGGACCGGTTTGAAGTGCTGGGAGAGAAGTAATTCACTGATTTCTTAAGGATACAGAGAAGGTAAGCACAAGGAGTGTGTTCCATCGATTATCAAATCTTAACATTGTAAAATTAAACGATAACCCGGTATTCGTCCTGAGATGTGATAAAAAGGGCGAATACCGTTTTCCAGTTTCTTGCCTGTCTCGCCTTAATGGTGCGGGTTCAGACGCTTGCCAAAATTCATAAATATTAAATTATTTATGCCTCGCTGAAATATTTTCTGACGGTCTCGGTCCTTTTTCTCAAATCCACTTTTGAGTTAAAGGTTCATGCAACACAATCAAATTATTCGACTGTCTACCGGGTTGTTAGCGTTTAGTTTACTACTGTTTGGCGTCTCAATGATGTTAGGCGCTAATGACAGATACGCACAAGCATTGTTAAATTTTTACCAGCTAAATGAAGTTGTTACCGCGAATTCCGGTGCGCTGTTCTATGGTTTGTCATTAACATTATTTGGTGGTGTGGTGGCATCAACACTCTTCACATCACGCACCAATCATCTGGCAATGTATGGTGTTTCTGCAATCGCCATTATCGTGTTGCTGACGTTATTAAGCACAACTCGCTGGATTGAAGCGCATGGTGGTTTTCCAGTCATCGGTTCAGGTCAGGGAATAATTAAGTATTTTGCACTATTACCGCTTGTCGCTTACCTTTATGGCCGTGAAATGTTCAGCAATCGCACGCATTTATGGTTGAACTACATTCCGGTCGCTATGGTGTTGTTCTGGATCGGCGGTATGAAGTTCCTTGAGCTGGAAGCTAAAGGTATTGAAGTGCTGGTAAAAACCTCGCCGTTCATGTCCTGGATGTATGATGTGTTCTCTGTGCAGGGAGCATCAAATGTGATTGGTGTGTATGACTTGTTCTTTGCTGCGTTACTGGGTGTTGCTATCTATTTACGTCAGCTAAAACTGGTATTCATCGCCAGTCTGGGTTGTGGCGCTGTTTTCTTCATGACACAAACCTTCCTGTTTACCACCCCGGGGGCATTAAGCGCGGAGTCTATTCTGTCTTCAACCGGTCAGTTTGTGATTAAAGATATCTGGTTTATCTGTAACCTGATTCTGATTCACTATCTGGTGCGCAACAGCGATTCAACAGAGTCTGTTTAAGCACGTCGCACAAGCCAATAAAACAATTATCTTTCAAAGCCAGGTTTTACCTGGCTTTGTTCGTTTTGGCAGCGAACAAAGTGAGAATCTAAGGCACTTTTGGCGGTTGGTTTTTGACTTTTCCGTTACTCGGATATAAAGACACAACATTTTTCGGAATGGATGAGGTATGAAGTGATGGCGAGGTAGGATGGCCTGATGATGGTTGGTCAGAACGTTTAGACGCTTGTTGCTGAGTTTTTGCTTCCTGTGTGGTATTTAACAGGATAGAGCGCCGGGCAAACCTGAGCATGGTTAACCAGCATGGAATCAAAACAAACAGACAAATCAGCATGTATAGCATGATTTTAAACGTCACTTGATATCTCGCTCTTTGCTTGTGGCCGTTGTCGGCGGTAAGACGGCAGTTTTGCCAAAAATTTCCAGGATAATTGACACTATTAATACTCCATTAACCGCAACAAATATAGAGGGAACAACAAAACCGTGTATATCCAGGAAAAATGAGGTAATACCTGTTTCCTGTGTTATGTATGTCAATAACTGGTAGGCGCTGGTCGCCAGGTAAGCATAAGTTGTGTGCCTGGCTGGAAAAGAAAACGCCAAATTATACAAATTGTGAAGCTTAACAATACTGAATACGACAAACATTTCGGTCATGATAAAACTGGCATACCATGCGAAACGAAGTAACGAGTGATCTTTAATGAGCCAGATACCTGGCTCGATGAAAAGAATGGCTGCTTCAGAAATAAACACAATGACCAGCGTGATGATCAAGCTGAAATTTCGTTTACCGCTCAGCGCATAGCCTAATGAAAAAATCAAAAAAGATGTAAGTGTGACTTTTTCAACTATTGATAAAAATTCCTGCATAGTGCCTGCGCTGAACTGATTAAACTTGATTATCCTGGTGTCGGTGGTGGCTGAGTGGGTGGTACAGAACCACCATGTCCTTGTGTGGAAACTGTTCCTGTACTCTCCGACGTTAACGAAATACTGACAATATCCTCAGCCAGCGTGTTTGATTGTGTAACCTGTTCATTGTTTTCTGGTTTTTGAAACTGCGTGATTTGTTGCGTGTAACTACTCGCTCCGATGTCAACTTTCATACTCACCTCAAATGTGAACAGAAAGTTAACATTGTAAATCCAGCTGCGAATCAGGCCAATTAACAAAAACTACATGGTGTTCGAAAATCGGAATAAAAGTGTCCACATATCAATACGATAAGTAGGTTATTACCTAATAGTATACAGGTCAACCTGTGATGCTCGGTCGTTTGCTAAAGGATTGCTTGTAAGTTGTTAATAGTATTGTGATTTCCAGCAAGAAAAAAATTTGTTGAAGTTTTTCAGCAATCAACAGGAAATCGAAATGAAGCTAAATTGGTTACAATTTAGCTTGTTAAATGCACGGAATGATCACTTAGATAAAACACTTCCATGTAATAGCCGACAAGCAGAAAGTAAACGGATCGCTATCAGCCATACTTTTTTTGATGATAGGTGTTCAGGGCAGGATGTCTGATAACGGCTTACATTGCTTCAAGCCGCTCCAGTAATGCAATCATTGTTTTATGATTACGAGTGGTTGCTTTTACGTTGAGTTTTTTCTCGAAATAACCATTGTTGATACGAGTTCGGCCATAACCATTGGGACAATGGATATAAACCAGTTTTTCACTCAGGGCGAACAGATCAGGGTCGAATGCTGATTGAGTGGCTGACACGGCCTGAAAGTTTTCAGTATCAGGTGTTGTATGCAGGAAGGTGAAGTGCAAGGCGTCCGGGCTGTACGTTAAAAAGCTATCCGGCATCTGTTCATAAGCCGCTTTCATGCTTATCTGGTCATACAAAAACAGTTCAACATCATCTAATTGCCAGTGTTGCTTAATAACCTGGTCAATCACATCAAGAATGGTTTGCTTATCTGAGTCTGAGTGAAACAGAATATTGCCACTTTGCAAGTAATAACTAACCTGTTCAAGCCCCTGGTCGGATAGCTGTTTGCAAAACTCTTTCATGACGATTTTTCGTTTTCCACTAACATTCACGGCGCGAAGTAAACAAACGTATTTCATTCTTATCTCCTTATCAGACGTTAGAGCGTCTTTTTTACAACAGACTCAGGTTATATCATTAACTGGACGAAAGATGTTTATGTTATTCAATTAAAATGAAAAAGAAGGGAATAAGGCAGCAAAAAACCAGAAAGGATTTACCGGATGAGCATGACCCATCCGGCGGCAGTTGGTTAGGGTTGTTGTACGGCTGAACGCTGGCTAAATGACAGCCATGCAAAGCTTAGTAATGTGACGGCAGCCAGCACATAGCAATAAAACACGTAAGGCATGATATCGACAGGCGACAAGGTAAATGTCGCACCCAGTAGCAATAACTGTGCGCCGTAGGGCAGCAAACCCTGAATAACACAGGCGAAGATATCCAGCAGACTCGCTGCGCGTTTGGGAGAGATCTGGCCTTGCTGTGCCAACTCTTTCACTGTTTCACCTGCAACGATGATGGACACCGTATTATTCGCGATACAGGCGTTAGTAACGCCCGTTAATCCCGCAATACCCAGCGTATGTCCCAGGGTTTTATTGGTACTCCAGCGACCAATGGCCCGGCTGATATGAGACACCAGATAATCCAGCCCACCTTCACGACGCATGATTTCCGACAAGCCGCCCAGCAACATCGACAGCAGGAAAACCTCCTGCATCTGCGTAAAGCCGTTATAAATATCTTTACCCGCGTTTGCGATGTCATAGCCTCCTACGATGCTGCCCAGTAATAAGCTCAACAGTACGCCGGATAACAACACCACAAATACATTCACGCCAATCACGGCTAACACCAGGATAAACAGATAAGGAAGGACCAGCCAGTAATTGAACGATTGCTCTTCCGCAAGTGTGGATGCATCGCCCTGAACGGCCAGAATCGCTAATACAATGACCGCTGCCGGAAGTGCCAGCTTGATATTCTCACGGAATTTATCTTTCATTTCACAGCCCTGTGTTCGGGTTGCGGCGATGGTGGTATCTGAAATGATGGAAAGATTATCGCCAAACATCGCGCCACTGACTAACGCACCTGCAACCAAAGGCCCGGACATCTCGGTTGCTTCTGCGACGCCGAGACCAATGGGCGCAATGGCTGCCAGCGTGCCCATGGATGTTCCCATCGCCGTTGCAATAAATGCCGCAATGACAAACAGACCCGGCAGAATCAATTGCTCTGGAATGACGCTTAAGCCGAGGGCAACAGTCGCATCAACACCACCGGTTGCTTTACCAACAGATGAAAAGGCTCCTGCTAATAAATAGATCAAACACATCGTAATGATGTTATTGTGACCAGCGCCCTTAATAAAGTGTTCAAGGGTTTGATTCAGGGATTCTCTGGACAGCCAGATTGCCAGCACGATAGCGGGTAAAACAGCCACAGGTGCAGGCAATTGATAAAACGCAAATTCGACACCCTGAGACTGATAATAAAAGCCAGCGCCAAGAAATAACAATAAAAACAGCAACAAAGGCAATAAGGCCAACTTGCCACGATTGAGTGGTTTTAAATACATAGATATACCTGAGACGTTTAGACGGCCAGAATTCTATTTGTGAATTGCCTTTTTAGCAACTAAGAATTTAATTTTATTGTCAGGCTGCCATAAAACCTGTTCAATAACACTGGCTAAAATCAGCAGTATATCAACCATATAGAAGCAACAGAGCAATGAAAAAATGTCATTTATCCACCCATCTCTTTCCGTTTTTCCTGCTTGTTCTGTTATTGACAGCGTGTAGTGATAATAAAGCCATACGGCCTGAATTGAGCGTCACTATAACCAAACAACCCGTAACCGCGTTGAATACCTCCCTGTTAGCGCCGGGTACAACATTGTCCACGAGCACAACATTGTCCACGAGCACAGCATTGTCGAACAGTGCAACCTCGCCAACGAGTCAAACAGCAACGGCGACAGCACTGACATCCGGTTCTACGGCGACCCGGGGTAACATTCAGTTTGAATGGCTTGCGACCTGGCACATGAGTCGCCCGGTGACGCGACTCGTGTTTAAACGCAATCCCAATGACTCCCGTATCTCTCGCTGGACACCGTTAACGGAAGGGATGGAATGGATTGATCATGGCGGCGCGATTAAACGCCGTGATGGTAATGAATTTACCTCAGTGACGTTCAGACTTACGGCCAATTACACTTCTTTACCTAAAGACTACGCACCGTTTTCACCCTTTTCAGACGGCGGCATGTTGTTTCATTCTGGTCGATTCTTTGCCTGTGAACAAACCTGCGATAACGACATGAATGACTGGGAAATAACCGTCAACGCGCCCGAAAATGACACTATCCTGGTGAAAGGTCAGGCGTATAAAGGCACAGCAACCTGGCGAGGACAGGACAGCGGCAGCAAGGTATATGTTGGACATGCCGCACCGACACTGCTGGCTGATATGGTGGCCGTCATTGATGAAAAATTACCGGAAACACTGAAAGTCCAGCTCGCTGATAAACTCCCCAAAACCCTTACATTCTTTGCAAAACAACTCGGCGCTGTGCCGCAAAAACCAATGTTATTTGCCTCTTACAGTACAACCAGCGATGGTCGATACGGACATCAGGGCGGCACTTTACCGGGGCAGGTCTTTATGCACTGGTACGGTCAACAAGCCATTGAAAAACTGGACGACGATAATACCTTCTGGTTTTTTGCCCACGAAGCCGCTCATATTTATCAAGGCAAAGCGGTAGACATCAGCAACCCGGCACAAGCCTGGTTACACGAAGGCACGGCAGACTATTTTGCAGGCCAGGCGGTCAGCCATTTTTCCGGAGATGACCGCCTGTTCAGACACAAATTACAGCAAGCCACCACAAGCTGCTTCAAACACATTTCAACCGGGCAAGCCGCCGGAACCCGCAGTTTTACGCAGGCAACCCAACACAATCACCGGATGTTTTATGACTGTGGTTTGCTGCTGGCCGAGAAAATAGCTCGTGATATCCCGTCAGACAGTGGTTTGTCATTATTCTCGCTATGGCAACACTTTAATAATGCGGTAGAGCAGGGCAAACCCGCATCGGTGGCAACTTTTATTGAAGCAAACAGTCGCTGGCTCTCGTCTGATCTGACTGAAAAACTCCATCAGTTGTCCAATGACGATCCAACTTCATTTTCCATTTTTATGCAGTAAGTAGTACCATCGCACTATGTTTTACCCCTTGTTTGATTCACTGAGTACATGATCATTCTGAAGTTTTTGAGTATGTGTGCCTTATATGCCTTCTGGTTCCTTTATCTTGGCCAGTTCAGGCAAAATTTAAAAAACTACTCAGTATTACAACATAAGCAATTAAATACCCTGCTGAGCGACCGCCCGGGTATTGCCGGTATGCTCCATCCATTAAACTGGCCGGTATTATTTGGTGAAGCCGCCAAAGTTCGCGGCCGCGACGCCTGGCTCGTCGTCTTTATCGAACAACGTCAGTGGTTTTATTTTGTTAGCGTTATCACGTTTACCTTTTCCATCACCCTGTGGTTAATTTAATGAGTCAATAAGCAGGAGATAACGTGAGTAACTCCCAACAGACGGAATTGTCAGGCATGAAAAACATTGAGCAAATCATTCAACAAGCAATTGACGACGGCGCGACCAGTCTTTTCCTCGATAACATTCACTTCACCCATTTTCCCGATAATTTCCGTGTTCTGGCCCCACAACTCACCGTATTGCAAATCATGCAGTCGCCTTGTGAGGCACCGGTTGGGCCTGAATCGTTGGCTGGGCTGGAATACGCCACGTCACTTGAAATGCTGATTTTACAAGGCTGTAGCGAAATTGAATCGCTGGATGTGCTGGCAACCTTGCCCGCCCTGAAAGAGTTATATCTCGGCCACATGAAAAAAATCTGCTCGCTTGATGCGGTCGCAACAATTCCTAATCTGGAAAGCATGACCATTGACGCGATTTCTTACCAGGTGGATTATTCGCCGCTGGCGCAGTGTCAGACACTGCGTTTTCTTGACTTTCAGCGTAGTGTTCTGGGGGATCTTAGCTGGTTACGTCAACTCCCGGATTTACAATCGCTCAGTTTTAACCTGTTTTGCGATGTTACCTGTGGTTATGACGTTATTAGTGAGCTGACAACGCTCCGTTCTCTGACCGTGTTATTGATTAAAGAGCTCAATCAACACATTGATTTTTCGACGCTTACCCAGCTCCAGGAACTTGATCTTTCGCTGAATCACGAACAATTTTCCCTCGATTTTCTGTATCAGATGCCAGAAATCGAACGCTTAAAATTGAAATGGACGGATCGACAAGCCAAAGATTTCGTCATCGACTGGCCGATGATTCGCTACCTGGCAACCAAGCCTGTGCCGTTCAGAACCCTGGATATTCGCGATGTTAACCTGCAAGGCATTCCGCCAGAACTGATTCGCTATGACGGCAGTTTCCGACCCATTCGAGATTTTTATCACGCCGTTGAACAAGGAGAAATCCAACACAACGAAATAAAGCTCATGATCCTCGGCAACGGTCGCATCGGTAAAACCCAGTTATTACGCCGTCTGAACGGTCAGTCGTTTGATGAATGTGTGCCCAGCACGCACGGCATCGCTATTGAGCAAGTACCGCTGCAACTGGATGATAAAACCGTACAACTCGCTTGCTGGGATTTTGGTGGACAAGACATTTACCTCGGCACGCACAGCCTGTTTGCTGACAAACGCGCTGTTTATTGTCTGCTGTGGCATCCGGATTACGAGCAAAACACGGTTACTGTGGAAGATGGCATTCGGATTCAACACAAACCCCTGAGTTACTGGCTCTCTTATATTCACTCTCTGGCTGGTAAAGACGCCAACATCCTGATTCTGCAAAGCCAGGTGGACTCACCGGAACAACGCGCTGTACCACCGATCCCTGCTGCATTCCAACACAACCAAATCCGCACACTGGACATCAGTGCCGTCACAGAAGACGGTCTGTCCATGCTAATGCCAGCATTAAAACAAGCCGTTAAACTCCAGTTACAACGCAACGGCACAATGCGATTTCCTGCCAGTTGGCAACAAGTGATTGATGATGTAGACGCTGCTCGACAAAACGGCCAGAAACGCCTGCCATATCAGGAATATGAAGCAATTTGTAAAGCTCATCAGGTGGCTGCGCCGATGAGTTTACTGCGCTATATGGCCAATGCCGGTAAGGTGTTTTTCCACGGCGATTTGTTTAAAGGTGATCTGGTACTCGACCAGTCCTGGGCGCTTCAAGCCGTGTATTCGCTGCATGATCGGCAATCAACACTGAAACCGCTTATTGATAACCACGGCAAATTTACCCTGTCACAACTTAATGCCTGGCTCTGGCAAGACCAATACAACCTGCACGAACAGCACGAATTTATGTCGATGATGCGTCAGTGTGATATCTGCTTTGCGGTGAACACCGACGACGATTTGTCTTATTTTATCGCGCCAGATTGTTTGCCCGACAAAGCAGCCCGCACAAACGACATCGCCATGATTTGGCGAGGCCAACAGCCTGACGCACACGTTCAACTCGATTATCCATTCCTGCACGACGCCACGATGCGCGGTGTACTGGCAACGCTCGGTGAACGACTCGGCCAACACGCGGTCTTCTGGCGTTATGGTTGCGCGTCCTGGTTGGCAGAATCAGACTGCCTGATTCAGGTTGATTGCCAGTTACGAGCAACCACAGACGACGAACGCGAACAATTTGGTCAACCGGGAATCATCGACATTAAAGTCGCTGGATCTTCGGCGGCGGACATTGCAGAACACCTGGTTGAATCCATCAAATACACCACCATGACCGGTAAAAAGCCAGGTGAGACCTGGCTGGTGGGCGAACCCGATGAATGGGATTTCAACCTGCTTCAATCATCAGAACCGTTTGAACAAATAACCCCTTCAGCAAAAAGAACAACCATGACAAAACCGACTATCTATTTTTCATATGCCTGGGGCAAAGAAGACGACCACCATCAACAAGTATGCGACGACATCTACCACGCACTGGAACAAGATTTTACGTTGATCCGCGATCGCGAAACCCTGAATACCGACGACAGTATCGAACATTTTCAACGGGAAATTGGCGCAGGTGCGCTTGTCATTGTGATCTACAGTGCCAAATCCCTGGCGTCTGAAAACTGCATGAAAGAACTCTCCTACATCCAACGAACGGGTCTCAACATTGAATCCGTTTTCAGAAAGCGCGTAATCCCCGTGGTGCTTGGAGATGTTAACCTGTCGAGTGCGCTGGATTGCGCCCGTTATGCGAAAATATGGCGAGACAAAGCCGACGAATTAGAACAATTACTGGCAGGAACCCAGGATGAATCGGCGATAACAGAAGTCAGAAACTATCGCCAGATTGCCGATAGTCTGATGTCATCTCTTACCTGGTCAAGAGACATTATTCTCGATAGAAATCATGAAGAAATGAAAGCTGATGGCTATCAAATATTGAAGAATCTGATAAGGGACAGGGTGCAATAGCAGTCGCACACTGTTGATAGTCTGAACGTTAGCGCTAAAAAAATGCCAGTGCACACGATGCAACTGGCATTTATAGAAGGCTCAAGCCGTGTTTAGAAATTGCGTAACTCTGTTACAGCATCTTCTAAGTCACCGATATGTTCCTGGTAATAAGACGCTTTGGTGTCAGCCACGATTTGGTCCCATCTGTCCCTGTCATCATAGTCTTGTGCATCGTAGGTAAATACATCAAAAACATTACCATGAGGGTCAGTTAAACGGCAGGTTATCTCAACATATTGCTCGTAAGGAGAAGAGGATACCTGACATCTGTCAGTCAGCGGCCAGTCAGCCGCTTTTTTCGCCGTTACCATCGCTTCTAATTTGTTTGCATACTCGTCACCTTTAGAAGCAACTGACGATAAACTGATTGAGCCACGTAAATAACGCTCTGTGTAAATTGACATTGATACAGCAGCAGCTAATGCGTAGCTGTCGGCCATGTAGTAATAATCATCGTTGAAGTTTTTATTGAATGCGTGATGACTCATCACATCGTTGGCTTTAATCACTAATCCAGACAGTAGATAAACATCAGGATTACCAGCAGCAGCAGTGTCACTAAAGTGCGCCAATGAGCTTTCTAATGATTGAAACTCGGCTAAATATTCAAATTCGGCTGTTTTAACAAGTTCTTCGCGCACACGATCTTGAATTTGTTGTAAGCTCTCTTCGCTCAAATTAACGTATTGAGGACCAGCAGAGCCAAAAATCGCATCAACTAATAATGATTCAAACTGTCCTAACACCGCACTTTTTGCGCTTTTTAGCAATTCTTCACTAAAATCTAATGCTTCTTCTTCAGCAAATACGGGTAGAGGAGCTACTGATAAATTAAGTACTACTAAAGTCGATAATAGCTTTTTTTTCACAACTTCTTCCTAAGTTCGGTGAAATAATTTATTCACCCTAATTGTTTTAATCTAATGCGAGAGCTTACGGTCTCTGTAAAGTTCACACTTCAAACCGAGCGTCGTAATCTCCCAGACCAAGCCTGGCTATTGAAAAATTACTGAATAATTACATTCATCTCAGACTTAGCCGAACTAGATACAGGAAGATGATGAAAAATCATAAATACCCAATACTTATACTTTATCCATAAGTAGCTAATTAATAGTTAATTTTTATTATATGTTCACAGCGGATTTGAATTTCCCTTAAATAACAACAAATTATCGTACCCAAAAAATAACTTCGTATTGATGTCGAAAAAGTACCCATATTAATGTCAAAAAAAGTTCATAATTAAGTACCAATATCAACGCTCGGTTATTACAAGCGAGCTTCAACAATTCAGTTTAAGTTACATCGGATAATTTTCTGAAAACCCACAGACCTCACCCAGCGATTCGTGTAAAAAACAGTCAAATTTTAAATTGATTGCAGATTGAAAAAAACAACACTAGATAAGCGCCGTAACACCTTATTATGGAATGATATTGTTTATGAAGGTTGGCAGGTTAGATGGTTGATGATGGGGCTGGTTTGAGCGCAAACTATTACGCTCAAATAAGTTGTACAAAGAAAGCACTGATTCACAAAGGCAGGATTTCGAAAGCGGCTTAACAATCATCCAGTAAATCGCTACGACCACAAACTTGAACGCTACCATCCCGAGAATCATAACGAATCACGATTTGTGCATTATTCCGCCCGGCAGTATCTCCGGCGTCGCGATAGACATAGCTGCACATTCTGTTGGAATCATGACGATATGAACGAAAACTCTCGTTGTCGTTATTATGTGACACACCGGGTGCAGCGACCATAATGCCATTCCAGATCCCCACACAGCCTGCGTTACCTCGGCCAACATTTTCGTTCAGGCTGCCTTTATCAATTCCAATGGGATAGCCGATATTATTGGTATCTACGTTTCCGTCGCCATATCCAGGCAAGTTTTGAACCCTGGTACTGTAACCGCCAAGCAGAAATTTAGTGCGAGTTAAATCCACGCCACTCTTAAAGGCGGTCGCGATACCCTGAACTGCAGCGATATGCGCTTCTTCTGACATGTCGTTGTATTTCGCGCTTGCTGTCACCGCAATAATGCCGAGCACAATGATCACGATGATCAGCTCAATAAGCGTGAAGCCCTTGCTTCGTTGATGACTTGAATACCTCATTACCACCTTCAAATTGTTAGCCATCTATTGACCTGGGACAAAGACCAGTTACTTGAAAAAATAGAGACAGATCTGAATGACAAAAAATTTAAAACGACTGTGTCTAAGGTGAAATCTCAGAACAACTGACCAGATTATTTGACACTGATATTCACAAATGCGAATTTTATGCCAAAACACCCTGCAATTGATACTTAATGTTGAGTATAGTCAATGATACGCAAAGCGACTCGACATACATCCGGAGAAGCGTGTCAGATACTCATATTTATGGACAGAAATTTGCTGATTTTGTGACAACATTCCAGCAATCAGCAGCATTCTCTGGCCGAATTCACAACACTAAAAATTTACATTTGGTCGTGATAGCTACGTATTTGTGAATATCGGTCATTTCGTTTCTGAAAAGTATATGGATAATGGGTGATATAATCTGAACCCTGCTAATACTCAGTTCCCTGAAAAACGTCATATGTAACCGCTATGATGACGTTATGTGAAATAAATTACTATTTCATGCAGAATACCCCTTGTTCGTTTACAGTTGAAGACTCATAATTCCCCCTTTAAAATCCAAATGTTACATATTTTCTGTAAATATTAACGCTTTACATGTTCCCGAAATGGTCTAGAATAAGCCGGGGCCTTAAATAGGGAACTAAAACACCTGATTTTCCGGTCGCATATCTTAGAAATTGTCAAAGCCAGCTGGATAGAGGCAACAGGCTCATGATGAACCTGTTGCTGTAGTCATCCCTTATCTGGAATATCAGAAATCGTTGTCAGTTACAGGCGAGCAGTTGACCCCTCTGCTTGTTTAATGGAGCCAGCCCATGAGCCCTAGAGCCAAAATAAAAACCGACTTTGATCCCGAAGTGAGCAAAGACACCACAAACTTTCATGATGACGCCTTACGATTTGTACTGGCACATAATCTGCGCCGTCTGCTGGAAGAGCACAACATTCCACAATTACGCCTTCACCGCGCTATAGAAGCCTCTGCAATAGAAAAAGCCCGAATTTCCAGCCGCATGCTAAAAAGCTACGTCACGCTGTCAGATGTTAAATCCTCCACTAATCCATCTATTGGCACCCTACAGGAAATCGCCCGAGGGCTGCGTTATCTCGGCGTAGACGTCACCGAATCTCATTTACTCAGCCGTGATAATTTCTCTGTTGTACAACAACGCGAAGGCAAAGCCTCAGGTAATCCCGCCGATCTTAAAACACACCTTATTGGCCTGTTCGACACGCTCAGCACCCTTAAATCGCTTAACTGCCTGAGTGTTCAACACAGTAATGATCGCGCATTTAACGCCATCGCGATGGAAGCTGCATCAAACTATTTAAAATCTGTCTGGCCGCCTGAGTTTATGGTTGATGGTTTGGCGATCATGATGGAGATTATTAATGAGAAGGGAGAACCACTGGAAGGGTGAGTTCGCCAGTTGGGGCAAAAGCACTATCTTTGGCTCAAGTTTGTTGTTTGAGCCACTTGCCTCAACAATCCATTCAAAAAATTTTCAAAATAATTACGTTTCCAAATAAACACCACGCATTTCCACAATCTAAACCTGCCAGCTCTACACGCCACAGGCTGTGCAGGTTGGGAACACAAGCCCGTAAAACACCTCAAATTTCCGGTTCTAAAATCAAACCAACTCCCTGAAATACAACGATTTTTTCTATTGCTGTTTTAGGAAAACTTCGCTAATGTTCCCATCGCAATAACAATGGCTGAAGTTAATTGTTAGGGTCGATTGCTGTGTTGATGCATAAATCAATCAAATTCGCGACTCAATTACCCGTTATATATACTGAGCGTTCGCCTAAACAATACAGGAAACGCCCAATGAAAATTAACGGCTATGAACCCATGCAACAATTGCCGACACAGCGCCCGGCGCAACCGTCAGCACAGACAAACCCGACAGCCAGTCAGCAACAATTACAGGACGATACAGTCACGCTAAGTTCAGGGAAGATAGATGGAATGGTTGAATCACTGATGACTGGAGGAGGAAAACAACCACCTCTAGTAAGTGAGTTTTCAGGTGAAAACGAACCATTGGGAAGTAGTGGAGGAGGGCATTTACCACCACCACCTTTATAATAAATAAGGTAAAGATTAGATGGTTACCGAAACAGTAATGATTTTGGATTTGTTATTAGCATCACTAACTATCTTGACGTTGATCTACTCTACGTCCAAAAAGGTCAATTTCAGTATTTTATCGACGGTAATCATCACTATTTGTGCTGACACTTCTTTAATGGTGGTTATGGACTATGTGTTGAAGATAGAAGATCTGCATCTATTGAATTTTCTTTGGTTTACAGGAATTGCATTTTTGCATGTGATGGTTTGTTACAGCATCTTATTCGTTCATGTTCAGTTCGGTCTGATGATGTCTACATTTGCAAAAATAACAATGGTTATATATCTGACAATGAGCTTCTTTCAATTGATAACTTATTTTGACCATGTTCATTTTAAGACAACTATCGTCAGCAGCGCATATCAAGTAGTGATACCAGCTTGCGAACTTTTCTTCACTAGCTGTATGGCACTCTTCCTGTTACGCGAACTCCTTAGAACTAACCCGCTAGAAAGGTATATGAACTAAGATGGAAACCATAAAACTCATTTACTTACTACTCGCTTTCTCACTACTGATTCTGTTTGTGGTTGCCTGTTTTGACCTGGTGAAACGGCTCGCTATTCACGCTTTTAACACCGCCGATTTGCCACCACCGGCGCGTAACACCAAAGCCAAAGTTATACAGCTTTATCCCGACCCGCCGAAGCGAGATTAGCGCGTGTTGACCTGTTGCGGGCGGAATTTTTTGCTAATTCAATGATATGGAGCGCAGCTTGTTATGTTGACTGATCATCCGATGGCATATCTGCATCTTCCCCGGCAACATCCTCCGATGGCCACTGCGATGCCCCCCGAATAGCCCGGATAAACATCAGGCAGCTCTCGCCCGACATCTCAAACGGTTTAAAAATCCTGCCCGCTGAATACTTTCGCGTTAACGCCATCGACACTTTAGACTCCGGCACATATTCCATCGCCCAGTCAGTAAATTCCCGCTCGGTGATATCTTCATACGACACCAGCGTCACTTTTTCATGCCGCGAATCCCGACAAATCAGGTTAAACGTCTCATTCACCACCGAACGCTCACCCTCAATGCACTGCAAAAAGTAATTCCGGTTAAAACACAGCAACCCGGTAATATCATTCGCCGCATTACGCCTGACCGCCGTTTTCACAATCCCTTTTAAATCATTAATCCTGAATTCATCAGAAATACGGCTCGCATAAATAAGACGCACTAAATACATATAAATCCCCCCCTGATAAAGGCACGGTTCGCAAACAAAATGATTACCAGCATGAAGTTTAGTAGAAGATAAGACGAGTGTGAGTTTTTGAAGGGGCTGCCAGGCATTAATACGTTATTGGCAGGATAAAAGCTGCTTGTTTTGAATTGTCGAAAATTGCCCCGCATCGCAACGAGATTTCCCCGAGTGTTGCAAGTGGAAACCTTCGTAACATGCTTTTTTTCCAACTTATAACGAGAGAAAACCACGATGGCGACCCTTGATAATCTTGAGCAGTATCTTCGAACAAAACACCCTAACGAGGAAGATCAGTTATGGAGCCCGGTTCGTGCTAATAATTGGGCGAAACTCCACCAAACCCCGAAAATCTGGGGGCTTCCCATGACCAGAGATGGCGTGATAAACCAGACCCGAACCTCCGTTGATAATCTGGCGGATGCAATGAGTGATGTCATTAAATCCGCGACGAACGTGGTCGATATTACCAGCCTGGACCCACCGAGAGGTCCATCCGACAGTAACAGCGTGTTTTACAACGCCATCGTTAACGGTATCAAAGATCATCAGGATCAAGGTGGTCAGCCACTATTTGTGAGAATGTTGTTTGGCAAGCCACCTCAATCCGGACGTGATGAAGTACACGCCGCATTTAAGGAAAATCTCGCCAGAGATTTAGCAACGTATCCCAATGTGACCGTCCTGTATGGCGTGTTTTATGGAACATCGACCGGCCCCATCTTTAATCACTCTAAAATCTTTGCATCAGATACCGGTCATGCAATTGTTGGCGGCCATAATCTCTATGATTCAGACTATCGACAATATCCCCCGGTGCATGACGTATCGGTAGAAGTCCGAGGCCCGGCAGCCATTGACGCCCGTAATTTTGCAACCTGGTTATGGGGATTCGGCATCGCCAACCAATCGTTGGGGGATCAAGCATCAAAATGGAACAAAATCACCACAACATTTAAAAACCTGACATCCACCTGGATAAACGCATGGGAACTCAGAAATGGACAATGGCAGACCGCAGATGACAGCGCCCTCAACCGACCAGAAGCGAGGCACCAGCAACCAAACATTCAGGTTGATCAGAATCCACCCGCTGATAAATGGAAATCATGCAGAATCTTAACGGTAGGACGCGCTGGTGGATGGGGCTATCAGTTTCCTAACAGCCTGAATGCCAGCGATTACATGAAAGAATACTTAATCAGTCACGCCGAAAACTCCATCAAAATCGCCCATCAGGATTTGGTCGCGATGGATATGTACGGCATGACGCATATACCCCATGCCACCTGCAAAGACTTAGGCAATGCGCTTTATAAAAAGGAAAATCTTAAGGTCTATGTGGTTGTCACCGCGCCTTATGGCAGTGGCGTAATGGATGTTTACTTCAATGCCGCCAACGGCCCACAAACAGCAGCCGACTACATTATGTATTACGCAAGGCCAACCGTCGGAACCGGTAAAGCCAGAGGCGTAGACGATGTTGCACGCGTCAACCTGTGGAACAGACTCTTTGTGGCACCGATTCATTTTACCGATGACATTCCATCACCTGCCGAGTCACATTACTACTGGCCCGACGCCGACCGGGTGATAACCGGAGGCGGCGCTCTGGCACAAGACGGCATGCCAAAATCGGTTGGTCAACACATGAAGACAATGCTAATCGACGACGAACTTATGGTAGTCGGCTCAGACAATCACTACCCCCATCCATTAGCCGAAATCAACTACGTCATCGACGGTGATTTTGTGGACGAATTTAAAGAGAATTTTTGGGATAACCTGTGGCAATACTCCGGCCCACACGCCGTTCAACAATGGAATTCAGCGACTACGGTTTCGGGGGGGTAGGTGACAGTATTACGATTCAAGTAATGACATATATCTAAGTCGTTGTTATCTATAAATTCCCGCCCTGTTTGAACAACAGAAAAACGCTTCTGGACACCTGTTAATGGATGATGGGTGTTTGGGGGCTTTCTTCATCATCCAGTCAGTAAATTCCTTCTCGGGATGATTTTTTTGTTATCTGTGTATTTTTTATGTTTTGAAATCTGAATGGTTAAAGGGGTTATTGGTTGGGGGCTGATGTGAATTATTCTGTATGCAGAGCGTATTGATCTTGTGAGGCGGGAATTAAGTTTAGGGGAAAACTGTTGTTGTTATTTCCTCTTTAGTGATGGTTGTAGCCTGTATGTATTATTCAGGTATACTCTGCGTCAGTCAGATGCCTGTATTCGTGCATTAGTAGGTAATGTGAGTTAGTTCGGTAACGAGTGATACTGGAACCTGTGGGTTATTTTTCACCAGCAGTTTTGAACTGAGTATTATCGACGATGAAAGGAGTCAGATCTGATTGTTTGGCTTAAAATATAGCGTTTCCAGCATACCTGGAGTGATTTAGATCGCATAGAAGAATTATTAGCCATTCCATAGAAGATGATTTGGGTGAAAGCATGCTAAAACAAATAATATTAGAAAATTTTAAAGTATGGGAGAGGTTAGATTTAAACCTTGGCAGAGTTACTGGTATTTTCGGGACAAATAGTTCGGGTAAAAGTAGCTTAATCCATATGTTACTAATGTTAAAGCAGACAAAAAATAATTCGGATAGAAGCATAGCATTAGATTTCGGTAGTGAAGAGAAGCTAGCTGATCTAGGTACCTATCATGATGTGATCTCTCAACATGATGAAGGAAGAGATTTATCTTTTACTCTTTCGTGGCAATTAAGTGATGAATTAAAAATTCAGAATATTGAAGAAAGCTCCAGAAGTGTTTTATTTCAAGGAAATACCTTGGGATTGTCTTCTACAGTTGGGTTAAAAGATAAGTTACTTGAAGTTAAAAATTTGAGCTATAAATTTGCGGCATCAAGTTTTTCCATAAGTCCAAAAGAAAATAAATCAAATGAATTTGAGCTCAAAGCTGAAGCATTAAACGAAACTGGTAAATTTAGATTTTTACGAACATTGGGGCGAAACTGGAAGCTACCTCAAGCGACAAAGTGTTACTTATTTCCAGATCAAGCAAAAACTTATTATCAAAACGCTGATTTTTTAAGCCAGTTTGAAAGTGCTTTTGAAGAATGCATGGATAATATTTATTACCTGGGGCCATTGAGAAGTTTTCCTAAGAGAAGTTATCAATGGTCAGGAACAAGCCCGTCTGATGTGGGTCAGCAAGGAGAGCTCACGATTAATGCAGTCCTTGCCGCTACAACAAAAAATGAAAAAAGAAACTTAACGAAAGGAACGCGTTATAAAACCTTCCAGGAAATGATCGCCTTTTGGTTGAAAGAATTGGGGCTTATTTATTCATTCAGGGTTGAAGAAATAGCGCCAAATTCAAATCACTTTAAAACATTCGTTCAAAAAGAAAATGGTAGTGCTGAAGTCACCTTAACTGATGTGGGGTTTGGTGTTTCACAAATACTACCAGTTATTGTGTTGCTTTATTACGTTGCTGAAGGTTCTACCGTATTATTGGAACAGCCTGAAATTCATTTACACCCGGCAGTTCAGAGTAAATTAGCTGATTTGATATTGACAGTTTCAAAAACGAGAAATGTACAAGTAATAGTGGAAAGCCATAGTGAGCATTTCATTCGAAGATTACAACGTCGAGTAGCCGAAAATCAGGCAGAAAGTAAAGATTTAAAACTCTATTTCTTTTCTACCAAGCGGGGAAAAGCAAGTTACAAGCAGCTCGAACTTGATGATTTTGGTGCTATTCATAATTGGCCTGAAAACTTTTTCGGCAATGAAATGGAAGAAATATCAGCAACACGCAAAGCAGCATTATTAAAACGAAAATTATTGGAAGAGTAAAAATCTGAAAATGACTAAGGTAATAGACACTAATGTTTTGATCGTCTCAAATGGAAAGAGTGAGCAAGTATCTTTAGATTGTCAGTTAGCCTGTATAGAGTTCATAGAAAATCCTCGAAAACTTGCTCTTGCACTTGATAAATCGGGCTTGATTATGAATGAGTATGAAAAACATTGTAACTACAAAGGTGAACCTGGTGTAGGAGATATGTTTTTTAAGTATCTTCATGACAATCAATATGTTCCTGGTGGCAACATAAGTTTGGTCGAAATAACTCCCTGTGAAGATGAAGCAAGATCTTTTGCTGAATTGCCTAAAAATGAATTTGATCCATCAGACAGAAAGCTATTAGCAACAGCTGTTGTTTCAAATGCAGATGTGGTAAATGCCACAGATAGTGACTGGGCAGAGCAAGAAGATTTAACGAAACAATTAAATGTGACAGTAATTCAGTTATGCCCCGACTGTAGCAAGAGAGGTTAACTTAATCATTAACAATGTAAAAAGTATTGAATTAGCCTGAAGTTTAGAAAATTCTTCAATTTGGCAGTTATTCCTTTTATAGTGACGTTAATTTAACGGTTAAAGGAACTTAACTTTATGAAAAAACCATTCATAGCACTGTTAATTGGGATGACTGTTACAGCGACATTTTTTGTATCAGCTTCACCTGCCAACCCTGAATTATTCCAGCAAATCACCCCTTCAACAGACACCAGTGGATATACTGCAACACACGGACTGGTTATCAGCGAAACAGGGTTGAAACAACTTCTACAGTTTTTAACCAAACGGATGCAGCAAACGGATGAATCGTCGGCAGACATGTTGCCAGTGACGGTCAATATGCCAGGGCAAAATCCGTTAACTGATTTGATGTTAACCAATATGAATATTAGTAGTGTTTATGGTATTGCCGGCCCAGTAATGATCTACGACATTACTGCTATTAGTATTTCAACAGAAATTGAAGTTACGCTAAAGATTCAAGGCGATCAGTTAAACACCGCAACTGCCACCACAGAACAAAAGTATTTCGATATATCTGCTGAATTCGGTAAAACCTATATGGTGATGAAGGAAAGAAACAGGCTCTGATACACCTGAAGTGAACCAAGACGAATTAGCATGAATCTGCTCAGCAAACCCAAAGCAAGCACAATCTGCTTGCTTCTTTGTCTCACCATCAGTGCCTGTTCGATGACAAAAACCATCAATCAAGGCCCGGCTGTTAGCTGGTATTCACTGCCGCTGCTTCCAGACTATATGGTGATTCATAGCAATCACTTTGCACTGGAACAAAAAGAACTCAACCCTCAGCCGTTTTATACCGCAAACCTCGCTCAGCTAACGCTCAACATTGCACTCGACGACTCGTTAATACAATGTATGAATCCCACCTTTAAGCAGCAACTGGCGGTGATCAGTGACTACGCCTTTCAATATTTTCAACCCGTAGGTTACTCTGCAAACCTTAATGTCACCCTGGTTGCATCATCGACATCGATCCAACAATCTCACGGCTTTTTTGTGTCTGATATCATCACAATTCCCTTTGTTTTACCGTTGCACACTACCTGCAATTCAACTGATAACGGCAGAGACTTTCAGGCGCTGGTGGAGCTGTTTAGTGATCTGATTCACGAACTTAATCACGTTAATCAATTTATCGCTCAAAGAAACGAAACCCTGGAATTACTGGAACGAGAAAGTTACCAGCGCCAGTTCTGTTTTAAATATTCCGTGCCTCAAACCACCATTGATGCGTTTTTCCAGCAACCCGATGTCACACTGACCAACAATATCAGCGTGATCAGTCGCAATCTGAATGCCAGGGAACAACAATGGATTGATACGCATGGTGAAGAATCCCTGACCCGACACTCAATATCCGGCCAGCAACGTCGCAATGTATTAAATGACATTCGACAACTTGTCGGGCAAGACACCTTTCAGATCCCGCTGACGTCAAGCCCGTTTGTTGATTACTGTCTAATCAAAAATAATCATTAACAAAATCAGCAAATGTATCATCCACCCCTGACTCAGTATTGTTATTAAATTCAGCCACTAACACGCCAGAATCTATGGCTCTGTGGAGTTCATTAAACAGCGTTGTATAGTGTTCGCTAAATCCAATATGAGGTTGTGTATAGGATTCAAGAGACTGTTCATCTGACAATTCCATAATATCAATCGCCTTTCCGCGCCGTTGTCCAATTAGGTTTGCCACCTCTTCGAACGTCAAGGATTCACCATGAATTTCATCCACTATTTTGCCTGACCAGGCTGGATTGGACAGCCAGTTTACTGCTCTGTTCGCGATATCACGGGTTGAGTTAAAGATAGTGGAGCTCGACTTTTTAACCGGTAATGGAATGACACCATGTTCATTGATTGGGACGTTGAACCACAAGAAATTTTCCATAAAGTAACAGGCTCTCAGGAACACCGTATTGGCTGATGTGTTCAATAATGCTTGTTCTATATGATGCAAACCAACTATTGGGCCTGTGTTGCAAGGTAAATGAGCGCCATAGGAGGACTGAAATACCACTCTTGGAATCTGATTTACCTCAACGGCTTTCGCAAAGACTTGACCAAAATGAATAAAATCATTGAGATAGCCAGGTGATGCATTATCAGGAGGCGCTACAAAATACACCATATCCAAATGCTTTGTTGCTGCAATAACAGATGCTACGTCCTGAAGGTTGCAATCAATGGTTTTTACCTTTTGCCCATATTTAACATTGGACTTGTGAGGCTGGTGATCGAGCAAAACTATCTCATGCGCTGTTGAAGCCATTAATTGTGTAACAATTTTGCTGCCAACAGCGCCCCTTGGTGTGGTGATGCCTATTTTCATAAATGGTTCTCTTTAAATGACGAATTGAGGTGAACGGATTTAACTAAAGATTTTGCGGTTAATAGCGTTACGGTCACTGTTGGAAGAACAGATCAACATCACCGACAACACGGGTTGCAAGTGCTTCGTTATCATAGAACTGAGTTTGAAACTGATCTTCGTACCAAATGAGTTGTTTTTGTTTTCCAGGAATAACGTTAAATAAATGGCGTGGAATATCCGGGCCGCTGGCTGCACGGTCGGAATGAATCATCAGCACTGGTGTTGTCAGCTGTTCAAGATCATATTCACTATTTCCACCCCATATTTCAGCAACGCTCATTCGAGTGATCTTGTTTTCCCATTTTCCCCCTTTGCCGTTAGCGTTGTTTTGCCACGGGATGTACCAGTCATAAACCGGAGGTGCTGAAAGTAGGGCATCCTGATCGGTTGAGCCAACGATCGGAATGTAATCCACTTCGCCAGACGCTAAAAATTTACGGGTAGATGCATTCGCTTTGTCGAGTAGACGCTGGAGTCGTTCTTCACCGCCGTTGTATTTCTTTGCAACATCCGGATGTAGATAATGACCAGCAATTAATGCCACTTTCTTTAATCTGGCGTCAGCATTTGCTGCACGAGCCATCCAGTTAATTCCCTGACAGATCGCAACCCCATAAAATTCAGATGAGTCAAAGGCCGTTTGCCTGGTCAGGAAATCTAAAGACGCGATAATGTCATTAGTCTTTGCTTCACCACTTTCAAATCGTCTTGGCTCGCCCTCACTGTCACCGTGATACGTTGGATCAAATATCAATACCCGATACCCTTTATGGACAAGTGAACGAGCATATAAAGTGGGCGCTTGCTCCTTCACAAAACCAACGGGCCCCATGACCGTCACTGTCTTGCCATTTGGATTTTCAGGTAGATAGAGCTTGCCTGCTAAGGTATTTTCGCCGCTGTTAAAATTTACATGTTTAACGGTAAAGGCTGCTGAACGTGCAAAAGTCATTGATGCGTTTCCTGTTGCAAATAAGCAAAATACACACAACAACAGAGGTTTAGCGTTGTGCCTTTGGAATAACCAGGAGGTCAAACTATTCATGACTGTTGCTCCCCATTAAAAATACAGTGGACGCTTTCAGATACGGGTTGAATGATGGATTGAAGCGCCATACAGCTTTGTCGGGTGACTGCAACCAGTGATGCGATAACGGATTCATCCTCATCACTGTCAATAATGATATTGACCGTTAATCCGGTGCTTTTTCCTTCTTGTTCAGCCGCCAGTGGATCAATCGCTAACATGGTGCTGAACCCCATCTTTAGTTCAACCTGGAGTCTGGAAACCGATATTTTTCTGGTTTTAATAAACTCTTCCAGGTGGGTCAGCAGGCAAAATGCAATGCCAGACGTGAAGTAACTGAGTGGCGAAGGTGCGTCATTCTCACCACCGATTGCGACACCTTCATCACACTTGATTTCAAAGTTACTCCATGAAGGCGCATTGGGCTGAACGTGAGCAATTTTCTTCATTCCGTCTAACGGTGTTGCCACGACATTAAGTTCAAAGACAAAGGGTTGTCCGGCTTTAGGTGGCTTAAAAGGGCTAACGGTAAACGACGTCGGTGTAATGTTGTGGGATAACTTTGTAGCTGACATTTTAAATCCTCGTATTGTGAAGGATTTGAAGGTTAGCTAATCTGTATTAGTTGAAAAATGACTAATGCTGCATAGGTATTATTTGGAATATGAATATATTGGATGTAAGTCCCCGTTTACTAAAAGTTTTTGTTGATTTGTGTAACACATCATCAATTTCAAAAACGGGTGAAAATCTCGGTATGAGCCAACCTTCTGTTAGTCGGCATTTAGCGACACTCAGGGATGCCCTTAATGATCAGCTGTTTGTCGCCCACGGTAGAGGCGTCAGACCAACACCAACGGCATTGTTACTGTTACCACGGGTCGAAAGTTTACTGATTAATTATGAAAGACTGGCCTCGCCACAAAGAACGTCGCCAGCAGAAATGTCAGGGATTATCCGGATTGCAACAACGGACTACGGGACGATGTTTGCGCTGCCAGAAGCACTCAATCAAATCAATCACCAGGCACCTAACCTTGGGGTTGAAGTCTTCCCACTGGATAACGATTTATTTGTAAAGCTCCTTGATGGCCGTCTGGATTTCGCATTGTTTACGGATTATGCGACGCATGAAGGAATAGAACATCATGATTTATTTGAAGAACATCACGAATATATCGTCTGCCAGAATCATCCGCTGTTAACGCGAAAAACAATTAAAAAAGCCGATATTGAAAAATTTCCCAGACTACTCGTGAACATCATCGGGGATCGTTACAGCTTTGTCGATGACAGAGCGCTGGGCAAAGCCTCTCCAAGGGTCTGGCTGCCGTACTTTACGACAGCACCATTTTTGGTTGAAGGAACGGAGCTTGTGATGTCAGCACCTGCCAGACTTGCTCACAAACTGGCTCAATCACTGAATATAACGATTTTACCCCTGTTGCCAGAAGAAAAGCCGTTTAAGTACCGCCTGATTTGGGCGAAGCAAGTAACGGATGACCCCATGTTAAATTGGGTAAAACAAACCATCATCAACGCTCATTAACCGAAACACCCCCCAACTCATACTCCTTCACCGTCACCCCAAATTCCGCCTTAAAACAACTACTAAAATACGAGGTTGACGAAAAACCCACTTCATCAGCAATCTGGGCCACGGTTAACGCCTGGCCCAGCAGTTCCGTCGCTTTACGCAGCCGATACTTTCTCAAATACTCAGAAAAATTATGATCAACTAATCCCGCTAATTTTCTGTTTAATTGCCGTTCGCCAATGTGCATCAGGTCGGCGGCCTGGGTGCGATTGAACGACTGAGCCGTATAATTATCGGCAATCACCCGTTCAAATTTTTCGATAAATTTCCGGTCTCGCTCCCGGCCGACAGGCTCAATCTGGCTGAACGGGTGGGGGCTACTCAGGTCTGCGCCGCGTTTTCTTCGCAGGATATCCCGGATCGATAACAAGTTACTCACCCGTAATATCAATTCATCGGTATGGAAAGGCTTGGCGATATAGTCATCGACATTATCTTCCCAACCCTGCATCCGGCTTTCTAAATCGCCTCGCGCCGTTAACATGATCACTGGAATATGGCTGGTGCGTTCATCTGCTCTGATTTTTCGCACGACTTCAAAGCCATCAATTCCCGGCATCATGACATCACAAATAATCAGATCCGGAATCGTCTCCAATGCACACCGCAAACCCTCTTCGCCGTTTTCTGCTTCTAACCAGTGGTACTCAGCGCAAAACGCCTCTCGCAGGAACGCCCGCATATCCGGGTTATCCTCAATGAACAATAATGACGATTTGTTCTCGTTCTGTTCGTTGGTTACATGGGCTGAATCATTGCTTGCATGGCTTAACGTGTTAGTTTCTAACGCTAAAAACTCGTCTGAAACCCCTGACAGGGGCGCGATCAGCTCGTTGTCCGCGGTTGTTGTAATTGCCGACTGATCAACGGTTTGCTCCAGTGTTATCGGCAAACTTACTTCAAAACGGCTGCCGTTGCCCGGTGTGCTGTCCAGTGAGATGCTGCCGCCGTTAATTTCAACCAACTCCTTAATTAACGCCAGTCCGACACCTGCGCCTGGCACCTTCTCATCGTGGTAGTTATTCGCCCGTGAAAAACGCTCAAAAATAATCGACTGTTTATCCGGTTCGATACCCACGCCGGTATCCGATACCGTTATCAACAACTGCGCCTTGTTATGACGGATCGACAACTGAACCTGGCCACCACGGGGCGTGTATTTAATCGCGTTCGACAACAAGTTAGAGAGAATTTTTTCTAGTGAATCCTCGGTTAAAACAACGCTCAGTTCCTCAACATCAGCAACAACCAGGGTCACGCCTTTTTTCTCGGCTATGGGCCGGTAGGACTCAGTGATCGGGTTGACGGTTTGCGTTAATGAAAACGTTTGCCAGGTTAACGGCTGTTGAGACTCCAGTTTAGCCAGCTGTAAAAGCTGCTCGACCATTCTTAATAAACGCTGTGCATTCCGCTTGACCAACAACAAACGGTTCTCTTTTTTATCCTTGCTAACGTCATTGAGTAATTCCTCAATGGGATTAAGAATCAGCGTCAGCGGCGTCATAAACTCATGAGAAAGATTCGCAAACATCCCCTGTTTTTGTTGCAGGAGCGCACTGATGGTTTGAGTTTTCTGCTCCAGTTCATCCTTATTTTTTTGCAGCGCTAATGTCCGTTCTTTAACGCCTTGTTCCAACGTTTCAGCCCGTTGCTTTAATGAAGCAACCCGGTAGCGCACAAAGAACATCGTCAAGGCCACAATGCCGAGCAAGTAAACCACATAGGCCTGCCAGGTTTTCCACAACGGCGGCGTAATCACCACCGCTAATGACGTTTCCTCTGTGTTCCAATGTCCATTTGGCTGACTACTTTTTACTTTAAACACATAATCACCCGCAGGGAGCGTGGTGTAAGTTGCCACCCGGTTATTAGCATCGGTTTCTATCCAGTCTTCATCTAAGCCAACCATCATGTATTGGTAGTTAATCGCGTTCTGCTGTGTAAAGCTCAATGCCGAAAACGTCAACGAAAACAAATAATCCCGATACGTTAAATTCAGCTGACTAAGCCGATCGATTTCTTGCGGTAAAATCGCTGACTCACCCTGACTAACCTTAACTTCCTGATTTAAAATCTTAAAATTTGTTAAAACCGGCGCGGTATCCTCCAGATGTCGCGTGCCTGTCATCAGTGGCAGGCTGGTCAGCCCAAGGGACGTTCCCAGGTACAAACGGTCAGTATCACTGATTAAGTTTGCTCCATCGTTAAACACACTGCTATGCAAACCACTGCTTGCATTTAATTGCTGTAAAACTCTGATATCCTTCGATAATTCCATGATGGAATCGTTGCCGGTTAGCCATAAATGCCCGTGTTTGTCCTGACTGATTCCTTTAACGGTAGAGATGGGGATTTGAGGATGATGTATCAGGGTTCTGCTGGCATGAAGATATTCCCACAGGCCGTAACCATCTGTGCCAACCCACACCCGAGAAGCACTGTCTTTAAACAGTATTTTGATGTTTGGTGCCTGAGAAATAGCTAAATCAGACAATCGCTGTATCACCTTATTGGTTTTATCAAACACAGCCACGCCGCTGTCGTTGGTGCCAAGTAACAAAAAGTCGTCATTAATATCAACGATGGTCATCACATTCATCTGGGTAAAGAAGTGTTCGAACGAACCTGTGGCTTTGTCCAGCAAGGCAACACCGCCGCTGTCTTTCTTTAACTTCGCCAGTCCAACCCATACGTTATCGCTACCATCAATCATCAAACTGTACACCGACTGGCTGAGCAGGCCGCCTGATTCTGGTGCTTTGTTATGAAATACCGGTGTGCGCTGTTGATCGGGTAAGAGTTCGACTAAGCCACTGGCCGGGCTGCCAATCCAGACACTGCCGCTCTGATCTTGTTGAATCGCAATAGCATCCGTGACTTGTGGTAAGCGATTGTCCCAGTTCTTCGTTTGAACATTTTGTTGTAACACGCCGCTATTGGTGCCCATCCACAGCCCACCGATGGCGTCCTGATAAACGGACGAAACCACAAAACTCTGCTTTTCCTGGCTTGCCAGATGGTCAATCGCTGCTGCTTGCTGGCTTAAGATAAAAACACCATCTTCCGTCGCAAACCACAATGAGCCTTCCTTATCCTGAAAAATGGCATTAACAATATTGGCGCTGAACTGCCCCATAATATGCGGCGCTTTATTAAACCGGATAAAACTATCGTTTTGCTCGTCATACCGGTTCAAACCCCGACCATAGGTGCCTAACCAGATGTTTTCGGCGTCATCCTTGAACATCACATTGATTTCATTTCCAGATAACGACGACGCATCAGTCTCATCATGACGGTAACTGCGGAAGGTTTGCGCTACCGGATCATAAACGCTCACGCCATTATCGGTGCCAAGCCAGATATGACCATGACGATCTTCAACAATTGCCCGCACAAAATTATTCACCAGCCCCTTATTATTCGGGGCTTCCTTAAACTGAAGTGTTGTTTGACGACTCTCATCATGCATGTAAACACCTTCGCCTAACATGCCCAGCCACAGCTTGCCTTGCGAATCCTTAACACTGGTCCACACGCCGGATTGATAGACATTAATCGGTATTTCAGAGCTATGAGAAACGCGATGGTTAGTCGATGTTGCGGTATTAAACTTATCGACACCATGTCGAGTATTGATCCATAACGTCTCATTTTCATCGGGAAGGAATGACCAGATATTGTCACTTTTGATACTGTTTTTATCATCAGCCGCGTGACGAAAATGTGTGACGGCTGATGTATCTAACGCAATGCGATTCAGTCCGCCGCCATACGTACCAACCCACAATTGGCCTGTTGTATCTTCAGCTAACGCTACGACTGCATTACTGGAAAGAGCGCTATTAGTACTATCAACGCTATCATCAACACTATCATCAACACTGTCACCTCGAACATTGGTAAACGATTTGAGTGAATAGCCATCGTAACGAAACAGCCCGTTTTCCGTGCCGAGCCAGATAAACCCTCTCGACGACTGCAAAATAGCATTAACCGTGCCCAGGGTTTTCCCATTCACAGACCGCAGATGTTGGAACTTAGGATCGGCAGTAATCACACCACTGGCTAAAACCATCTGGCTAAAGCCAGCAAATGAAAAAAACAGCAGTAAAACCAGTGACCATTTGGGGACGAAACTCATTAATTTGTTAACACGTAGTTTGAAAATCATGAGCGATAAGTCGCGATTAATGGAAGAAAAGACCAGCGAATAACAAGGCGAGACAGAAGAAATGCAGGTTTTAATCGAATGAAAATTATCATAATTATTTGATATAAAAGGATTTTATAATTGTGTCTCAAAATTTAAATCATTATGTCCCAAATGTTGTCCTTATTAAATCATTTTTTAACTTAGTCTTTTTTCCGTCCTGACTTACGAGGTGTCAGCGACAACGGAAAGCCCGGTTTACTGGGGCTTACGACACTAAAATAAAATATCTCAAGGATATGCATAATGAAAAAATCAACGAATACTCAAACTCGTGTATTTGCACGTAAAGTAGCTACTAAATTAACAAATGATGAAATGAAGCATGTGTCTGGTGGTTCTAAAGGCGGTCAACACGGTTCAACGCCAGATACACCGATTGAGCAGCGTCCAGCAGAAAACATGAACTAAGTTCTGTTTTTCGTTCAGTAAGGGCTTTGCCCTTACTGGGTTTGTTAAAAACTAATGCAACGTCAACACACTCAGGTTTCGGATTCCTCCCCGTCATGAAAGTACTCATAAAAGCCTCGCCACATAATCATGCGGCAAAAATAATCACGTCCGCACTCTCAAACAGAGGCCACTCCGTTGATGTTGACATGCAGTCGTCATTTCCATCACAACAGATTAGTTCGGTGTCCCTTAGCAATGCGCAAGACAGCCGTTTTAACACCCAGGGTAAAGACACCACAATAACCGCGGACGAACACTACGATAGTGTGATCTGGCTGAACAAAGAAAAGCTCGACATCTGCTCGTCTGCGGCTGAAGAAGACATTGACTACATCACCACCGAATCCAATCTGTTTCTACGCGCATCCAATTACTTCCTGGGGAAAGAAAACGACGCATTCTGGGTTAATCCACTCGAATCCTATGCACGATCTGGCCTGAAACCCGTTCAACTCCAATGTGCAAAAAACGTCGGCTTTAACATTCCCGACACCCTGATCAGCAATCATCCAGCCGATATTCTTCACTTTATCCAACAAAGCCCAACTCCCGTCATTGCCAAACCGTTCTCTACCATCAACTGGCAGGAAAATGACGAATTGTTTTACTTCCCAACAACGGTTATCACTGCCGAGCAAGTCGCCAGCTCAGAAGCAGAGATCCAACTCTGCCCGGTCATCTACCAACAATGCATTGAAAAACGTTACGAATTGCGCGTTACCGTTATGGGGCAAACCATCATGGCCGCCAAACTTAATTATCCCGACCAAGGCCGGGTTGATGCCAGAGAACACTTTGCATCTCAAGACTTCACCATTGAAAAAGTCACACTACCCCCAGCGATCCACGATCAATGTTTAGCCCTGATGGAACAGTTAGGTCTGGTTTACGGTTGTCTGGATTTGATCGTCGATAAATCCGGCAACTATTACTTTCTGGAAATAAACAACGCCGGACAATTTTTATGGAAAGAACACCGAGGAGAAGGATTCCCACTATTACACATTTACTGCGACTTTATCGAATCACAGGATAAACACTTTCAATGGAATGGACGGGGAGAATACCTGTATAAGGATCTGATGGGGGAGTGAGTATAAATCCTGAGATGTCAGTTGATTAAATGCTTTATATCAAGAGCTTAAATATGTACAGCTCTATATTGAATTTCGAGAGGATGGAGGTGTGCGGAGAAAGAGCAATCGCTCAACACACCGCAATTCAAGGCAGCCTGTCAATCTTAGTTGTTTCCATCCGCGAGATAACAGTAAGTAAGTCTTAATAGTTTTACAAGTTAAATTTTAACGACAAGAATTAAAGACGTTTAAACTAAAACGTCATATTTTGATCAGTTGTATGTTTGAAATTCAATGTCGTGCTTCAGTACTTTGTAAGCGATAAAAGGCTGAAAGGGGGAGTTTTGATTAACGTAAAATATGCATAGAATTTATCACTAACCCCAATACACATTAATCATTTTTCCTACGCTCATTAAACCGCTTTCACAATATTCTTCTCAAGCTTGCCATGATTCATAGCCGTATAAGCAAACCCCTTCAACGCATTACCCCTGACGATGTCGTCAGCGTGTGCTGAAAGCTGCACACTCACATCCTGCGTAAATTTCCAGTTCGGATGACAAAATCCCAGTTTGATCGGGATAAGCTTCAATGCCTCGGTATCATCATGTTTTATTGCATGCCACACATCTGCATCTGAAAACTCATTGGTATGAACATCGTCGTAAATTAATCTTGTCACCAGACAGCTACCTCCCCAAAAAACTTAGGAGACAGATTAACCCGACACCTGCAAAAGGCAATACTGAACCGATGATATAGTCCCGCCAGCAAAACAAACCATGTTTCACAACTGTCCCATAAATGATACTGTCCCACGCCTAAAAACAACTAAACGAATCAGGGACAACTCATGCTCACTCACGCGTTGAAATACTGGGGTAAGACCACGCCCAGCCAAAACAAAGAACCGACCTTTCACTTGCTTGCCTGGCACAGCCTTGATGTTGCCGCAGTCGGACAGGTGATACTCGACAACACCCGGTACATCGACGATCTGACTGGCTTATTAGCCACTGACAAAGAAACCCTGACACCCATACTCGTTAGCCTGTTAGCGCTCCACGATGCCGGAAAATTCGCGGCCAGTTTTCAGGCGTTACAACCCTTCGAGCCGCAGCAGCAACTCAATGCATCATCTATCAAAACCTACGACAGCACCGAGTTTCGTCATGACTTACTTGGCATGATGATGATTAATGCCCTGTCAAAAACAGCCGTAAAAAACCACGATCAAACCAGTACATTGCTCACTCATTTCAACGCGATTATCCCGCTGGTTGAACCCATCGTTGCCCATCATGGAAAACCCGTACTCTGGGGCGGACCGGGAAACCGACGCCAGGCCAGAAACGCCGAAAAATACTATCACCCTGACAATCTCCACCACTTACAACACTGGATTCAGGCCATTGAACACCAGTTCAACCCGCAAATTCCCCAACACTGGCTACAAGACCCGGAATATTCCCACCTGATGAAACAAGCCAGCTGGACCCTGGCCGGGCTGGCGATAATGGCAGACTGGATTGCTTCATCCACCCATTATGTGTGCTACACACCAGAACCCATGCCACTGTCTGACTACTGGCAACGCGCTCTGCAACACGCAGAAAAAGCCGTTGCCAGTATCAAATTATTTGATACGACCCCACCCACACCCTTTCACGATTTCCAGCAAGCATTCAGCTTTCAACCAACGGCCCTGCAACACTGGGCGGAAACCATCGAGTTACACGACGAACCCCAGCTATTTATCCTCGAAGATCTCACGGGCTCCGGCAAAACCGAGGCAGCGCTCGCACTGACACAACGCCTGATAGACAACAAACTCGCCGACAGTTTTTATTTTGGGCTTCCCACCATGGCAACCGCCAACGCGATGTACAGTCGGCTGGTTAAATGGATGGATAACCTGTTTTCACCCCAGGACAAGCCCAGCCTGGTACTTGCCCACAGCGGCAACAACATACACGACGACTTTCAGGCATCGCTGATCAATTACGGTGAAGAACTCGACTATCACCCCGATGAACAAAGCGCCTCCGCCAACTGTCACCGCTGGTTCGCCGACAGCAATAAAAAAGCACTCCTTGCCCGCTGTGGCGTCGGCACCATCGATCAGCCCTTGATGGCCGTGATCCCGCAAAAACACCAGGCCATGCGCGTGTTTGGTTGCTGGCGAAAAGTCCTGATTTTTGATGAAGTTCACGTTGCCGACCCTTACATGCTTACCCTGATGGCTGAATTACTGAAAATCCACGCCAGTCACGGTGGACACGCCATACTGCTAACCGCAACACTCTCGTTAGCACAAAAGCAACAACTGCTCGCCGCCTGGCACGGCTATCAACCCGAGAACCCTGTTTCTGAAGCTTTTCCGGTCGCTACCCGGCTGTCAGCCAGCCAGTATCAACAAACCCCCATAACCACCCAAAACCAGCGTCGCACGGCTGTTAACTTCATTCATCACAGCGATGACGCCATTGAATACGCGCTGGAACAAGCCGGACAAGGCCAGTCTGTGGTGTGGATCAGAAACGCCGTAGATGACGCCAGAGACGCCTGGCAAGCCATTCGAGACCGGGCCGAAAACCCTGATCGTGTCCTGCTTTATCACAGCCGTTTTATCTGGCAGGACCGGGACCGCATCGAAAATAACGTCCTTAGTCACCTCAACAAAGACAGTAAAGCCCCCGACCGGCACGGCGTGATCATCATCGCCACCCAGGTATTTCAGGAATCCCTTGATGCTGACACCGATATCATGATCAGCGACATTTGCCCGATTGACGACCTGATCCAACGGGCAGGGCGCTTACACCGCCACAACCGCAACGCCGACCGGGCATACGACGCTGCCGCTACTGACCCCAGAAGCCCGCCGAGTCTCACCATACTGGCACCAGAATTTGACCAACAACCTGGCCCCAACTGGCTGAAAAATGTCTTACCCAGCACCGAATTCGTGTATCGATCACCTCTGATTATCTGGAATACCCAACGTATTCTACGTGAACAGGGCCATATCACGCTGAAAGATAACGCCAGAGTACTGATCGAAGCCGTGTACGGCGACCAGGCTCAGGAGCCAGACGGCCTCTCCGACAAAGCCGCCGGTGCCGCCGCCAGCGAACGCATGCAGATCAACAAAGCCGAGAACATCCTGTTGCAATGGCAATACGGCTACAACAAAGAAAGTTCACGCTACTGGCAAGGCGATTTTCCTGAAGACATCTCAACCCGACTCAGCGAAATCCTCACCCAGCCCGTCATTCTCGTTAAAAAATCCAACGACACCCTCGTGCCATTCGCTGCCAGCCCAACCAGCGACACAGCAACCCACGACTCAACAATCTCCAACACAAAAACCCCCAACACAAAAACTGGGGTACAACAGCTGATCCAACGCTCAACACTCAAGCTCAACAAAACCAAATACGCCGACAAACTCACAACCCCCGGTATTAATCAGACAGAAACCTTTAGCCGACAATACCGCTTAAGCGGCTACGAAACCCTCTGGCTGGTGGAAGAAGACAAACAGTTTGGTTATGACTCGGTGGGAGGATTTTTTAGGTTGGGTGACTGAAGCGTTCGACACAGTAGACACCGGCAAAAACACCGGAGCAAACATTCGGAAAAACCAACGTAAACACGAATATTGCGAATCCGATATAAGCTAATGCACTGTAACTTAACGATAAAACATGTTTCTGAATTTTATCCTTGTACCTGGAAAAATATTCCGATATGCTCCGTTTCCAATTTAAGAAAATACCCAATGTGAGACGGATTCACATTGGGGAACACCAACTGAAGGATTAACCTATGAACCTCATTAACGACCCGTTTCTTATCGTCACAGACGTCGTTGATCAAAAAACACCCATCACACTCTCACAACTCATCAACCCCGACTACCGAGACATCAGTTTCCCCCGCGCCGACTTCACCGGAGCCGCCTGGCAATTCGCGATTGGTGTACTGCAAACCACTTTCTATCCGGAAACCGAGCAACAATGGCTTGAATACTACCTGACGCCACCGGATGAACAGCAGCTACAAGACGCATTTTCTGCCGTGGTTCACGCGTTTAATGTTGCTGGTGATGGCCCCCTGTTTATGCAGGATTTCGACAGTCTCAACGACGTAAAAGCCCCGAATGCCATCGAAGGCCTGTTGATGGAAGCCCCAGGCGGTAACGCGCTTAAACTCAATACCGACCACTTTGTTAAACGCAATTCGGTTGGCAGCCTGTCCGAATCACTTGCTGCACTCGCGTTATTTACTCAGCAACTCAATGCCAGTTCCGGCGGTGTTGGCTATCGCGTCGGAATTCGTGGGGGCGGACCGTTAACCAATCTCGTCTTACCGGCTGATCCCAATGCCACGCTGTGGCAGAAAATCTGGCTCAATGTCCTTAGTGTGCAAGCCTGGCCTGAACTCAGACAACCCCGTGATTTTAACGACGGGTCAATTTTCCCCTGGCTGGCACCAACCAAAGACAGCAAAGCCAAAAACACCGAAATACTACAGAAAGACATCCACCCGCTGCACATGTTCTGGGCGATGCCCCGCCGAGTCAGGTTACTGGCTGACGAACAACCCGGCACCTGTTCAATGTCCGGTAAACACGGCAACACTTACAGCCAGTTTTTAACCAAAAATTACGGTAATAACTACGCAGGTGACTGGTGGCATCCCTTAACTCATTACCGCCTCGATCAGAAAAAGAACGAAAACCTCTCAACCAAAGGCAAGCCCCTGAATTTTAAACACTGGCACGGCCTCACAATGCTGGACGAGAGCGATAAAAAAATGGCTAATTACCCCGCCAGAGTCGTGCAATGCTGGGATGAATATCGGGCAGACCTGCTGGCCGATGCCACTGATACGGAATACCTCAATCCACAACTGTTTTTATTTGGCTACGACATGGATAACGCCAAAGTCAAAGGTTGGTACACCGCCACCATGCCAATCCTGCATTGCGACGCCGAGCAACGCGATCAGATGATTGACCTGATCAATGCACTGTTAAAAGTCGTAGATGATACCCAGTTCGCACTGCGTGTTTGCCTGAAAGAAGCCTGGCAGGGCAACAGCAATAAACAAACCCTCGATCTGTCCACCTTCGACACCGATTTTTATCAACGCACAGAAACCCGCTATTACCAGGTCATGCACGACCTGTTCACCCAGCGGCAAAACGGCAAATATCCCCAATCCGTCAAACAATTTTTAAACGGGATCAATGACGTTGCACTGGCATTATTCGATGAAGTCACCATCGACAATCCAGACTCAGATAAACAACGCCATAAAAACCGTTATTTCACCGCACGTAACAAGCTCAAAGCCATGCTCTATGGCAGCAAAAAACGCAAAGACTTTCTGACTGAATACCCGATCAATGAAAAGGAGAACAATTGATGTCCATCGAAACAGCCATTTTTGATAACAAAGTCGTGCAAAACTGGTGGGACCGCCTACAACTCAGTGAAGCGGAGCTTCAGGAAAAAAACAGCACCCGCTGGCCCGGTCATTACAGACCACAGTTACAACGCTGTAAAACCTGGGACCAGGCCATGCTAACGGACGGGTTTCGGGCCTTGTGGTTTGCATTAGTCGATGCGCAGGAAAATCACCACGATCCCGAAAGTCAGAAATGCCGCTGGCAAGCCTCATATGAAGCCTGGGCCACAGTCGCTATGGTGTTATCTCATTTGCGTAAAAGTCACCGCCGACCCTTTGGCCTCACAATGGCAGGGGCAAATAAAGACAATAAAACCCAAAAAATCGTTCCAGACACCGACGAAAGAGGCGAAAAACGCACCAAGCCCATCGTTAGTGATCTGCGTCTGCACCAGTTACTGGCCGCTAACGATGAAACCGAATTCGCGATACGCATGATCCGCACCATCAAGCTGGTGGATGCCACCGCCGACCCGCTTGAAGTCGCTTGTGACATTTTGCAGTGGTTCCGGGAGCGAGACCTGGACTACAACGAAAAAGGCCCGAATCGCCTGGCTGTTCGATGGGGCATGCATTACTACAACGCCTATCCACACGTTGATTAATAAGAATAAACACAGATTTAATTCAAGGACTTACCATGAGTAAATTTATTCAGCTTCACCTGCTAACCTCGTACCCGCCATCAAACCTGAACCGTGATGACCTGGGCCGTCCTAAAACGGCGACAATGGGCGGTACTGAACGACTGCGGGTTTCTTCTCAAAGCCTGAAACGCCACTGGCGCACGTCCGATTTATTCCAACAGGCACTGGGTGAGCACACCGGTATCAGAACCAAAAAACTGGGCATTGAACTCTTCGACAAACTTGTTGCCGCTGACATTACCGAGAAACAAGCTAAAGACTGGGCGCAGCAAATCGCTGGCGTATTTGGCAAGCTTAAAAAAGACAGCGTGGAACTCGAACAACTGGTTCACGTTAGCCAGGCTGAACTTAACGCCATGAATGACCTGGTCGACACCCTGATTAATGAAAAACGTGAACCCGAAAAAGACGAATTAAAACTCCTTCGCAACGATGAAATGGCCGTCGATATTGCCCTGTTTGGCCGAATGTTAGCCAGTTCACCCGATTACAACGTTGAAGCCGCTTGCCAGGTTGCTCACGCCATTTCAGTGCACGCTGTCACCGTTGAAGACGACTATTTTACGGCTGTTGATGATCTGAATACTGCGGGTGAACAAGGCTCTGCTCACATTGGTGAAAGCAGTTTTGCGGCTGCGTTGTACTACTTATACGTGTGCATCGACAAAGAACAACTGGTTGCTAATCTTAACAATGATTTGGCACTCGCTAATAAAGCCATTGCAGCCTTTGTCGAATCGGCGGTGAAAGTCTCGCCAACCGGCAAACAAAACAGCTTTGCTTCCCGCGCTTATGCCAGCTATGTCCTGGCGGAAAAGGGCAATCAACAACCACGCTCCCTGTCTGTCGCCTTCCTGAAAGCCATTCGTTCACAAGATATTGCAACCGATGCGATCAACGCACTGGAAACCCAGCGTGAACATTTTGATCAGGTTTACGGTGCCTGTGCTGATGACTGTAAGCAGATCAATGTGTTAACAGGCGAGGGCAGTTTTAACGAGCTGACCGCCTTTATTGCAGACTAATCGGGAGTTCATATGAGCACTAACACCGATTACCTGGTGTTTCGGCTTTACGGCCCGATGGCCAGTTGGGGGGAACCCGCGCCAGGCGGAGAAAGACCCTCCAGCCTGGTGCCGACACGCAGTGCCGTGTTGGGACTCATCGCCGCTGCGCTGGGAATTGAACGCCACGATAAACCCAGGTTAACCGAACTCGCGTCCAGCCTGTTGCTTGGTTTTAAAGTGATCAGTCCTGGCCGCTATTTGCAGGACTTTCACACCGCGCAGGTGCCATCGGTTAACAAAAAACGCCCGTTCTTAACCCGAAAAGAAGAACTGGGCCTCGGTCCCGTCAATACCGTGTTATCTCGGCGCGATTACCGGTGTGATGGACAATGGATCGTTGCTGTCTGGTTAAATCCGGCGGCAACCTCATCCCGAACGCTGACCGACATTGCCGAACACCTGAAAAAACCCCGGTTCCAACTCTATCTTGGCCGAAAAAGCTGCCCGTTGGCCGCGCCGTTACAGCCCGTGCTGGTTAATGAAAACCATGTACGCGCTGCACTCGATACCCCGTTTGCGGATATAGCCCCGGCGAAACATCAGGTCAGCGAGCCAGCTAATAATACCCACAGCTATTACTGGCAGGGTGATATCAATCACGCCGGACTCACCGCCGCACAACGCCGCCAGGTCAGAACTGAACGGGTGTGGGACGAACCGGTTGACCCAACCGCCCGCTTATTTGAAAGCCGGGTGCAACACGTCTGGACACAGCAACACACCGCTAAGAAACACGCTGATCCAGAACAACAGGGAGAATCATCATGACGGATCTGTATTTTTCTCGCGTAACCGTCAATCCCCGTATGCTCGGGATGAAACTGTTACAACCCGGCAGCGGTGACGCCAGTTACCTGCATCACCAGATACTCTGGAACCTGTTCGACGAATTCAGCGATGAACAACGCCGCGCCGCTAATCCCACCAATAACCCTAACACCGCCCCGTTTATCTTTCGGGCTGAAGAAGGTCATTACGGCCAGTTGCAATTTTTGATGCTATCCCGGCTAAATCCGGCGCAGGATATCGCCGGATTACAGGTGGAAACCAAACCCTGGCAACCGATTTTAGCCCAGGGGCAGACACTCGCCTTCAGCTTACGCGCTAATCCCACGGTTGCGCAGGTCACGCAACCAGAACGGAATAAACGAGGCAAGCGCCAGGACGTCATGACCGTAAAACGCCTGCAACTCAAAGAAAACGGCGTGACAGACCCCAGTCAGTTAAAACTCGGCATGATCCAGGCCGCGATTGACTGGCTCAGTCATAGCCAACGGCTTGAACGCTGGGGGATTTCTCTGCCAGTACAACCCAACGTCGATAGCTGGCAACAACACCAGTCGTTGAAACAAAAAGCATCATCAACGATTTCATTTACCAGCGTTGACTATCAGGGGTTGCTCACGGTTGAAAATCCGGCACTGTTTCTGGAGCAATGTGCGCTTGGTCTTGGCCGCGCTAAACGATTCGGTTGCGGCCTGATCCTGTTGCGCAGACCATAGCAGGGCAGTGTCATGGCATTTACTCCACTTCGGCCCCTACCCATAAAAGACCGCCGCTCGATGCTGTTTATCGGGCGTTCACAAATTGATGTCAAAGACGGTGCGTTTGTCGCGATTAACGAAGAAAACGGCGAACGCATGGTCACACCAATCGGCACATTCACCTGTTTGATGCTTGAACCCGGCACGCGTATTTCCCATGCCGCCGTCAAACTCGCCGCAGAAGTGGGCACTCTGTTGGTATGGGTTGGTGAAGGCGGCGTGCGATTTTATGCTGCAGGGCAACCCGGTGGCGCACGCGCCGACAAACTCCAGTATCAGGCCCGACTCGCCGGTAACGACGAACTACGTTTAAAAGTGGTTCGCAAAATGTTTGCAATCAGATTTGGTGAAGAAGCCCCGCAACGCCGAAGCGTTGATCAGCTCAGAGGCATAGAAGGCAGCCGAGTCCGAGCTTGCTACCAACAACTGGCGCAAAAATACGGGGTTGAATGGCATGGCCGCCAGTACGATCCAAAAAACTGGGATGGCAGCGACATCATTAACCAATGCATCAGCGCTGCAACGGCCTGTTTATATGGCATTACCGAAGCCGCGATTCTCGCCGCTGGTTACGCACCCGCGCTCGGGTTTCTTCATGTTGGCCGCCCACAAAGTTTTGTTTACGACATTGCCGACATCATTAAATTTGATTCCGTCGTTCCGCTCGCGTTTAAAATCGCTGCCACCTCACCCAGCGAACCCGACCGGGCCGTGCGTATTGGCTGCCGTAAACTATTTACCGAACACAAAACCCTCGACAAACTCATTCCCTTAATCGAAGACGTACTGGCCGCTGGCGAAATACAGCCTCCGGAACCCTGGCCAGACAGCCAACCGCCACCATTTCCAGCGCCAGAACAATTTGGCGAAGAAGGCCACCGATAATGGCATTATGCATGGTTGTCACCGAAGCCGTACCACCCCGTTTGCGAGGTCGTTTAGCCGTCTGGTTACTTGAAGTTCGTGCAGGCGTTTATATCGGCGACGTGTCAAAACGTTCCCGAGAGATGATCTGGTCAACCATTAGGGACCTGGCCGAAACCGGCAATGTTGTACTCGCCTGGGCCAGTAACAACGAATCCGGGTTTGAATTTGTCACCTGGGGTGAAAATCGCCGCACTCCCGTCGATTTCGACGGCTTGCGACTCGTGAAGTACACCCCCGAATCAACAAACTGATACACCGCTCTTTAACAATCTGGACAATCCCTTCCGGTTTTTTATGCCAGAAAAAACCGGAATTTCCCTATCAGGGAAAAACCACCTCGTAAAACACCAGGGAAAAAGCAAACAACACCCCCTTGCCGCACCAGGAACAACACCCAATCACCGCCCATAGTTGATTAATTTCAGCCATAAAAAGCTGTTTTTACCCAAGGTAAAAATACTGTAACGACCCAGCTCCAACACAACAGACTGATTAAACTAAAAATAATCAGAAAAAAGTTGGTAGATTCCCGTAAGCATAGAAACCAGATGGGGGGTAAAAATTAAAATAGTAATTAAATCAATGGGATAAATGAATTTTGCAGAGAGATAAATTTACTTCATATGTTAAATAAACGTTGGTACCTTGATCCGGTGTCTAAAAGTATTTTAAATACAGATGGATACGTTTAGAGTCTTCCCCGCGCTCGCGGGGGTTAACCGTCGTTATGAACACTGTTGTCTGAATTATCGACGTCTTCCCCGCGCTCGCGGGGGTTAACCGTTCGTGCCGTCGAGTGAGGCACGGATATCAATGTCTTCCCCGCGCTCGCGGGGGTTAACCGAACGTCGGATCACATTGGACAGGGCGCGATCGCGTCTTCCCCGCGCTCGCGGGGGTTAACCAGTCGCCAGTGTGGTGACGACGGCGGCGATCATGTCTTCCCCGCGCTCGCGGGGGTTAACCGATCATCGATAATAGTGAGTTGTTCAACGCTGAGTCTTCCCCGCGCTCGCGGGGGTTAACCGGCGACCCGTTTCAAATCGTTGAAAATCGCCACGTCTTCCCCGCGCTCGCGGGGGTTAACCGAAGACGACATAGGTCTTCCGAGTCGAGCTGCTGTCTTCCCCGCGCTCGCGGGGGTTAACCGCGATTATCAGCTAACCGTTTTGCGGCTGTGTTGTCTTCCCCGCGCTCGCGGGGGTTAACCGCGGCGCTGGACTCGTTGTCGGATGCAACTCGCGTCTTCCCCGCGCTCGCGGGGGTTAACCGTAATACTCCTTTTTAAGATTTGATTTTTGTTTGTCTTCCCCGCGCTCGCGGGGGTTAACCGCCAATTATTCCAGCCATTCCATAGATAGCAAAGTCTTCCCCGCGCTCGCGGGGGTTAACCGCGGTTCTAAGGGACATAGCGTTGTAAACTACGGTCTTCCCCGCGCTCGCGGGGGTTAACCGCAACGTAGCTGGTGATCGATAACCTGAAAAGCGTCTTCCCCGCGCTGGCCTGTCTCTTGATCACATCTCATCATCCAGCTCTTTTGCCAGACGATAGCCAGACAGCAATTCCTGAAGGAGATACCAGCCTTCCCACAAGACCTCCCAGCCCGCACGGCCCGTGCGTTTGCTGTC
>CBFHMJ010000029.1:0-31397 GCA_965656875.1 Alteromonadaceae bacterium
CGTTTGACGGGGTGCCGGATATTACGCGGCTGCAACAGGCGGTGGATGCGCTGGTGAACACCCAGGAGATGTTCCGCACGGTGTTTGTGGTGCGGGACGGTCAGCCGTGGCAACAGATTCAGTCATCGATGAGCGTGACGGTGAATACCCATACGGTTCGCGATGACGTGCAGGCGCAGCAACAGTTAGCCGCATTACAGGCGTTGCCGTTCAGTCTCAGTGACGGTCCGTTATTACGGGTTGATGTGCTGATGAGTGAGGACGGGGCTCACAGCTGGCTGCTTATCAGTCAGCATCACATTATCTGTGACGGCTGGTCGGTGTCCTGGTTACTGAAGACACTGAGCCAGTTGTATGCGTCACCGACAGGGGTTGAGCCGCCGGCGTATCACTATCTGGATTACTGCGGCTGGCTGGCACAGCCGGAACAACAGAAAAGACAGGAAGAGCAGCTCGACTGGTGGGTGACACAGTTACAGGATTCGGTGCCACTGGCGTTACCGGTGCAGGGCCGGGCGAAACCGGGCGGCGGCTATTATCGCTTTACGATACCAGAGCCGGTCACCCGGGCGTTAACCGCACAGTGCCGGGCGCAGCAGGCAACGTTATTTACCGGACTGGCCGGGTTTTATCAGCTGTTGCTGAGTCGCTGGAGTGGTCAGCAGGATATCCGGCTGGGCACCGTGGTGGCGAACCGGGAGCTGAAAGCGACCCGGACGATGCCGGGCTTTTTTGTGAACACCCTGGTGTTACGGCAACAACTGACGGACAGCCTGACGACCACGCAGCTGATTGACCAGAGCCGGACGATGGTGCTGGATGCGTTTGAGCGTGAGACGGTACCGTTTGATGTGCTTGTGGAGCGGTTGCAGCCGGGTCGACAGCAGGACGAAACCCCGTTATTCAACACGTTACTGGTGTTACAGAGCAGCAGTGAGTCGGGACCGTTACGGCTGGGCGAGCTGGCCGGAGACTGGTTATCCGGTGAAGACGGTGAAGCTGACAATCCCCGGGGAACCGCCAAGTTTGACCTGACACTGAACCTGCGGGAGACGGCAGAGGGATTATCGGGCGGGTTTGAATACCGGCACGGGTTGTTTGATGCGGCACAGTTAGCGGACCTGGCAGCGTGTTTTATCACGTTACTGACGCAGTGTCTGGCCCGGCCTGAGCAGCCGGTGTATCGCCAGCGCTGGCTGGATGCGTCGGTCCGGCAGCGGATTATACAGGGGAGTGAACAGGATGGCTTACCACTGCGGGGCAACCTGCTACAGGCCTTTGCGACCCAGGTTATCAGCCGACGCGACAAGACGGCGATACGTTACACCGACGACCAGGGCCATGAACATCAACTGAGTTATCAGCAACTGGACGCCCGGGCGAATCAGTGGGCGAGGTATCTTCAGACACAAGGTGTGGCTAAGGGATGTCGAGTCATGCTTTGTCTGCCGAGAGAGCCGCAAGCAATTATTCTGATGTTAGCAGCCGCTAAACTGGGCGTGTGCTATTTGCCTGTGGATGTATCTTCTCCGGTAGCGCGTATTCAACAGATCATGACTGATGCCAGGCCGGTATTAACCATCACAACTCGTTCAGATATTGCTGTAGACGGTGGTTTTGGGAATGTAGTTATGCATCTTGATGCATTTATTGCCGAAGCAAATAGCTGTGGTGATGAAGTATTCACTGATATCACTTATGACCAGCATGATCCTTTCTATTTGATTTATACCTCAGGTTCAACGGGGAAACCTAAAGGTGTGGTAAACACGATGGGCGGTGTGATGAACCTGGTGGTGAGTAATCCCTATATTCATTCGGCGGATGTTATTGCTCAGGTGAATTCCTTTAGCTTCGATGCCGCCGTTTTCGAGATTTGGAATGCCATTGTGAACGGCTGTACGTTAGCGATTGTGCCCAAAGAAAAGTTGCTTTCGATTGGTGAATTCAGGGCATTAATTCAACGTTATCGAATTAATGCCGGATTGCTGACAACCGCATTATTCCACCAGTTTGTTGAGCAGGCTCCTGACTTATTACCCGCTTTTCGAGTGCTGTATTTTGGTGGCGAAGCAGCAGATGCAAACGTATTACGGAAACTGGCCTCAGAACATCGGCCGCATTATTTGATTAATGCTTACGGACCGAGCGAAAACAGTGTGATTGCATCGGAATATCGGGTTAAAGGGGATATTCCGGATCGTCTGCCCATTGGTAAGCCGGTATCCGGGGTCAGTCTTTACATACTTGATAGCGATGGCGAGCCTGTCTTGCCCTGGATGACAGGCGAGTTGTGTATTGCCGGGCAATCACTGGCGGCGGGTTATCTGAATTTGCCAGAGCAAACCGCAGATAAGTTCGTACATCATCCTGGACTGAATCAACGTTTGTATAAGACTGGGGATTTGGCTTACTTCGATGGAAATGGCGATGTGATATTTGTCGGCAGAATTGATCATCAGGTGAAGATTCGAGGTCATCGGGTCGAGTTGTCTGAAATTAGTACGGTCATCAGTGAATTATTGCAAGGCGTTCAGGTACATGTTGAGTATCGCCAGGCAAGTAGCGGTGGTGCCGGGCGATTATGTGCCTGGGCTGCAACCGCAAATGATCTTGATCAGGATGAATTGCTATTCACGCTTAAACAGCGGCTACCAGACTACATGGTGCCAGATGTTATTGTCCGGCTGATTGAATTTCCATTGACGACCAATGGCAAAATTGACCGAAAAGCCTTACCTGAACCTCAATTATCACTTGTTACTGAGCAACATCCGACAACGCCTGCACAGAAAACAGTGGCTAACTGCATAGCCACAAGCCTTGAATTGCCATCATCAGCAATCGGATTAACCGATAACTTTTTTGCGCTCGGTGGAAATTCGATCCTGGCAGTTCGGTTGTTGTCTGAGATTGAAAAGCAGACAGGTTATGGATTGTCTTTAGCACAATTGTTTCGCTGGCCAACGGTTGCAGATTTAGCGCGTTGGCTGGAACAGGCCGAAAAAGATAAAACATTGAGCTTGATACCGACACGGCCTGCTGGTCTCCAGTTATTGCGAGAAGGAATCGCGAACCCACCAGTTTTTTTCATTCCTGCATTGAGTGGTGAGTGTTCGTGCTATTTACCGCTGGTTAATGCATGGCATGAATCGGGGGATATTTACGGGCTACATCATCCGGGTTTAGAAGATGCTAAAGCTAACTCGATGAAGTTAAAAGAATTAGCACTTTCATTCCTTAATTTGATACAGTCGGTTGCGTTGTATCAGGAAAAGACACAACCGATTTTGTTAGTGGGATGGTCTTTGGGTGGAGTGATAGCCGCTGAACTGGCCGGGTTGCTGCAATCTGACGGCAAACCAGTGAATCTGGTGTTGCTTGATAGCTACCCGCCACAAGCCGTATTTGACGGTGAAACAGCACCTGAAAGCTTGAATGATCTCGAAGTGACTACCAGTGACAGTGCGATCCAGCGTGCGATGAAAGCGCAGATCAGCCAGTTTATCGCTGAGCCATTACAAACAGATACCTTATTGCTTCGAAGTCAGCATCGACCTGACTGGTTAGCGAATCGGGTTGATGAAGCAAATGGCTGGAAAGTCGCAGAATCTGGCGTACTAACGATCAAGTCGCTCGATGTATCCCATCATGAGTTTGTGTCTGAACAGGCAGCAGAACATATAGCTGCATTAATTCAACGGCAATGGATGCCGCAGTGAGGAGTTTCCTGATATGAAATCGGTTGAAGATTACCAGAAAGATATGCATCAAAGTTTTCGCTGGCGTTACGACAATGATCAGGATGCCTGGTCAGCAGATCCCGGGCTTCTGGCATCGGCACAAAAAGTAAATGAGTTAGCACAAGCGAAAAACTGGCATGTTCTGGACATTGGTATTGGAGCAGGAAATCCTGCCGTTGCATTGTTGCAGGCCGGACATGGCGTGGTCGGTGTTGATTTGTTTTCACATAAGCGCTGGCCACTATTACTGGATCACTGGCAAGACAAACTGACACTAACCGAACAGGACTTTAACGACTGGCAGTACGTTGGAGAGAAGTTTGATGCGGCACTGGATAATGGGTGTATGCATCATCAACACCCTGACCTGTACCCTCACTATTTACAAAAGGTAAATGGACTGTTAAAACCTGAGGGTTACTTTGTACTCAATACTTATCTTGAATTGAATGATGAATTAGAACAGGGACACATCGAGTACACGGATAACAATCGCATTTGCAAATATTTTACGGTGCCGGAGATCACGCAGCTATTCGCCGATCACGGTTTCCAGGTTTTGGAGTACGAAAAGATTTTCCGCCCGAACATGGATGAGTATTACCTCCTTATAACAGCCAGAGTTTTAAAGGAGTAACGCCGGGCGAACTAATAAGCCTCGGAGAATGATAATGATAAGAAAAGCAATACCAGCCATTGTATCAATAGTTTACCTGACGTTTGCCGCCATGAATGTTGCACAGGCGGCGGGTGCGCCAGTATATATTGATAAAGCACAACTCAAAGATGTTGAATCCCTGATGCACTTTCCGGGGCGAGTGATCAGTGATAAATATGTCAGTCTGTCGGCTGAAATTGATGGAAAGCTGGAATGGGTTGCTGAGTTAGGCGCAGAAGTAAAACAGGGTGATGTAGTCGCCCGAATTCAGGATATTCAACTTAAGATTTCTCGCGCAGGTGCCGCTCAGGAAGTTAAGAATACGCAGACGGAACTGGATTTAGCCATTAACAAACGAGACCGCTATAAAACGCTGTCTGACAATCACGATGTTTCCGAGTTTCAATTAACTACGATGAACAGCGAAATTGACTTACTGCGAGGTCAACTTCGTTCCGCCAAAATTAAAGTACGTGAAATCGACGACTTGTTGATGCGTACTGAAATCAAATCTCCTTTCAATGGCGTTATTGCCAGACGATTTAAGCAAGCCAGCGAATGGGCAAATTCCAGTGATCCGGTGGTTAGCGTGATGGACAATGAGATCCTGGAAGTGTCTCTGGTCACGCCTTCTGGTTTTGCAGCTCAATTAGAACTGCAACAAACCGTTCAGGTGCAAACTGAATATGGTGCTGTTCGCGGTGTATTACGGGCCAAAATGCCACAACCGGATTTTCGTTTTTATGAGTTAAGAGTCGCATTGCTGGCGCAGGATTTACCGGCGGGTATTTCGGTTCAGGTTGGTTTCCCACAGCGTGGAACCGCAGAGCAAAAGATTGTTGTACCACGAGATGCATTGCAAGTTCGCAATAACGCTTTGGGCGTGTTTCGCATTACCGAGGAAAATAAAGCGGAATATGTGTCGGTGAAGACGGTTGCGCTTGGCGAAAGCTGGTCAGCTATTGAAGGCGATATTAATGATGGCGATACCATTGTTATTCGAGGTGTTGAACGATTAAGCCATGGACAGGAAGTTAACGTACTGGTGCCTGAAGTGGATTTGATCCGCGTCAGTCAGTCATCAACTCAGGATAAGCAATAGGAGTTGATGATGGCGTTAAAAATATCAGCCGCAGCGATAAAAAATCCGACCGCCGTCCTGTCATCGATTATTCTGGCAATCATGCTGGGTGTTGGTTTTATCTGGCAACTTCCTGTGCAGTTAGTGCCGAATGTCGAACTGGATCGCATTACTGTTTACAGTAGCTGGCCTGGCGCATCGCCATCCGAGGTGGAAGGGCAGTTACTGGAACCGCAAGAGACGTTATTCTCCAAACTCAACGGTCTGCAATCGCTGGAAGCTACAGCAAGTTATGGCCGTTCGACAATTATTCTTACCTTTAACCAGAAGACTGAAATTCAGGAAGCGATGATTGAACTCATCAACAGCCTGAACAGCGTGCCTGGCTACCCGGCTGATGCCGACGAGCCTATCGTCGTGATTGGTGCAGGGAGTAATGCCACGGCAATCTCCTGGTTGTCGTTACGAACAACCGATGAAAATCCAAATTCAATTATTGATTACCTCAGTTTGATTGAGCAGGTGGTTCAGCCTCGCATTGAACGGATTCCCGGTGTGAGCAGTACTCGACTGATTGGGGGTAAAAAGAAAGTTCTTAATATTGAAATCCAACCTTTTAAGGCTGCTTCATTTGGTATTGAAATTCCGGCACTGGTGCAACAGCTTCGTCGTAATGAAAATATTTCAGCCGGTTCTATTGAAGTTGGGCGTCGTAAGATCAGCCTGCGTCTGGCTTCTAACTATTCCATTGAACAGTTAAAAAATTCGATTATCTCGGAGCAGGACGACCGGATAATCCGCTTGCAGGATATTGCCGATATTGATTTTGGTTATGCTAAACCCGATGGTGTGTTCAGTGAGAATGGACAGACATCCATTGCTCTAAGCGTTCAGGCGGTGAAGAACGTTAGTGTGCTGGAAGTAATGGCCGAATTGAATGAGGTCGTGAAGGATTTATCGGAAGGTGTGCTGGCACAAAATAAACTGAAGATCACGCAGGTTTACGATGAAACGGTTTATATCAATCAGGCCATCGATCAGGTTTATTCAAATCTTGCGTTAGGTATCTTCCTGTCGATCTCGGTGTTGTGGTGGTTCTTCCGTCGATTAAAGGCAACACTGATCGTGGCGTTTTGTATTCCGTTAACCTTATTCAGTGCATTTATTTTAATTGGCGCAATGGGACGGAGTATTAACGTTATTTCACTGGCGGGATTAGCGTTAGCGGCTGGTTTATCACTGGATGCAGCGATTGTTGTGTTTGAGAATGTATTCCGACACTTCCAGAAATCTCGTGAAGACAAACAACAAGCTGCGATTGAGGCTACTCGGCAAGTTACCGGTGCTCTGATTGCTTCAACACTGACAACCGTCGCTATCTTCGCGCCGATTATTTTTATGTCGGACACAACCAGTCAGCTATTCTCAGACCTCGCGATTGCGATCACCGCAACCGTTATGCTGTCGTTACTGGTATCGGTGACGGTGATTCCGGCGATGATGACTCGCATTGTCTCGTCTAAAGGTGAAGCATTACCGAAAGATCGATATGAGCTAATCTGGCAACGTTGGTCAGAACGGATTATTCGTTTAACAGCAACCCGAAAACGCCAGTGGTTCTGGCTAACAACCTTAGTCACCGGTGCGGTGATCCTGAGCTATGTCTTCTTGCCTAAAACCGATTATCTGCCACAGGGTAATCAGAATTCAATTTTTGCTTTCATCAGCCCACCGCCAGGATTGAGTCTGGATGTGGCTCATCACGAACTTGAAAAAACCATTCATCAGCGATTATTACCCTATTACAACAAGGAAAAAGAGCCGTATATCAACAATTACTGGCTTGGCTTCTACGGGCGTTACGGGTTTTTGGGAGCTACAACGATTGACAGTGGAGAAGTGGATACGCTGATTAATCTGATCAATACCGAAATCCTCAAAGACATTCCTGACGTCAGAGCTTATGCATCACGAAGCTCGATCTTTGGGCGGTTCAGTGGTGGCCGAGTGATTGATGTGAATGTACAAGGCACCAACATCGATAATCTACTTGAAGTCGCTCGTAAAGGTCATAGTCGAATTGGCGAGGCGCTGGAAGGATCGTCTGTCAGACCGATGCCTGGGCTTTCATTCGATGAGCCTGAACTTCGTATCACACCAAATGAACGGGCGCTGGCAGAACATGGTTGGAGTCGTTACGACCTTGGTACTTTGCTGAGAACCATAGGTGACGGTTTATGGCTGGGTGAATATTTTGCCGGAGACAAGCGACTGGATATCAAAATGACCAGTGATTTTAATCCGTCACCTGAACAGATCATGCAGTATCCGGTGGTGACTCGATTCGGCGATGTTACAACAGTCGGACAACTTGCCAGCGCTGAGCAGATTGTCAGTGCAGACACTATTCGCCGGATTAATGGTGCAAGAACAATCACCTTGCGGGTAACACCACCCAAAGATTTTTCACTGGAGCAAACTATCGCAGTGATTCGGGAGCAAGTTGAACCAGAGCTAAAAGCGCTTGCGACGGATAATACGCAAATTGTGTATGAAGGAACTGCCGCTTCTTTGAACGAAGCCTTGATCAACATGGGGTCAAATGTGGTGATGGCGGTGATCATTCTTTATCTCATTATTGCGGCGATGTTCAGTTCGTTCAAAGACAGTTTATATGTCGTATTAACGATACCACTGGCAGCCGTTGGCGGATTCTTCGCCCTTCAGGTCGTGAATGTGTTTACTTTCCAGCCCCTGGACTTACTGACCATGATTGGGTTTGTGATTCTGCTCGGTATGGTGGTGAATAATGCGATCTTGCTGGTATCAGAGATTCGTCGCTCGCTGCGTGAACAAGCCAATGTTGAAGTCGCGATTACGTATGGTTTAAGAACCCGTATGCGACCTATTTTGATGACAACCCTGACAACAGTTTTTGGCATGTTGCCACTGTTACTGGTGCCAGGTGAAGGTAGTGAATTATATCGCGGGTTAGCCGCAATTGTTGTTGGCGGCATGATCGCTAACGTCGTATTTACGTTTATTCTGGTTCCAACCCTGGTGCTGCTTTTTGAAAAGCCGCGAGAGTCGGTAGTGGTAGAAGAAGCGACAGATAGTCAGGATTTAAAGCCTGTGGCGTGAACCAGTTTTCATAATTAACTGATAATGCATTGTTTGTCGGAGGCAAGATGACAACAGAAACTGAATACAACATCGTGATAAATCATGAGGAGCAATATTCAATCTGGCCCGCAGGAAGAAAAATTCCGGGTGGTTGGGAGCTGGTGTCTATACCTCGCGACTGGCAAGAGCAATATCAATCCAGTCATCCGGAGGCTGATTCAAAAGCGCAATGTCTGGCTTACATTGAGGTCGTCTGGACAGATATGAGACCGAAATCGATAAGAAACCAGGCGGGGTAATTACCGCCACGATTGATAAGAAAAACAAGAGAGACAGCCATGAATTTAAATCAGGTAACAGTTAAATCCCACGACATCGAAGCCTCAAAAGCTTTTTACCAAAAGCTTGGTTTAATTCTGATTGTGGATACGCCTCATTATTTACGGTTCGAATGTCCGGAAGGTGACGGCACGTTTTCCGTATCGCTAACTGATGCACCACCACCTGAAGGTGTAAGAGACACGACGGTTTATTTTGAATTTAAAGAAGGTGAGTTAGATAAGCGTGTCGCAGAACTGGAGGCCGAAGGGATGGAATTTCTGCATCCGGTGACAGATCAGCGCTGGCTATGGCGTGAAACTCACACCATCGACCCATCAGGTAACAAGATTTGCTTGTTTTATGGCGGTGAGAACCGGAAGAATCCACCGTGGCGTGTGAATTAGCACAAGGCTAAAACGGCACGGATAACGTGCTGATGCAACATGAGTTTTACTACTAATCTGGTCAGTGATCAGATTAACAACGATCGCTTATAAAGCGGCATAACAACGAATAATTTTGCTGCACAACTGTGTGCAGCACCCCAGACCTACAGCCATCAATCAACGTTTTTAAACTCAGACGCCTATGTTGTGTGGTGTTTTTGCACCAGCAATGTATGTGAAAAGCGGAGATTGTTTCGTGAACACGACAGACGATGTTTTGATGGCGAAGGCTATTGAGCTGGCCCGACTGGGCACGCTCACCACACAACCCAATCCACGAGTTGGTTGCGTTATCGTTAAAGATGGCGTGATTGTAGGCTCGGGATACCATCGCAAAGCAGGCTTTCCACACGCTGAACGATACGCGCTGGCAATGGCGGGTAACAACAGTGTTGGCGCAACTTGCTATGTCACGCTTGAACCTTGTAGTCATACCGGACGAACATCCCCATGTGCTGATGCATTGATTAACGCAGGCGTTGCCCGGGTGGTGGTCGCGATGACTGATCCTAATCCACAAGTGGCAGGAACGGGTATTGAGAAACTGCGCAATGCCGGTATCTCTGTCACAACAGGCGTTGCTGAAGCAGAGGCAAAAGCACTGAATCCTGGATTCATCAAACGAATGCTGACGGGCAAACCCTGGGTTCGGGTGAAGCTGGCGATGAGTCTTGACGGTAAAACTGCAATGCTTGATGGAGAAAGTAAATGGCTGACGGGAGAATTGGCCAGACAGGATGTTCAGTACTGGCGCGCACGAAGTAGCGCGATTATCACTGGCAGAGAAACCGTCAGTCGGGATAATCCGTCGTTAAATGTTCGTTGGTCGTTGCTGGATACCCAGACTGACCACATGCGTCATGAAAACGAGGTGATCAGTCTACAGCATCAGCCTGATCGCATTATTGTTGATAGCCAGGCGAAGACGACTACGGATATCAACATGCTGACATTGTCGGGCAAAACCGTTCTGGCAACAACCAGTAAAAACTTACAAAAACAACAGGCATGGCAAGCTGCCGGAGGGGAGTGGCTTAGTCTGCCAGCACATAATTCACATCTTGATTTATCCGCGTTACTCCAGCACCTGGGGCAGCAACACTGCAACGAAGTGTTGATTGAATCCGGCCCACAACTCACAGGTGCATTTACCAGCCTCAACCTTGTAGACGAGTTTCTTATCTACATCGCACCAAAACTACTTGGAAATCACTCGCTGAATCTGACGAACCTGCCGGGTATCCATCAGCTCAGTGAGCATATTCCATTGATGTTTAACGACATATCACACGTAGGAACAGATCTGAGAATCAGAGCTGTACCGCTAAAAAATTAACGCAACCGCTTCCCGCCATGATCTGGTAAGGAAGGTTGAAAGCAGTTAGTACAGAGCATGAGGTTGTTATGAATAAGAAGTTCAAAATTGACGAGATAGTACAGGTTAGAAACAGTGCTGTCGTGCCAATTCGAGGTTACGACCGTCCAACGGAAATATTCAGTTTTTATGGTCTGGATGATGGTGAAGAACACATAGTCATGGCATTGGGTGACTGGCGGACGGTGGATGTTCCACTCGTGCGTTTGCATTCAGAGTGTTTGACTGGCGATGTGTTTTTCTCACAAAAATGCGATTGCGGAGAGCAGTTGGATCAAGCGATTGAGGAAATTTATAAACACGGAGGCTTTCTGGTCTATCTCCGACAGGAAGGACGTGGAATTGGTCTGTATAACAAGATCGACGCTTATCGCCTGCAAAGTAAAGGGATGGATACCTACCAGGCAAATAATGAGTTGGGCTTTGCCGATGATCTGCGTGATTTTAAAGTGGCAGCCGACATGTTGCGAGCCATGGGACATAACCGGGTTCGTCTGTTGTCGAATAATCCTCAAAAGCGCAAACAGCTAGAACGTTACGGTATTGAAGTACTTGAGAATCTGAACACCGGTGTGTTCTGTAATGATCAGAATCACGCTTATCTCAAAACCAAAGTCGAAAAAAGCGACCATTCCATTCACTTACCCGATAATCAGGAGAGCTAACATGATCAAACATATATCCCCAATCAGCGGAATTGCTGCTTTTCAAGGTCAATACGTGTTAACCGCTGGCTATGATAACCGGGTTATTTTATGGGATGCCGCTTCAAGAACCTCTCTCGCTCAGGGCGCTCATGACCATCTTGCCAACCAGTGTGCATTCAGTGATGACGGCACATTAGCCGCTTCATCGGGAAGTGATTATTCCGTCCGAATCTGGTCGTTGCCTTCCATGCGTTTGTTGCAAGTGCTCACGGTGCATACTGACGACGTGGAAGGTATCGCATTTCATCCAAATAAACCCTGGCTGGCAAGTTGTTCGAGAGATCATACGCTGGCATTACATGATTTAAATGGGGAATTACTTCAACGGTTTGAAGGACATAAAGCTGATGTCATTTCTGTTGCCTGGCACGGGCATTCAGACACCCTGATTAGCTCCAGTGACGACGGCACGATCAAGCGTTGGGACGCGAACACGGGCGAGATGATCGCAGATATTGATCTCGGTGGTATTGAAACCGATACCATTGCGATCACCAACGAAGGTGTGATTTACGCGGGAAATGATGATGGTGAAATTATCATTATTAATGGCGATCAAAAACGCTATATGCAAGCGCACCGTGCCGGTATTAAACGTCTGGTTTACGATAACGAACAGCAAGCGTTGGTGAGTCTGAGTTATGACCGTCAGGTAAAGATTTATAACTGTCAGGAAGGGCCTAAGCTGGTTCATACTGCTGATTTACCCGTGATTGTCTGGCCTCGTTCCTGTGCTTTTCTGGATGCTGATAATTTGGTGTTTGTGTCTTTTGGCAGTTCATGGGCGCAATACAATTACAAAACGGCCACCTGGACGTTGGATCATATTGAAGATACGCACGGTGTTAATGCCGTGTGTGAGTATCAAGACAGCATGTACACCGTGGGTGATTCGGGCAAGGTTTATAAAGACAAACAGCTAATTACCGAGCTTCCCAGTTTGTGTAATTTCCTGACGCCGTTCGGTGATTTTCTGCTAACGGGTGGTCAAACGGGGGAGATTTTTGATGCACTAACGGGTGCGACGATTTATCAACATCATTCTCCGCTGAATTGCGCCACGACCTTTGAACGAGATGGGCAACAGCTTGCGATCATCGGCACGTATACTGGTGAAGGCGTGGTACTTAATCTCAATGAACAGCGCCAGCCTGAGTATCTGACAGAACTGCATTTGCACTCTAATGCGATTAAGGGGATTTGTGCCGATCAGGACATGATTTTTTCTGTTAGCGCAGATTGTGGCGCAATGTTTTATCGAATCGCAGACTTTATCAAGGGTGCAGAACATCGCCATGCTCATGACATGATCGCAAACGGATGTGCCAGTTCAGATGCAGGACGTTTTGTCAGTGTGAGTCGGGATCTAAAGCTTCGTATCTGGGAAAACATGGAGGCTTCGGTTGTTGATACGCCGAATCAGAATTCTATCAAATGTGTGGGTATGTCAGCCGATGGCGAATTTGTTGTGACTGGAAATTACGCCGGGTTTATTGGTGTTTATCAGGTTTCTTCGCAACGTTGGGTTTCATGGTTCCGTCCGACTAATGCGGGTATTTCATCCTTAACCCGATTAGCCAGTGGTGACTTTGTCGCCAGTTCTTATGATGGCAATTTGTATACGGTATCTGTTTCCAGCCGGTTGGCTGAGCAGGTGGCGTGATGGATGATTTAACACAGCAAACACTGGAACAACATCAGTCACTGACACTGACTGATGTTGTGATTAATCCAGATAAGTTGGACAACATCAATCAGTTATCAGAGCGCGAGGCTATGGGCATTCAAGGGCCCAACAGCGTATCAACACTGGACGATCTAACCAGTTGCATGCATGCGCTTCAGTCGCTATCTCTGGCTGAATTAACCGTGGTATTGGAAAGTCTGACGGCTGAAACATGCCAGCGCTACGCTGCCGGTCAGTTACTGGCATTATTTGGGGATGAACGTATCGATACACTGAATCCCTACATGTTGCCCGTACCTGGTGCCAAAGTAACGCTGGGACTCGCTGAAACGGATGTTGATAACATCGTACAGACTTACTACCAGTACGGCGTGCTGGCTGAGTGGATCGAAAAAGAAACGCCAGAATACACGTTAGAAATTCCAACGTTTCATCTGGCGAAGTATTGTGTGACTCACAAGGAATATCATGAGTATTTACTGGATACCGGTTCAGAGGATTTCCCGGAAGGCTGGCAGTTTGGGATTTATCGTCCTGAACTGTCCAATCATCCGGTAAACACTGTTTCGGCGGAACAAGCAGATAATTACGCGGCCTGGCTCAGTGAAAAAACCGGACGTCATTTCCGACTTCCAACAGAAGCTGAATGGGAATATGCCGCCAGTGGTTTACGAGGCCTGGAATTTCCCTGGGGAAATTCGTTTGAACCGGATCACTGTAACACGGTAGAAAGTGGCATTTTGCGTTCAACACCTGTCGGCATGTTTCCAAAAGGAGCTGGCCCTTTTGGGCATATGGATATGGCAGGCAACGTGGAAGAATATGTTTCTGATAATTATAAACCTTATCCGGGTGCCGAGGTGATTCGTGACGACTTACTGGAAAAAGTCGGGGACTATCGAATTGCCAGAGGCGGCAGCTTTACTCGTTTTCGTGACCTGGCAAGAACACGGAGACGACACGGACGTTACGAGTCTTCTTTGTATGTCATGGGGTTTCGACTAGCTGAAACGGTCTGACTCAGGCAGTGCCATTTTTCAATGTGCTGAAAAAATATACTTGCAAACGCTATAAACGTCGCGTAGAGTGCGCGGCGTTTATCTACATCTACTCAAAACACTAACGTAATCGAAGGAGGTTCCCCATGATGCTATTCAACTCACTATCACACTTCTCCTTTGCAGGTGCAGCCTGATACGTTAGTTGTTTGAAGCATATAACCTGAATTTTACTCTCTTCAACAACCCGCTGATTGCGATCTGACTAACGCGTCGGACTGGCCTGTTTATTTCATCATAGAAAATGACAGGATCAGCTAAATGGGCAAATCCATCCAGATATTGGCAGACAATATCTCTCTTATCGCCTCTCCAGAAACCTGGATAGAAGGCAAAGCTATTCAACAATTAACGACTACAGCAACCTTACCCGGTATGAAACACGTTGCGGGTATGCCTGATTTACATCCGGGGCGTGGATATCCAATTGGCGCTGCGTTTTTTAGTCAGCAGTATTTGTATCCCGCTCTGGTTGGTAACGATATCGGCTGTGGCATGAGTTTGTGGCAAAGTGACTTATCTGTTCACCGGTTTTCTGCGGTAAAAGCAGAGCGCAAACTAAGTGATGTTGAACAACCACTGGGCGATGACTGGCAAGCAACGCTACAGGACATCAAACAACGTAAATCCCTCCATGATACTCACTATGATCATGCGTTAGGCACGATAGGTGGTGGTAATCACTTTGCTGAATTTCAGCAAGTTGATGAAATCATCGATAATCGAGCCGCACAGCAATTATCTCTCGACGCATCAAAGCTGCAATTACTGGTTCACTCAGGTTCTCGTGGTGTGGGGCAGTCCATTTTACAACAGCATGTGCGTCAATTTGGTCATGCAGGCTTGATGGAACAGACCTGTGAGGCAGACAGTTATTTAGCACAACACCGTCAGGCACTTTGTTGGGCGGAAGTAAACCGTGAATTGATTGCCAGACGCTTTTTGGCAGCGATTCGCACACAAGGTCAATGTCTGACAGATGTGAATCACAATCTGGTCGAACCTTGTAACATTAACGGGCAACAAGGTTGGCTACATCGAAAAGGTGCATCGCCATCTGATCAAGGCGTTCTGGTTATTCCCGGGTCGCGTGGTGATTACTCCTGGTTAGTTCAGCCTATGCCTGATGAATGCAGCTTGTTCTCGCTGGCACATGGTGCTGGTCGTAAGTGGAATCGCTCGGACTGTAAAGATCGGTTAAGCCACCGCTATAAGCAGGATGATTTATTGAAAACCCGGTTGGGAAGTCGGGTGATTTGTGGCGTGAAATCCTTGTTATATGAAGAAGCACCGCAGGCTTATAAACCTTCTGAAAGTATTATTGGCGACCTGGTTGATGCAGGACTGATTCGGGTGATTGCCCGATTAAAACCCGTACTGACGTTCAAGACTCATGGAGAGTGTTGCTAATGAAATTATTGCAGTTATCAGCTGGCTCCGGGCCAGCAGAATGTCAACGAGCGGTTTTTCTGGCAACCCGAGTGATTCAGAAAGAAGCGCGCAATGCCGGAATAACGCTGACATTGATCGAATGTGTTGAGGGGGACGAACATCAATGTTTTCGTTCGGTCTTGTTTCGGGTATCCGGTGTATCGGCTGATGTTTTTATTCAGGCCTGGTGTGGGGCATTGTGCTGGGTTTGCAAAAGCCCGTTTCGACCTTTTCACAAGAGAAAGAACTGGTTTTTTGACGGTGAGGTTTTCGATGTGAATGATTCAAATGATAGCAGCGTTGGAGACGACACTCTGACAAAGCGGGACGTAATGTTCACCACCTGCCGGGCATCAGGAGCCGGTGGGCAACATGTCAACAAAACGAACTCCGCTGTGCAGGCAACCCATACACCTACAGGCATCAGCGTTCGTGTTGAATCTGAACGTAGCCAACATGCCAATAAACGTCTGGCGTTGTTATTGCTGGCGCAAAAAAGGCAGCAACAACAACGAAGTATCAGTGCTGAACAGCAAAAGATTCGTTGGTCTCAACATAGTGATATTCAGCGAGGTAATCCGGTGAAAACCTTCGTTGGTGAATCTTTCAGACTTAAAGCTGGCTGAGAGTTTCCCGAAAAATTTGATTGAGTTGTATCACCTGACTGGCGGGCAATGAAGGCTTCTGATTGAAGTCGGCAAGGCTCGTCAGTGTTTCTGCAATGAAATTATCTAATGCTGGCACAGGGGCAATATAGTCTTTTTCCAACGACTGTTTTTTCTGTGCCAGCAGTTTATCGATGGCTTGCTGAATGGTGTCGTTTTTGACGATACTGCGAAGGACATCAAATTCGATGGGAGCAGGCTCATTGAAGGTGTTGATCCAGTTTGCTGCAAATAATGCGCGTAGTACATAAAAGTATTTCTTCAACTTTACCTGTTCAGCTTGCAGATAGCCTTTATGGTTATCGTTTGCCATGCTTCGATAGTGGTAAACACCTCTGGTTGGATTATAAACATCAGAGAGTGATGATAATATTCGACGTTTGAAATCTGTATGCTCAACATAAACGATGGGCGACTGTAACCATTCTATGACAGCCGGATTTGACTTCGTGAGCAGCTTCAACGCTTTGCGAATATCCCAACCATTGATGTCGATATCATCGACAATCGGATATTCAATCACATCTCGTTGTTCTTCAACATCAATCGATATATACCAGTCTTTTGGATGCGCATAGATAAAGCGCACATCGTAATCACTGTTCGGTGAAGCAAAACCCCAGGCGCGACTGCCTGATTCAATTGCCAACAATACTTTAACGTTATGTTCTTGTTCGGCTTTGCTGATTCGTCGAAGGATATCTTGATGAATCTCATCGGGGATAGTGGGGTGGTGACCAATGTCCATTCAATAAATCTCCATGATGTGGGACGAATTAACCATAATCTTTATTATCAGCGATGGCAATTCGATGATTTTTATTGTTTCCAAAATGGAATTGTATTGCTTACACTTATACCGATTTAATATGTTTATTAAGACTCTGTTCCTGAGATGTAGGAGACAATTTCAATGGTGGCATGGTGCTTTATTGATTACGAAAATGTTCACTCTCTGGAGGGAATAAACTTTAGTGAATGGGACAAACTGGTTATTTTTATTGGGGCAAAGCAAACCCGGCTGGAGTTGGGGAATTTACCAATCAATAACACGGTGAACATTGAATTGATTAAAGTGGCTGAAGTCTCGCCGAATAATCTGGATTTCCATCTGGTATGGCATTTGGGAAATCTACATCAACAGGTCTCTAAAGATATTGCTTTCACAATCATAAGTGGAGACAACGGATATGGACCACTGACACGCACGATTAATAGCTCCGGGCGGAACTGCAAACTGATAAACCCGGTAGTCGGCCTGTTAAAGACCTCTTCGGCCTCTGCAAGTCCTCTGGTGGACGAAAAATTATTAAAAAGTTTATTGGGTAAAGAGGCTAAATTGCGTCCTCAAAAAGTTGCAAGCCTGAAAAATCATATTGCGGCACATATGAAAATTCAGGGTGATGAAACGGCGATTCAGCGTCACCTTAATCAACTTAAACAGGCGAATATAATTGCTGTTGAGGGTATGAAGGTGATCTATAAGGGGCGAAATAAGGAAGTATCGGCTGCACTTAAAGGCAAATAAGAGCAGCCGGGGTAAGCTGCAACTAGCGGGAGACTTCGACGGTAATATTGTCAATAAGTCTTGCTTTACCGCACCAGGCGGCTGCGATAATGACCAGTTCGGCATCACCGGGTTGAGCTTGTTTCAGTGTTTTACTATTCAGTATATGAACGTAATCACTGGTTAAACCTGCATCATCAAAACGGGTTCTTACTTCGTCTTCTAATGCTTCAAAATTTGTATTGCCTTGTTCCAATTCGTGTTTTAACCAACTCAGACTCTGATAAACCACAGGAGCTACCTGATGTTGCTCATTATTCAGGTAGTTATTGCGAGAGCTCATTGCCAGGCCAGATTCTTCACGAACAGTAGGAATGCCAACGATTTCTACATCCATGCACAGTTCTTCAACCATGCGGCGGATAATAAACAGTTGCTGGAAATCTTTTTCACCAAATACTGCTATATCTGGATTAACCAGATTAAACAGTTTAGTGACGACAGTTGTAACCCCCAGGAAATGTCCTGGACGGCTGCTACCACAGTAAAGTGTTGAAATTTCTGGTACTTCAACCCGAGTTTGTTGAACAATGCCCGTTGGATAAATTGTTTCTACCGTTGGTAAAAACAGGATATCAACGTCCAGATCGCGTAATGCTGCGCTGTCTTGTTGCTCTGTGCGAGGGTAATTTGCCAAATCATTTGCGTCGTTAAACTGCATTGGATTAACAAAAATACTAACCACGACATGCTCTGCACGTTTTTTGGCTTCTTTGATCAGGGTTAAGTGACCGTCGTGAAGATTGCCCATTGTTGGCACAAAGGCAATCTTCTGCTGTTGGCGTCGCCATTCAGCGACCAGTGAGCGTAGCTCACGAATGTTGGAGATTGTTTTCATAAATCAGGAAAAGGAATGTTCAGTCCCGGGAAAAGTTCCTGCCTGAACTTCTTCCTTATAAAGCATAACTGCTCTACGAATATCACCCGTTGCTTCTATGTAATTCTTAGAGAATTTAGGGATGATACCAGCAGAAATACCCAGAATATCGTGCATGACCAGGATTTGACCGTCTACGTCAACGCCTGCACCAATGCCAATAACCGGGATCGAGACTGCCTCAGTAATTTGAGCGGCCAGATCGGATGGAACACATTCGATAACAATCAACTGTGCGCCAGCTTCTTCCAGTTTTTTCGCATGTTCAATCATTTCCAGTGCTTTGTCTTCCTGACGGCCCTGTACTTTGAAGCCGCCAAATACATTGACGGACTGAGGTGTTAATCCAAGATGTCCACAAACAGGGACGCCTCTCTCTGTCAGGCCTTTGATACTTTCAAAGAGCCAGTCGCCGCCTTCCAGCTTTACCATTTGAGCACCGGCTTGCATTAATTTTGCTGCGTTCTCATAGGTTTGTGCGACTGTTGCGTAACTCATAAAAGGCATGTCGGCAATAATAAAGGTATTGTCTGCGCCATTGGCTACACAACGGGTGTGATAAGCTATTTCATCGGTAGTGACAGGGAGTGTATCTGAATGGCCCTGTAAAACCATACCGAGCGAGTCACCCACAAGGATAACGTCGATATTTGCTTCGTCGAAGATCTTGGCAAAACTGGCATCGTATGCCGTGATAGCCGTGATCTTCTCAGCATTTCGCTTCATTTTTTGAAGTATTGAAATGTTTTTCCTGGCCATAATAATTGTGTCCTGTTTAAGATGGTCGCAAAGATGTCATATTAGACACCCTCAATCAACCGTTTCATCTTATTCAGTGGTACTTTTTCCAGCAACATTCTCAATGCAGTACCGCATGGAAGCACCAGTTCTGGCGCCAGGTCTGCAAGAGGATATAAGACAAATTCCCTTTCTTTCATTCCATAATGAGGCACTGTCAAACGCTCATTTTCAATGCGCTGGTCGCCGTAGAGCAGCAGGTCTAAATCCAGCGTTCGTGGCCCCCAGCGATTGTCTTTTCTTACCCGGCCATGCGTATTTTCGATAGCCTGAGTGTGATCCAGTAATGTAAGTGCAGGTAATTGGGTTCTGATAGCAGCAACCGCATTCACGTATTCGGGTTGATCAGCAGGGCCCATCGGTTGGCTCTGATAAAATGGTGAAACGCCAACCCATTCTGAGTCGGGCAGAGCCTTCAGGGCTTCAACCGCTGACTTAATTGTTTCCAGGGGTTTATTCAGGTTTCCACCTAAACCGATATAACAGGTAATCATGAGTTGGATAACTTCTGTGCTTTGCCAGAATTCCCCTGACCTGAACCACCTTGTCGGTTGCGCTGTGAGCGACGACGTGGACGGTAGTTTTTGTTATTTCGGTTGGATGATGATTTCCCCTGGTTTCTGCCACCAGATGGCTTGTTTGCCAGTGTTTGCTGAGCAACTTCATCTGATTCCTGGAAGTTGGTCCACCAGTCAGCCAGTGGTTTTAAATCGCCACCTTCAATCTGTGCTCTGACTAACAGAAAATCATAAGCCGCTCTGAATTTAGGATGTTCAATCAGACGGAATGCACGACGGCCAGAGGTTTTTGGCAGGCGAAGTTGCAATTGCCAGATTTCACGGGCTGGCGTGGAGAATCGGCGTGGCAGACTACTGTGACGACAATGCATTTCAAGCACTTCGTTACAGGCGATCTGGAAGGCATCGTAATAACGCAGGCCACCTTCGTGAACCAGGCGTAATGTGTGCGCTTCTAATGGATACCAAAGCAGGGCTGCATATAAAAAGGCGGGAGTAACCTTTTTGTTGTTGCGAATACGTTCGTCGGTGTTGATGAAGACCTGACGAATCAGGCGTTCTTCTTTGCTGTCCGGATCGCCATTTAAGACCGATTGAATCACCGGGAAAAGGTAACGGAACAGTTTGTACTGACGTAGCAATTTGTAGTTGGCTTCTGCATCGCCTGATAAGAACAGCTTCAGTGCTTCTTCATACAAGCGGGCAGCAGGAATATTGGAGAGCAGATGGCCCAGTCGTTCAATGGGTTCTGCGGTTTCCGGCGCAATGGTCATATCCAGTTTCGATGCAAAGCGAATCGCTCGTAACATTCGAACCGGATCTTCACGGTAGCGAGTTTCCGGATCACCAATGATATCGATTTTACGTTGGTGAATAGCTTCTACACCGTTCGCGTAATCAATAATGCTGAAATCATTGATGGAGTAATATAAGGCGTTAATCGAAAAGTCACGGCGTTCCGCGTCTTCTTCGATTGAGCCATAGATGTTATCCCGAAGAATCAGGCCTTCATCACTATGGCTGGAAATGTTTTTCTTCTTCGCATCATCAACGGCTTGATCGTGATGACCCCGGAAGGTCGCCACTTCAATAATTTCACGACCATAGACAATGTGAGCAAGGCGAAAACGGCGACCAATAAGGCGACAGTTATTAAACAGAGCCTTAATTTCTTCCGGCTTTGCGTTGGTCACAACATCAAAATCTTTTGGTTTGATGCCTAACAATAAATCACGAATACAGCCGCCAACCAGATAAGCATCAAAGCCCGCATCTTTTAACCGATACAAAACCTTCAGTGCATTTTTACTGAGCTGTCGACGAGAAATAGGGTGGCTGTCACGCGGAATAGTGATTTTAGGTGGCAAAACGGGACGCTCGGCATCAGCCTGAACGTTTGCTTGACTTGAAGGGATACTCTGATCAGTTTCCGTGACCGCTTTTTCGTCTACCCCGGCCATTTGTTCACGGCTAACCAGTTTGCGGTAGAGATCGAACATTTTGGAAATTATAACCAGACTCCTCAAATAAAACAGATTGTCCGCAAAATCGGACGACTAAAAAATGGGCGCTTATGATATACCAAGCCACCTGAAAAAAGAATGTAAAATTTCAATCGACGCAGTTCGAGTATATTTGAATCTTAATTCATCGTTTTTTAGAGCTTTTTGACCTTTTAGTGGTGTTTTTTCAGTAACTTTGTTGATCAAATGAACAAGCGTAAATTCAATATTACAGTAATCACGAATAAACAAAGATGATTTGATGCTGTTAAAGCAGAGTCCGTTTCAAAATGACTGTACACAACGACGTCACAATACGATTTCACGTTGTGCTGTAAATGTACGATATTCCGTTTGAGTAACCGCCCACTGTAAAAGGGCTTCCGGCCCGGAAAAATCACTGGTAGCCGGTGGCTTGATACCCAGAAAACATAAGGCTTGATGTAATAACCTAACCGTATCGCTTACATCCAGAGCGGGCGCATGATTCTGTTTGCTGAGTTTAAAGCCGGGTTTTTGTGAGGCTAATGGTAAATGCAACCACTGAGGAACGGGTTGTTCTAACATAGTGAACAATGATATCTGATGAACGGTGGGATCGATTAAATCGGCTCCGCGAACAACATGACTGATTTGTTGTGCAATGTCATCCAGCACAACCACCAGTTGATAGGCATATAAGCCGTCTTTACGGTGAACAATAAAATCTTCTGCTGCAAAAGCCGGATCAACAGTAATGTCACCCTGAAGCAGGTCATGAAAGGTGTTTACATGAGCGGTGTTACGAATACGTATAGCTGCAGCCAGAGTAGGATCGGGTGACTGATGACGACACGTTCCCTGATAATAGCTTCCGGCTTGTTTAATCGCTTTTCTTGTACATACGCAAGGATAGGTGAGTCCTTGCTGTTTTAGTGTTTCTAAAGCCTCATGGTAAGCGTTATGACGCTGGCTTTGCCAGATGACCGATTCATCCCAGTGCAAGCCGAATGTTTCCAGCGTATTCAGAATATCGGTGTCGGCACCTGTCACACAACGTGGTGTATCAATATCTTCTATACGAACCAGCCATTGTCCATTATTCCAGCGGGCATGCAGGTAACTGCCCACGGCGGCAATCAAAGAACCAAAGTGTAGTGGTCCGGAAGGAGACGGTGCAAAACGTCCACGGTAGCGAGGCGTGTGTTGTGTGTTCATGAGTGCCTGAAAAGAAGAAGGGAGTTGCCAGTGACAACTCCCTTCATTATTAAATAGTTGGTAATAATCTGTTCAGAATGTTCCGGGAGGAATTAACCACCCATCTGTTTTTCTTTGATCTCTGAAAGCGTTTTACAGTCGATGCACTGATCGGCTGTTGGACGAGCTTCAAGACGACGAATACCAATCTCAATGCCACAAGATTTACAGAACCCAAATTCGTCTTCTTCAATTAGCGCTAATGTCTTTTCAATTTTCTTGATTAACTTGCGCTCTCTGTCACGAGTACGTAATTCAAGGCTGAATTCCTCTTCCTGTGCCGCTCTGTCTACCGGGTCAGGAAAGTTTGCAGCTTCATCCTGCATGTGGCTTTTTGTGCGATCGACTTCTTCACGAAGTTGATTACGCCATGCGTTGAGAATTTTACGAAAATGCTCCAGTTGCTTTTCGTTCATGTATTCTTCGCCAGGCTGCTCCGCATAAGGGGCTACGCCCGCCAATGCTAAAATGCCCAGAGCTTTTGCTTCTTTGCCTTGTGGCATAAACCTCTCCTAACTATCTGGTCCCGGCACTTGCCTGAATTTTAAGGCCGATATCTATATCAAATTAATCTTAGCTTAGCAAACAAAATCTTAGCTAGTATTTGTTCAGCTAACTCCCTGCTTTTGGGTGATAAATTCCAACTTTTGCGCAAGGGTTGTTTCAGCGTCCGATATATGGGTGTTAAAACACAGGATTTCAACGCCTGAATCCAACGCTTCGTGAATTAATTCGCCATAGCGTTTATCAATATGGTACGCGGGAGATACTTTCAATATACCTGTATGTTGAACCAGGAACACCAGCACGGCTCGTTGTCCCTGTTCAACAATCGACATTAACTCTCGTAAATGTTTTTGTCCTCTGGTGGTCACTGCGTCAGGGAAATAACCCAGACCGTTATCTTCCAGAGTGACTGATTTTACTTCAATGTAGCAATCAGGTTTCTGGTCATCTGTTCCGCCCTCTGCAATTTCAACGGCTTTGGGCCTTGGCGTATCAGACAACAGTAAATCAATTCGGCTATTCTCGTGACCATATTTCACTTCACTGTTAATGAAACGATAGCCAGAAAGTTCTGCTATTCTGTTAGCTTCCAGCGCTTCTTTAACGATGTGATTCGCGTTACCGGTATTGATGCCAATCCATTCACCCCGGTGATTGCATGCCAGTTCCCAGGTATTGGGATATTTACGGGTTTTACTGTCACTGGTTGAATACCAGACGGTAAAGCCAGGCTCTGCACAACCGGTCATTGCTCCTGTATTTGGGCAATGCATGGTAATCTGTTCGCCAGATTCAAGGGTTACATCGGCCAGAAAGCGTTTATAGCGTTTGACGAGTGTACCTTTCTTTAACATTTTTTTAAACTTCATTTGCAACTGGTCAATAAATGGCAATAAGCTAATGGATTGAAGGTGGCACAGTATAACGGAACGCTGAATGATTAATATGTTCAATTGCCCTGAATAATCAGGTATTTTCACCACAATGGAAAGGGCTGCTGGTAGCCCACAATGTTTAAATCAGAATACAGGCGGTAATTAAGTCAATGATGAATGTAAAGCTGAGCAAATATGCTGCTCCACTTCAATGGGGTGATAAAGCAACCCTGTCAGTCGATGAAGGTCACTTTGTTATCCATGTTGGACAGAAAAATGCGTTAGCAATAATTCAACGCGCTGCACGTAAAATTGAGAGCCAGGGCATCCCATTTATAAAACTGGCTGGTGAAGGCTGGGACGTTGAAAAGCAATGGGCTTTCGCGCTTGGTTTTGCCACTCCAAAGAAGATGGATCAGGTTAGCTGGGCTGATGATTCGTCTGAAGAAACATTAAAAGAATTAAATGCGCGTAAAGCTGCTTTCGTCTGGGCGCGTCAAACAATCAATGAATGCCCTGAAGAGATTTATCCTGAATCACTGGCGACTAAAGCAGCTGACTTCATCAAATCAATCGACCCGGATAATGTGAGCTGGAATATCATCAAAGGTGATGAGCTGCTGGAACAAAAGTGGATTGGTATTCATTCAGTAGGCCGTGGCAGTGATCGTGAACCTGTGATGCTTGAGTTGGATTACAACCCAACGGGTATCGAGAATGCTCGTGTTGATGCTGTACTAATTGGTAAAGGCATTACGTTTGATTCAGGCGGTTACTCGATTAAGTCGAGTGAAGGCATGTTATCGATGAAAAGCGATATGGGCGGTGCCGGAACAGTGACCGGTGCGCTTGGTCTGGCTATCGCTCGTGGTCTGAAAAAACGCGTTCGTTTGATCCTTTGTTGTGCAGAGAATCTGATCAGCGGTAACGCTTACAAACTGGGTGACATCCTGACTTATAAAGATGGCACAACAGTTGAAATCGTAAATACTGATGCTGAAGGTCGTTTAGTACTGGCTGATGGTCTGCTCCGTGCTGGTGAAATTGGTGCGCCATTGATCATTGATGCCGCGACACTGACCGGTGCAGCATTTGTTGCGCTGGGCGATCACTATAATGCGTTGTTTGGTTTTGATAATGAATTACAACAACGTGTGATGGGTTATGCCGCAGAAGAAGGTGAGAAAACCTGGCCGCTTCCACTGGAAAGATTCCATCAGGGACAATGCCCATCAGCATTTGCTATCACAGCAAACAGCCGTCCAATGAAAGGTGGCGGCGGTGGCGGTGCCAGTAATGCCGCTGGTTTCCTGTCTCGTTTTGCTCCAAATGACGGGCAGGGCTGGGTACATATTGACCTGGCTGCCGCTTATAATGCACATCCAAATGCTTCAATGGGAGCGGGTGCAACGGGTCACGGTATTCGCACTATTGCACGGACTTTGTTGGACGAATAATCGTTTAGCACTGATTACGTAAAATCTGACGATTTAAAAGGCGCTGAAATCAGCGCCTTTTTCATTGTTATACTCTCCTGTTATTATCCTTCCCCCTGATTTCATTCGATACCAAGTTATGTCCAGTACTACGTTACCTGTCGCTGATGTATTCCCCGATATTTTGTCTGCATTGACACATCATCCGAGCATTATTGTGAATGCACCACCAGGTGCCGGTAAATCGACCTGGTTACCGCTGGCATTATTACGCGCTGTTGATAACGGTGAATTGCCACATCTGGCAGGTAAAAAAATCATGATGCTTGAACCCCGGCGTCTGGCAGCCAGAAGTATTGCTGGATATCTGGCGCGTCAGCTGAATGAGCCGGTCGGTCAACGTGTGGGTTTCAGAATGCGCCAGGAAGCAAACGTGAGTGCGCAAACTCAGTTAGAAATCGTCACCGAAGGTATCCTGACTCGAATGATTCAGGCCGATCCGGAGCTGGAATCTGTTGGTTTGATCATCTTTGATGAATTTCACGAACGCTCATTGCAAGCTGATCTCGGGTTAGCGCTGGCGTTAGATGTTCAGCAAGGACTGCGAGATGATTTGTCGATTATGGTGATGTCGGCGACACTGGATGATGCCCGTTTGGAAGCAATTCTTGATGCGCCGGTGATTAAATCTGAAGGGCGAAGCTATCCAGTTGATGTCATTTATCATCCAGTGAGTAATCAAGGACAGCGGGCCGGAATGCTTTCTATGACGGGGCAGCAACACGCCATGTCACCAGTGGTTTATCAAACCGCGAAGTCAACATTAGCGGCATTATCGAATCACGACGGGAACATGTTGGTTTTTCTCCCCGGTGTGCGAGAAATTACTCAGGTTGCCAGCTGGCTGGAGCAATCAATTGATGACAAACATGTATTAATTTGCCCGTTATTCGGCAAGCTAACTCAGCAACAACAACAACAGGCCATTAATGCGCCCGAAGCACCGTATCGAAAAATCGTTATTGCAACCAACATTGCACAAACCAGCTTAACGATTGAAGGCATTACGGTCGTTATTGATAGCGGTTTACAGCGAGAAGCCGTGTTTAATCCCAAAACCGGATTGACTCAGTTACGCACGCAACAAATCGCAAAATCATCGGCGATACAACGAGCTGGCCGGGCAGGGCGACTCGCACCTGGTGTTTGTTATCGTATTGATGAAGAACGTCAGTTCGAGCGACGTGCCGCTTATGACAAACCTGAGATCCACAGTGCTGATTTATCGTCATTGTTACTCGATGTTTTAAGTTGGGGAGCGACGATTGATGCAATGAATTGGATCGATTCGCCGCCATCTCACCTGATTAATCAAGCTCAATCCCTGTTGCAACGGCTGGAAGCAGTCGATGATGCAGGCACTATTACACCGTTTGGACGCCAGATTCAGCAACTGGCACTTCCGCCTCGCCTTGCTCACATGGTGTTAAAAGCGATTAAACTGGCCGATGATATTACGCCTGAATTACCGCAACTTGCCATCTGGCTTGCTGCATTACTGGATGAAGGTGACAAGCGTTCTGGTAGTAGTGATTTAGCGCACCAGGTATCGCAATTTTTTGCGCAAAGAAAGCAAAATACGCCTGCTCACCGTTTAGCGATGCGTTGGTTGAAGCAACTGAAACTAGCTGAGCTGACGCATTTACCGGTGCAATATACCGGGCTGGTATTAGCGTTGGCCTATCCGGATCGAATTGCCCGACAGCGAACATCAGGACAAAACAGTTACCTACTCGCACACGGTTTCGGTGCCGATTTAGCTGAGGGCGATCATCTGACCGGAAGTGAGTGGCTAGTCGCGGCTACGCTGACAGAAGCCACCCATCAACATAAAAATACCGTGACAATTCGAGCCGCCGCATCTGTCGAGCCTCAGGATATTGAACAATGGCTTCCCTGGTTGATTGCATCAAAGGAGCACATGGGCTGGGACTTAAAATCTGGCACCTTAAAAGCCGAACGACAGATCCGACTGGGCGCGATTGTATTATTGCGAGCGCCGATAAGTGATGGACTCTCTGATGAACAAAAGAAACAGGCTTTGTTGGCCTATGTACAGCAAAAAGGCCTGAACTGCCTGAACTGGACACCAAAGGCGATCCAGCTTAAGCATCGTCTTGCCTGTGCTCGTCAGCTTCAGATGCCTGATCAGCAAATACCTGAACGCGCCGAATGCAACGAATGTAATGAAGAGTGGCCTGATGTCAGTGATGAATACTTACTGCAATCACTGGAACACTGGCTGGGTCCATATGTGCAGCCGGGGAAAGGGCAGCAGGTTTCTGCCAGCGTTTTGAACAACGTTCAGATATCCGATGCCTTGTTATCTTTGCTGGAATGGGATCAGCAGCAATGGCTTAATGAACATATCCCCGCAACGATCACCACGCCAGCCGGGCAGGCTGTTGTAGTTGATTACACATCGCAAGGAAATCCGGCTGTATCGGTTAAAGTACAAGCCCTGTTCGGCTTGCAAGACACGATTCGTATTGCCCAGGGTAAACTTCCATTGCGGATTGAGCTATTATCTCCGGCCAATCGTCCGATTCAGATTACTGAAGATTTAGGTCGTTTTTGGCAGACCTCGTGGCATGAAGTCGCGAAAGAGATGCGGGGACGCTATCCTAAACATAGATGGCCAGATGATCCGGCAAATGAAAAGCCCGGTTCATCAATAAAAAACCGAATAAAGAAATAACGATCCAACATGATGACCCGTTACATAAAGAAGGAAGCCTGATGGCACGACAACTGTGCGAACGCTGCCAAAATCCTGTTCAAACCTGTATTTGCCACGCAGTAAAACCGATTACCACTAATCACAGAGTGGTAATTTTGCAACATCCGTCAGAAGTTACCGCAGCAAAAGGCACCGTCAAACTCATTCAACTTACCTTGCCTCAGACAGAAGTGATTGTGGGCGAAACCGAGGAAGATTTTGCTGCCATTCGCCAGTCACTGGAAACTGACGATGCCACTACTTTTGTGGTTTACCCATCGGATAATGCAAAACCCGTTGAGCAATTCTTATCAACCTGGCCAGCCAGTGAACATCCAAAAATTACGCTGGTTTTTATTGACGGCACCTGGAAAAAAGTTCATAAAATTCGATGTTTGAACCCGTGGTTGCAACAATTTCCAGAATTAACCTGTGCAGATGCCAGGCCAACGGATTACCATATTCGCACCCAGAAGAAACAAGGTGGTCTTGCTACCATTGAAGCGGTGGCCTATGTTCTGGCACATACAGATTCAATTGATGAAACACCGCTGATTGATATTTTTAACGCGAGGTTAGCGCAAGAGGAGAAATTTCTTGCTATGGCCCGTGCTGGAAAACAAAACTAATTATAAAACAAGGAGCTAATGTGTCTCGTTACACAGCGCTAACGCAAGATGCCCACGAGAAAACTCGTGAACAGCGAATCAAAAAAGTAGGCGTATTGCTGGCAAACCTCGGAACACCTGATGCACCAACCCCATCCGCCCTCAGAACTTATCTGGCTGAGTTTTTATCTGACCCGCGTGTGGTTGAAATCCCCCGAATCGTCTGGAAGCTGATTTTACATGGCATTATCTTGCGTGTACGTCCGGCAAAATCGGCGAAGCTTTACCAAAAAATCTGGACGGAAGACGGTTCTCCTTTGTTGAAATACAGCGAACTGCAACGAGATGGCCTGAGCTATATGCTGAAAAAACAAGGTTATGAGCAAGTCGTTGTTAAACTGGGAATGCGTTACGGTAATCCATCTATCGTCTCAAAATTACAAGAATTCCAGGAAGAGGGTATTTCAAAGATCGTGGTGCTTCCTCTATATCCACAACATGCCGGACCAACTACCGCATCGGTATTTGATGCCGTGGTTGACGAAGTGAAGAAATGGCGCTGGATACCTGAACTACATTTTATTAGTGGTTATCACGATAATCCCGACTATATCAATGCCTTATGCGCATCGATTAGAGGCCATATTCAACAACACCACAAACCGAAAAAAATCATATTTTCTTATCATGGCATGCCAAAGTTATTCCTTGATAATGGCGATCCCTATTATTGTTTTTGTTTAAAAACAACTCGGCTGGTGGCTGAAAAACTGGGGTTGCAAGAAGACGACTATGTCACAACCTTTCAGTCGCGTTTTGGTAAAGCTGAGTGGTTAAAGCCCTACACAGATGACGTACTGGAAGAACTGGCGGGTTCGGGTGTTGATGATGTAGCCGTTATTTGCCCGGCCTTTAGTGCTGATTGCCTGGAAACCCTGGAAGAAATTGCACAAGAAAGCGCACAAGTTTTCAAAGACGCAGGCGGTAAAACCTACCACTACATTCCAGCACTGAACGACAGCGACGCTCACCTGGAGATGATGCTAAATCTGGTTAATCAGTATATTGACTAAATGAATCGCTAAACAATTTACAGAATGGCCCTGATTTATCGGGGCTTTTTTGTTTTTTGCAACTTCTAATAAATATCGGTTTATTAATGATTTGTGAGCAAAGAAATAGCTCGAAGGGGCTTTGAGTTATGAACTTTAATCGTAAGCTATTTTTTCTAATAAAGGCTTAATCTCTTCTGCCAGAGTTTTTTGAATCTCGTCTACTTCGTACTTTATTTGTACTAATTGCTCAACCCAATCTGAATTATCTGTCAAACTAGCTTCATCAATGTTTAATATAGAGTAAAGTAAATCTCCTCGATACAAATCAGCCATTACCAAAGGATTTTCTTCCAAAATATTTAAGGCTAAAGGAATGGTATAGGTTAGCCCCATTCTTTGATTAATAAGTACTCTGAGATCTTTTGTATCTAAGTCTTTTAGCTTTTTAGTTCTAGCCAAATGGCAATTCTCAATCATTCCACTATGTAACTCACTGACATTATCCATTTTGCCTTCAATATCATCCAATGAGTTGTTCATTAAGCTTTCAATACTCACATTAATCACCACTTAAAGTTTTATTCATTTTATCTAAGGTAGACTGACCTTTTTTCAATGCAGCCTTTAAAATTGACCTGGCCGCATCATCCAAATTTGGATTTTTAAGGTTTCCTTGTATTCCCCTTGTAGCTTTTTCTAGCCTTCTTACAGATTGCTTCAGTTTTGGATTACTGGCTTCATCTGCATTAAAGTGAGGTTTTTGATCACCTACTCCGCCTTGACCATATGAAGCCGCCTTATCTTGCCTTATATAAATCTTCTACCCTTGAGAGTTTGTATATTCGTATAATTTGACATTTCGGTTATCCAGACCTAGTTGGTCGCCTTCAGGAGTATTCGGTTTTATTGTTCGATCAGGTTGCGCGCTTTTAGGAATCCCGTTCGCCTCTTTAGCTTTTCTTAAAGCCTGCCGTAATGTATCAGGCGATGTATCTACAGTCTTTGTAACATCACTGCATGGCTAAAAAATCAAAGAGCGTCAAATTGATCTGGTTTAAGCACTACTTCCGCAATTGTTTCACCATTATCTGCACAAAACTCTACTTCGTAAGCCAGTTCTGGGTCATCGAAAACTGTAACAATGACGCCGCGCATGCCTTTCTGTAGGTTTTCTTCTGGTAAATCAATCTTTAATTCTACGACGTCATTTATATCCACATCACACCTCTATTTTACGAATAGCGTTGTCATCTCAGGAGTATTAGAGCCCGGCTTCAATATCCAACCAGTCCGAACAATACCACTACCAGCAGGACCTGTAACTGGTATATCAACCGTAAACCT
>CBFHMJ010000030.1:0-9483 GCA_965656875.1 Alteromonadaceae bacterium
GGCCCTCACATTATCTGGTCAGTGACCTGCGGATTGAGCACGGTGCTGATGCGCAGGGCAACCCATTTAGCAGCCATCAGCGTTTTGCTTATAAAGGTTATCGTATGCAGCTGGGTGGTCGCGGTGCACTGGGTATGGAATGTATGACCCGTCAGGATGTGGTGAATGATAACCGCACCGAGCACTGCTATTACCAGGCCTTCCCGCACACCGGTCAGATAAAATCTATCCGTCACTGGCAGGGTGACCGACTGATGGCTGACACCCGGGCAGCCACACCACAGGTCTTTTCCCTGAATAATGGCCGTAACTATTTTGTTGCCGCCGGCAGCACGACCGGTGTTCAGTATGCACTGGACAGTGACCTGGCGGCCGGGGACGGACTGGCGACCACGCCGTGGCCGGTGTCATCACAAACGACCGATTCTCAGTATGAAGTGGCCGCCGACGGTCACACCATTCACCTGAAAAAAACCACGGTCACCACGGCTGATTTACTGACGAATGAAGCGGATAAAGTCGTTACTACCACCCGCAGCTGGTATCCGGTGGATGAACGCTGGTTCACGAATCAGTTGAAAACAGAATCAGTCAGCCTGGCACAGGCCGGTAAAACCACCCTGAAGACAACATCCGGCCTGCACTACGATGACATCACCGGTCAGCAAACCGTCGTTAACCGGAATACCCAGGGGAATGAATACACCTATCTTCGGACGGAAACCGTGCGGGATGCACTGGGCCATGCGATTCGGGTTACTCAGTGTTCCTCGCACTTTGTGACAAATAAACTCAGTGGAACACAACAGTGCAGTGACGGTATGGGCACGACGGTCGATGACCCGTATAAAGTGTTCCGTCGGGTTGAACAGCAGTGGGACAGCACCGGCCGCTATCTGGTTTCCACCGGCAATGGCCTGTTTACGCAGATGCAATACAGCCAGTTCAGTGAACGGGGCCAGCCTCAGGTCACAACTGATGCGGACGGTGCCAGCACCTATACCGGTTATGACACCTTTGGACGAGCTTATTACACCGCATCGGACGATGGCAGTTACCAGGTGACCCGACAGGCACTGTGTGCGAATACGACAACCTGCCCGGCATCGGCGACCGTTGAGACCACCGTGACCGGTGCCGGTGAGGTGACGGCCGTCAGCTGGCAGGACCTCAGTGGCCGGGAGGTTCGCAGCGCGGCCAACCGTCTGGATGGTCGTCTGGCTTTCACCGATACGGTGTATAACCACAAGGGACAGGCAGTATCCGTTACTGCGCCTTATTTCACCGGCGAAACCCCGGTAAAAACCCGGTTCAGTTATGACGGACTGGGGCGTCAGCAACAGGAAATCCGGCCGGATGGCACGGTTATCACCACCACACTGAACCAGGGCGTGACCGCAACCCGGGTGCAGGGCAACTGGTCCGGCACAGACTGGGCGACAGCGACTGACCGGACCCGGTCACAGACGGCGAATGGTTTTGGTGAACTGACCGTATCGACGGATGAACTGGGGCATGAGGTTCGTTATGAATACGATGCCGGTGGCAATCTGGTTCGCACACGCAATGCCGATGGCAGTGACATCCTGACCCCGCATGACGCACTGGGCCGTCAACAGTCTTTAACCGACCCGGATAAAGGGTTCCACCGCTATCAGTACAATGCACTGGGCGAGCTGATTCACACCAGCACACCGGGCAGCAGCGACGATACCTTTATCACAGAAACCAGCACGATGGACGGTGCCGGCCGGATGGTGAAGCGGGTGATGACCGATGGTCAGGGCAGCGTGGTGGACACCTTAATCCGCCATTACAACGGCCATCGTTTGCAACAGGAAACGTTCGACAGCCGGGATACCGCGAACACCGCCACGCAGTATTTCTATGACTCGCTGGGACGGATGAACAAATCATCCGTAAACCTGGGAGGCAGTGTTTATCACACCCAAACCACCTTTGATGAATACGGTCGGGTGTTCCAGCAATTTGATGCGCTCGGCGATGCTTATGGTCTGCGTTATCACTATCAACACGGTTTTGTGGTGAAACAACAGGAAGCCCGTGAAGGTGAGCAGGGTGTTGTGTACGTCACCACGGACCAGATGGATGCCCGGGGCAATGTCTTACAGCAAACGGCCGGTAACGGGCTGATAACCGGTCGTCAGTATGACCGTGATACCGGTTTCCTGACCCGTATTACCACGGGCAACCTGCAACAGCTGGATTATGAATATGACGGACTGGGTAACCTTCGGGCGCGTCTGGACCTGAATACCCGGCTGGGCCCGCAAAAACGGGAGCATTTTGAGTATGATGCGCTGAGTCGGGTTACATCGGCTTACCTGACTGCTGGCAGCACACCAACAGTTCGTACACATCAGATAAGCTACACCGCGAACGGTAATATTCAGACTAACAGCACAACAGAAGCCGGGGCCATGTATCAGTACGGCCAGTCTGTCACCGCCTGTAGCATCACACCGGGTCTGCATGCCTTATCAGCAGTGGGCAGCCTGAACTTCTGTTATGACAACCGGGGCAATCAGACGAAGCGCTGGCGTAACAGCACCCTGACGCGGGACGTCACGTACAGTGCGTTTGATAAACCGGTTGAGATTAACAGTATCGTCCAGGGGGAAACCCGAACGACCCGTTTTACGTATGACGGCAATCGCAGCCGCTGGCTACGCACCGATGAAGAAAACGGTGCAATCACCACGACGCTGTATGTCGGCAATCTGGAGATTGAAACAAAGCCGGACGGCTCCACACAGACTAAACGGTATGTCGGCGGTCATGTCATCGACACTCACCGCAGTGACGGCACCCGCACCACCCATTACCTGACACATGACCACCTGGGCTCTGTTGATGTCATCACCGACGAAACCGGCGCACCGGTACAGAACTTAAGCTTTGACCTGTGGGGCAACCGTCGTCAGGTGGAGGACTGGTCTGCGATGCAACAGGCCTTTGTGGACCGGGGACTGACTGACCTGCTGAATATCACTCAACGGGGCTTCACCGGTCATGAACACGTGGACCACGCGGATGTTATCCACATGAACGGCCGTATCTACGACCCGACCCTGGGTCGCTTTATGCAGGCCGACCCGATTGTCCAGGCACCGGACAACCTGCAAAGCCTGAATCGCTACAGCTATGTGTTTAATAATCCACTGAGTTATACGGACCCGACGGGGTATTCGGCGGAAGATAATTATGTCCTGGATGATTATCAGTGTTCAGCCTGTTTTTCAGATTCTTACAGCTATTTCTATCCGTGGTATGAAGCGTTACATGGTGCGGACGGTTACACCGGTGTCTGGTATCTGATCGGCCATTCTGACTGGGCAAAGGCTGCCTATGGTAACAGCGCTGAAATTATGGATTTCAACGAATTCTATATCTCAAGGGATTTGCTCACTCCGGAAGTACAGAACGTTCGTACGGGTATCACTGAATGTACATTAAATGAAAGTGGCAGTTGTACCAGTGGTGAACAGATTTCCTCAGTGGCTGATTCGGTTGTTGTGGGGACTGGTTTATGGCGTCGATATACTGACTTTTTCTCAGGCAGGAAAGTAGACAAGGCTCCAGGGTCGGTTTTTTGGAAACGAATGTTTCGGCTGTCACTGCAAAAGGGGGATGTTTTTTAAAAGGTCTATGGATAAAAGCAACCGGCAGGCATTTTGGCTCGTAAAAGCAACTTGCGTACATATGAACAAGCGATAGGACAAGGTTCCGCGTGGACATTACTTTCTACAGAGCAATCTATTTTCCACGATAATGGTGTCGGTAAGCCGGAATTGAAGTTTATTCACCCTGATGGCCGAGAAGCAGTTTTCAACGGAGATACGCAAAGTCTGGTGACCGATCCTAAATATGTTGGTACATATAATTACGTAAATCCTGCTCCCATTCCTGATAAGTGGTATGACATTGATGGGTGGGGAGCATATGCTGGCAAAGGTTTGGGGCACCTCCTTTTAGATGTTGCTTCATATGCTGTTGGCGGCAACGTAAGAGGAGAAAATTAGTGTATATCAATGTTGGAAAATTATTTTTGTTTGTTTCTTTTGTGTTTGTTTTTTTTGGCTTGTCGGCATGTAAGACAGCAAAAGCAATTAATTATGAACATGAGCAATCAGCAGAGTTTTATAAGAGCTTTGATTTTGGGGCTGATGATCTCAATGATTTCAAAGCTGATAGTGTTTTACTTGTCGTTGATATAAACAAGGCTACACATACTAGCTATCTGATTTGGCTGGGTTTATATACAGATCAGGGCGGACAATCTATAAATATTGAGCGTGCACTGATTGTTGGCGATGGTTGGAAGAAGAGTCAAAACTTTAATCGAGAATTGATTTTGGAGACTCATGTTTCTGGCAATGAATTGTTTCAGTTTGATAAAGGTATGAAGCTTTTTGAAGTCGAGGAAGATGACTTGAAGTCGGTTGAAAATACCGGAGGAAATTTATCTTTAACTGTTTTTTACGATGTGGGCAGTGGTACTGAGAGCATAACTTTTATCCTCAAGCAAAAAGTTGAAAAGCAGACAATATTTTCAACCTAAGCACCGATAAATTAATTCTATCATATTAGCCCTGGCCAACTCCCCGAGCTTGTTATTTTTTACCGTTAGTTAAATATACCACCATCATTCTGACCTCACAGGTGAGTCAGCCTCAATCCGTGCAAGTCTCAAAGGTGAGTTTTTCAATCGGTGTACATTGTAGGGATTCAGACTTGGTTGGCTCGCATTACAATAATGCTGAACACTCAATTTCACATCTTTAGAGTCGGACTAAAGATATTTTGAGTAAGCGCCATCAGCCAAGGTTTCTCCTGACTTTCGCACTGATTGTCCTTTTGGCTCCCATCGTGTACTACAGTGGCTGTCTGCAATGAAGTAGTGCCGGTGAGCAGGCATGGATACCGGCAGAGACAGACAACTGACACTGAAAACCTCGGCAACACATCCATTGTACACCCCGGCAGCAAAAGGCTGGCGGACAACGATTGAATTAACGCCCGGCGATGTCATTGAAACCGTCGGTCAACCCCCCTGCCGGGGTGATTTCAGTCAATGACTTGCACAACGATGCACTGACGTATAACTTTGCGGTGGCTGACTTTGAGACATATTATGTATCGCATGAACGGGTGCTGGTGCATAACTATCCAGAGGTTACAAAGAGTGGAGAAAGTGGAGCAACCAATACGGCTGAATTCCTAACTCAGGGGAAAGCTAAAGCCTCAGATATTATTTGCATTACCGCTAGATGGAAATAAAGGTGGTCTTCCTGAGCTTATTATTGACCCGAAAAACGTGAACATAACTGATTTTTCAGTACTTAAATCGTAGGTTGAACCAATGGAAAATAAATACGCAGGTATGACTGTTAATGAACGTCTTTACGCAAGTGGGTTGATAGACGCATTTGATGAAGCGGTTGAAAAAAAAGCTACTGAAAAGGTTCGTTCTATTCTTGAAAAAGTAGAACTGACAGAAGGATCGATAAAGCCTATTTTAGATAAACTAGAATTGTAAAAATTAAACGCCCAATAGATTTTAAGCTCGCGTTTGCGGGCTAAATTATTTAAACCACAATAAAAACCAGTTTCTTGTCATACACCTCAATGGTGTCAGGCTTGCCAATCTCAAACCAGGTTAATCAAGCCAATATCCTCTCAGGTTAATCCAGGGAATTTTACGCCAGGCACCTGCGCCGTTATCGTTTTTAAAGATGGTTCGCCAGTGGATTACACCATGACTTATCCTGGTGAGATGGTAGGGAGCCCTGTTCCTGACCCGTATTACCACGAGCAACCTGCAACAGCTGGATTATGAATATGACGGACTGAGTAACCTTCGGGCGCGTCTGGACCTGACTGCCGGCAGCACACCAACAATTCGTACACATCAGATAAGCTAGACCGCGAAAGGCAATATTCAAACTAAATAGAATCCAGTTATCGCCCGATGGTTGTTGCTCGTCGTCTAAGAATATCGTCATTGTGGACCGGCTGACCTGATGAATATCACCCAGCGAGGCTTTACCGGTCATGAACATGTGGACCACGCGGATGTTTTCCACATGAACGGCCGTATCTACGACCCGACCCTGGGTCGCTTTATGCAGGCCGACCCGATTGTCCAGGCACCGGACAACCTGCAAAGCCTGAACCGTTACAGCTATGTGTTTAATAATCCACTGAGTTATACGGACCCGACAGGGTATTCGGCGGAAGATAATTATGTCCTGGATGATTAACAGTGTTCAGGCTGTTTTTCAGATTCTTACAGCTATTTTTATCCATGATATGAAGCGTTACATGATGCGGACGGTTATACCGGTGTCTGGGTAGTTGTCATAACTTTTTTAGAAAAAAATATATATCAGGGAGGACAACTGGACGAAAGTACTTACAAAAGGACTTGAAGGATATATAAAATAAGCTGAATTTGGTGATTACTTCATCAAGTTTGATGTGGATAAATCACCATTAGTTGAAAAACAAAGACCTTGGTTGAGCTTTAATCGAATCAAAGAACCAGATGTATAAAAAATTAACTGAGGAAAAAGGTGAAACTGTAGCTGACCCGATTGGAAAAAATATCCAGCATAATGCAACAAAATATAGAAACGGACGTAACAATGTAAACTGGAATAAAATATACTATTTAAAATCAGATGGTTAAGTTCAAATAATCTATTTCCAAATGATAGAACGCTTGATATTAAAAGTTGAATTGTTGGGCCATGGATTATTTTGGGAAAAATAGAATGAAACACTTGAAAGGGCCATGTGAATCCATGGTCGGCGAAGGTACTTTGTACATTGAGTTTAATGGCGAACATGCAACAAGGCAGGTTGAATGTTACGGAGATACCTGGTTTTCTTCAAGACAGGATTATTATGAAGATAAAGGTCCTGGATTGTTTGATGGATTACTTTCGGATTTGGATTTATCTGAGGTAATTGAGATTACAGCAAAAGAGTTTGAACAAGTATGGGAGGCATCGAAATAAAAAATGGGAATGAAATTTATTGATAGAGATATAAGGCGTAAAGTAACGTCCAAAAGGACGGTATTTGGGTCTGTTCTGACTGTCATGGTGTGATTCATTAAAACCAGATGCACCAACCATTCACTAACACATTATTTTTTCTGAGATAACCAGAAGCAGACTTACATCACGTTCTGCCACATGATATAGAACACTTAACGCTTACAGTAACATCATTAAACCGGTGAGCACTGATATGCTAAGCGCAACAAAAGTACGCATTTATCCAACACAAGCGCAGGCTGAGTTTTTAATTACTCAGTTTGGTGCGGTACGTTTTGCGTATAACAAAGCGCTGCATGTAAAGTCTCACCTGTACCGCAAGCATGGTGTCACACTGGATCCTAAAACGGATATAAAACCACTGGTTGAAGCAATACCATTCAATTGCTTTACAGCAATAGGTTATTCATCTTCACCAGGCCTTCAATAACTTTTTCAATCCGAACGCAGACATGGCAAGCAGTCGAGCTATCACTGTGTCGGCGTAAAGGTAACCGGATGGCGCAATCAAACGACCGAAAATGAAGCCTGTACAGGCTAAATACCATGAAAAGGTAGCGAATGCTCGCGTTATTTTTCAACATAAGCTATGTCGAACACTCGTTGACGAAAATCAGGCAGAGATTGTGGAGACATTAACATCAGCAAACATGATGAAAAACCGGAAAACTGATAAAACATATAGCGGATGTCTCATGGCACAGCGTTGTCGTTAAACTGGACTACAAACTGAAAACACAAGGAAAACACCTGGTGAAGCTCGAACAGTGGTATGCGAGTACCAAAACGATGGCAATAGTAGCCGGAACCATAAAAGATCCACAATAGATGAAAAACCCAGAGCTATTAAAATCAACATGTTTCCGCGCAACGTTCAAAAATGGTGAAGAATTTGATAGTAGGAACTATAGATAAATTTGCAATTGAGTGGACTGAAGAGTCAAAAGTTTCTCCGGTAAGGCTCTGGATTGAAGGCAGTTACATAGGCACACTTGAAGATAGCCAGTCTCTGGTGGTTTTTAATCACCAGTTACAGCGAATCAACAAAGAGTTAAGTGGATTAAGCTATAGCAAAATGGAGTTGGTTAGTGATAATGAAGTATTTAATAAATTATTAGCAGATGAGTCAGGAAAGCACATTGTATCGTTAGGTGATGCATTTGATGACTTCTGTATCTTTGTGTATTCAAGTGACGATTACTTATTTATAGTTTGGAGGTTAGAACCTGAGCCATTCTTTAGCTACCCTGGATATGGAGAGGAGGTAAAATCGAGATCAATATCTATTTTGGAGTTTCAAAATGTATTATCCAACTTCCAAAAGGCGATAGATGACATTTAAAGATAAACTATCCAGTTCTGCCATTTGAGCTTGTGTAGTGGGCAATCAATGCGACATACGGACCATTTGATGATGATTCTTGAGGAAACCGGGATGGTGCGCTTGCTGCTTTTGTTGGAAGGCTATCCTTTGGCTATGGATACATTTGTTTATGTATGAAAACTTTAACAAGACGCTCAGAAATGGAACTTTTTTAAAGTGGTAAATAAGATTAGAGTTGCAGTGACCTTAGTTCACTACACCCTGGCTTCAGGTATGAAATCTGCTGGCAACGGGAGTCCAATATCAACGGCAACAATGTTTATTGGATTGTTTTTGTTGATGGATTTTGCATTCTTAAAAGCAGTTTTTATTACCTTTATAAGTTGGCCAGTATTGCCAACACCTAAGTTCGATATTTATTTGCTAATTCCAATTTATTTCGCGTCTGTGATTTTTAGTGTGAAACTCTTGATACAAGGGAAGAAAAATTACACTTCAATTGTTAAAGCGAATAAAGTTCATGGTCTGAAGTATGCCCGGTGGTCTGTATTTATTTGGGCTTTATTATCATTTGCAGCAGTCCCTTTAGGTGGAGTACTGGTTTTCTTAAATAGATAGTGCTTCAGTATACTATTTAGTGTTTTATACAATTAAAGGCACCATCTGCGCCACTTTGACCATCTAAACTATCTAACTACCCAGCATCCAATGGCCTGACTGTTGGCGATTGCCAGTAATGCTTAAAAACTAATTTCATGATGATGCTAACAACGAATTTTACAATCTTAGCACTGTCTCTAAGATGGATGCTGATAATATGACTACGCCAAAGTCACCTGAGTAACCAGACCCTAATACATGTTCTCACTCTTCATCCATTGTGCTAATTTCTTTCGTAAGATAATAGTTTCTATCATTATCTCTTGCTTGTAAAAAGGCAGCACTTTTGTAACCGTCCGGTGGCGGCATCTTGAATAACTTTAGATTAAGTGCCCACTTGTTTTAAGTGGACACTACTTTTTTAGAGAGCGTCTGTTGGTAAGGTCAGTGTTAAGTCTATATTCCACGGTAGCA
>CBFHMJ010000031.1:0-18206 GCA_965656875.1 Alteromonadaceae bacterium
CAATCCTCAATATCAATATATTGTTTACAAATCGTTCTCAACCTGTTCAAAAATCAATCTAAACAAATAGAGGGATGAGAATCTAACGGAATTTTTGAACGATGTAAATACTGTATAAGGCATGACTTATTCATGCCAATCAGCAAGCGATTGATACCGTGAAATAAAAGTAATGGCGTTTGTCCTGGAGCAACAATTCGCTCCAGGTTATTGAATATCAGAGTCTTGTCAGAGAAGCTGTAACGGCGAGTTGAGAAATTTGTTTAGCCAACCAGCTTATTCGAGTATTTACGGCAGCCATTTGTGCTTGCCCTGCGCTGGTTTCCCGTGCATTGAGCCTGAACAGATCACTGTCTCCTGCATCAAATCGTTGTTGCTCTTGCCAAACCAGCTTTTTCGCCATAACGGCTCGTTTTTCACTGATTTCTGTTTGCTGAGCCAGATTATCAATCGTCAGCGACAAGGTATTAAACTCCTGGGTTAGCTGTTCAACAAGCAGTTGTTTCTTTTGGAGTAATTCTCGCTTTTTAAAGCTGGCTAAATCGCGTTTTGCTTTAGCTTTGGTCCGCTCCAGCGGGACGTTAATGGATAATCCGATTCTGGATTCTGTGCCATTCAATGAACTGGAACCGGCACCAAAATCATTGGCTACTTTCAGAGATAAATCGACGCCGGGTAACAAATTATTCTGAGCCAGTTGTTTGTCTCGTTTAACCTTTTGGAGTTCTTTATCAATTTTTTTAATCTCAGGGTGTTCTTCCAACCATTGTTCCAGAGAGATTGACGTTACCAGTGCATTAACCGCCGCCGAATTATCACTAGCCAGCAGTGAAATTGCCTGTGTTGGTCGATGAGCTTCCGTTGCTACCTGGGGTGTTCCATCATCATTTCGCCAGAACAGCGATAAATATTGCGCTGCGGCATCCAGTTGTTGCCGAGCCTTAAGATACGCCTCTTGTCTGGCATACAACGTGGTCATAAATTCATCCTGATCCATGGTTGCTAAATCGCCTTCGGCTACCCGGTTCTCGATAGCCGAACGCCTCGCTTCAGCCAGAGCAACCAGCTCTTCAATAACGGCTAGCTGGCGAACGGCCTGATACCAGTTCAGATAAGCCTCGGCACCTCGCTTCAATATTTTATTCAGCGTGAGTTGCTGCTTTTGTGTTGCGATCTGGCGATCCAGTCCGGCCTGCATTTGTTTGTAACGCTTTTCGTCGATGTCTCTGTCACGTAATAAACTAAAAGATACGCCAAGATTAACTTCACCACCTGTCATTGTTCGATGCTGCTCTTCATACACGGGAAAGTCGCCATCCGACATCCGGTAGCCCGCGGATACTTTAGCGTTCAGGAAAGGTAATGGTTTGATAAACGAATGATCGGAATACCAGCCGTCGTAATAACCGCTTGAACGCACAGCTCCATCATGTTGATATTGCCAGTCAAATGCGCCATCAGCGATACGGCGTTTTGCATCGGCTTGTTGTAGCTTTAATAACTCAGCTTTAACGTTTGGATGATGCGTTTTAATCGACGTAAGTACCTGAGACAGTGTTAGTGATGAGACATCGCCCTGATGGTCTGTTTGAGCAAATACCGAACCCATCGAAAGTATTGATAGCAACGCGAGTAGCAGCAGGATAAATCGGTTACTTGTTAGCATCTGATTTTCCTCCTTTCTGGCTGCTCTCCGCTGCACTGACTAAGTCTTCCAGCGGATATTGCACCTGTTGAGGAAAATCAGGTGGGAAATTATTAAGTTGTCGCCAGATTTCATAGCCTAACTGTACTTCTTCCAACAAAACCCAGCCTTTAGCTTTACTACCAAGACGCGCAAAGGTTTCATCGGGCCAGGGTTTGTCACGCGGATCTTCTTTCACCCATACATTAAATCGTCCGGTTTGATTCGCCATCGGTTCTATAAACTCCACAACACCGGCAAATGTCCCAACCGCTGCGGAAGGCCAACCTGAAAACTGAAAAACAGGCCAACCGTCAAATTGCAATCGAACGGAACGACCCGGTTGAACTAATGGCGCATCCAGTCCACGCACACTGAGTACAACCGCTCGTTCGACCCGGTCCGGAATAAAGGTAGCGAGCATATCTCCGGCTTTTACCCAGGTAGCGATCCCTGCCGAATGCAGTCGAGTGATCGTGCCATCCATAGGTGCCATTTTGGTCTGAATCGATTGCCTGGCAAGATTCACCTTAGCCCGATTCAGTGCGACTTCGGTTTTAGCCAATTCCACTCTGCGAGATTCAACTCGAATTTGAGCCTGTTCTACTTTGCGTTTTGAAACGAGCCCTTGTTCGTACAAATTATTTTGGCGGGAATAGTCTTGCTGCGCTGCGTTTAATGCGCCCTGATTAGCATTGTGTTGCTGTTCAACGGCCGCCAGTTCCGTTTGCAGACGCTCGATCAATTGCTGATCAGTATCAACCAGGGTGACGATCGGATCGCCTTTTTTAACTTTTTGGCCTTCCTGCACATGCCATTCTTTTATCTGTCCTGGTACCAACGCTGATATGGCTTGCATACGTTGTTGTGGATTCATCGTACTGACAATCCCTGCGCCATAAGCAGTCTGAACCCAGGGAGTGAACCACAATACGGCCAGTGATAAACCAATAAATACCACCAGCAACCAGGCGATTAATCGTCCGGTTTTCGGTGCTTCCAGTTCATTCAACGTTTTCAATTGGGGGCGGAACTGCTCTAACATCGCACTCATGAGCGGTCCTCCTCGTTATTACAACCAGCAGCCGTTGAATTAATGGCCCAGTCGAGTGGTAAACAATAATCAAATCCTGGGGTTTGCGGGGCATTGGTGAAATAAATCATTGTCGCATTGAGCAGCTGTAGCCGGTTTAGCAGTAACTCAAGTTGTTTATGAGGCAAACTATCAAAGTGCGGAGTAAGAATAATAACCTGTGACTGGGACAGAATGGCTGCCGCCAGTTTAAGCAACAGAAATTCAGCAGGCACAAATGGTGAGCCTTGCGGCGACAACAAGGTATTAATGCCGTCACTTAAACGGTTAACGCCAGATTCCAGGCCAACAAAGTCAATCACATCATGAATTTCACTGATTGTGGCATCGGGTTTCGCCATTTTGAAATAATCGACGATGGAGCATTCAACGATCAAGTTTCGATCAATCACGCTGACATTCTGTCGTAAATGGTGAATATCATAGTCAGCGAGATCTTTGCCACCGAGCCTGACCCAACCACTTTTAGGTTCATGATAGCGTTTGAGTAACGACACAATCTCACGCTGCATCCAGACATGATCGGTTACGGCCATAACTTTATCGGAAGGCTGTAATGTTAAACACAACGACCGGCTTTCAATCGCTGAAGTCACGTCCACCTGATAGAACTGCAAACCACTGTCTTCCGGTGTTACGCCTTCTGCCTGAGTTAATCGCTCAACCGGCACATTCAGAGCCAGGCCCAGCTCGTCTGCCGCACCACACAATTCATAATAAAGCTTGAGATAGTTCGCGAATTTCGACAGACCAAAAAAGATGGCTGAAAGAATAAGCTCTGCAGCCACCAGCTGGCCAATTGATAATTCGCCTTGCGTAACGAGCCAACCGCCAATCCCCAGTAAACTGGCACTGGCCAGTGCATACAGCAACAGATACATCAACGTCTGAGCAAAGGTATAACGGAAATGCGATTTATGGGCATTGATATATTCTGCGGTTACCTGATCGGTTTTATTACACGCAAACTCAATTTGGGCATTTGATTTAAAGAAGTCATGAGCCTGACCGATATCAGTCAGCCATTTTGAGGTGTGATATTTAGCACGCGACAGCAGAACCGCTGAACGAATAGCACCTTTCCCCCAGGCTTTCCAAATCAACCAGATAACACCAATGATCACCAGATTGAACAGGAATAAAGACGGATGATAATAGGACACCAGGGTAAACCCGACCAGGGCTTGCAGAATGAAAGCAAATCCATCGATGAGTAGCGTAGGAAGGTTTTTTTGCAGCGTCATGATATCGAAATAACGTTGCGGCGTATCCAGGTTTCGCCGCCCCTCAAAGTATGATGGGCTGGCAGACAGGAAAGTAAAACTCAGTTCAGCGGTTAGCCGCGCATAAACATGGCGCTCATAGCGTTCCATGATCATAGTGCGCAACGCACTGAGACCAGCAGATAATAACAAGGTAACCAGTAACACACCGGCTAAAGACACAATCGCCTGGCGCGATCCAATATTCGCTACCGTATTGATCAGGGTCTGAACGGCAATAGGAACCGCCAGCGTTAATAAACTGATCGCCAGGCCATAAACCAGAACAACGCGAATAAATCGACGTTCGGGATAGAAGAGCTGTTTTAAGGTCGCTCGTACCTCATGAATATTTACATCAGAATGAGATGAATGCATAGTCGCCCTGTGTTCACCACTTAAATATTTAAAGGTACAAACCAAAGATAGTGAACAAGATTTTAGGGAAACACAAGACTCAATAAAAGTTACTTTTTTGATAAGTAAACTTCGAAAAAACCGAAGTTATGTTATTCATGATTAGTCTGAAGCATCGCCTGAACGGCTGGATGAGAATTTTTACGCTGCACAGAAATGCCATAGTAATCTTCGTGTACATCGTGAATATAACCGATACCTGTTAATCCAAATTCCCGAGCGACATCCTGCTCAATTAATTCTGGCACACAGCAGGCTCCCAATCCGGATTTCGCAAAGGTTTTAAGCAATGCACTGTCATCGAATCTCCCTCGAATATCCGGCGCTATACCTTGCTGCTCAAACCATTCATCCAGGACAAAAGACAGCCGATGCTGCTCACTTAACATTAAAAAGGGAAGGTGATGGAGATTTTGTGGGAAAGGTTGTGCGCTCTTAACCTCAGATGCACTCATGACAGCCAGGTGGCTGCGATGCAGTAAGTGATTATACACTTTAACATGCAGTTCCTGACTCACCGGGCGATCAGCCAGGACGATATCGACAGAGTGTACCGCGAGTTTTCCGACCAGATCATCAAACGATGATTCGATACAACGTAACGTTACTGGCTGAGTAATGTTCAACGCGGGTTCTATCAATTTGTAAGCCACCGTTTTAGGAATCGCATCACTGATCCCAACGACCAACTCAATACTTTCTCGCGAATCCGTGCCGCGAAGCAATTCTTTGAGTTCTTTACCTTTATGGAAAATATCTTTCGCATAGCTAAGGGCAATAGCGCCGGAATCTGTAACCACCCATTCACGCCCCACTCGCTGAATTAATCGCGTATCCAGTGACGATTCCAACTGCGCGATCTGCGCACTAATCGTTTGTGGTGCCACATGCAACCGTTCTGCGGCACGAGCAACCGAACCTTCCTCGGCAACCACTTGAAAATAGTGGAGATGTTTGTAGTTCATAAAAAGCCTTTTTAATCGTTTATAACGAGCGCAAGCCTCGCGAGTAAGACTTTATCATCAGATGTATATCAATCCGTGTAATTTTCATTTTATGCGTGATATTTAAGTCGAATAACCGTTAATGCGCAGGCGTTATTTGATGTAATCGAACATCTCAGTTTATTACCTTCCTAAATACAGGCTGTTGATGATCCACTTATGTTCAGGAATGGCAGCCAAGATTTTGTTCACTCAGGTGTGAGTGAGGCAGATATACAACGACTCTCGCCAATAATTCTCGCCTTTGAATAACAGGCTAAATTGTCAAAAGACGTAAAAACGCCAAAAAGTAGCAGATTTAACCGCGAGTTTCGGTTGAACTGCGTTGATAGCCTGTGTGCTTTGATCAATAACCTTAATCAGAGCATAAAACGATGAATGCACAATCCTTTTTAGCCTTACTTCAGGCCCACTATGATTTCACTCGGGCCGATTTTATCTTCAATCAACTTCAACTAAAAAACTGCTGGAAGCCGTGGTTAACCACAGAGCTTACGGCATCGCTGGGCTGTATGCCGATGCCATTGGAGGTGGTGATTGATGATCATTATCAGCTACCCGAAAAAACCGATAAACCATTGGAGTGGCTGAGTCATACCCCAAAGAATGGCGTACAGGTTGTGACGGAGAAACGGCATGCATCGCGTTGTGACTTCCGGTTTGATGATCAAGGTAAGCCGCATTATGTGGAGATTCGTTGCGCCAACAAACAATTGTTTCAGAAAGGGAAAGAGATTCAAAAATATCTCGCAGACATCGAACGCATTACGGCATTTAAAAAGAAATTACCGGATGCGGCAATTACCGCGCTTTTCGCGTTTTATGGTGCATTTGATAACGAAGAAGTTGCGGTATTCAAAGAGCTGGATAACGCCAAACGTGTGAATTATGTGCTGGATACGGGAATGACAGGCAGTTCCAGTATTGCTCGTTTAAGCCATCTGCAACGTGCGGGAGAACCGCGTTTATTTATTGCTGCATTCTCGCTGTAACGCGTCGAATGTGCCGAGAGCTGAAAAAGGAGTCGTTATGAAGAATATTATGGTGCTGGTTATCGCGTTACTCACGGGAACTTCTCACGTTTATGCGAACACCGAATTTGAATCAGTGTTTGTTACTACCGGATTCTGGACCGATGCCAACGAGGCGGAACATGAATTTCTGTATTCACTGGATTTAACCGCTGATCATCACTTTGACGAGTTCGGCTTATTCGCCTGGGCTGAATACAGTCGCACGCCAAAACCTTTTGGTATCAGTAATTTGTTTGGCAACACCAGTGGTGACGCAGGCACAACCGCATCTGGCACCGGTAACGGCCGTTTGCAGTTATCCTCGTTGTTTTTCCATACACTGGATAAAAAAGCGGATTATCAGTGGCAGGTTGGTTTAATCGAAGTATCGACACTGATTGATACCTCATCGATTTCCAATGATGAAGTGAGTCAGTTTTTATCCAGTACGTTCGTCAACAACCTGACCATTAATTTTCCGGATTATGCGTTATCGGCAAGACTGGAAGCTCATGACTGGTTGCAGGATTCAGTTGTTCGTCTGGTAGTCAGCAGTGGTATGGGCATGAGTGACAGCGAATCAGCGACTTACTCTGAAGCGTTTGATGTGTTTGAAACCAATAACGGGGTGTTTTATGCGGCTGAAATTCTGCATCAGCAAGCAGACTGGTTACTCAACGCGGGCTACTGGCGCAATACAAATCATGCGTTGAGTGAGGCTGATAACACGACTCCTGCACAATGGCACGAATCCGGTTCGGGATACTGGCTTGGTGCTGAACGTCCAATTGGTGAAGGTACTATCCACTTTCGTTTTGGTAGTGCCAATGTTGATGAAACCGGATCGGTTGCGGTCAACAATGAAATCACTCAGTTTTCGAGTATTAGCTGGCAACAACCTCTCACCATGCCAGGCGTCAGCAATGCAACTGCCTCGATTGGCTACGCGGATATGCAAACCGTCAATGGTGATGAACAACATATCGAAGGCTATATCCGGTTTAGTGTGCTGGATGAGCTTTATCTGTCACCCTCTTTCCAGTGGTTACAGACTCAGGAAGCTGACGGTGCGGTGATGATTTGGGGAATCAGAACTGAGTTTTGGTTTTGATTTTTTGGAGTTGGCTTGTTGTGTCCATTTAGCTAATCCGACATTCATCAGGACCAGCCTGAGTCCTGATGAATACTATCTTCTCCCTCACCTTTCTCCCTCACCTCTCATCCTTCACCGAATCCATCACGACATGCGTTGTAATGGTACTGACCTGTGGAATAGCGCCCAAAACATCGGCGTGAAAGCGTTTAAAGGATTTAATATCTCGGGTTTCGATGCGGAGTAAATATTCAAAGGCTCCGGTGACGTTGTGGCATTCCTTCACATCTTCAGCAAGTGTAATCGCTGATTCAAACGCTTGTTGCGAGGCCTTCGAGTGTTCCCCGAGGCCAATGCCGACGTAAGCGATAAAACCGTTACCCAGCTTTTCCGTATCAAGCACAGCACGATAGCCCGTGATGATACCGTTACTTTCCAGTTCTTGTACGCGACGCAAACAGGCAGAAGGCGATAAACCTATCTTTTCTGCCAGCTCGGTATTAGGGATTCGGCCATTAATTTTCAATTCATGCAATATTAGTTGGTTATAGCGATCATTTTTAATCATTTATTGCTCATTATCTGCATTACAGGGAGTAAATAGCACAGCGACACAAACAGGCAGAAGGCGATAAACCTATCTTTTCTGCCAGTTCGGTATTAGGGATTCGGCCATTAATTTTCAATTCATGCAATATTAGTTGGTTATAGCGATCATTCTTAATCATTTGTTGCTCATTATCTGCATTACAGGGAGTAAATAGCACAGTTACTGCGCCGATTTCCTCTTAATATTGCATTACACGTTAACGCAGGAGAAAACATGATGCCACCAGAATTAATCACCGGACTTGCCGTATTCGCCTTTGTTTCATCAATAACACCCGGGCCTAACAACCTGATGTTAATGACATCTGGCGCGAACTTCGGCCTTCGAAGAACCTTGCCGCATTTACTGGGTGTAGTGCTGGGATTTTGTTTGATGATCGTATTGGTTGGGCTGGGTATTATGCAGTTATTCTCGCTGTATCCTGCGAGTTTTGATGTATTGAAAATCGCGAGTATTGTTTATTTGTTTTATCTGGCGGGTAAAACAGCGTTTTCTCGTGCCACATTAAATGACCAGGCGGATACAACCGAACCCATGACATTTATCCAGGCGGTGTTGTTTCAATGGATTAATCCAAAAGCCTGGACGATGGCGCTGACAGCGATCAGTGTTTATGCGCCATCTCAGGGCGTTTGGCCTGTGCTGGTTGTGGCATTGTTTTTTTCTGTGATCAATCTGCCTTGTGTCAGTTGCTGGATTGTTCTCGGTCAGAAGATCCGTTACTTCCTGACCAGTACTCGTCGCTTAAAAGTGTTTAACGTGGTGATGGCCGGGTTGCTGGTCGCTTCCGTCATACCGGCTCTTTCTTTTTAAGACAAATAAAAAACCCGGCGGTTATTCACTCGCCGGGTTCTAGCTGGTTCATCGGACGCTCTATTCGATAGCTGAAAAATCTTTTAGTATTTTTGCCGCTTTTTCACCTATCTGACCAAATTGTTCTGTGCCTTTTTCCATAGCACCCTGTGCTTCTTTAATAACATCTGCATATTTTTTGTCTCCCGTTGCCAGCAATTGCGACAAGGCAACACCGATAGCAGTCGTTGTTATCGTACTCAGGTTCCTTAAATTATCTGCTGCATCCTGCACAGCAATAGCCGTTGATTGAGCGACAGATTGATTTGCCTGTGCAATCGCAGATTTCTTAGACATGAACAATCAGCCCTTATGACTGTTACCCACCTACACTGGCCAGTATTAACGCACAGGAAGATGAGACAGACGCATTAGTAATGGTTTGCATACCATGTTGAATTGTTATTGCATTCTGCATGAGCAAGCCGACGGAATCCGCCATACTGGCCTGCCCCAGTTGTTCGATCACAGCTTGTACTTCTTCGCTGCTTTCTGCCGAATCGGACATAGTTTTACCCGTAAAGGTCATCAGACCCTGGAAAAAAATGGCGGCACAGTGGCTTCCAGCCTTCTGTACGCGCCATAACCCAATAGTGAAATACCAGTCACATTCAATCGCAAATCAGCAACGATTGAATGGAACCCGACCACAAACTCCACGTAACGGGTCAAAAGGAACTTCTTGCCTGAATTAACCTTTTTCCACCACTTCTTCGACTGCACGGCCCAGCGTTGCACTACCGATCGCACTGAGTGAATTTACGCCCTGCACTGTCGCGGCTTGCATCGTAATACCCGCTTGCTGCTGAGCGGTTGTTGCATTTAAACCCGCGTTAGATAACGCAAGGCCTAACGAGGTATACAAACTGCCCATCGCCATCGCCGGGACATCGCCCAGGGTCTTGGTATTAACCTGAGTCACTGAGTCTGTGATTTGCTCATTAACAGTTTTTGCCATTTCAATAATCTCCTGGATTAGTTTTTGAGTTATCAGAACCAGCGCGAAAAAGCCGCTGATTTTTATGTACTTCGGTTCAGTGGAATGCGCCTGACAGCGAACGGTGATCAGCCATTATTGGCGTCAAGCTGGCGATTGATATCCGACATGGCTTTTTCCAGGTCCTTGTTGACTTTATCCATCAGTTCATCCACTTTTTCGTCCATTGCCTCGACTGTTTTGAAGGGTTTGAATTCATTCATTTTCTTTTGTGTATCATCAATCAGTTTGGCGACATGGCTGTGTTGCTTTTCAGCAAACTGCTTCAGGCTTTCCTGCAGTGAATCCGGGTCCATTGCATCGGAAGACGGTTGGTTATCACTCATCTTTCTTCTCCCCTGAGGCTACTTCTTCAGCGGGCTCTGCCGGTTCTGCTTCTGCATCCGACTTTTTCTTGCGGCTGAAAAAGTTCATTAAATTCATTTTCTTTTTGGTTTCCTGACCTGGTGGTTTTTCTTCAACGTCACTCTCTACTGCATCATCCTTAGTGGCGACAATTGGGCCGTCCTCACCTTTGTCATCTTTTTTCGGGCGAACCGCAGGCGCTTGTAGCAAGCGGGCGCACGCATTGGTGATAGAGGCAGCAGTCGTCATGTGAGAACTTTGCTGGTTAACAACCGCGTTATGCATTGATAAACCCAGTGTTTCTGCCAGTGTGGTTTCAACCAGTCCGGTCGGCTGTAAGTTAAACGGTTGAACATTGCTGGGATCCTGAGATGACGAATTATCAGCTGCGGCACTGTCTGTCGGTTTGTTATTGGTGTTTTCCATAAGATGGACTCCGAACATCTAACTTTCTGGTTAATCGTTAAGCATTAAGCTTAAAAACATGTGCTGTATTAAACCCGGGCAAAAACACGATCTTTTGCCATTTAATTACCAACCCGGATGTTGTGCTGACACGGCTGATCCTGGATCGTCTCTCTGGAGTCTGGTGGATCAGTCAGTCATCATCAGGATTCGTCATGAAGTAAGGTCGCAATTTTTTCGCCGACCACACTGAAGTTTTCAGCACCGCGATGAACAACATTCTGTGCTTCTTCAATCACACTGCTAAATTGCGGGTCCAGGGTTTCAATGTACTGAGACAGCGCGACGCCTACGGCCGTGGTGCTCAGAGTATTGAGGTTTCGTAAATTGTCCGTTGCGTCTGCAAGCGCCATTGCAGTTGACTGCGCAATTGACTGCTGCGCTGAATTAACGGCGGAGAATGCGGGTTCTGGTGGATACTTAGGGTCACTCATCACGCGTTGCCTCATCGTTTATGCCTGCATCAGGCAGGGTTTACAGTCACAGCTCCTGCCAATGAATGGCATGGCAGAAGCTGCAAGCAATAGCGGTATTACGAGTCTTTTTCGATAATACCTTCAGCGCTACGGCCAATCACTGAGCTACCGATTGACATTAGAGAGTTAACACCCTGAACTGTCGCAGCCTGCATAGTGATTTGAGCTTGCTGCTGAGCAGCCGTCGCGTTATGACCTGCGTTACCTAATGCCTGAGAAGTAGACATTAAAAGGTTACCCATCGCCATTGCCGGAGTTTCGCCTACTACTTTTGTGTTTACTTGTGTAACAGAATCAGTAACTTGTTCATTAACTGGCATAATATTTCCCGTTTAATAATTGAAATTTAATTAGAAGAAAAAAGCGGGGCATAAACTAACTATGCCCCAGGAGTGAAGGATTAACCTTTTTCGATAATACCTTCAGCGCTACGGCCAACCACTGAGCCACCGATTGACATAAGTGAGTTAACACCCTGAACTGTCGCAGCTTGCATAGTGATTTGTGCTTGCTGCTGAGCAGCAGTTGCATTGTGAGCAGCATTACTTAGTGCCTGAGAAGTAGACATTAGTAAGTTACCCATCGCCATTGCTGGAGTTTCACCAACAACTTTTGTGTTTACCTGAGTTACTGAATCAGTAATTTGCTCATTTACTGGCATAACGTTTCCTCATTTTTCAACGTTGTTTAAATAATGGCTTTGGCAGCGAGCTGCTAAGCCAATCTCCTAAAGTGCGACTTGATCCGGCGCGATCATAAAAATGCAGGTCGCGTTAAATCGCATCGCGCTAAAAGCTGTTTCATCGAGTGATCGATCCCGATCACTCAGCATCCATTACTTTTTGTCGTCTTTCTCAAGGATTTCTTCTGCACCACGACCAATCGTCGCAACTGAAGTAGAAACCAGAGAATTGATGCCTTGCACCGTTGCAGTTTGCATAACGACTGAACCTTGCTGGCTGTCACTTGCTGCATTCAGTGCAGATGTACCAAGTGCCTGACTGGTCGCTAAAAATAAGCTACCTGCTGCTGATGCTGGTGTTTCACCAACAACAGAGGTATTTACCTGCGTTACCGAGTCCGTTACCTGTTCATTAACTGGCATAACGTGATCCTTTTGTGGTTAGAAACGAGCCTGATGACGGCGATGTTTCTGATTAAACATTGACCAACAGAACGTCTGTTAGCGGTTAAAGCTCCATCCTGGAAGTACTGCTCCGTAACCGATTTGCAGACTCATGCGGTGCATTTCGTCCCCTCATTGACCGGAACTACTTACCGGCATGAGCGGCGCCTATTGCATGGAGCATCTCGACGCTGACCGCCGTGTTGGTTTGCACAATGATGTTCTGCTGCTGTTGCACGAACGTCGCGTTGTGTGCTGCATTCCCCAATGCCTGAGCTGCCGATGTCACCATCATTGAGCGGGCAATATCTGGCGCATACGTCGCCACCAGTTTGTTACATGCTTCTACTGCTTCTTGTGCGCTCATGATGGCTCCCGCTGCGTTTCAATGTGGAGCTATAGTAACGACTCTTAGCGCCTGGTAATCGGTGTAACTGACGAAGAAATAAAGAGAAATTACGAACTACACAAAAAAGTAAAATTAAGAGACTCGCGCAATCTGACGATGACTGTTTTTAAAAGCTCTTGGTGTAACGCCGGTGTATCGCTTAAAGACTTTTTCAAAGTGACTTAGATCACCAAAACCCACTTCCAGCGACACATCGGTGATCCGCATATACGGATTAGCCAGAAACGTTAACTTGGCCCGTTCAATCCGTAATGCTGACAACACTTGCTTAAAGCTTCGGTTCAGGTGGTTTTTAAACAGAAAAGAAAGGTGCGAGGGACTGACAAAGGCATTCTGCGCCAGCTCATTCAGAGTAATATCCCGGGTGTAGTTATCACCGATATACACCAGTGCTTTTTTCAACCCGAGATGCATCTTATTAAGTTGATCATAATGTTTATCAAGCAAACAAGCTGTCAGTTCCTGTTCGTCCATGGGGGGCGGCGTATTGATATCTGCTTGTACGCTGGCTTTGCTGCTCAGCACCTCGGGCGCATATTCTTTAATATGAGCAAGTTCAATCACAGGCTCCAGCGACAAGGATGCTAATCGGGCAACGATACGTTCCAGTTCAACCATGTTTTCAGGCCAGTGATAACGACTCAGCGTACTGATCGCTTCAGCAGAAAAAACCTGTTCATCGTCATAGCGATAACGTTGAATGGCTTCGTTCAGCAAGGCCGGGATGTCTTGCTGTCGTTCTTTTAAGGCAGGAATGGTTACTTGCAGGAAGTTCAACTGCGCAAAAAGCTGACGAGAAAAGCGCCCTTCTTCTACCAGCTGATTTAACGGTTTCGCGGTTGAAACCAGCACGCGAATGTTGTCACCAAACGCAGACGCCTGGAAACCTGACACGCTGTCCGTGCCCGCACTCATCAGATCCAACAATTGCACCTGTTGCTCCTGAGAAAGTTCATCAACATGTTGTAAATACAGGGTGCCGGTAAAATCTTTATCGAAGTATTGATGTAATTTCTGACCGAATTCGCCATCGCTGGACGAACAGTTGATTTCAACAAAAGGTTTGTGTCGCGCTGCCGAACTAAAATGAATAGCGCTGGCTATGACGAGTTTTTCACAACCAAAATCTCCCGCAATAATCGCCGGACAACTGACACTGGCGGCTTTTTCAATAAAGCTTTCAAGATTGAAAACCTGCGGGCTACCGCCAGACAGAGACAAGGGTCGTCCCAGATAATGTTCAGATAAGTCTCGAACCTGAAGGCGCTTCGCCAGGAGAGCGACCTGCTTTGCCAGTTCAGCACAGCGTTGGCGCTCACCTGGAATATCGCCGCATGACTCACCAAAATTCAGATAACCCAGCTGTTTTCGTTGGTAATGAACAGGAAAAGAGATGCCACCCGCAACGCTCCCCCCTTCAGAGAGAACCAGAGAAACCATTTCCCGGTTACTTTGCTCGCTATTCCCGCGATACAGTCGAACCGATAACAAATCGAACTTTTCGTTGTTAATACCGGCTTCTTTTATTAATGCTTCAAGGTTCACCTGAAAGTCAGATGAGGTTGAAAGTGGAATATCTACATAATCATTTGTGGTTTTATTGTTCATTTTTAGCTCCAGCGTAAACATGCCAGGAACACCGAGCAAACAGCCATGCTTTCCAATTCCCTAACGAAAACAACAACATGTCAAAACAGGATCCAACCTGAAACAACTCACGTTCCACAGCGCAAACTTTGTATGCGAAACGTTAATGAATTAGCTGTATCCATAATCGGAGCTACTTACTGAAAACACTGGTTTAATTACGGTAAGAAGGAAAAACTTAGGAATTGATTGGTATTAACAAAGTAATTACGCTGAAACAGGTAATTAAGAAGGGATTTAGTAGTCTTGTTAACAGGAAGGTTTTTGTCTGGATTTTAAAAACTGGAATTTTTTAGTGGAATTACACGAGATTACAGCACATTACATAGTCGCGTATACGCTACTTCTTCTTTTCACAGTATAGAGTCGAATAAAAATTGCGCACATAAATTGTTATTTAAATAAAGTGCTTGCCCCGCCTGGAATCTTTCGTATAATGCGTTCCAGCTTATCGCTTATATCCCGGCGTAAGCCAGTCTGACAGGATGTCAGTTGTAAGCTTTGTAAAGTTGATTATTTGAGTCTGTTTTACAAAGCTTCATACGCAAAAGACTTCGTGCCAGAGTGATGGAATTGGTAGACATAGGGGATTCAAAATCCCCCGCCTTCACGGGCGTGCCGGTTCAAGTCCGGCCTCTGGTACCATTATTAAACAAAAAAACCGACTTTCGAGTCGGTTTTTTTGTTTCCGGTCTTTGTATATTTATACATGTTTACCATTATCAAAGTAGCTTCAATAACTACATTCCATAGCTCTATATCCATCCTAAAATTCTATCTCTCAGGTCTATATCTTGTTTTTGTCTGTGCGTATTCTGTGCGTGATAAAGACTGTTAATATTTATCAATCTAGAAAGCTACTTATTACTCTTCACATTAACAGATGACTATGTTTCTCGATGAACTCCCCTGTTATTTCAATAATTAAAAAACATGGAACCTTTTTTTCTGTCTACTTCTTGTTTAGCAACTAAGCCTTTAAAGTAACAGTGCAGATTATTACTACTAGAAAATTCAGTATGTAAAGCTTATTGTATACTTTTGGGAACTTGTGGTTTTAGACTGAAAAAAAGGATTAATTAATCAATGAAAAACAGAGTTTATTATGGTGAGTACTCTCTGCGTCACTGGATTGATTTGGTACTAAAGAATAATTTAGTTTTACCAGACTATCAGCGTTACTTTGTATGGGACGAGAAAAAAGTAGCGACTTTAATTGAAACAATTAAAAATAAGCAATTTGTGCCTCCAATAACTATTGGTGCGTTTAAAATGGAAGGTAAAAATAGAAACCTAATTCTCGATGGTCAACAAAGAATAACAAGCATTTTACTTGCATATTTAGGTTTATTCCCTGATCCAGCCACACATAAAGAAGCTATGAAATCGTTTGCCAATGATAATGATGATTCAGACTCTGAGGAAGATATTCAGCTAGATAACGTACTTAAGTGGAATATCGGTCGCTTAACAGAGAAAGGGAACAAAAAAGAAACTATACTTAGGGAGATTACTCCGCAAAATTATAAATCAATAGACTTAGATATTGATGACAACTTTTTAGATAGTAACTTTTTGGGCTTTTCCTATTTAGTTCCTCATACTGATAACGAAAGAGAACAGCAGAAATATTACTCTTCGGTTTTTCGTAACATCAATATCCAAGGGGAACCGTTGCTACCTCAAGAAAGTAGAGCTTCTCTGTACTTTTTAGATCATGATTTGGAAGGGTTATTCAATCCAACTTTTTGTGATCGTGTTGTAATAAAACTTCTCAGCAGTGAGAGCAAAGCTGACTTTGTCAGGTATTTGTCGCTTCTGTCTCAATATCACGTGAACTCAGACGCGAGGAAGGTAGCACGAGGTTACAAACCGAAGATGGAAAAACTTTATGAAGAGTACATATATTCAGCGATAAGTGAAGATGACTCTAGCTCTTTTGGCAATTTCAAAAGAATATTTCCAGATAAAGGATATAAAGACGAAATAGCTAATTTGGAATCTGCGTTAATTGATCTAGAACTTTTTGGAGATTATGGCTCCATTATTGAAACTGATACATATCTCTTCGGGTTAATATATCAAATCTTATTTAAGAAAAAGACTATCAATTTAACAAAAAAAGATGAGCTAAAAACTACACTAGTCAATAAAATTTCAAATTTCAAGAAAGACCCAAGCCATCAGAAAAGTCCCAATAACTTAACACACTTGCGGGCTAGATTAAGTGACTCAATTGAAATTTATAGTAGGTATATTGTTCGTGAATCACGCTAGCTTCATATTAACTCCTAATGCAAAAATATTGAAAGATGTTGCGTCAGCTAGTTCAGGCATAGGTAGTGGTATTGAATCATTCCCATTATGCGATTATGTGATGCAATCGGTTTTTTTGAAAATGACTGGCGCTCAAGAGCAGAAAATGAAGTGTATATGTTGGGAACTAGCAACACATGACTATGAGTATAGGTACGATCGGTTTTCTCGTCAGCCTTTAGGTGAGTGCTCGACATATAAAGATAAAAAAACGATTTATATGGACTTAATAAAGTCTATAGAAAAAAATCAATCATCTTTAACTTTGACAAATATGGTTAATACTGACAGGTTAATTCAAGATACTATGCATATTATTGAAGATACTTTTAAAGGAACTAACCTTTTAATTTGGGCGCAGAAAAGTTTCAATGAATTTGTAGATATTTGGCAGGATTTTTCATCAGACCATGTTGCATCAGACAAACATGCTTTGTTTAAGAGCCGAAATCATTTATCTAACAATGACCCTGTTAAAAGTAAGAAAGATTTAGCTGAAATTTATGAAGGGCATTTATATATCCAGCGTAATAGAATTGCGCATAATACTCTTTCTTACCAGCAAAATCTTCCAACACTGAAAGCATTGGTAGAAGCTGATTATAAATATAATAACTATTTCATTTATTTCGCTATTTTAATACTACTAGATAAAGTGTTTATCGCTCTATTTGAAACATATCAACAAACTAGGGAAGAAACATCGTTTGTATAAATGATAAAAACTATGGAAGTGGGGGAGCATTTTTGAATGTGGCAATTTAAGGGTGAAATTGAGTTTGGCTCGTCTACGGATACAGTCCCTATAGAGTACTTCTACAGAGAATGTATGGCGGTAGTGTGTAGTGGCACAATAAATAAATGCCATAGCGTCTGTAGTCAGTTTCTTCTATATCTTTGAAAAAAATATCAAAACGACTTAAACGAGGGTGAGAGATAAGATCAAAAACGGGGAGAGTACCTGATATCCTTCGGCATAGATGGATCTTCCTTTTATTGGTATGAATATAATTTAGTTGTTGACTTATTGGGCAAACCGGACTAGTTTCCCATGAATTAGCTGGTATTTAAGTTCTTCCCCCATCACGGATGGGTTCTAGTCTTAGATGCATTGGCAAACACTGAAAACCTCGGCTTCGCTGAGGTTTTTGCTTTTATAGCCCTCACCAAATCAACATCTGACACCTTACCCAATTGGCAAACAAAAACCAACCTGATTTAAGACTGCAATGCCAGTGCGTGTTATCTAAGAAACCAACGCTATTTTGTATGTAACCGTCCGGTGGCGGCATCTTGAATAACTTTAGATTAAGTGCCCACTTGTTTTAAGTGGACACTACTTTTTTAGAGAGCGTCTGTTGGTAAGGTCAGTGTTAAGTCTATATTCCACGGTAGCA
>CBFHMJ010000032.1:0-200609 GCA_965656875.1 Alteromonadaceae bacterium
CAATGCAATTAATTGGAAAAATTAATCAAATCGAAAATATTAAAAGTGATTTAAATGCTGCTGGCTTTGAAGAGGTCGACGAAACTGAAGTAGCGGCCATTATTAATAGTTAGATGTTGCAAAGAGGAGAGGTTTCCACGAAGTCTTAACCGAAGCTCCAATCAGCGGAACCACACGAAGTGCTCACCGTAACTCTGCTAATAAAGCGCTCACTAATGTGTTAGAAAACGATTCTGGCTTTGCTATTGTTGCTTGTTCTTATGGTTTTGATAAGCCTTCAACCATCCAATGGATGGCGCGGGAAGGTGTTATAGATTATCTGAGCGATTCAGAAAGGAGCTTTCTTAATGATGGTGAAGGAGATATTTCATTCTTTCAATCACAAGTAGAGGGATTAAATGCTTTTGCTTGGGCATTGGGTTTTGTTAAGTCAATGCCTTTTGATTCTGCCTGCGACAATACTTTGATTAAGCGTTTCCCAGATATTAAAAACGATAAAAGCTCTTCTGAATATAAAACTCAGTCCGCAGTTCGTTCTATCGCTCAACTCATATCTGTCTGTGATTTAGCCTATTGCCTTCATTGGGCGATAGTTAATGCACAGGTGAATGTTCAAGATTTACCCGGTGACGTAGGTCGCCACGTAATTATCGAAAGGCGTAGGGCTTTAGAGTGGATGTTATGTACTGATGACTGGGATGAAATAAGCCTGGATACCTAAGTTGAAGCCCGCATCATGAGGGCATTTTTAATGCGGCGCTTGTTGGATCACCGTATCCAGCATCTCCATCACACACTACTTCTTAGCTCTTGGCAGTAGCCTGGTGGCGTTCGGGATGCTAGACAAGATGAAATTCCGAGGAGTCGATAATGAGTAAAATACTTTTGCAATTGGAGCAATGGTATAAAAACCAATGTGATGGCGATTGGGAGCATGAATTTGGAATTAAGATTGAAAACATTGACAACCCTGGCTGGAAAGTTTCAATTCCTCTTGAAAGAACTGCTCTTGAATTTAAACCATTCAAAGAAGTAACGATTGAAAGATCCGAAACTGATTGGGTGCAATGTATTAAAAGCGAAGGAAAATTCAATGCTTATGGAAGAGTTTCAAATTTGAATGAAATACTAGAATTATTCATTGCTTGGGTTAATTCGAAATAACCGGCTATGGCTATGAGTACTCAAGTCTTCAGGATAGAAAGCTATATCGTCTTCCAAATAAATACGACAACTTTGGTAGAAAAAATAAGGAGAGGCCACCGCGACAGTAGCGGCGGTTTCGATAGGTTGAATATATGAAAATTAATCAAAAACAAATTGATGCTGTTATTGCTTTGCCTGGACAGAAAAGATATAGGACTTTTATAAAAGTTGTCGCTGATTGGGAAGAGGTTTGGGGGCTTTATCAGGATGGGTGGGCTTTAGCTGCTACTGATGACGGGAAACAGGTTTTTCCCGTATGGCCAGCAAAAGAGTATGCTCAATTATGTGCAGATAAAGAGTGGGCAGGTTATGAGCCTCAATCTTTTTCGCTGGAAGATTTTATGGATGAGCTACTACCTAATTTGAAAAACGATGGAGTACTGCCTGGAGTATTTTATACTCCATCTGACAATGGAGTTATTCCAACTGTTGATCAGCTACTTTCCGATCTAGGTGAAGAGTTAGAAAATTATTAATGCATCTAGCCCCGCTTCCGCGGGGCTAATTATTTAAGCCTCAGCAAGAATTAGCTTCTTGTCTACACCTCAACAGTGTAAGGTGTCCCAATATCAAACCCAGCTTGCTCAAGCCAAAATCCCCGCAAACTTATCCAGGGAATTTTACACCAGGCACCAGCGCAGTATCCATCTGGGCAAAGACACATTCAAATACCGACATCTACTTTTTATCTTGTGGCCATCTCAATTTGCAACCAGATTTAACGATGGCGAAACGCACAGAGCAACAATGGCAAGAATTATTTCAACAACACGATGACAGTAGCTTAATTGCTGCACAGTTCTGTCTAAACAACAAACTGTGTTTCAGCTTACACCACCACAACGCTGTATGTGGGAAATCTGGAGATTGAAACCCAACCGGACGGACTGACACAGACCAAACGTTACGTGGGTAACAATGTCATTGATACTCATCGCAGTAACGGCACCCGCACCACGCATTACCTCGGTCATGACCACATTGGCTCCATCGACATCATTACCGATGAAGCAGGAACCTTACTGGAAAACCTGAGTTTTGACCTGTGGGGCAATCGTCGTGACGCGACGGGCTGGTCTGTGGTGCAACAGCCGTTTACGCAGCTGAGTCTGGACACCGTGCTGAATATCACCCGTCGGGGCTTCACCGGGCATGAACATGTGGACCATGCGGATGTTATCCACATGAACGGCCGGATTTACGACCCGACCCTGGGCCGCTTAATGCAGGCCGACCCCATCGTGCAGCAACCGGAAAACCTGCAAAACCTGAATCGTTACACCTATGTGTTTAATAACCCGCTGAGTTACACGGACCCGACGGGGTATTGTGCCGCGTCATCGTTCAGCACAAAACAACCAGGATGTGATGTTCAGCAACAGGCCGAAGTCGCTGCGGTGACTAATGACAAAGAAACCAAAGAAGCGAAGGAGAATGAAGGGGCGGCGGCGAGTGAGTCGAACGAAAGCGGAGGCTGGTTGATGCGGTCGACGTGATTGGAGCCGCTACAGCGGCCGTTATTCTGCTGGAAACCACCACAGACCTGGTGCCGAACCCGGGCGATGTGACAGAAACCGACACATTCAGCGCTGCGGTAATGATTTCCCTGAATGACCTGCATCGCCGGGAAGCGACGTATAACTTTACCGTAGATGAGTTTCACTCGTAATATGTGTCGCAGGACAGGGTGTTGGTTCATAATCAGGATGAAAACGGAAAGAGAAAGTATAAATGCGTTGGTTCTGGTGATGGAGAGGTTGCAAAGAAAGTACTCCCTAAATCACCTACCGGAAAAGGTTCAGTTCCACCTGGCCAATGTGACCCTAAACGAGTCTGGACTAAGAAAGAGAAAAGCGACGCATTAGACCAGCGTAATGGGAAATGTGATGGTTGTGGCAATGATATCAGTGTGGATGATGCCAGACGGCATCATATAATGATGGTAGTCGTACAACCGATGATAACTTAGCGATCCTTGCCATAAAGATATTCATAGAAAATGACGAATCAAACTAAAAAGGCAATATTAGATAAAATTAAGTCTGACATTGCTAATGACGGGCAACATATATATGTGATTTTAGGTGGTGCTTCGCCCAGATTCGCATACACAATAGGGGTAAGCGAGTCGTCCAAATACGAATTAATCCTGGCTGGAGCTTTATATTATTCCGTTGATGAAGTTGAGAAAATTATTAACGGGATTGCATCAGAATTACGAGCAGGTAAGCCCTGGCAATCAATTAACTTTGTACTTGATTCATCTGGATCATTTTCACTTCGTGAAGTCGATTCTTCATGGGGGAATAAAATGATGTTGGGGGCATTAGATTATTACAGTGTTAGTGACGTATCAGCGTTGCAAATTATTCCAGATGAAGAGCACTGGACAGTAGATATACCGGATTTAACGAAGCCCTGGAGTCCAACGTTAGAGCCTGTTTGGCAATGGCTAGATCAGAAGTGGCAATATCCAGTGCCGGAAAGCTCAATTGCGATAACAAATTTAGATGCTTTGAAAGGCCATTCGATCACAGAGGTGATGCGTTGGGAGCAAGAACAGTGGGAAATGTTTGTTGGAGCTGGGCCTGATGTTCCAAAAGAGGATATACGAGAAGTATCTTTAGGAACTCTTTTAGGTGCGGATCAAACACTTTTCCTTGTAGCAAATTTGGCTGTTGGAAAAGGGCTTTGGCGTGACCTTTCTGATTTAAAATGGAATCCTTGGGGATAACGTAATCTTTGAAAAACAGCGGCAAGGCTTTAACCTTAGCCGCTGTTTTTATTTAAGCCACAGTAAAAATCAACTTCTTGCCATACTCCTCAATAGTGTAAGGTCTCCCAATCTCAAACCCGGCTTGCTCAAGCCAAAATCCTCGTAAGTTAATCCTGGGAATCTTACGCCAGGCGCCAGTGCCGTTATCGTTTTTAAAAGGTGGTTAGCCAGAAACCGTCCGGACAAAGCCACATTCAACTACTGACATCTATTCTTTATCCTGTGCGCTATCTCAATCTGCAACTGGATTTTTAATGGCGAAACGCACAGAGCAACAATGGCGGTCGTTTTTTTCAACTGTACGATGGCTGTAGCTTAACCGTCCGTGTCTTCGTCCAATAACGAAGGGTTTTATCGCTCATTCTGCGCGGTTATTATCAATTGTGGTGATAGCTACTAAAGCGGTAAGCCTGAAAAATATTCATAACGCGGTTCGTCATACTGTGGGAGTAGTGATTTTACGGAATCCATCGGGGAAGTGAAATTTATGAGTGTTAACTTTTCGAACCCAGTTGCAATCTTGCAAAGTGAGATAGATTACTTTGCCCAAGGTGCCGGTATTAATATGTCGGAAAAATTTAAGAAGTATTTGCAAGAATTTAATGGTGCTGAGCCAGAGACAAATATTTTTTCAATTAATGAGAGAAACGAATCAGGAGTCAGTAGATTGATTCCAGTTTCTGTAATGATTGAGGAACAAAAGTATCTGGATAACGTTGAAAAAAGTGTTTTTCCAATCGCATGGGCAGAAGGTGGTAACTATGTGGTTGTTGATTTTGATAAAAACGAGTCTATTTATTTTTGGGATCATGAAGAGCCTGAAAACCAAATCTTGCTTGGGTTTGATGTTTATGATTTCTTATCGAAATTAAAACCTTTTAACGCTGATAGTGTGGAACTTAAAGAAGGACAGGTGGAATCCGCCTGGATAGATCCTGATTTCTTAAAAAGCCTTAAATAATATATCTGAACCTGCATTAGCGGGCTCAGACATATGCCAAAGTCTTTGGATGTGGTTCAGCGATGCGACAATTATTTCCCGACACACGATTGGATTAAATCACAATCAATGAACTCAGTGTGATGGAATAAAAACCGACATGTTTAGCATTGAGGTAGTGGTCAATAATCAGGGTAAAACAGTTTGTCAGTTGGCTGATGGCATGTATTAAAGGAAGGAAAAGTTGCGGTGAATGTACAGGTTAGACCTACGTTTTTATTGTTTTTGGAACGTGATAAAGAGGAACTGGTTGGTTCATTTCATGATGTCGATGGGATTGAACAGCCTCTCATGGAAACAGGCTTCTGTGATGAAATCAGGCTTTTTAATGGTTTTTTCAGTCCTTCTTTTAATGACAAAAGTGACCTTGTGTGTGGTGATATAAGGGTAGGTATTTGTGATGAGGACGGTGAATTAATGGCATCTTTCTCAGGTGTGGCCGAGGAGTTTGTTATTTCTGAGGTGAACAATGCACTGGAGATTACTTTAAAAGGAGAAGGTTTGCCTTGTATGTCTAATGGTGCTTTATCGATATGGATGAACCGGAGAAAAGGTGTGCCAGTGAATAAAGGAAGCTGGATCGATCTTAGTTCGAGCGAGCGTGAAGCCTGGTTAGAAGTTGCTTTATTAGATGCACGAAAACGCCCAATAAGGATTGAAAAAAGAATGGTTGACATAGATGGTGCGCTTGTTCGGGATAAAGTGAGTTTTTTATGTTCTTTTGGAGAAGCCGTCTTTGGTCCCGGTGGTTATATTGGTAGAGACCTGGACGGACTTAAGGATTGCTTAACTGGCGGATTTGGGTTTGAACCACCGTTACAATTGCACTGGGTCAATTCAACATTATCAGAAGAGAGTTTCAGACGCTGTGGCGAAAGTGATAGTTACAGGGGGATATTAGACGTGTTAAAAAGGGCAAACGTACAGGTTGTATTTGATTAGGGTCAGGTATTTAATCGGCAATCAGTTTAAACGATAGTTTCCTGTCATACAGGCGCGTCAGTGTGAGGCGTTCCAATCTCATTTCATCTTATCTCGATTCTGGCTTGTTCAAGTCAAAAACTGAAAGTTACTGCACATTCCGGTATATCTTTTCTACTTGTTTTTTTCAGCCACTCTCAGTGTCGTCGACAATAATATCAGTGATAAAACGTAATAGCTTTGTGCCTGAAAAATCACGATAAGTTGGGTTTTCCTGTGATGGTGCAGAGTATAGAGCAAGCCCTAAAAGCTTTTTAAATCTGAATATGGCAAAGTACTCTCGGTCAGTTGATGTTGATATAAGGATAAATCGATGAGTAAACGAGTGGGGGTGGCTTTGCTGGTGTTGGTTGCCTTGATTGCTGGCGGAACGGCGTTGGCGCATTTGTCGTGTATTTACTTTGGACCTGAGTGTTATGCGGCGCAGATGGCACCGCCTGTGATTGTTGAGTCGGCGAAAGTTGGAGGTTGGTTGGCTCCTGTTGGCACAGTGCTGGTAGCGGGTATTTTTCTGGTCTGGGCGTTGTATGGATTATCTGCCGCCAAATTGATTCCGAGATTACTTTGGTTAACACCTGTGGTCTATCTGATTGGTGCATTGTGTGTAATTCGTGGATTGTTGCCGATCCAGTTGTGGTTGCGTCATCCTGAAAAAGTTAGCGATCCGGTGATGATCGTGGGCCTCGTATGGTTGGCATCGGGATTAATGTACATTTTGGGTTATCGCGCAGTCAGAAAGAGTCGCGAGTGTTGACCTTTGTCGATGCAATTTTGTTTGAAAAAGCCGACAGGCTTTAATGAGGATTAGATTCTTTCATTGAGTCTGTCGTGATTTGAACGAGCAATCCGGCGGTTGCTTTTCTCTTTTATTCCTTTCTTACCTTCTCCCTTCTTCTTTTTCTTGTATTGGCTTTTCAAGCGTATCCCTCCTCTGAAACTCTCATTACATTTTTCTATTTTAGTTCCATAAATTTTGTCTGTTGGCAGATAAAAAACGTTGTCTGAGCACTTAATTTGTTCACAACTGCTTCAACGCCATGCGCTTAGTCCATCTTTTACATACGTATTCAATATTCACTTTCATCGTTTTGTCTTCTTTTGGTTCATGAGTGACAAACGTTAGTGCAAGTTTTGACGGCTTAATTTCTAATCAAGATCTTTCTCAGTAATGGCGGGCTGTTATCTGTGTTCTAAATTTGTCCACTTGTTACTCTAAGTGATTTTTGGCGGTGTTTTTGGTGAAAAAACACGCTTTTTTATCGCGGTATAATTATTCTTTAAATTGAATTATCTATGCATGTATCTAATGTGGTTAATTGACATTAATTTAATAAAAAGCTTAACTGATTTAACACTTAAAAAGGTACTTGAGCGGTCGATGGAAGGGTGTTTTGCGATTCAGTACCTTAATATAAAAAATCGGAGTGCAACCTTATGAAATTGATGAAATCAGCGGTCGGTGCGGCGCTTGCTGCGTGTTTGGGTGTAACGGTGGTTCCTGCTGCACATGCGGGAACTGCGTTTGTGCATTTATTTGAGTGGAGCTGGAATGATATTGCCAACGAATGTGAGCAATTTCTTGGGCCTAAAGGATTTGAGGCTGTACAGATTTCACCACCCTATGAGCACATTGATTATTACACCTGGTGGGCTCGTTATCAGCCAGTTAGTTATCAGCTGGTGAGTCGAAGTGGAAATCGCCAGGAACTACAAAATATGGTGAATCGCTGTCATGCGGCAGGGGTTAAGGTATACGCCGACATGGTTATCAACCACACGGCAAAATTGAATGATGGCGGTGTGGGTACTGCTGGTACGCCATGGAGTTATAAAAACACCGTTGATTACAGCCCGCAGGATTATCACAACACTTGCTTGATCAATGATTATGGTAATGCGTGGGAAGTACATAACTGTGAGTTAAGTTATTTGCCCGATCTCAATACATCCAGTAATTACGTTCAAAACAAACTGGCTGGTTATTTTAACGATCTCAAATCTATTGGTATTGATGGGTTCCGAATTGATGCCGCGAAGCACATGAGTCCATCCGATGTGCAAAGTATTCTGGCAAAAGCGGGTAATCCGTACAGCTTCCTTGAGGTCATTGGCGCGGCAGGAGAGGCAGTGCAACCGGATCAGTACACGCATATCGCGCAAGTTACAGAGTTTAAGTATGGTCCTGACCTGGCTGGAAACTTCAATAATCAAATTCGTTGGCTTAAAACGCTGGGGCCGTCCTGGGGCTTGTTAAATTCTTCCGATGCGATTGTTTTTGTTGATAATCATGACCGTGAACGTGGCCATGGTGGTGGCGGAAATCTAACTTATAAAGATGGCGCTAAATATAATCTGGCGAACGTGTTTATGCTGGCGTATCCATACGGTTATCCGAGAATTCACTCGGGTTATGAATTCCATGATGAAAATCAGGGACCACCTGCGGGTGGTGGTTGCGCGAATTCGTCATGGATTTGTCAACATCGCTGGGGAAATATCGCCAATATGGTCGGCTTCAGAAACTTTACGGTCGGTGCGTGGAGTGTCGATAACTGGTGGGATAACGGAAATAATCAAATTGCGTTTGGTCGCGGTGATAAAGGTTTTGTGGTGATAAATAACGAGGGCGGTTCATTGAATCGCACGTTTAACACCGGATTACCGGCTGGTGAGTACTGTAATGTTCTGTCTAATGATGACCCGTGCGGCGGCACAACCATTACAGTGGATAGCAATGGTTACGCTAACTTCAATGTAGCCGGGATGTCTGCGGCTGCAATCCATGGTGGTAAAAAGGCCGATGGTGGAAGTCTGGCGAAGAATTTCAGCTCGCTGTATTTCCGTGGTACGCCAAATGGCTGGGGTACAACGGCTATGACACTGGTGGCAAATAATACCTGGCAGGCAAGCGTCACTTTTGATGGTCAGGCAAATCAGCGTTTTAAAGTCGATGTGTATGGTGACTGGAGCTACAACTTCGGCGACAACAATGGTGATGGAGTATTAGACCAGACGGGTAATGATATCTATACCAATGTGTCTGGTAACTACGTGGTGACAGTAAATGACAACACGATGACTTACACCATTAGCCCGGCTAATTAACACAAGCCTCAATTAACTCGTCAATCGAGAAGTCAGTGTCAGGCTGGCTTCTCATCTTATTTTCCAACCTTAACGAACGATACAAAACTTGCGTGTTGTGCGAAGTGTGTCGTGGAGGTTAGTACAATGAAATCACTTTTGTCTCTTTTGGTTGCTGCAGGGGCCATCACAGTATCCAATGTTGCGATGGCGGACTGGTATTTTCGTGGAACCCCGAATAATTGGGGGGCTGCGCCAATGCAGCAGCTTGATAGCCAGCAATACAGAACTTGTCAGCAGTTTCAGGGTGGCACTTCCGCCGCCTTTAAGATTGATAAACTGGCGGACTGGTCGGAAAGTTATCCCTCATCAAACTATAGCGTTAGCAACAATGCGCATTATCAAATCGACTTTAATGCATCGACCAAAGCCATAACAACAACGGCCGTCGCTGATTGTGGTTATAAACGGGTGTTTTCTTCCTTACATTTCAGAGGCACGGCGAATAGCTGGGCTGCAACGCCGATGGTGTTATTAGAAGATAATGTATGGGCGACCAACATCTATTTTGATGGACAGGCGAATCAGCGATTTAAAGTTGATGTGAAAGGTGACTGGAGTGATAACTATGGCGATACCGGGGCTGATGGCAACATCGAGGCTTTTGGTGCCGATATTTACACTACTGTCACGGGTAATTACCGGCTGGAAGTGAACGATGCCAGTAAAACATGGCGACTGGTGCAGTTGGATGGTCGCCAGGGCAAGATTCTGGGGGCTGAGTACTCGTCATCAGCAACAACTTTTTCAATCTGGTCGCCTGACACCAGTAATGTCAAAGTAACCGTTAACGGCCAGTCTTATACGTTAAGTAAAGCCGCTGATTATGATGGATATACCGATGTTTACCAGGTGACGGTGCCGGGTGATTTACACCTGAAAACGTATGAATTCTTTATTAATAACAAGAGTGTTCGTGACCCTTACGGCAAAATGGTGATCCCGAATACCAACACCAATATTGTGATGGATATGTCTCGCACCAGTCCATCGGGTGGCTGGGCAGGGCGTCCACCATTAAACGAACGGGAAGATGCGGTTGTATATGAAGTGCATGTACGCGACTTTACCATTGATGCGAGTTCGGGTGTCAGTAGCGCCAATCGAGGTAAATACGCCGGCATGACACAAAGTGGTACTCAATATCAGGGTGTATCCACAGGCTTCGATCATTTGAAAGAATTGGGCGTTACACATGTGCAACTGTTGCCGGTATACGACTTTGCAACTTGTGCCGATCCTGCCGATGAAACTTGCTATAACTGGGGTTACGACCCACGTAACTACAATATACCAGAAGAACGATATTCTAAAACGCCTTACGATTATGTGAATCGGGTTAACGAATTCAAGACCATGATTAATGAATTCCACAAAGCGGGTATTCGAGTGATTATGGATGTGGTTTATAACCATACTTACGCGAATGAAATGTTCGAAGACATCACCATGCAGTACTTCTGGCATCAGGATTTAGTCGTGGGAAATACCGTTGACGGTAATAATCCTATGGTTAGTCGTATGATTCAGGAATCGCTGGAATACTGGGTGAGAGAATACAACATAGATGGTTTTCGCTTTGATTTAATTGGGATTTTTGATTTTGACGATGTGCAGAAGTGGGGCAAGCATCTGAATGAAACTTTTCCGGATCGTCAGCTGGTATTGTACGGTGAACCCTGGCCTGGTTGCTTCAACTGTTCGGACGAGCGAGAGCAATATCGCACACGTCTTGGCACGATAGGAAAAATTCAGGATTCACATGTGGGAGTGTTCAATCCTAAATTCCGAGAAGCGATTAAAGGGAGCAATGATAACGGCGGCTGTAACCCGGGTGATTGTTACGCCTTTAATCAGGGAAGTCTGTGGCCGATAAATGTTGGGAGTCGTGGGTCGATTCGGGCCAGTAATGACGCATCGATTCAACTTGATACCTGGGATGCGATGTTCGCGATGGACCCGGAGCAAAGCGTTAATTACGTATCAGCACATGATAATTTGACGCTGCGAGACAAAATTGTGGAATGGGCAGATTTAAACGGTGTATCTCATTCGAGCACCTATCTGGATCGTATTCAGAAATTTGCCAATGGTATTGTGTTAACCAGTCAGGGAATTGCCTTTATCCACGGCGGTGCAGAAATGATGCGTCACAAGCAGGGTGAGCATAACAGTTACAACTTGCCGGACAGCATTAATAAATACCGTTGGCAGTGGAAAGTTGATCATCTGGATGTGTTCAATTACTACAAAGATGCTATTGCACTGCGCAACGCGCACCCGGCGCTACGTTTGAATAGCTGGGATGAGATTAATCAACATGTTACGACCACCGAGCCACGTTACGGTGTCGTGGTCAATCATATTAAGAATCGGGCGAATAATGACAGTTGGTCTGAGATCATTGTGATTTACAACAGTGCGGATAACTACACGCATGCATTACCGTCAGGTAGCTGGAAAGTGGCTATGGAAAAGGCTGATGCCACAGCCGGAAATGGCCGAACGGTATCTGGTAGTGTGGTTGCTGAAGGTACTGCGGTAACGGTGATTTACAAGGAATAGGCTTCATCGTATAGTTCGACGAACAGATTGAGCGGGTTCTGGTTTGAAACAGGTACCCGCTTTTTTCTGTCCGTAATCAGGGCTCATTGATCATGATTGAAATCATCTATGCCATTAAAACCTTCCCCTATTTTCGATGATTACTGGCGTTTTGCTTACAGACGACAGGAGATATTTGTTCAGCGTCAGGTATTGCGTCAGGATGTGTTGAGTGATGATGCGATTATTCGCCAGCATAAATTTACTAACTGCTATCGTGTGTGTGACAGAGTAAGTCAGTACTTGCTATCTCATGTTATCTATGATGGTCAGACTCGTTCTGCGGCTGATGAGTTCGTGCGAATTGTGTTGTTTAAACTGTTCAACCGGATTGAGACCTGGCAGTTTGTGGTAAAGATGATGGGTGAGCCGACGATGGCAAACTTTGATGCGAAGCGACTGGCTGTATTGCTGACGGATTACATGGCGCAAGGCAATAAAGCTTATTCGGCGGCGTATATTATGCCGTCGGGTAAACGTGAGTTTGGTTCACCCGTAAAGCATTGGAATCATCTGCAATTACTGGATCGAATGTTGAATCAGTCATTTGAGCAACGAATATGGGCTGAAACCTCACTGGAAGGCGTGTATCACCTGTTTCTGTCGCAACCGGGTATTGGCCCCTTTCTTGCCATGCAATACGCGACAGACATTGCGTACAGTGATTTTTCAGTGGCAAAGGAATCTGATTTCATTGTAGCCGGGCCGGGAGCAAAGCGGGGGATTGCTAAGTGCTTTCAGAGTACTGGAACGTATAGCGACAGTGATGTTATTCGCTGGATGGTCGATAATCAGGAAAGTGAATTTGAACGGCTTGAGCTGGATTTTCGTTATCTGAAAAATCGTCGCTTGCAGTTAATTGACTGCCAGAATTTATTTTGTGAAGTGGATAAGTACTGCCGGGTGAAATATCCGGATGTTGTCGTTGGTAACACCCGGATTAAACAAAAGTATCGGGGCGATCCATCGCCGATATCATTTAAATTCCCACCGAAGTGGCAATCAGGATTACCGATGGATGACTCGGATTAACAACCCAATGCTGATTTCAGGCCGCCAACTTGTCCTTCTACCGCACTTTCTTTCCACCATGGCAGTGACGGCATGATATTCAGGCCGCTGCGCTGTTCTACTTCATTGGTCGTCACTTCTTTATTGCAATAGTTGTCATAGCGACTTGAGTTCTGTTCCATGATGAAGGCTGAAGCTTCAACCCAGCCATTGTTATCAGTGACAACAACTTTGAAGTAACCCGACGGCACCGTATGACCTTCATTAGCGCGAGGTAAGGTGCCGAAATACCATTCATATAACGGCCCTGTTACAACATAAACATCCTGGCCAGTACGAGCCAGATTACGGACTGCAGTTTCAAGCTTTACCCAGGGGCCCTGATTTAAATCGGAGTCTTGCGGCGTGATATTGGATAGATAGTTGGTGTCAGACCAGCTTGAAGTGTTACTGAATGAAGCCAGAGGCACCTGATGACCACGATCGGTGCCTAATACCGCGTGAGCATCTGTGTAATCGGATGGTTCAAGCGTTGCTGATGATGAAATGGCTGGATCTGATTTCCATGAGCGGGAGCGAGAAGGTCCATCTATGGTGTAACGAGTGACTTTATAAGCTGCCCAGTTTGCAAATTTGGTCGAGCTGTTGTTGTGCAATGTGTAGATCGCCCGTTCAACCGTTTGACCACTTTTGCCGGTAGGGCAACCATAAACACAGTTTGCTGCGTTTGCTGCTGTTGCAAATAATGCCCCTGTCATTAACACCGATGCGTTAAAAAGTTTCATAAACCCTCACTTTAATTATTGTTTTTAAATGAGCTTTTTTGTGGTTGTTCAAAAAAGCGCCGAGAGTTTACTTTTTGATCGTTACAGATTTTTGTCAATTTTGTTTATTAAATTTTGGTTCAATGTTTTAAATGTAAACTTTATGAAACATTAAAACTGGAGGGGATTGTTTACACTGTGTAGCAAGGGTAGAGTTTTGTATTTTTAAATCAGTAGGTTACTGATTGAACGTGTGTGAAAGATAAGAAGAGGTGGAATAGCCTTGTTTGACTATTGAGCTTTCACAAAACAGCAATAAAAGTGACCAGGAAGTGTCACCTGTTCATCTTATATTTCGTTGTCGAGTCTGGAGCCTGTTGACCTTTTAGGGTGAATATATGATTAACGTCAATGAAGTAATTCAGAAGTTTCCTGCGGTATCTGATGGCAAAATGGTTCATAAACCAGCGAAAGCTTTGATGAGCTATTTATTGCATGAGCGGGATTTTCATGCCTTTGAGCAGCAATATTCACACCTTGACGGCGTTGAGTTTGTTGAGCAGGTTTTCGATTATTTTGACTTCGGCTACAAGGTATTAGATCACCACAGAGAGCGAATTCCTTCATCAGGCCGCATCGTCATTATTGCTAATCATCCTATCGGTTCACTGGATGGCCTCGCGCTGATTAAATTAGTGAGCGAAGTTCGTGATGATGTCAAAATCGTTGCTAATGATATGCTCATGGCGATTAAGCCTCTCCATTCTTTACTCCTTCCTGTGTCTGTCTTTGGCGGCAGAACAAAAAAAGAAAATCTTCAGGCAATACAGTCTCACCTGGATAGTGAAGGCGCTTTAATTATCTTCCCGGCGGGTGAAGTGTCCCGCGTCAGACCCAATGGTATTCGAGATACTAAGTGGCATACGGGCTTTGTTCGTATCGCAAGATCGGCAAAAGCACCGATTCTTCCCGTACATATTGATGGTCGAAACTCAGCATTATTTTACGGAGCATCAATGCTTTATAAGCCTTTAGCGACGTTGCTACTGGTCAAGGAGATGTTTAAACACCAGTGCGGACATCTGGATATTAAAATTGGTGAGATGATTCCATATGAGAGTTATCACAATCCTGATGAACCGGTTGGCACGACGGTCACTAAGTTCAAACAACATTTGTATCGCCTGCCTAAAAGCCGAAAACTGAGAGCGCGAAAAAAGCCAATTTTTGAAACGGAGCCACCGATAGCGCTACCGGAAAATAAATTAATCATTCGTCGTGAACTGGAAAGTTCTGAATTGCTGGGAGAAACCAGTGATGGTAAGCAGATTTATTTGATTCAGCATTTAAAAAGCTCGGCGCTATTGCGTGAGATTGGTCGTTTGAGAGAAATGACATTCAGAGCTGTCGGTGAGGGAACGGGACGCCGTCGTGATACCGATAAATACGACAGCTATTACTATCACCTGGTGTTATGGGATAAAGAAAATCTGGAGATTGCAGGCGCGTATCGTTTCGCCGATGTCAGTTATGTATTTGATCGAGTGAGTGAAAATGGTTTGTACACGCAAACACTGGCTCGTTATAGCGATTCTGCAAAGCCACTTATTCGCCAGGGATTGGAGTTGGGACGAAGTTTTGTGCAACCTCGATATCAGGGTAAACGTGCGCTGGATTATCTGTGGTTTGGGATTGGAGCATTCTTGAAATCCCGTCCGCAGTATCGTTACTTGTTTGGTCCGGTTAGTTTGTCGAATAACTACCCGGCTCAGGCAAAGGATTTAATGGTTTATTTCTACAGTATGTATTTTGGTGCGACTGAGCATCTGGCTACATCAATGCAGCCTTATCAGTTGTCTGCCGATAGTAGTCATATTGCGTCTTTGTTCAAAGGCAATGATTACAAAGCCGATTTTACAGTGTTAAAGCAGTCATTGAATGAGATGGGTGTGAATGTACCAACACTTTACAAACAGTATACGGAGTTGTGTGAACCGGGTGGTGTAACTTTCCTTGATTTTGGTGTTGACCCTGACTTTGGCGATTGTGTTGATGGCCTGGTCATGGTCGATATGACGCAACTGAAAGAGAAAAAGCGCTTGCGCTATCTGGCGTAAACCTAAGGGAGCATTCGATACTGAATGAAGGAGGAAACATTGGGTATTGAATGTCAGGTCAACAGACCTGGGTAGATGACAAAAAACCGGGCTTGCATACGAAGCCCGGTTTTTTTATGCCTGCTACCTGGTGTTGAGGCGGCGCTGTCAGTGACCGAAGATATTGCGCAGAATCTGTTGATAAATACCGGTTAGTTGATAAATGTCATCGACACCAACACGTTCATTGATCTGATGGATGGTCTTGTTTTTTAGCCCTAACTCAATCACTTGAGTCGGCTTTTCTGGTCGATATTCTTCAAAGGTAAAGAAGCGACCGTCAGATGTGCCGCCAGCAGTCGATAATAATGGAAAAGAGCCTGTTAGCTGGTGGATAGCCATTTCAGTATTGGCGATAAGATCGTGTTCTGATTGCCGCCCGGCAGCGGTGAAGTAAGGGATGCAAGGACGGTCAAAGGTTAGCTCGGCACTTTCATCCAGCGGCGCAACGGTTTGAGTGATTTTGTCGATAAGTTCTTGCTGAGAATAGTTGTGACTATAGCGAATATTAAAGTGAATAGCGCAACTGTCCGGGATGATGTTATCGGTGAAGCGACCTGAATCAATGTGAGTGATTTGTAAGCTGGTGCCAGGAAAGTCTGTGCTGCCTTCATCCCACGCAAGTTGAGTCAGTGCATTGATAATACGACCCATATTGTGAATTGCATTATTGCCGTTTTGTGGCCAGGCAACATGAGCTGCTTTGCCTTTAATGGCGAGCTTAAAAGAAAGTGCGCCACGACGGCCAACAAAGATTGCATCACCAATATGATTCCGGCTTGAAGGTTCGCCCATGATGCAAAAGTCTGGAATAAGGTCTCGTTCAGCCATGCGAGCTGCTATTTCTTTGCTACCAAACTCAGCTTCCCCTTCTTCATCACTGGTAAAAGCGAATAGCAGTGTGCCTTTAAAAACGGATTTAAGGGTTGTTAACCAGGCTTCTGTTGCGGCAATCATACAGGCCAGGCCACCTTTCATATCGGCTGCGCCCCGGCCAACAATCTCACCGTTAACAATATCGCCGGAATAAGGTCCGGGTTGCCAGTTGTCATGATTGCCTGCGGGTACGACATCCGTGTGACCTGCCAGTAACAAAGAAGGGCCTTCACCATTATTCAGTACAGCCAGCGAGTTAACGACGCCTTCAACAGTCCATTGTTCTATTTCAAATCCTAAGGCTTCCAGGCGTTTATTGAGTAGAGGTTGGCAACCGTTATCATCAGGCGTTTCTGATGGAATTCGTAACAGGGTTTGGCATAAGTCCAGCGCATTGATGGCTGCTATATCTGGTGTTGCTACTGTTGAAGTCTTCATAGATTACCCACTGACTGCTGATGAGTACATTTACTATACCCTATATACAGTAAAAATTAACCAATTGTTATTACATCGTAAATTTGTGACAAGCTGATGAGGTTTCGATGAGGATTAAATGACAGTGTTTATGCGTGAGATTGTATTTAGCCTCTGACTATATTGAGACATAACATGCTGCTCGGTACACCGGGATATTGATTCTGTCGTTCATGATTAGTCACGTCACAGCTATTTAAATATATTTACTATGATTGTATGCATGTTGATTGGCGTTGCAGATTTAATGACTTTGAGATTTCAAAGCGTGGTAATCGACATGGAGTACGCGATTTTCTGAAAAGATTAAGGCGTTAAACAGTCACTTTTTACAATGTATCTCCACTGCATGGATTAGTTGTCTGTGAGCGTTAGTCAGGTGGTGTTTTGTATATAGATTAGACCGTTGAGTATGGTTTTTGCTCATTTGTGTGGCCCGGGAAGCATTAGCTGTTATGTTCATGCTCTGATAATGATGTTTTTCATTATTTTTACGTCATGTTTCTGGTTGTTTTGCATGAATATTCACTTTTTGATGCTGAGTTTTTTGGCTTTTCTGCTGGTTTTGTGTGCATTGCCGAGTAAAAAGTAAATCGAACATTCAGGATTCGGTTTATTCAGGCTGGATTCAGCCAGCATTAAGCAGGCTACGGTGCTTTTGTGTTAATCATCAGGGAAATGCTGTGAATCTACTTCGTTTTGTTCTACCTCTGGTCTGTTTGCCCGTTTTTGCTCAAGCGATCACGAATGAAGATAAGGAGACATTAATTACTGCGCTACAACAGCGTATTGAGCAACACTATGTTCTTGAGTCGGCTATTCCGGATGTGGTGGCACATCTGGAACAATTACGAACCAACCCGTTATTGCATCAGCAAAAGACCCATGACGATGTTGCACGGTTGCTCCGTAATGAACTTCAGCAGTTTGATAAACATTTTACGGTGAAGTGGACAGCGCCGAGCGTTGGCGATAACAAGTCCACCACTCGTGCCGACAATCCAGAAAAGGAAGGTTGGTTCAGTCAACTGGCGCGAAAAAACCAGGGCTACAATAGCGTGGAGGTGCTGGCAGGTAACATTGGTTACATCGACTTTTGGGGATTTGCTGAGGTAAATGCACATTACAAGGCGAAAACAGAAGCTGCCATGATGTTTCTGACTGGTGTTGATGCACTCATTATTGATCTTCGTAATAACGGTGGTGGCAGTGCGAAAGCGGTTCAGCTATTAAGTAGCTACTTTCTTGAGGGAAATGTTCACTTAAATAGTTTTTTCAATCGAGATACTGGAATGACAACGCATTTCAGAACACTGGGGGACATTCCTCGATACTTTAGCCAGGCGCCGGTATACATTCTCACCAGTGAGAAAACATTTTCAGCAGCAGAGGAGTTTGCTTACAACTTCAAACATCTCAAGCGAGGAATGATTGTAGGTTCACCAACTAAAGGCGGGGCAAACCCCTGGCGTTACGTGGGTTTACCCAATCACTATAAATTGGGTGTGCCAACATCAATGGCGATAAATCCTGTTACTAACACCAATTGGGAAGGTGTAGGTGTTCAACCCGATGTTTTAACCGATGCCGAAGATGCGTTTAAAAAGGCTTATGTACTGGCACTGAAAAAAACACTAACTGACGCGCAGGGATGGAATCTTCAAGAAAAGCAGGAAGCATTAGATGAGTTATCGCCTGAACAGGCCATCAACACCGAAACGCTAAAGTGATGCTCTAGTTGTTGAGCAAATCCCGATTCATTTTATCAAGGATGATTTTTAGTTGGATCGCTTCATCTTCTGTAATTGATGGCACAGAGAAGCGGATCTTTTCAGGCAGTTCTGATGCTGTTTCTTTTAGGGTGATGCCTTCTTGTGTCAGCAGAACATGTTTAATTCGTTTGTCCTGTTGAGATGGTTGAAGTTGAATCATTTGCTTATTGACCAACTTTTTCAAAATTAACGTTAGTGCGCCGCCATCAATGTGAGTGATCTGCTGTAATGTATTGATTTCCAGATCATCCTTCTCCCATAACGCCATCAAAACAACATATTGTGGATAGGTAATATCCAGCGACTTCAGCAATGGACGGTAAGCGCGAGTCATTGCATTGTTCAACATGTAAATTCGGTGGCAAAGCTGATTTTCCAATAATAGTTTTTCGTCGTTCATTTTCTGCCTCTCAGAATAGAGCGCTAATGTACTTTGTATACAAAGTTCTTGCAAGCCGCTTTAACCCAGGGTAAATTATTTTGTATGCAAAGTAATTTACCAAAAGATAGTTAATGTTTATTCAGATGTAGATAAAGATATCGTTCACTAAGGAATTAATCATGGCGTTAAATCAATCAACCGAGCAGGCAAAACCTCAATCACTATCACAGACATTGTACAGCGCAAATGTCAGAGCAACCGGAGGTAGAGAAGGTTCTGCGTTATCAGACGATAAAAAGCTGAATGTACTGTTATCCACGCCCACAGGTTTGGGTGGAGCAGGGGGAGACGGTACAAATCCCGAGCAATTATTTGCTGCTGGTTATGCCGCTTGTTTTATTGGTGCGTTAAAGTTTGTTGCGGGCCAACAATCGATCACGATTCCGGCGGATGTTTTTGTGGATGCGAAAGTAGATATAGGTCCGGTCGGTAATGGCTTTGGATTGGCTGTAAAACTGGCTATTGGTTTACCCGGCATTGAACATGAAGTGGCAACTAAACTGGTCGAAGTGGCTCATCAGGTATGTCCATACTCAAACGCCACGCGTGGCAATATCGAGGTTGATGTTGTATTGATTGAAACTGGCGTGGCACGTTAACGTCTAAATTGCTTTATGAAGGATAAACCGTGAAAAACATTTTAGTGATCGCTTCTGTGTTGTTATTCATCGTCATTAGCGCAATGCCGCTGAGCACGAGTGCTAAAGAGCATGGAATGAACGAGAAGTATAAACAAAAGAATGTTGCATCATTACCCGCTGTGACGAAAGATACTTTTAAATGCATGTTGGATATGACTCCCGTGCGAGGGTTCTATGTGGACAATCTGAATCCTGAAAAGCTACCGGAGACAGTAAGGGCTGCAAAGGCTGAGAAAACAGTTTACCCGGCGGGTTCAGTGGTTCAGCTAGTGCCAACTGAAGTCATGATTAAACAGGTTGAGGGAACGAATCCGTCAACAAATGACTGGCTGTTTTATGAGTTGACCGTCAGTGATAAAGGGAGTGAGATTCGAGTTCAGGGTTATGACAATGTGAAGAATCGGTTTGGCGGGAATTGTCTGGCTTGTCATAAAAAAGCGAAACCTGAATATGACATGATTTGTGAACAAGGCCACGGTTGTGACCCTATTGCGATTACGTCACAAATGACAAGCGTATTGCAAAAAACAGATCCGCGCTGTGCTGCGCCACCAGTGTTGAGCAGTGACGAACAAAAGCTGTTTGAACAGATGCAAGCGATGTTCGATTTGTAATCTAAGCAATCAGAATACTCACAGCCTGGTTTCTGATGTTGTCGAAACAGAGTGGTCAAATCGCCCCTGGCGGATAAACTGAATAACCTGATCGGCAACATCCTGACTATAGCGCATACCTGCATGGCCAACTGGCAAGGCGATAAAATCCTTCATTTGTTCGACTTTGGTGGAATCTACTGAAACCAGCCCGTCATTTGGCTGCGAAAAAAAAGTATTCGTGACAGGAGACGATTTCGTGCCTGCAATGACGCCTACTGGCGTGTTAAACGGTGGGAGGGTTTTACCCAGTGTATTCTTACCGCGCATCAGTGCAAAACCCACTTCTCCGGCGATAGACATTATAAAGTGGTCTTCTAACTGATCGGCCACCGGGCTGCCTTTATTCGGTGTGCCTATGATAACCACTTCACCAAGCTGAATATTCTGTGCTTGTTTGTCAGGCTGAGTTAAAAAGTGCCTGATAACAAGTCCGCCGAGTGAGTGGCCGACAAAATGAATTTTCTGGCTTCTATTCACACAAGCGGTTATTTCATTGAATGACTCACTCAGTACTTCATCAATTGTCGCGCCAAGCGTGGTGTAGTCGATGGCGCAAACTTCATAACCGGCATATTCAAGGCGGCCATGTAATAGCCACATCGAGGCTTTGCCGCGAGCCAGACCGTGCGCGAGAACAATGATTTCTTTGTCATGTAATGATGTATCTGACGATGTATTTGCTTTAGTCGCTTGAGCGGTAAAACTACTGAGTAATACGATACAGCTGAATAACAGAGTTTTTATCATCAAGGTTCTATTTCCATAAACGATGGTTTTTGCTGCTTATAAAGTGGTTTACTCAACACGGGAAATTTTTAACACAGAGATAGTGCTGGATTAATTGAGACCAGCTGGCGGTTCTAACTGTAATCGCGAGGCTAAAATAACCGCTTGTGTTCGGTTACTGACACCCAGTTTCCGGAATATGGCGGTCATGTGGGCTTTCACGGTAGCTTCTGAAATATTTAAATCCCAGGCAATTTGTTTGTTCAACCAGCCATCATTAACGTAATACAACACTTTATATTGCTGTTGAGTTAATGTCGCTATCTTCTCTGCCAGGTTGGTATCTTCGCCGATATTCTCATCATTGTCTGTTTCCCAGACTTGTTTCTCTAATTCTGGAGGAACCCAGACATCGCCATTCAGTACGGATTTTAATGCATCCGATATAACCACCGGATTGCTGGATTTTGGAATAAAAGCACTGGCTCCAAACGTTATGACCCGGCGTATCACATCAATGTCATCGCTGGCAGAAATAACAACAATAGGGAGGGTGGGATAATGTTTTCTGAGATGAATAAGGCCGAAGAATCCACAGTTTCCGGGCATATGTAAATCCAGCAGCAATAATTCAGTATCAGGGTGTTTATCAAGCGCTTCGCATGTTGTATCAAAGGAGTCCGTTTCTATGGTTTCTTTCATGGCGAAGGTGGCACTAATCGCGTTGATCAGCGCATTGCGAAAGAGGGGATGGTCGTCAGCGACGATCAGTTTGGTCATGTTTACCACCTTTTTAGTGTAATTATCGTTTGTGGTCGTTGATGTTTATGTTCTTAAAAGGTGGAAAATACCTGAAGAAAAACATAAATATTAACCCCACACACAGCTTTTACGACATACACTACATGAAAGTATAGACAATAAAAAACCGAAGCTTTGATCCAGTGCACCAAAACTTCGGTTTTGATTGGGTGTATTCACCTCCGTGTGGTGGCTTACGAATAAACCAGATTACTTATTGAGTCTGTGTTCAATAAGATCTTCCACTACGGACGGATCTGCCAATGTTGAGATATCACCCAGGCTGTCATGTTCGTTGCAGGCAATTTTACGCAGAATGCGGCGCATAATTTTGCCTGAACGGGTTTTAGGTAAGCCGGGTGCCCATTGAATCAGATCGGGCGTCGCAATCGGGCTGATTTCCTGACGAACCCAATCGCGAACATGTTTGGTTAGGTCTGGCGTAGGTTCAGTGCCTTTGTTAGCCGTGACATACACATAAATTCCCTGACCTTTGATTGGATGTGGATAGCCTACGACGGCAGCTTCTGCAATTTCCGGATGCGCGACCAGCACGCTTTCAATCTCAGCCGTGCCGAGGCGATGGCCAGAAACATTCAGTACGTCATCAACACGGCCGGTGATCCAGTAGTAGCCATCTTCATCACGTTTGGCACCATCGCCAGTAAAGTACATGCCTTTCCACGTTGAAAAGTACGTTTGTTCAAATCGTTCGTGATCGCCGTAAACAGTGCGCATCTGGCCTGGCCAGCTATCAAGTAACACCAGGTTTCCAGCCGCTGCGCCTTCAAGAAACTCGCCTTCGCTATCTACCAGGGCTGGTTTTACACCAAAGAAAGGACGTGTAGCAGAGCCTGGTTTCAGTGCGGTTGCTCCTGGCAATGGTGTGATAAGTGCCGCGCCGGTTTCTGTTTGCCACCAGGTATCAACAATCGGGCAGTTTTCTTTACCAAAACCAGCATAGTACCAGCGCCACGCTTCAGGATTGATAGGTTCACCAACACTACCGAGTAGTCTGAGCGAAGAGAGATCATTGTTTTCAAACGCTTCTTCACCATTGGACATAAGTGCGCGAATTGCCGTTGGTGCGGTATATAATATGGTTGCTTTGTATTTATCTACGATGTCCGCCATCCGTGCGCAAGATGGCCAGTTCGGCACACCTTCAAAGAAAATGCTGGTGGTTCCGTTACACAACGGCCCATAAACGATATAGCTGTGACCTGTGATCCAACCGATGTCAGCGGCACACCAGAAAACATCATCCGGTTGTAAGTCAAAGATATATTCGTGAGTGATTGAGGCATATACCAGGTAACCGCCGGTAGTATGAAGAACGCCTTTCGGCTTACCGGTAGAACCAGATGTGTAGAGGATGAACAGCGGATCTTCTGCGTTCATGGATTCTGGTGGGCAATCTTCAGAGGCGTTTTCCATCAGCTCGTGATACCAGTGATCGCGTCCTTCAACGAATTTCACTGCTTCGCCAGTATGACGAACCATCACCACGCCTTCTACCGGTCCATCGGTCATGGAATCCAGCGCATTATCAACGTTGTCTTTCAAATGAATATGACGATTGCCACGAAGCGAAACGTCAGCGGTGATGACAAATTTTGACTGGCAGTCATCAATTCGACTGGCCAGCGCATCAGGAGAGAAACCTGCAAAGACGACAGAATGAACCGCCCCAATCCGAGCGCAGGCGAGCATCGCAACGGTTGCTTCCGGAATCATGGGCATGTAAATCGTGATGAAGTCGCCTTTCTTTACGCCGAGAGATTTCAGGCTGTTAGCGAGCTTACAGACATCGCGGTGAAGTTCGCGATAGGTGATTGCCTGACCTTCTCCCGGGGTGTCCGGTTCGAAGTAATAAGCGACTTGATCGCCGCGCTCTTCCAGATGTCGGTCGAGACAGTTGTACGCCACATTCAGCTCACCATCCTCAAACCATTTAATCGATAAGTTGCCTGGCTCAAAGCTGGTGTTTTTGACTTTGGTGTAGGGTTTGAACCAATCAACACGTTTACCGTGCTCACCCCAGAATGCGTCCGGATCAGACACCGATTGCTGGTACATCGCGTGATAAGTTTGCTCGTCCAGGCGTGTATTCGCCTGGAAATGTGAAGGAACGGGATATAAATTCGCTGATGACATTGAAACCTCCGTTAGCTCAACAGGTTATGCATCTGGTATCCGGTTCAGCGTTGTAAAAACCGTATTGCACTCGATGTTGAAGCGGGCTGTGTAACTGTTCGTGTTGATAAATTTTTTACACCACATTCTTAGATTGTCGATATTAGACCTTAGTCGAACCAGGTTGGCTCTATATAAGGAAAATATGATTGGAAAGTTGACAAAAGCAGCATTAAATCAAGACTTAATTCATACGACTAATCGCTAATGTCGTTTGAAAGAACTAAGTGCCAGGATTTAGGGGCATGTTGACCTTTGCTGTTTGCCGTTTGAGTGTTCAGCTGTAAACCGCAAAAGCCAGTGTGCTTCTGAGCACAACTTAAACATCCTCAATTGAGTGAGGCAAGTTCGATGAATAAAACGAAACAACTATACCTTCGAGCAGGTTTTGTCGCTGCAACTATGACTGCCAGTGCTGCAAATGCTGCTCCTTTTCCCACCGAGTTTGATTATGGTGGTTACATCAAAGTAGACACGATCATGAGTGATTACTCTGATGGCAGCGTCGCTTCCGGTAGTATCGGGCGAGATTTCTATGTCCCGGCTACGATCCCTGTTGGCGGTGAAAGTGAGAGCATGCAGTTTGATATGCATGCAAGACAGTCTCGATTCTTCTTCACGACATCGACGGATGTAGGAAATGGCGAGAAGATTGGCTCTCGTCTTGAACTGGATTTTATCGTTACACCTAATGGTAACGAGCGAATCAGTAACTCTTACACACCACGAATTCGTCATGGTTATATCACTTACGATGGTTTCTTGTTTGGTCAGACATGGACAACCTTTATGGATGTCGGTGCATTGCCTGAAAGCCTTGATTTCATTGGTTCAACAGACGGCACGATTTTCATTCGTCAGACAATGGTCCGTTACACCTATGGCGGCTTCCAGGTCGCGATTGAAAATCCTGAGACAACCGTGACGCCATTTGGTGGCGGCGCTCGGGTTGTCACCGATGACAATTCCATTCCTGATTTGGTGGTTCGCTACAACCACAAACGTGACTGGGGTCATTTGACGGTGTCTGCGATTGCCCGCCAACTAAGCTACGAAGACAACACGCTGAATATTGATGATTCAACGCAGGGCTACGGCGTATCCTTCACTGGTAAAGTTATGTTGGGCGATGATGATGTCAGATTTGCACTGAATGCCGGTTCGGGTCTTGGTCGATATATCGGCTTGAATACTGCTAACGGTGCTGTGTTGAATGCTGAGAACGAACTGGAAGCGATTGATTCTCTCGGATTCTCTGTCGCGTATCGTCATCACTGGAGCAACAAATGGCGCTCAAACGTGATGTATTCGATGTTGAATGTTGATAATGAGACCGATCTGACGGGTACTGGCGTAACCAAAGAAACATCAAGCTGGAACATCAACTTGCTGTATTCACCGGTTAAAGCATTGACGTTTGGCGCTGAATTCCAGCATGCCAATCGAGAAGTTGAGAATGGTGCCGACGGTGATATGAATCGTCTTCAATTCTCAGCGAAATACGCCTTTTAATTACTTTTTTCCTCTGGCGCTGTTGTTGGCGGTTTACAGGTGTCCGACAACATAGTGTAAACAACAATTGCTTGTTGGTTTTAAACCTTTGATCTTGGGTTAACACAGGGAAGTGTGTTTTTCTTCACGAATAAAACCTGCCGGGTAAACGTGCGCCAGTTACACTTTTTCATCTACTTTCCTTCTGTTTGTCCTGTCTGTTTGACTTTCCGCATTTCTTCGCCAACATAGAGGCACCATTTTTCCGGGTGATAAAAATAATGAAACCTTCTTTACTTAAAAAAGTTATTCCAGCTTTTCTGACCGCTACACTGGGATTTTCTCTGTCTGCTAATGCGCATGAAGATGTAAGTGATGTTGATGACCTGGCACGAGAATACGTGCAGTTATCGTTGGCCATGGGGCAGCATGATAAAGCGTTTGTTGATGCGTATTACGGGCCTGAGAAATGGGCAAAGCAGGCCAGCCAGGAAAAACTGTCACTGGATAAGATTCTGGCAAGAACACAGGCCTTGTTGGTAGCGTTGGAAGGTGTGCATCCACCGAGAGATGCAATGGCAAGATTACGTATTGAAGGATTGAAGAAGCAAACGATCGCTATGGCATTACGAGCCAAAATGTCGAGCGGTAAAAAAGTCACGTTTGAGCAGCAGACCGGGCTGCTATATGACTCAATGCCTGCGCAATATGACTTTGAAGAGTTTGACACGGTGCTAGCCGAGATTGAAAAACTGGTGCCGGGCGATGAGCCGCTTTATAAGCGTATTGAAGCGTTCACATCACGGTTTGAAATTCCAAAAGATAAATTAAGTAAAGTCTTTGAAGCTGCGATTGCTGAATGTAAGCGACGTACAGAGCCGTATATCGAACTGGCAGATAACGAGCGTTTTACTGTTGAGTATGTCTCAGATAAACCGTGGAGCGGTTATAACTGGTATAAGGGTGATGCCTACAGTGTCATTCAGGTAAATACGGATTTTCCGGTTTATATTACCCGTGCAGTCGATTTGGGATGTCATGAAGGATATCCGGGTCATCATGTGTTCAATGCATTGTTAGAAAAGAATTTATCGAAGAAAAGAGGCTGGGTAGAATTCACTGTCTATCCGTTATTCAGTCCTCAATCTTTGATTGCTGAAGGTAGTGCGAATTACGGCATTGAGTTGGCATTTCCAGGGGATGACAAACTCAAATTTGAGAAAGAGGTGTTATTCCCTCTGGCGGGGCTTGATCCGAAAACAGCAGACGATTTGGAAAAGTTGTCGTCACTGCAAAGTAAACTGGCGTTTGTAAATAATGAAATTGCCCGTCGATATATCAATGGCACTATTACTCGTGAACAGGCTGTTGCTCTGGGCCAGAAATATCGAATTACGAATAAAGACAAAGCCGATCAGGGCATTCGTTTTATTGAGGCATATGGTGCGTATGTTATCAATTACAACTGGGGTAAAAAGCTGGTGAAAGATTACATTGAGGGTGACGGTAAACGGACCGAAGCTGAGAAATGGGCGAAGTTTGCGGAGTTGTTGTCATCGCCAGGTATTCCATCAAAATTGAAATAGTGCTTTGCCAGCACACTGAATCGCATGTGAGCTTTGCTCCATGCGATTTTTTATTATCTCTATTTATAGTATTCCTATTGTTCTGTCAGAACGTGTTGAATAGCCGTATTTAACGCAGCAACAAATTCGTGCATTTGCTGATGCTGATTCAAATAGCGCTTTGAATAACCGATATGTGCGGATCTCGTATATAAGTATTCTTTCTCTTCATAACCGGCTGCGATGTTTGCAGAGTCGTCTTCCAATAAACTATTCATGCCAAAGAGAATGGTTTTCCTGTCGTTGATATAGCAATCAAGGCGGCCAGTTAAAAGCTTTTCTACATTGGATAGTGAGCTTCTGTTTTCATTAATCATAATCTTTCCCTGTTGAACCGCTTGTTGATATTTCTCCGTTAAAATCAGATAGCCAGCATTGATACCAATAGTCAGTGGGGGAGCGCCCGGCATTGTGTGATTTAACGAGTGGTTTATGTCAACCCGTTTGTTGCAGAACAGAATGACGTGTTCATGACCGACAGGTATTGAATATTAGAGCGTGCTGACCTTTGCAGGTGGATTTTGCAGCAGTTTGTCGCGTGTTTATACAAGGTTTCAGGTTGCGTCGTGTAGTTATTCTACATAAGCGAGCTGAAACGCAGTAGAAACGGGCGACAAGCGCTGTCCATGCAATCATTTAATTAATGAATGGATTCGTTTCAATGGCGTTCATGCGGCGTTCCACGGCTTTGATTTAGATAACTAAACCTGCTGCCGTGCGCCTTGCTTGAACACCATTGAACTCGAACAAAACTTCACCCGAAAAGGTCAGCACGCTCTAGTCAATATAAGGGCGAGATTTATAGTGTTGGTAAGGTGGTGCGATAGCCAGTTCATGTCCGGATTCAATCAGTTTCAGTCCTCGCTTCCAGGGAATACCCACGATTTCAACGGTATATTTTCCCTGAATTTGACGGACTGCTTTTCGAATGATGTCGACATAGGTTCCTTTTACGCTGCCGTCTTCGACGAAGGTATAAGGGGGATAGTTGTCGTCGACGAGTATTTTAATGACATCAGGGTCAGGTGCGGCGGCAACGTTTGAGGTGGTCAGGATAATCAGAGTGGCTAAGAGACTCTTTGGGCATTTCAACATGAGGTTTTATTCCACGTCACACGGTCATGAGTGTCGTCAAACGTAATGGTAAGTCTGACGCCTGTATGACAGATATCGCGATGTCAGGTTATATCAAAGTGATGCTTAAACCCTGGTATAAAAATGGTGATTCATCCAGTAACGGGCATGAAGTTAATCATTTTTATACGCGATAAAAACGGAATAGTTCGGATGTTGCTAACCCTGATTAAACAGATTCACCCTGGATTGTTGCAATAATGCGGCGACTACCAGCGCTGTTTCGATGTTCGCACAAATAGATACCTTGCCATGTGCCAAGATTGAGTGAGCCATTGGTGATTGGAATGGTTAACTCACAACCAATGGTTGAGCTTTTAATGTGAGCAGGCATATCGTCATCGCCTTCATAGTCATGTCGGTAATAAGGGGCTCGCTCAGGTACGAAGGTGTTGAAGTGAGATTCCAGATCGATTCGAACCGTCGGATCAGCGTTCTCGTTGATGGTTAGCGACGCGGAGGTGTGTTGGATAAACAAATGCAGTAAACCGGTTTTAATTGAATCAATATCCGGAATGTCATTAACAATTGTGTCGGTGATGAGGTGGAAACCTCTGGCATAGGGTTTTAACTGAAGTTGTTTTTGAATCCACATGAATCGTTATCGCCTCATAAAATCGTGGCAAAAATAATGCCCTGGTTTTCAGGAAAATTCACGTTTGTTAGATCTTAAGTATATTTACTCCCAGGCTTTTTTTATGGCCAGTATCTTTTGTTCAATGTTCATAAAGGCAGCCACGGCGTCTGGATCGAAATGTGTTCCTGCATCGCGTTGTATGGTTTCAATCGCTTTTTCAACTGGCCAGGCATCTTTGTAGGGGCGTTTCATCGTGAGTGCGTCGAATACATCTGCGATGGCGACAATACGGGCCGATTCAGGAATATCTCTGCCGGAAATACCTGTTGGGTAGCCAGAACCATCCCACTTTTCATGGTGGTAACGAGCGATATCTGCGGCCATTTGAAAAATAGGATTGGAACTTTTACACAGGATGTCATAGCCGATTTGAGAGTGGGTTCTCATGATGTCCCATTCTTCTGGTGTCAGTTTTCTTGGGGCTTTGAGAATGGCGTCCGGAATCCCTATTTTACCGGTGTCGTGCATCGGAGCTGCCAGTTCCATTGTATTAGCATCATGAGCCGACCAGCCGAGAGAGCGGGCGATGGCGGCGGAATAAGCGGCCATTCGCCAGATATGTTTTCCTGTATCGGTATCATTGTAATGACCGGCTTCACCTAACATTTTGATCGATGCAATCGCGAGGTCTTCGAGATCTTTTGCTTTGACCAGTGAGAGGTGTGTTTGCACGCGACGCAGAACAATTGGCCCTGATACGGGCTTTTGAATGTAATCGACTGCGCCGACATCAAAGCCTTTGGCTTCATCGCTTTGTTCGCCCATTGCAGTAACAAAAATGACGGGAATACTGGCATTGGCAGGATTACTTTTGAGTTGCTGGCAGACTTCATAACCATCCATGTCGGGCATCATGACATCAAGCAAAATTAGATCAGGTCGATGTGTATCGACGGCACTCAGGGCTTTACTTCCGTTAGTGGCAAAAATGAGCTGATAATCACTTTTTAAAATTTGTTGCAGTAGTTTCAGGTTATTTGGCTCATCATCCACAATCAGAATTTTAAATTGTTCTTTCATGATGGGTTCTCCAAAGAAATACTGAGTTCGGTTGCCAGCGCGATAACCGCTGTTTTAGCGTCATCAAACTCGAAATCATTGATATTTTGTTGAATAACAGCGAGTTTTTCTGCTTCGATGAAACTAGCTAATTCGTCCAGTAAAGGTGCGATACTGTCAGGGTTTAAGTCATCCAGGGCACTGATCATGTTATTGAACAGTGCTTTACCCGTTTCTGTATCCAGTGTTTGTAAAAGGGCGGATTGTGTTGAGTCTTCCTGTTTAATGCTGTTAATCCGACTTACGACATCCTGAATGGCCTGGTGAAGGGTTTGTATGGTGTCGAAAAGTTGAGGTGTGGCTGGGGATTTCAAGGCAAGGTCAATGTCATCAGCGAGTTGGGCAACTTCGGTAATACTTAAATTACCGGCGAGTCCTTTCAGGGCGTGTGTGATTTTTCGGGCTTCAAGATGGTTGTCTGACGATTGCTTTAACACATCCGTTATTTTTAGCGCATCATTCTGCCTGTCTCTGGCGAAGTTGATGAGTCCATCCAGATAAATATCAGCATCCAGCCAGGTTTTGATACCCGTTACATAATCGACCAGAGGTTCAAGTGGAGATAAATCTGTTGAGGTGACTTCTGCACTCAGGTTGGCTTCATGTGCGGTGGCTCTGGTGCCGAGGTTTTGCGGTACTTGTTGTTCCATGAGTGCCATTAGCTCAGGAAAATTTATGGGCTTACTGGCTACGGCATTCATGCCAACATCGTAACAATCCTGTTTGTCTTCTTTCATCACACTGGCGGTCAGCGCCACGATGGTGATCGGCTCTTTTACACCAGTCTGAGTTTCCCATTGTCGGATAGCTTTTGTAGCTGCCAGACCATCCATTTCAGGCATCTGAATATCCATGAGAATAATGTCATAGTCGGCGTTTTTGATGTCGTTTACTGCTTCAGCGCCATTGATTACCCAATGAACATCGTGGCCTTGTTGTTTTAATCGAAGTGTTGCAAGTGAGGCGTTAGCCTCCAGATCTTCAGCCAGCAAAATGTTGAATGCACGGGGGGAGCGATAGTCGGTTTGAATGAACGATCCATCTTCAAATAAACAGTCGTCTGTTTCGACACCAGCAGGAAGTGCGGCAGTAAAGTGAAATGTTGACCCTTTATTAACTTCACTCTCTGCCCAGATTTTACCGTGCATCAACTCTACAATTTGCTTACTGATGGTTGTGCCAAGGCCAGTTCCGCCGAAGCGACGATTGGTACTGGCATCCGCTTGTGTAAAAGCTTCAAACACACCTTTCAGCTGATCGTCGTTCATCCCTATGCCGGTATCAATAACTTTAAAATGGGTCATGGTGACGTCAGTATCCGGTTCGACGACAACGGTAACGGAGCCAGCTTGAGTGAATTTGATCGCATTACCGACCAGATTCAGAAGTACTTGTCGCAATCTGACCGGGTCGCCAACCACTCTATTGGGCAAGTTGGGGCTGATACTGACTTTTAGTATTAAGTCTTTTTCGGCAGCCTTGAACTCCAGCGTTCTTAAAGTATCGGTAATGGCGTTAGGTAAATGGAACGTGACATGTTCCAGTGTTACTTTTCCGGCTTCGATTTTGGAGAAATCCAGAATGTCATTGATGATATTTAGCAGGTTTTGCCCGGCATTCAGTATGGTGCTTACGTGTTGTCTGGAAGAGTCTGAGAGGTTGGTGTCCTGGAGAACAACTTCGGAAAAGCCGATGACGGCGTTCATCGGGGTGCGAATTTCATGACTCATGTTAGCCAGAAAGTTAGCTTTTGCCTGAGCTGCTTCTTCAGCACGATTTTTGGCTGATAATAACTCCCGGCGAGCCGTAATCTGGCGCGTAATATCAGAAATAAACGCGACAAACATATGATTGCCGGGGCTGACTTCGGTATGACCGACTGATAACAATGCAGGAAACAGCGTGTTGTCTTTGCGTTTGGCTTCCAGCTCTCGCCCGACACCAATAATTTTTGCTTTCCCACTTTTAAGATAATTACCGATGAACTGATCATGCGTTGTCGGTGTGATATCCGGGGTAAGAATAGCCACATTTTTGCCAATGACTTCACTGGCTTTCCAGCCGAACAGTTTTTCAGCGGCAGGGTTGAATAGCTGAATGGTGCCGTAATGGTTGATCGTGATGATGGCATCTACCGCTGTATCAACAATGGCATTTATTTCTGATGTTGCCTGATCGACCAGTTCTTTGAGGTTGTCGCGGTGTTTTCTAAGTTCTTCTTCTACGTTTTTGCGGATCGTGACATCGCGAACAATCACCATGTGTTCTTTCATGCCATCTTTATCAATGGTGGTGATAGCAAACTCCGCCGGAAAGTGGGTCTGATTACTTCGTATAGCGGCAAGTTCAATATTGCGTTGATCCATAACACCTTTAAAAATCTCTTGTTGACCTTTTTCATCAGCGATGAACATATCTGGCATCAGATTGAACATATTCTGTTTTTTTAGTTGTTCCGGTGAATAGTCAAAGGCGACGCAGGCTGCGCTGTTAAAGCTGGTAATTTTTCCATTTTCATCAATGGTAAAAATGGGGTCCATTGCTGTTTCAAACAGGCTTGAGAGGCGATTTTTTTCTTCGGTGATTATTTCCTGATCTTCCTCGATTTTATCCAACATACGTTCGATGTTTTGTGCAATGACAGATAGCTCGTCTTGCCCGGCGGTATCGAGTTTTATTTTGCGGTTTCCAGGTTTAAAGCGCTTTAGAGTTTCAGCGAGAGTGTAGGCTCGACTGGCGAACATAAAATGGAAAATAGTGGCGATGATTGTTGAAATCATAATGACGGATAGCGCGTTATACAGGGCCTGACGCCGAAGGCCCGTTGATGCTTGCTGATAGTAGTAATGAAGGTTAATGCGCTGAGTTAAGAATCCACAACGAGTGGAACGCAAAAAGAGATTGGATTTAGGACAAATACCGATGTAACCATCCAGGTAGTCTTTATCCCGGTTAATTGAAATATTGATATTGTGATTTTGAGTGGAATTCTGAATGGTCGTTTCCGGCAAGTCTGGATGAGATTCTAACCAGGGAGTACCAAAATCCATATGAGAGGTTGAGGCGACAATGCGTCCGTCTTTATTCGCGAAAAAGGTGTAAACCGTGTCTGCGTGAGCACTGAATGATGCGACCACTTTTTCGGCTGCTCTTGGTTGCCCATTGCTCAACAATACTTCCAGTGTGCCTTGCATACTGGTGAGATTATTTCTCAGGTTTTGGATGGCTGTTTTTTCTGCATCACTTTTAGCAATACTTTGACTGATAAACCAACTGGTACCTGTTGCCAGCAATGAAAGGAAGCCAATCAAAAAAGGAATCATGACGCGCAATGTCAGCAAGTTAGCCAGCATGAACATAGGTGGTTGCAACTCCGGTTTACTGAATAAAGGTACCGTTAACGATTTGGTCAGTATTGGGTTTTTTCTTCAAAAGTTGGTTTTTCATCATAGTGGTCGTCATTTGATCGATGATTTGCATGAGTGAGCCTGACATTGGGTCCAGCATTTGCCGATTCATTATCCTGTTAGCCAGCAATAATCCTTCATAACTGGCTTCTACTTCCGATGGTGTAATTTTCAATCGTTTAGCAATGAATGACATGGAATCAGCGCGTTGCGCATCAATGAGGGCGACCGCTTTAAACCAACCTTTAGTAAGCGCTCGAATATGGTCATGATTTTGTTTGAGCGCTTGTTCGTGAATCGCGATGACATCGACGATTTCTCCCGGTATCTGGCGACTGTTAAAAATTTCATGACCATCAGCATTCATCAGTTTCGTTCTGATGGGTTCAAAAGTCACCGCGGCAGATACTTCATCCGATTGAAATGCAGCTTCATGTTCTGACGCGTCCAGATGTACAACGATAATGTCGCTGATTTTCATCTTGTTAATTTCAAGTGCGCGAGAAATCACATAAGCGCCCAACGCACCACTTTCGATGGCGACGCGTTGGTCCTTTAATTCCTGCATCGATTTAATATTCTCTTTGGCGATAATGACATCAGCGCCATCAGATACATCGGTTACAAGAATAATTTGAACCGGAATATTTTCCTGTCTGAGTAACAGTACTTCATCCAGGGTTAATGCGGCGGCGTCCAGTGTACCGTTTCTAAATGCCCGGATAACTTCAGAGGCTGATGGATACTCGATCAAACGAATGTGTTCGGGGGAAAAAAATTGTTGTGACTGAGCCAGATAGAGCGGTTCATAACCTGGCCAAAGGTTGGTGCCAAGTCTTAATGGTGTGTTGGATTGCTTTTCACAACTGATAAGAAAGAAGGCGAGAACGAGCACAATAACGTGATGTCGAGTTAGAAAAATCATGCATTTCACCAGTTACTTGTCTGAAGTTATTGTTTTTGAACGATGATAAAACGAGCAAAACGGGTTTGCTGATAGCATTAAATCGATAGATATTCACCGTGTTGGCTTGTTTAAAGGTAGAAGCTAACGAGGAATTTTGCCAATGTTGACGGGGAACAGGGAATGTCTGGCAGTCCTGGATATCAGGCTGCCAGAGCGTAATGGTTTATGCAGTTAGTCTGTGTAATTTATTAAGAGATTGAGTGAGGGTGTTTGCTATTTCTCGTTGCTCTTCAAGAACTTCAGACAAAATGATCTTTGTTGTCAGTGGGTTAGCCAGTACAACGCGAAACACGATAATAGCTTGTCGCTGGTATCGTGTTGGCGTTAACGTGGTTCGAGAGACAAAGGTTTTTCCGGCTTCTCGCTGACGTTTCTGAATGACTTGAGTAAGGTGATTGAGTTCTTCATTCACCGCTTGAATTTGCTCATCAGATGCCGTGCTCAGGAATGCCTGTAACCAGGGCGGATTAAACCGATAGGTGAGCAAACATAATTCAGGTTCTGTGACTAATTCGAAGTCATCTGCATTACGGATCATATCGGCGAACAGACGAGCTTTTTCGAGGCTTTGATTAATTAAAATTTCATAGCCCTGACGGCCGATAATATCAAAGCAGGCATTGACCAGCATGGCCATTCCTGAGCGGCTTCCTTCCAGTGTGTGACTACCTAAATCCTTTGAGCCTTCACGTAGAATGTAATTGGCATGATGTTGAATCACTTGCGGTGTATCTGGCTGTTTAAAGACGACAATACCGGCGCCCATGGGTACGTACATTTGTTTGTGTGCATCTATCGTAATAGAGTCAGCGCGCTCAATACCTGCCAGAAGATGATTCCAGTCCGAAGACATCATCGTTGCACCGCCCCAGGCTGCATCAACATGAAAGTAGCAATCTAATTCCGTCGCTAAATCAGCCAGTTCAGCTAGTGGATCAATATTACCGGTTTCTGTCGTGCCCGCGACGCCAACGATGGCCATAACTTTGATGCCTTGTTGTTCAAGCTCCAGGGCTTTTTTTCGCATCTCGACAACATTAACTTTGTGATTTTCATCTGTTTTGATGGCGATGATATTCTTACGTCCAATGCCCAGTAAGTCAGCTGCTTTAGCCAGAGAATAATGCCCTCGATCGGAGACGAGCACGGCAAGCCCTTTGTACTGGTAATGCATGAGTGCATTGAACAGTCCTTCCTGAGCAACGCCTGTGAAGTCACCATCCGGACCAAGTAAACGGTTTTTTGCGACCCAAAGTGCGGTAATGTTTGCAACCGTTCCGCCGGAGCAAAACGCGCCAAGTGAGTGATTTGGACTGTGCAACCATTGCTGATAAAAAGCATCGTCCTGTTGATACATCAAGTGATGAATCATACCGATAACCTGACGTTCCATTGGCGTGAATGCTTTGGATGTTTCTATTTTTACCAGGTTTTGGTTTAGGCCAACCATTAGCTTGGAGAGTGGAAGTAAGAAGTAAGGCAAGGCAGAGGTCATGTGACCTATAAAACGTGGTGATGCCGTATGAACCGAATGAGCAACCAGATTGTTGATGAGTTCGTCTGCATGATCGGAGACGAAACGAGGCTGCTCTGGTATTTGTGAACGGTTAAAATCGGTTTCGATGTCATCCAGTGGTTTTTCAACGGCAACGATATGATCACGTAAAAAGCCATTCAGATCCTGAGAAAGTTGTTGTTCGATTCGACTGAGTGTTGAATCCGGAGCTTCCGGGATCGTGAAGATCTGTAACAGGGTTTCTGGTGTAGCGTTGGCTTTTCGACGATTTTCAGACATGTTCTACGATTTGCTTCTCTTGTTATTACGGCGTCGAACTTTACGTTAAGTGTAGAAAAAAGTCTGCAAAAAAATAGTCGAATAGCGGTTGTAGAGGGATCATCAACCTGAGGTATTTTCATCAATAAAAAAGCCCGGGAAAGGCAGGGGATTTGCTTAATCTGACACCGTATGTATGCTCGTTTTCCGCTATTTAGTTGAAAAGGCAGGCCAAACTTGAATTAGCCAGGTCGATTGCATATGTTTACAGACCCTGATGCGATACCTGCGTTTAATTAAGGAATGCGTGTTTGTGTAACCGGAGAATAAGATTTGAGCCTGAGATCGCCTACACGGCTGTTGTTACTAAGTTTTTTGCTCTATAGCTGCGTCGTCGTTGTCTATGTTCTTCATGTGTATGACGAAACGCATGCACGGGTTATTGCTGAGGTCGATCAGCGGTTACGTTATGCCGCAACGGGCGTTCGTTCTATTCTCGGGAATGACTTTCACGACAGAATCACCAGTAAAGAACACCTGTCTCCTCACGTCTACAATGATTATTCTCGTCGACTGTCCGACTTTGCGACCAGTATTGATGTGGCTTACATCTATTCAATGATACTGGACAACGGTGACGTCCGATTTACCTCCTCCAGTTACACCATTAACGATATACGTAGCGGTCAGTTAACCCAGTTTTTTGATAAATACCCGGAAGCAACAGAAGCTAATATTGCGGCCTTTCATACGGTGCGCCCAATTTATGAAGAATCAGAAGATAAATGGGGGCGTTTTCGCTCGATTCTTTTTCCAATGATCAGCAACGATGGAACGATTTATATTGCGGGTGCAGATATTCGCAAAGAAGAAATTGATTCACGTTTGTATGACCGCATGATGCAGGCCGCTAAAACAGCGGTTGTTTTTTTGATCAGCGTGATTCTGATTACCGTCATTTTAATTTACGGACTGCGAAGAAATCGTGCATCGGACACGATTTCAATGACTTACTCACATGGCGCATTAAGCCGTGATTTAAAGTCAGATTCAGCGTTACACAAGCAGCTAGCTATCCTGACTGTTGCGCCAATTGGTGAAATCATTAATTTCTACGGTATCAACATTGCTGATGAAGTCATGACCCGATTTCTTGATCGAATAGAAATCCATTTTGGTGCTGACTATCACCTGTATCGATTGACGTATAACAAAGTTGCATTACTGCACAGCGGCGGTATTACCGACAGTTTGTTGATTGAGCGTTTCAAGCAACTGGACTTTCATGCGCCATTTCTGACGTCCCCGGATGTTTATATTACGGTCATGATGGGCGTGGCATCGGGCAATAAAGAATTGCTGTTTGAGAATGCCAGCATTGCTGCGAAAGCAGCGAAGAATTCGCGGCAAAATATTGCGGTATATACGGATAAGCTGTTTCACATGAAGTCAATGGAACAACAGCATGTTCGATTGTACAGCGATATTCGAGAAGCGTTTGTTGATGACCGGGTTGTCACCTATTTTCAACCAGTCGTAGACTTAAATACATTGGAAATTGTTCGCTATGAATGTCTCGCCAGAGTGATTTGCAAAGATGGTACGATTCTTTGCCCGGAACAATTTTTACCCGTAGTAAAGTACAGCAGGCTTGAAGGCGAGTTAACGCGCATTATTTTGACCAGGGCGGCTGAGCAGTTCAGATACAGTAGTATGGGTTGGAGTATCAATATTACGATAGCTGATATGCTGGACAGTGATCTCACTACCTATATGAAGAATTTTTTACTGGATTATCCAGAGCCTTCTCGGGTCGTCCTCGAATTGATGGAGTCACAAACGCTGGATCAGTTTGAGGATGTTAAACGCTTCCTGCAATTAATGAATACATTCGATGTCCGTGTGATGATTGATGATTTTGGGGTCGGATATACCAATATTTCCAATTCTCTGAAGTTGAATCTGGATGGTATTAAATTATTTGGCCCGCTTATCCAGCGAATGACCCGGGATAAACAAGTTGAAGTGTTTATTAAACATTTGAGCGCTTTTGCCCGTGAGTCACAGCTAAAGGTCACGGCAAAATGTATTGAAAACAAGCATACCGCGACAATGTTGCGAGATATGGGCATTGAGTTAGGGCAGGGGCATTTATTTGGTGCGCCTACCCCAACACCGGCAGGTATTGAATCAAGAGTGAAAGATAGTTTAATCGCTGCGATGAATCGTCAAACATTTATACCCCAAAGTTAGGGGCTGCTGACCTTTTAACCTGAAACGTTCATTGAGCATCACCGTTTGTTCATTTGCGAGAAAAGGCAAGTCGTTTGATATAGCGACCGGGGCGTCCATCTCTGGCAACCAGACCGGCAGCGATTAACGCCATGCCGGATAATTGTGTGGTACTTAGTGTTTCATCTAACAGAGTGATTCCCAGCAAAATTGCACTGATTGGAATGAGAAAGGTCACCATTGAGGCGTTAGTTGCTCCGGCGATTGCCAATACTTTGAAGTAAAGAATAAATGCCAGAGCTGTCGATAAGGCTGCCAACGCAAATAAAGCCAACATGGTATCGGTTGAAGGCATAGGCAAGGTCCAGGGTTTATCACTGATGAACATCACCGGCAGCATGATGATAGCTGACGTCGTTAGCTGACCGGCAGAAGCACTTAACGGGGATACGCCAAGTTTATGAAAACGCTTTCCCCAAACACCTGCAAATGCATAAGAGACAGCCGCCGTTAGAACGGCCAGTTGTGCCAGTGAGTTAATACCAATACCTTGTAATACATCCTGACCAATCATCATGATGACACCTGCAAAAGCCAGTAATACACCAATAACACTGTGAATGGTCATTCGTTCCTGACTAATAAGGAAATGCGCAACTAACGTGGTAAATAATGGTGTTGTAGCGTTCAGTACCGAAGCAAGTCCACTGGGAATGTAACCCTGGCCCCAAACAATTAAAGAAAAGGGAATGACATTATTCATGATGCCCATAATCAGGCATGTCATCCAGAATGTGGATGATCCCGGCTGACGTTTACCACTGAACAGAATCACCAGATTTAAAATCAGTGCTGCTATAAGTAAACGACAGGCTACGATGGTAAATGGCGGTAATTCGTCAACCGCGACACCGACAAAGAAAAATGAACCACCCCATAAAACGGATAGTAAGATTAACAAAACCCAGCTTTTGGGTGTCATGGTCAGTGGTAATTGTTGCGGCATTGATGTGTTTCTTATTGTTTAGTGATTGGTGTCGTGCAGAGCCGAATTGTCACACAATATCGCCTCAGACGTCAGGGAGGGCGATAGTATAGAACATTTATGTGTAAATAGGGGCTGTCGATCTTTATGGGTGAGGTTTTGTTCGCGTTCAATAGTGTTCAGGTGTAGTGCATGGCATAAACGTTCTTAAACGAATCGGATTAGGTCAGTAGATCTTCGCCGTTAACTCTTGATGTTTTTGACCTGTAATTAAAAACACGTTACTTTTTTGGGACTATCATCAAGAGTATGGCGCTGTTGCGGCCATGACTTATAACCTGAGATGTGCGCGTGTCTTTTATTTTAGTGTAAGTGCTTTCCGTGGATAAAAATTTATGAATGATCCTTCTAAACTCGTTACTCGCTTCTTTACTGATATTGAAGAGGCCTCTGCTATTGGACCTGTGCTTGATTTAGCATGTGGTAATGGGAGAAATGGGCTTTACCTGGTGGATGAAGGGATATCAGTGACATTTGCTGATCGTAATGAATCGTCATTGATGGATATTGAAATGACACTGGTCATGAATGCCGTTCTGGAAAAAAACAACGTGTGGGACGTTGATCTGGAAGCTGCCGATTTCGAGGGGCTGCCTGAAAACCATTTTGGTGCTGTCATGGTGTTTCGTTACTTGCATCGTCCATTATTTAATTCCATCAAGAATGCGATTAAACCTGGTGGTTTGATTATTTATGAAACATTTACATTGATGCAGGCGAATTTTGGACGGCCAACCAATCCAAATTTCTTGCTTCATCCTAATGAGTTGAACCGTGTTTTCGGCGACTGGGAAATTTTGCATAGCTATGAAGGGATTACGACACGAGAGGGTGATAATGCAAAGCAGGCAACCGCACAAATCGTTGCCAGAAAACCTGAATAATCAGTCCATTCAACATAGTTTATTCAAGCGAAAAAAAGCCGATGAGGGTATCCCCATCGGCTTTTGCTTTCATGCATTGTAGAGTTTAGGGTTTGCAGCCCCTGATACTTTACTGACTTAAGTATTGATTAAATGACTTAAGATTGCGCGATTTAAACGTTACACATTGTGTCACGCTAGCTTCGAGCTTCTGGAATGAACGCTCAATATCTTTATCCATAAAGCCGTTGTCGACGATGAATGATTTGAAATTATTAAAATCGTTCATGTCACATGTATCTCCGACAATGCCAGGCACAGCAACAATCACAAAAGGTGGTAGTTTGGCCGCGAGTTTGTCGTAATTTTGCATAGCCCAGGTTTGTAGACGTTTTCTACGATGTTTATAGGCTGCATTTGTCCACAGTAAGTAACGGACATCAGATGCCGTGACCTTCTCAGACAGAATATAGTTCATTGCTTTTTGATGAACCTTTTCGTCATTAAATGAGCCAATTGCAATTAACAGGTTTGTTCGAGTTGCCGGGTCGGTTGTTACTTCAAATGCCGCGATGGTTTTATTGAGCAGTGCTTCATCGCCAAAGTAAGTTGCAACACGTAGCCAGGTCGCGGCCATCGCTGAATCAACGGATTTAGGATCTTTTAAATAGGCCTGAGCTTGTTTTTTCGAGATTGCAATTAAGTCTTCAGATGCGCCATCAATCGCAAGCGATTTAAATAAGTTTGGACGTAAGCGAGAGACATTTTCTTTTTCACCTTCACGACTTTCAAGGCCGAACTGTTTAACGGCTGGTGTAAAAGTGCGTTGAATAAAGCGAGCCCAGTCTTGTTGATTGTTTGTATTCACTAGTGGATCTTTCAGCTCATCAATAAAGATAAGCGCATAATTGACCACTTGTGGAGACTTGTCGTTAACGAACTGTGCGACCGTATTGATGTAATCAGCACCAGATAATGCACCTGCATCTAACAAGGCTTTAGTATTAGAGATTAATGCCAGACGTTCACGAGTATTCAGTACATCTGTTGCTTGTTCTGACAGGGTTTTTAAAGCATCGGCGTCCATGTTCCAGCGGTAATATCCTACCGCATCAGCGTCCGGGAAAATCCAGTCAGGTTTAAAATCCAGTTTGACTGAAGCGGATGAATCATTCAGGACGATAACCGTACTGGCTTTTTTACTTCCTTTACCATACGAAACACGTACTGGTAGTGACCAGGTAAATGGTGTGACTTTACTGCCATGATTCGCAAAGCGTTTTTGAGTCAGTGTGAGCGTTTTGCCATCAAGAGAGGCTGTAATTAATGGAAAGCCAGGTTGTTCAGTAAATGACTTCAGCACGGCGGCTACATCTTTACCTGACGCCGCAGACAAGTTATCCCATAAATCAGACGCTTCTGTATTTTTCCAGGCAAATTTGTTGATGTAGTTTTGAATGCCTCGTTGGAAAGCTTCTTTGCCTAACCACATCTCAATCATTGAAAGAACTGACTCACCCTTTGAATAAGCAAGACCAAGGCCGTCCATAATGTCGGCTTCAGTATTGATTTTTTTGCGAATAGGTTTAGAGGTTGCGAATGCATCAGCCAGTAACACGCCAGACTGAGGCAATCTCAGGTGATATTCAAATTCAGGGAATAAATCGATAGTGGCTTTAGTTGCCATCCAGCTGGCGAATGCTTCGTTTAACCATAAATCATTCCACCATTTCATAGTGACCAGATCGCCATACCACATGTGTGCAATTTCATGGGCTATCACCATGGCTGATGTGGTTTTGCGGGCAACTGTAGAATGCTCTTCATCAAGTAATAAAATATCGTCGCGGTAGGTGATAAGGCCCGCATTTTCCATTGCTCCGAATGGATATTCTGGCAGGGCAATCATATCCAGTTTTTTATACGGATACGGGCGACCAAAATACTGTTCCATGTAATCCAGAATTTTAGGTGCAGCTTTGGCTGCAAACTGACCTTGTTCTATTTTTCCTTTTGTTGTCAAAAGTTTACCAGGAATGGAAAAGCCTTCGATTGGCATTGATTCAAAAGGTCCGACTGCCATTGCCACGATATAAGATGGCATAGGCGGTGTTTTCTCAAAATGATGGATTGTCCAGCCAGGGCGCTTTTTACTGGCTTCAGTTTTCACTTCTGGTGTGTTGTTAAAGACACGTTGATGTTTCGGTGAGGAGATACTTAGCTGGAAAGGTATTTTAAACGAAGGCTCGTCGAAGACCGGGAAGGCACGACGTGCATCTGACATTTCAAATTGAGTGAACAGATAACCAATGTCTTTTTCAACGGTCTTATAAAGTCCGACCGATTGACGATTATACGGTGCAGAAAATTCGATGGTTAACTGGTAGCTACCCGGAGGTATCGGTTGAGCAGACGATAGCTTTACAATGCCATGTTTCTGCTGTTCAGCCGTTAAATCAAATGACACTTTGCTGGTGGAAATGCTGGCTTTATCAATCGTCATATCCAGCGCATTTAACGTCAGTGATGATGTCTTAGCCGGGATATTTACGTCGATAGTTGTATGGCCAGAAAAATCGTCCTGTTCTGGGTCAAGTGCCAGAAAAACAGATTGTTCTTTAGGAATTGCATCGTTCGTTAGTCGGTATTCATTAGCGTTTACGAATCCACCGCAAAGCATGGAGAACACCAGCATGAGTGAAGTCACTCGTCGTGAGTACATGATTTAAGACCTTATTGTTATCAATTCAGCCGTTCTATTCTCCAAACATACCGTTGCATCACAAGCATTTTTTTCAAAAATTTACAAAATATAATCAGGGTACATGCTGTTGATTTTAAAGCTGTTATTTACTTGCATCTTTAAAAGCGAAGGATTTCCTGTAAGAGGGTTAAAAGCCGCGTATACGCGCTTCGATTAGAACTGATATGTATTGATGGGAAAAAAATCGAATTGCTAAACAGGGTGGGTCATGGATAGAATTTTGCCACAACTATGTATTCATCAGATTGTGCTGACCTTTGCAGGTGGATTTTGCGGCAGTATTTTACCCGTAAAGATCAATACGTTCTGTTTATGTATGAACGTGAAAGCGCTTAACCCGAGATGCTCGGTGTGAACCGCTTTTGTCATTGAACCACTCTTTAGTTTGGGAAATAACCATGAAAAAAACGATCGGCGTTCACCATGTTGGCTTTGCGGTGGCAGACCTGAATGAAACCACTAAATTTTTCCAGGAAGGTTTGGGTTTTGATGTTTTAGGTGAAAAACCGGATTATCCGGCAAAGTTTGTGTCAGACGGCAATATTATGGTGACACTGTGGCAAACAGAAGAAGGTGCAACACCATTCGATCGTCGTAAAAATATTGGATTGCATCACTTGGCGCTTAAAGTTGAATCTCGTGAAGCGTTGGATGATGTATACAACACAGTAAAAGATTATCCGGGAGCCTCGATTGAGTTTTCACCCGAGTTGCTGGGTAATGGACCAAGAATGCACATGATGTGTAACGAACCAGGTGGAATTCGTATCGAATTTATCTGGATGGGCGAATAATTACACGATGTAGCTGTTTGTGTTGAACATTCAGCTACGTTTACCTTTTTAGATGTTCAATGGGAGTTGGTGATATTTGGTGTCGCAGGCTGAATATTCTGCCATTTACCGATTGTTCTTCTTTTCCTGTCGATTTAGCGCATTCGACACAATAACGGGCAAAAAGCCATCTATTTGAGTACCTCATCAATAAATACCATCCTGTTCCTTTCTGTCTGATATAAAATTTTAGTCGTGAACGATGAAGCTGTTTCTATATTGGTATAAAATGTAATGCAATGAAATTACGTTATTTTATCTCCGTAACGGTGCAATCTCAGCGAGATAAAAAGTACTAAAAAATGAAACTTTAAGAACAATTGCTAATCTTTTGTCTCTTTTTTCTATTCTTTAGTACACATTCTATGTACGATATGTCTGTTTTGAATGGCATTTTCAAACAGGGCGTTTTTATTCAGACAGCGGTCACTCCTGAATTGGCAATGCTGAATAAACGGTTGGAATATGAAAATGGACGTTTTGCGGTGATAGTTGTGTGACCTGATTCAGAGGAGACAAATAATGGCTGTAGAGCAGAATGACTCGTTGATTGACATTGATGATGGCCTGGATGATATTTTTTCAAAATTACTGGAACTCCATCAACAACTGGATGAGTCTGAAGCCAGTCGATTTAACTCTTGTTTGATTATGCTGTTAGCAAATCATGTGAATGACGAGAATAAAATGGAGCAGTTTTTTCAGGAAGCGTTGAAATATGCAAAAGATCAATCACCAGCACCACACTATAATGCATAGCCACTAATTTAAGCCTTTTATCAGGTAATCGAAAACCGGAAGCTGTGAACTTCCGGTTTTTTTGTATCTCATGCTGGGCTAACCCGTTAATTATTTGTCTGCCCGATAGACGGCTTTTCCTGCCACCCAGGTTTGGTCGACCGTAATTTTCCAGATGTCAGTTGTCGGCATAGAGAAAATGTCATCATCAATCAAAATAAAATCTGCCCATTTTCCTTTTTCCAGTGAACCAATCACATCATCCTGGTGTGCAGCCCAGGCCGCATCAATCGTGAATGCAGTTAACGCTTCCGCTGTTGATAATGATTCCGCTGGAATCCAGCCGCCTTTGGGTAAGTTCTGATGATTCTGGCGTGTAATGGCCGCATGTAACCCGTGAAATGGATTAGCGAGTTCAACCGGGAAATCTGAACCAGCAGCAATGCGACTACCTTGCTTCAGGAAAGTACGCCAGGCATAAGCGCCTTTCAGGCGTTGTTTGCCTAACCGATCTTCTGCCATATTCATGTCACTGGTGGCATGAGTGGGTTGCATGGATGGAATAATATTCAGTGTCTTAAATCGCGGAATATCATCAGGGTGAACGACCTGAGCGTGTTCAATGCGATGACGATTCTGTTGTCCACCATGCAATTTGAAGCCTTCTTCAAAATGATTCAGTGCTTCTCGATTCGCTTTATCACCTATCGCGTGAATATTGATCTGGAAGTCGTATTTTAGAATCGTATTAAACAGTTGCGTAAAGTGTTCAGGAGACGCCAGCATTAAACCGACATGAGCCGGTTTGTCGGAATACGGGGTGATAAGTGCGGCACCACGACTACCTAATGCGCCATCAGCGTAAACTTTAACGCTACGAATGGATAAAAAGTCATCGTCTGATTTGATGTGTCCGGCTTTGAGCATTTTTTCCAGCGCAGGATCGGTCGCGGCCAGCATTGGATAGAGACGTACATTGAGCTGCTTTTCTTTGGCGGCTTGTTGGTACAGGTTCCAGGTGTTATAGCCAATGCCTGCATCATGAACGCTGGTGATACCCAGCGATGAAAGATGTTGTTGTGCGAGTTTCAGTGCCGACTGGGTTTCTTGTTTACTGTAGCCCGGAATTTTTTCCGTTAATAAATCCATTGCATTATCGATTAATACACCCGTTGGATTACCGTTTGCATCTCGAATGATTTCACCACCTGTCGGGTCAACGGTGTTTTTATCGATACCAGCCAGTTTCAGTGCTTTGGTATTTGCCCAGCCAGCATGCCCGTCGACACGTCCAAGCCAGACTGGTTTGTCTGCTATGTACTCGTCTAAATCTTTTGCGGTTGGAAATTCTTTTTTATCCCAGAGCACCTGGTTCCAGCCTCTGCCTCTAATCCAGTTTAATTCTGGATGCTTATCACTGTACGCTTTGACTTTTTGAGCACTGGCCGTTGCTGAGGTTAGACCCCGAACATCAACATTCAATTGATTAAAGCCCAGACCAAGCACATGTCCATGCGCATCAATCAGTCCTGGAAGCAGTGTCTTTTGTTCTCCATCGATAATCGTTGCTTTGGGAAATTGTTTTAACAGTGACTTATCACCGGTTGCCAGCACTTTGCCATCGTCAAAAACCAGTGTGGAGAATGATGTCCAGTTACTGTTCGCTGTGGCTGTGTAACCTTTCACATTAGTGATAGCTGTTGGTGCTGCGAGTACAGCTGTCGGAGATAAGATGGCCAGGGCAAGCGTTAACTTGCGTAAGAAGCCGGATGTGGAAGGTAGCAGAGAAGTGAGCGTAGCTGACATGTGGATCCTTTATTCATTTATTTATTTTTGTCAGCACAGTATGTGGTTCAGGCTTAAAAATCATCCTTGTTCTTATAATTTTATGGAAGGATATCAGCAGGTTTTGCTACCTGCTGATATAAAAATAAGGTCTAAAAGCTATAAACCAGGGTCATGGTCGTCTCGGTATCGACGTTATCTTTACCTTCATCTACCACGGAGTTGTTCGAGATAGCAAAGCCAAATTTCATTTTTAATGAGCCATTCACTTTGGCACTAATATAAGATTCGGACTTTGAGAAGGTATTTCCACTACCTGTTTCAACGCTTAATTTTTGTTCGAAGTCTGCATTTTCACTGATTTGCCAGCGATAAACCGCTGAAGCACGTAAAATTGGACCTTTCACGATTTCACCTGAATCACGTTCACCGCGACGATAACCCGGGCCGATTTCAGCATCCATGGTGTGATCGTCAAACTCAAAAATACGTTGACCATAACCACCTGAAATAATGGAATTGTTTGCAAACGAACCGAATTTATCTTCCAGGTGAGCGGCATAAATTAACAGGAATGAATGTTCTTTTTTGAGTTTGTAATTTCCCTGCGCTGATGCAAAGTAACGTTCCGCGCTACGTTGTTTTACGGATTCACCTTCATCATTCTCTGTTTCTTCTTCTTTAAACAGTGAGTCAAAAATATACTGGTTTGACCATTCTTCAAGCTCTTGTTTAGCATCAATCTTTCCTCGGAATGTTGTTGTCTCGGTATTACCTGATGTGGCGATAATACTGAGTTCAGCAGACGTTTCCCATGTGCCAAACATTTTATCTTCTGGCTTCTGTTCTTCAGCCTGTATGGCAGGTGATATTAATGTCAGTGAAAGAAGTGGAGCAGTCAGATTAAGCAGCGTGATTTTTGCCATTACCGTAAGTTTCTCAGCCTGTTTAAATTAATGAATGAAAGCGCGGTATTTTAGCCTGGTAAGTGTCAGCTTAGTACAAGTTTTACGGCATTGTTGGTTAAAACACCCTTTTTTTAAGATATAAGACGGAAAAGGTGTATTTTATGCAGTTTATGGCAGATGTAGTGTAGATGTGTACAGTTGCTGTGTTCCGGTTATTTTGGTGTCTATCGAGTAAAATTGGCCATAATATAGGCGAACGATACAAATGGCTTAAAAAAGTTATAAAAATAACTACCGGAACGAGTGATAGTTTTGTAGAATGCTCGCCGCTTCACAAATTATGGTGATTGTAGCTCAGTTGGTAGAGCCCCGGATTGTGATTCCGGTTGTCGTGGGTTCAAATCCCATCAGTCACCCCATCTCTCTTCTACCTTGTTTCTTTTCTGTTTATCTTTATTGTCACTCTATTCCGTTATATCGCTTTCTATTTATTGACCTGACGGTTACCTACACCTTTACTCTGTTCATGTTTCTGGACAAGAAGAGGCTATCATGCAAACTACATTACTTACCGATCAAGAATTTCTCCTGCAATTTGAGCAGCTAACGCTGGACCCATCGCATTTTAATCATATTGGACATATTCGACTCGCCTGGTTGTATCTGACTCAGGATACCCTTGAAACAGCGAGAGAGAAGATTATCGGAGGGATTCAGGCTTATGCATCCAGTCTTGGTGCAACTGATAAGTTTCATGCAACGATAACGCATGCGTTAGTGCAGATTATTGCTGTGCGTATGAGTGTCGTTTCTGACTTAAGTTGGGAGACGTTTCTAGCTCAAAACAGTGATTTAGTCGATGATGCATGGCAGGTGTTGAGCACTTATTATTCTACTGAGATGCTTCAATCTGAGGAGGCTCGTTTGCAAAGCCTTTCTCCGGATATCAAACCGCTGCCGGAGGTGTGATGAAAACCATTGGTGAGCTGTGTAAACAGTATCAGCTATCACGCGCAACACTTTTGCATTATGAAGAAGCGGGTTTGTTATTTCCTACATCCCGGTCACCTGGTAATTATCGTTTATATAATGTGGATGCGGAAAATACGCTGAAGCAAATTATTCTCTATCGGCAGACAGGCATGGGACTGTCGGCTATCAAGCAACTCCTGGGTCAGACAGAGGATAAGAGTAAAACATCTCAGTTGTTGTCCGAGAGAGTGGCGTTTATCAATCAGCAAATACAAGAATTGAGACAACAACAGCGCCAGTTGATTGCATTGATGGAAAATGAGTCTATTCGGGATCGCGCTTCTACTGAGTCGCGACAGCTGACTAAACAAGAGTGGGTCAATATTCTCAGTGCCAGTGGAATGGATGAAGAAGCGATGATGAACTGGCACAGAGCGTTTGAAGCGCAAATGCCTGAATCACATCAGGATTTCCTGGAGTCACTGGGAATTGATGATGAAGAAATCGCACTTATTCGACAGCGCTCAGGCAAAATATCGTAAGACGTTCAGACTGAAATCTGTATTCAGTGCCGTTTCTGGCTGGTTTTGTCTTTAGTGGAATTTATAATGCCAGTCATTCTTAACGGGCAATGGTCAGATTTATGTCTTCTGTTACAGCACTTGCTGAAGTATCGCTTACACCGGAAATGTGTCGTCAGGCGCGATTAAGTCGCGATCCCCGGTTTGACGGCAAGTTTTATACAGCGGTGAAGTCGACGGGTATTTATTGTCGTCCGGTTTGTCCGGCGCCCAGTCCGAAAGAAGAAAATGTGGAGTATTATCCATCGGCTGTCCTGGCAATGGAGCAGGGGTTCAGACCTTGTCTCCGGTGTCGTCCGGACAGTGCGCCCGACTCGTTTCCCTGGAAAGGTGTTGAGACCACACTGGAGAGAGCATTGCAGCTCATTAATGATGGGGCATTGCATCAGGACGGTGTTGAAAAATTGGCTGAACGACTCGGCATTTCAGCGCGTTACCTGCGTAAATTATTCAATGAACATCTGGGGACGTCTCCCAAAGCGTATGCTTTATGCCAGCAGCTGCTATTTGCGAAGCAGTTGCTGCATGAAACAACCTTAAGTGTGACAGATATAGCGCTGGCCAGTGGCTTTAACAGTGTTCGACGGTTCAATGACAGCTTTATTAAGCACTTCAAATTAACCCCAACCCAAATACGAAAGTCGGCTTCTGCGAAAAAGAGCGGCTTGCGCTTGTTTCTCACCTACCGTAGTCCTTATCACTGGGCATCATTACATGGCTTCCTCAAGTTTCGTTTGCAAGCTGATATGGAGTGGATCGGCGATAACTATTATGGTCGAACGTTTTGTCTGACTGGTGCAGGCAAAGATGGTGTGGATATCCAGGGGGGATTTACTGCCGTGCATCAGCCAGATAAGTGTGGATTTGACGTATCAATTCAGCTCTCTGATTTGTCCGGATTGTTGGCAGTAAAGCGAATGGTCCGACGTATTCTTGATTTGGATTGCGACCCGGGGGTGATTTCAGATGCGTTAAATCAGGTAGAAGCGCTGAAAGAGCGGGTATTACCCGGGCTACGTATACCATCAACTGTTAGTCAGTTTGAAGCAGGAATTAAAGCGGTATTAGGGCAACAGGTTTCAGTGAAAGCGGCTAATACACTGACTGGACAGTTGATTTCTCAGTTAGGTGAAACAGTCATGGTGGATATTCCTGTACTGGACCATATTGAGAAACCTGATTACGATACGGCTCAGCAGACAATGCGCTTGTTTCCAACACCGCTATCAATATATGAACACGGTGCTGAATTATTGAAAATGCCTGGACGTCGTAAGCAGGCGCTTGCCGATTTATGTCAGTACTGCCATGAACATCCAGGTGAGAGCCCTGATGAATGGTTGGCTATAAAAGGCATCGGTCCGTGGACGGTGCAGTATGCAAAACTACGGGGTTTAGCTGACAGTAATATTTGGTTAGCAGGCGATCTGGGGGTAATTAAAGGCGCTGAACAGCACGGTGTTTCGCTTGACCCTGCGGTTATTAAACAACAGGTTGCTCCCTGGGCCAGCTATCTGACGTTTCAACTATGGTATTTGTTGGCAGATTAAGATCTGCTGACCCGTGCGGTTAGTAAATAATTAAAGGCAGACTATGAAGCAATTTTTTACGGGATTTCTGGAAACGCCGGTTGGTAAGTTACGTGTCACGACAACGGAAGAAGCGGTAACTCATGTTATGTTCGATGAAAGAATATTGGGTCAAACTTCGCCTCAACCTGACGTACTAAAGCAAGCGATTAAGCAATTACAGGAGTACTTTGCTGGAAAGAGAAAAGTCTTTGACTTACCGTTGGCACCGGAAGGAACGCCCTTCAGACAGTCGGTCTGGGACTGTTTAACGCAGATTGATTTTGGTGAAACGCGTTGCTATGGAGATTTAGCCGCAACGCTCAATAATCCAAAAGCATCCCGAGCAGTTGGTGCCGCTAACGGCGCAAATCCTATTTCCATCATTATTCCCTGCCACCGGGTCATTGGTAAACAGGGAAAACTGACTGGCTATGCCGGGGGATTATCCCGTAAATCATGGTTGCTGGATTTTGAAGGAATCAGCTTTAAGCCCTAAACCGTGAGCCGAATTAACAGGCGCCACAGTGACTATTTCTTGGTAAAAGCCGTTAGTGCTTTTTCATACAATGCAACAACCGGTTCATCGCCGGCAACCGCTGTTATGTTGTCGAAACGAGGTGATGAGTTTACCTCGATTAACCAGAACTGACCGGTTGTGTCTTCAATAATGTCATATCCCACAATACCCGGAGCCAGCAGATCGTCGGCTGGCTTTACAAACTCATATAAGCGCTCAATCGTTGATGCATCATGTATCAGTTGTGCTTCCTGCCCTTGCTCCCAGTAAGAACAATTAAATGTCAGTCCATCACCGCGCTTGTATGCAAGAACAGGATCTCCATAGACGCAAACCAGACGATACTCATGACGTGTCTCGATAAATTGCTGTGCGATAGCGAGGTAATCATAGTCTTTCGACTGATTGTCGAAGATCGTCGTTAGTGCCGCTGAGGCTTCATCAGGTGTTCGGCATAAGAAGACATTGATGCCGAGTGCGCCCTGATTTTGTTTAATGACAAGAGGATAGTTAAAGTGAACCTTGAGATTATCCAGCGCTTGTTCAAGTGAGTGACAGTCCAGATATTGCCGATACTTTTGTTCAATATTGAAGTCAAGAAATGAGCGGGTGAGTGGCATGTTGACCTTATCTGCCAGCACTTGAAAACTGTGCATTTTGTCGCGACAGATATTGTAAAAAATCTCTGAATTGAACGGGGTTTTGTTGAGCTGAAACAGAGCGGTAGTCTGTGTTTCTTCCCGGGTCGTTTCAATGGTTACAGCGATCAGGTTTTGCTCTTTATCAAACGCCTGCCACGATAAACCAAGGTTATCGCACGCTTTCACCAGACAACGAATATTACTCAACATGAATTATCACTCCAGACTATTTCCTAAGTTAGACGCGAGCTATTGAATGTCGCATTGTTTGTGTTGTCAATGGTTTATCTGGCGATACGTGTGGTCCAGTGCCGTCGGGGCAATGAATATAGGCTGCTGGCACAGCGAGTTGAGCGGTGAATTGTCAGCTGGAGGGATATGAAAGACGGTACTTTCATTGAGTTGGTGCAATTGAGCCAGAAAAGCATGTTGTGGGTCAGAATGGTGAGTACTCTGGTTAGTAGCCGTAATGCTTAGCTGTTTGTTATGGGTCGGAAATACATCGGGGTGAAGTGATACAGGTAAGTTCAGAATAAAGCAGTATTGTGTCAGATAAGCTTGATATTCGGTGCCTGTTTGAAGCTGGTGATGTGGATAGGTTATGAATTGCCAGGCATGGACCAACTCATGCAGTAACATTGACCAGGTTGGCAGATATTCATTAAATGGGGAATCGTCTGCATGACAACGGTATTTTACTGGCGTGAAGAAACTCATCGTAGGTTTGTCGAAGACAAGATGTTGCCTGGATTCGTTGATTGTCAAGTCATCGGGAATTAACCATAGATTGACGTGAAACGAAAATCCTTCTTGTGCGAACAGCATTAACAGTGCGTTGTTCCACCGTTCAATGCTTTGTTTTTGTGTTACAAGACAACTGCCAAGGCTGGTGTCGTAACCAATTGTGATCGAGGAATCCACCCGACGGTCACGGTAATAGGTTGTTGTCAGCGGGGTAAGTTTAAAAGGTTTGGTGATATGCCCAGGGTGGAAGCTGTGACTTCCAATTTGGGTAAAGAATGCTGTCTGATAGTAACTAACGCTATGAAGGTAAGGTGACTCAGGTGGCATCGCACAGCCAGACAAAAATATGATGAGCAACCCCACCAATGAGTATTGCATCAATCTGGAACTCCCCTGAATAGCCTGACTATTGAAGCATCCTACTGTAGCATTGCTGCCTTCGTCATCCTGCACGTAAGGTTTATTCATGATTATAGGGTTAATTGGCACGGGGTATATGGGAAAACGGTTGTTGTCCCGTCCTGAAATTTCAGCTAATAGCTGGTGTACACAACATGTGTCGCCGGTATCTGATGTTGCAGCATCTGTGGTCCACTTTTCGTTTGAAGATACAACGTCATGGGCGAATCTCCCTGAAGAAGCACAGGTACTGGTGATTACATCTCCTCCTGCGAACAAGCAGGATGTTGCTGCTAATACACTTATTATGACGCAATGGAGCCAGTGGATGAGGCTGCATCGACCGAGGTTATCTCGGGTTATATATATATCTTCAACGGGTGTTTATCCCGAACGGCAAGGGCGCTGGAAGGAGAGCGATGTATTCGATAATGCAAAGCCCAGAGCTGCACTGAGGCTGGAAACTGAACGTGTTCTGCAAGCGTATTTTTCGACACAAGTCATTCGGGCTGGTGGTATTTATGGCCCCGGACGAAATTTAAAATCAAAAGTTGAGAAGACGGGGATTGCATGGAAGGGCGACAGGCCGATACACCGTATTCACGTGGATGATTTGGTGTCGATTGCCATTGCTATGGCGTCAGAGGACATTGTTGAACCGATACTGAATGCAGTTGATCAGCATCCTGCTTCAATGGATGAAGTCGTGGACTGGATGATTCAGACGCAGAATGTCACTGTGACAGCGCGAGAATCAAATCCTGCTTTTGACGCTACAACGGCTGGGTTACGTATCATCTGTAATGAGAAATTGATGCAACAGGATAAATTCACTTTGCTTTATCCTGATTACAAAAAAGGGTTATCTGATAGCGAATTTAAGCCTGATTAAGAATAAACATCTGATTACTTTTGAGTATGAAAATCCGTCTTTTGTATACGATTGTTACTCTTTGGTCTTATATATTAATAACGTAAAATTAATGTGAAATCAGCGGCAGGAACTGTTCCCGGTTCAGGCGATTTTCTCGATAATTTATAATCGAATGTTTTAAAGAATCACTGAATTATGCGATCCCATTAATATTTTTTTAGTATTTGAATTGTATAAGAAAATGCTTGCAGGGCTCCTTTTTCGATTACACAGATGGTGTAACTTGAATTGAATGGCCCTTGTTTACGACCACAACTTACTGTTTACTATATCCCAATGTCGAAAAAACTGCGTAATTCAGACGGATATAAATAAAGACGTACAAAGAGTTCAGTCTGATGTATAAATAAGGTTAATTTATTTTTATCACAAAAAGCCTGTTACCTCATGGTGACGGGCTTTTTTTGTGCATATTGGTTTCCAGCGTCCCTCTTTCTGAGCTGGTTCATTGAAAAATGGATTGCATTTCATATTTTGATGGCTGGGTGGAATGTAATCTGTGCGATCAGTAAGGGAGGAGGGCGCTGTTTTTATTTTGCAAAATATATTCGAACATTTGTCGAATAATAACAGGGGATTTTAATGGACGGGGTCACGCCCGATGTCGAACGAGAAATGACGTTAGATGCCCTGAGTGATGTACGCCAGCAACTTATAACATCACTAACACAGCATCAAATAGCGATAGATGCAATGACACCTATACGTGAAGCTAAGTCGATAAAAAACTTATATCAGGCGATTAAAGACTGTGATTGCGCACAAATTATGGTCTACCCTGAAATAAGACGACTGGTGAAAAACTTCAAAATGGTTGAACCTGATCCGGTTCTATATAGTCAGTTAGCCAGAAAGATTAGAGTCGCTCAGGCTCAGGCTGAAGTTATGTCGCGTCAGGTTATAGCAAGAATGCAGTCTCAGATTACATCAATAAGTAACTTGTTGATTGATAGTCGAAAAGGACAATGGTCTTTGGATATGATATCTGAAGCGATGATAAGGATGACAATTGTTGATAATATGGCCAGTCAACCAGAGGTTTGTGGCTATCTTCAACGGGTGAGTGAAAAAACTGTTTCGGAAAATAATTACAATGAAATCAGCACTGACGCAGAGTACAAGGGTTGAACCTGCAAACCAGAGTGTTACCGGATGTACAGATGCCGGGCTTATTTTAGTCTGGCCTCAATTATCATCCTTGTTCAGGGAATTTGAATTACTTACTGAAGACGAAATCTCATTTACTTCACCGGAAGCCCGGCTCACCGCCTTTCACCTGCTGCTATACCTTGTCTCTGGCGAGGACGGTACTGATATTTCACCGTCTGACTTATCTCTATGCGCCTTTTTATCGGATCTTATTGATGATGAAAATGGCCTGCCTGAATATGACGAATTCTTTCTTAGTCAATTCCAGAAAGAATGCTGCGAAGTTTATTTACGTGCGATTGCGTATAAATGGAAACCGCTTAGCAATATGCCAAATATTGGTTTGCGGCAGTTATTCTTTCAGCGAAATGGCTGGATTGATTTGTCATCCGATCACTGCTTACTGGTTGTTCAGAGTAGAGCCCAGGATGTTGCGCTACGTAAATTTCCCTGGGACTTACATGACATTGCTCTACCCTGGTTAAAGCGCACTATCGCTGTCGAATGGTTTGTTGATCTGCTACCTGACCGTTAATCCCGACATCAATCTTACGAAAATGATTCTTTTTTGATAAACCCATGCTGAATTTTTCAGCATGGGTTTTTTGCGTTGTATGATGCAAATCGCATAAGTGCAACCACGACAGGGCAAATATAAGGGGATTTATATTTCATATATTTTTGCGATCTGGTGGCTTATATGGGTTAGTCTGTTCGGGGTATCTGCATTGTCAGTTAATCACCGGGGTTAACTAACGCCTGTACAGCCTGGGAAGATAATTTCGCGGTTAATCTGGCTTAAAAACGATAATTCTTAACCACAAATATATACATATTTTTAAATCCACGCTTATAACTTCCTATACCCGTATCCTGGTATCTGCCATTATTTTCAGAATTCTGACTATTGAAAAATATATATATTTTTCAAAGCATTGAGTGGTCAGGAGAACGTGTAGCCCAAAACAATTCCCCTATAATTAACATGTGATTATTTTTCTGAAGGCTTGAAAACGGGTATTTGATTTGCGTATCTAAACAGCAACGGATTTGTAATGGGTACTAAGTTAATTCATGTGTCGAACAAAGTACAGAATTCCAAATAAACTGACAAAAAACCGAAAATTATTCTGATCTGTTAACACATTTATTAAAGGGGGGATGCCACACCAGAATTACATTCAACTAATTACAGCCAAAATAACAGGAAATTTATCACATCGTCCCGGTGAACTATTTCCTACTAATTTAACTACGTAAATTTTCTAATCAAATAACAAGACTTGTTTCTTGTCTGGAGTATGTTCATGGAACTTGCTATTTACATTCTAAAAAAGAGCGATAGGGAGATTGCTGAATTGCTGGGCGTTAAGCCCAGAACGGTAAGCTCATGGCGTCGTATGGAACGGGTTCCTACCCCGATGCAGTCTCTTAATATTATTGAAAAAAGCAATGGCAAGGTTGACTGGAAGGGAATATATCAACCATACGCGTTGTACAGAGCGCGTAAGCAGCAGCAGGAAGCATTGGAAAAATCCGAATGAGATCGTTATGGAGCGAATGAGTTATTTAATGTTACTCCTGAATCCATCAACCAATTCATTTAATAATGGCGCCAGCGACTTTAACGCACCGGGATGGGAAGACGTTGTCTCCGCGATGAGTATGGGGGATCTGGATACCAACGCTTATTATCTTGGATTGGCCAAATATTGCATGGATCAGGAAGCGGAAACTCAACTAATCAACATGCTTGAACAACAGGGAGTTGTATTGGCGAATACCAATGGATGGCGATGTAAATCGGACCAATTCCACCGCCTTGCGCAATTAGCTTGTAAAGAGTTTATTGAGAGCAAAGCCTGTTCGGAATGCAATGGCCGACGTACGAATGCTGCAGGTCAGGTTTGTGAATCCTGCCTGGGAACTGGTGTAAAACGTCTTAGTCAGCGAGCCAAATATCGGTTTGCAAATATCGATAAACGTAATTGGGAACGACGTTGGCAAGAGCGATATGAAACATTATTTCAGTTGTTGTGTGACGCGGAAAGTTCATTACTCAGCCATCTGAAAACACAACTTTGTGAATAATGTTTGACTAAACGACGTAAAACCAGGAGTGCTTGCACCAACGTACTAAAAAATAAGCTATGGAAAGGCAGGTACTGGCAATCGGTTGGTACTTTCCTTTCCATTTTTCACTGCGACATACCCAATTCGTTAATTCAATGGTTGTTATTGAAGGGGTGAAGCCCGTATTTCATTTCTCTTTTCGTGTGATCAGTTTGCATAAACAAATCTTGAAAACGACTTTCTTATTGTTACATTGGCTTGAATCCAGGCCCGTACTGATCCAGCATAGTGGACTTAACTCGCAGATAACGAAAAGGTATAACAATGGATAAAGAAACAGAATTACAGGCTGCAGTATTTCGTCGATTACTGGAGCACCTTGATAGTCGAAAAGACGTACAGAATATTGATTTAATGAACATGGCTGGATTTTGTCGTAACTGTCTGGCTAAGTGGTCCGTAGCTGAGGCTGATAAACTTGGTTTAGCGCTTGATAAAGAACAAGCCAGAGAGAAGGTTTATGGTATGCCTTATGAAGAATGGAAAGAAAAATACCAGACAGAAGCAACGGACGAACAAAAACAAAAATTTGCCGATGCCCAAAAAGGCGAGTAAAAAATCGTCAGCAACATTATTGCTGATCAGGGAATGCAACCCGGCATTCCCTGACTCCTTTCTCTGCTGAATATCCTGCCGCTCAATTCCTTTCAAATAAAACTATTGATTCGAAAGACCATCACTAAATAGTCGATGAAAAGCCTGCCTTAATTTAATGTTCTGCTGGATACCCGGTAATGTCTTTAATCGTCTGATAAATTGGCTTTAAACGCTTATACATGGGTTTATAGACTTCTTTGTATAGACGATTATAAAGCTGAACATTACTTTGATTAGGACGAAACGTTTTATCAATCCGTGTCATCGCATGTGCTGCCTGGTGATAGTCTTCGTAGTAACCCATACCCACCGCAATGTTAATTGCAGCCCCAAGACCTGATGTTTCATAGGTATGAGGACGATGAACGTCCAGATTAAAAATATCGGCAGTGAGTTGTAATGCCGCATCAGATTGTGAACCGCCACCAGATACCATTAAACGTCGTATTTTCTTCTTCTGACGTTTTTCGAGGTTTTCTTTACCTTCCCTTAAAGCATAAGCAAGACCTTCAAGAATAGCTCGATAGATGTGAGCGCGTGTGTGTACATCTCCAAATCCAAGAATGGCGCCTTTTGCTTCCTGATTTTTAAGCCCAGGTGACCAGTAAGGTTGAAGCATCAGACCCATAGAGCCAGGTGGAACTTTATCAACCAGCTCATCAAATAAGCTTTCTGGTGTAACGCCTCGCTCCTTCGCCAGTTGTTGCTCTCGCAGACCGAATTCCTGTTTAAACCAGCTCACCATCCAGAATCCTCGATAAATCATCACTTCACTGTTGTAGTAATCTGGAATAGCTGAGGGGTAGGGCGGTACAAAGGGTAATGGTTCGACATAAGCTGGATTGTTGGTATTCACCGTTGCTGTTGTACCATAACTCAAGCTGGCTGTTGTTGGATCAAAGCAACCACTGCCCAGCACTTCACACGCTTTGTCAGATGCAGCGGCCAACACGGGTAAATTGGCGGGAATACCCGTTTGTTCGGCAACGCTTTTTGAGACATATCCAAGGCGTTCACCGGGTTTAAAGAGTGTTGGCAGCATATCTGGTTTAATCGGAAGCGCAGACCATTTCCAATCATGTTTTCCGGCCCAACACTGTTTTTTATAGTCGAACGGCAGGTAGCCCACGGTATTAGCGACAGAGTCATGAAACTGCCCTGTCAGACGATAGTTAAGCCAGGCGGATAACAACAAAAATTTATCGGTTTGTTGCCAGGTTTCTGGTTCATGGGCCTGATACCAGTTTGCCTTTGCTTTGCGGCGGAAATAATTGACTGAAGATGCTTCACCAACCAGTTTGAATGCAGTGTTCCAGTACCAGGGCATGGGCGATAAGTCATTGGCAACACGTTGATCTAACCAGAGTATTGCCGGGCGTATTGTTTCACCGTCTTTATTCAGGTTTATCATGGTGTCGCGCTGTGTGGTAACGGCCATGGCAACAATACGGTGTTTATCGATGGTGTTATTTGCCCATAACTGTTGGCAGGCATTACATAACGACGACCAGTAATAAGCTGGGTCTTGCTCAGCATAGCCGGGTTGGCTTGAAAAGTAAGGCGTTAACTCAATTTTACTTTTTGCGACCAGGTTGCCTGTTTTGTCGAATAACAACGCTCTGATACTTTGTGTGCCATTGTCGATAGTTAAAAACAGAGGATCGTCGATTAACTCAGATTGTTCAGAACCTTGTGTATGACTCATTTACTTCTAATTACTCTTGTTGTTGGCTCTTTTACTGTTCGTAGTGCCGGTTACAGGCCTTATTCAGGCTGCTGGCAAACTATAATGTTTACGCCAGATATCCTGATAACGTGTTGTTTCTTCCTGCCATTGCTCTTCATTCCAGTTCAATTCTTGTTTACAGAGATTTTTGATCTCATCGACCAGACCAATTGCACCTTCAGGTAACAGAATACCCAGTCGGGTTCGTCTGAGCAGTAAATCATCCAGGTGGCTGACTTGCTCATAACGGCAGGCCCATACCAACTCTCCCCAAAGTACCGGGGTATAACTGACCGGTGTTAATAAATTATGGGGAATCTCTGTAATAAATCGCTGCGTAGCTTCACCATAACGACCTGCCAGATATTTCATCAGATTAGCGGAGAGTGATCCGAATGTGTCGGATGATGGTTTATCAAATGCAGGAAAATCAGGAAATGGCGTGTCCAGATCGAGTTCAGCAGCGGCCAGTGTAATAACTTCTCTGGCAATAACCCGGAATGTTGTTAGTTTGCCTCCGGCTACGGAGATCAGTCCTGGCTCTTGCCAGACGGCATGCTCGCGATTTTCCTTCGAGGCATCAATTTTCTTTCCGCTGGCAACAACGGGTCTGACACCGGCAAACGTGGACAGAATGTCATTAGGAGAAATACGTGCGTCAGGAAATTCAGCATTCACGGCTTTCAGTAAATAATCCAGTTCATCCTGACTGATATGCGCTTCTTGTTGCAATGATTCGTCATGTTCAACATCTGTGGTGCCAATGACCGTCACGTTCATCCAGGGGAAAACAACAACGGGGCGATTGTCGTCAGGATGTAAAACAGAGGTCGCAGAACCAACGGCCAGACGCCATGCCGGGATAATAACGTGACTGCCTCTGAGCGGCCGCATTTTGATTTGAGAAATGCTGGATGAAGAGAACTGATCAGCCCATGCTCCTGTTGCATTGATGACAACTTTTGCTTTCAGGCGTTGTGACTGGCCGGTATGTTGGTTAACGACAGTGACGCCATTGACGATACCTTGTTGTTTATGAATACCGGTTACTTGCGTGTAGTTTACTGCTTTGGCTCCATGTGATTCGGCTTCCTGAATTAGTCGAAGTACCATTCGAGCGTCATCTGTCATGGCATCACTAAACTGAGTGCCGCCCAGCAGTTGTTGATTCGATACGCCGGGCACCAACAGAGAATAATCGTACCGCTTCCACTGTCGGTAAATGGCACTTTGGGCAAACCAGTTATAAATCTTGAGTAATAAACCAAACAGGAAGGGGCCAGGGAAACGGCGACTATAGTGACTCATGACAAAACTTTGCGGCTCGACTAAACCCTCTGCTTCTTCCATGAGTCTGTCTCGTTCTCGCACGGACTCTCGGGTTAGCCTTATGTATCCTTCCGCTATATAACGTAAGCCGCCATGTACCATTTTGGATGAACGGCTGGAGCTGCCAAATGCAAAGTCTCGTTGCTCTAACAACAATGCTTTGCAATTTAACTGGCTGGCCAGTTTCAGAATCCCTGCACCGGTAATACCGCCGCCAACTACGATAACGTCCCATGTATCCTCAAGCATTGCAGCGCTGGTGGATGAATCCGTTGCGTGTGACATTGAATTTACCATGTAATTAATCGCCCATTTTTTCGTTAAACCAGGGTGTCGGGGTTAAGTTTACCTTTGGGATCAAAATAGTTACAAAGAGATTTTATAGCTCCAATACCTTTGTCGCCTTTTTCTACCGGTAACCACGGCTTATGATCTTTACCGACGCCGTGCTGATGACTGATAGTACCGCCATTGTTGACGATCGTTTCACTCGCCGTTTGTTTTAGTTTTTTCCAGTATTCTAATGTTTGTTGGTAAGTGTTCGCACACCGATAAACATATGAAGTGTAAAGGCTACAGCCCTGAGGATAAACATGAGACAAGTGCGTAAAGACATGAACTTTTTCACCTTCGTCTGTCAATCGATGACGAAGAGATGACTCAATTTTGTCGTGCAGTGAGGTTACATTTGACCAGTTGGTCGATGTTTCTAATGTGTCAACGACATAGCCCAGTTTCCACAGTGCTTCACGTAAGTAAGGTAATCTGAATCTGTTTTGTTGCCAGCGTTTACCTAATAAGGTTCCGGTGGAAACACCGCCATACTGTTTCAATAGAGGTTTTAACTGCTGACGAGTTTGGCGTGTTTGTAGCGTAGATCCCGTGATGCCATAGGTCAGCATACATTTTTCACTGTTAGCTCCTCGGAATGATAAATATTTTTCTAACCAGGCGATAGCTGATTCATGACCCGCAAGTTTTAATTGAGTGACGGTCTCTGTCGCATTGCTGACGCGGAGCATGGACAGCGGAATGCGTTGATGAGCAATATCACGACAAAAGTCTGCGGCACGTTGCCAGTCAGGAAAAAATGCTACATAAAAATCTTCAGTTTCGGGCAATGGCGTTACCCGTACATCGGCGTGACTGATAATGCCAAAGCGACCTTCACTGCCTAACAACATTTCCCGAATATCCGGGCCTGCTGACGATGCCGGAAATGTTGGAATGGTCATTGAACCGTTTAACGTTTCAACCTGTCCACCGGCAAACAATTGTTCAATTCGACCGTAGCGAAGTGATTGTTGTCCGCTGCTACGACTGGCTATCCAGCCGCCGAGCGTCGAATACTCAAATGATTGTGGAAAATGACCGAGTGTATAACCTTTTGCTCTGAGTTGAGATTCAACAGCTGGTCCTGGAGCGCCCGCGCCAAAGGTTGCAATCAGGCTCTGTTCATCGAGATGAATCAGTTGCGTCATGCGGCTCATGGCAATGGTGACAACAGGCTTTTCACTGGCAATCGGGTTGATATGTCCAGCGACACTGGTGCCTCCGCCGTAAGGGATGATATAGACGTCTTCAGCATCAGCCCATTGCAAAAGATCTTGTATATGCTGTTGATTTTCAGGGAAAGCTACGCCATCCGGGAATATCTCGAACTGACCTTCTCGCATCGCCAGCCAGTCGGGTAATGATTGTCCCCGAGCGTGGCGGATTCGAGTTTCTGCATCGGTACTGATAAGAGGATGTGGTGCTAAACGAGAGGCTGGAACACTGGCAATAACTTGCTCTAATGTTGCATCAGCCAGAGGTTTACCCGGGCCAATTAAGGTTGTAAGAAACTGCTCAGCAGAATCAGGAAGTGCCATATGTTGCTGGTCATCACCCCAGCCGTTCCAGCGACGCATAATTACCTCGGTATAATCTTTATAATGATTGTGAGTTGAAGAGATGTCTTCCCTTGTTATCATGCATCTTAAAATAGTTTCAGCCTTCGTGCAGGGGGCAATAGCGACACGTTAACAGGCAAATTACGACATTGGCCTGATCAAGGTAAGCGGTAACACATTGACTATGCAAAGCTATCAAAATCTGGGAATCGCTTCGGTCCCCGCAGTAAATCAATATCTTCAACAAGCTGAGACTGACGGGCTATCCCGATGTGCTGCATTGAGTTTTGCAGGCATTAATGCCGATGTTCTGCACGATAACAGTAATTATGTATCCGGGGAGCAGTTCTTAAAATTGCTTCGCTGGATGGTATTAAACAGTCCAAATCCACTGTTTGGTTTACACAGTTCCCGATTCGTCCAGGCGGGTTCTTACAGTGTATTGGGATTTTTGTCGATGAATTGCGGGACGTTAGGGGAAGCGGTTGAGAAAATTCAGCCTTTTGAGCGTCTTGTTGGTGATATGGGTGTCACAGAAATATTACAGCAGGGTGAACAAACAGAAGTGCGCTGGCATTGCCGTTACCCTGATCCGGAGGTTCGGCAGCAGATGGTTGATAATGTTTTATCTTCGTGGCTGTCATTTGCTCGCATCATTACCGGGCAGCAATTGCTACCGGTGCAGGTCAGTCTGACACGCCCAGAGCCGGAACCCGCAGTAGTGAGTCAGTATGAAGCGGCATTTGGTTGTGCTGTCGAATTTAATCAGGCATCGGATGGGATATTCATGTCGAATGAATCTGCCAGTACGCCAGTGATTGCTGCGAATCAATCGATTCGAGATACATTAGAGCAACACGCCAGACTGGCTGTGACCCGGTTGTCACAGTCAAACAGCTTTGCTGAACAAGTAAGACAACTGTTAGCGCAACGATTACCGGATGGTCGGATTCAGCAACAGGATATAGCTGATGTGCTATCCGTAACGGTTAAAACGTTACAGCGTCGTTTAAAAGCAGAAAATATAACCTTTCAGGCTTGTCTTGATCAGGTTCGGTTTAGTCTGGCAAAAGTTTACTTAGAGCAGCCAGATATTCCTGTTTACCAGGTGGCAGAAAATTTGGGATTTGCTGATGTTCGCTCGTTTTCTCGCCGCTTTCAAAAATGGGCGAATTCGACACCTGGAGAATTTCGTCAGCAGACTCTGGCAGCAAAATAGCCAGGTTGAGTCAACAGACCGTGGCGTTTAGAAACGGTAGACTGCTAACAATTGAACGATGCTCTCTCGGGTTTTGGCATCGCCCAGTTTATGTGACCAGAATTGATATTCTATCCCCAGAAAAAAACGATTAGCTTCGTTAAACAATGCATGTCCTGCATCCCAGCGAAATTGAGGTTGAGCCAGAATATGTCCCGCAACGGGTTTTCCCAGTTCATTATTCCTGCCACCAATATATTCAATATGTCCTTCAATGCTGAATCGTTGATTGCCAATAGTAAAAGGGCGACCAAACGCGATATCTATCATATAGCTGTCTGATTGTGATGGTACGCCGCCTGATGCTAAACCACCGCTATCATCGATATAGGCTGTAAACATAGTATTGAAGAAGACAAAACCGGGAATGTCCCAATAGAGATTGATGCCGGGTAAGTATTTAAGGACATCTGTGTGATACCCGGCATTCACGCCAAGCACCAGTCCAATGTCTTTGACTGGACCAACAGGTTGAAAGTCGAGCGTTTTACCCGCGTTAAGCCTGACGTAAAGCTCACCGTAATAATCATTGTCCAGGTCTTCTCGATTGACGTAATCAATGAACAGAAAGTTATCGCCGTATTGCCACTGATCGGCATGCTGAAAGGTTGTGACTATTGTGGCCTGGTATTGCATCGGTGTGTTGAAAGGTTGTTTTTGATCGGCATATTGCACATGTATTTCGTTGCTTTGCCAGTCAAATATTGAGGTTGCGAAGGCTTCACCTGTCACGAGTGAAGCCAGTATTAGCATGTTTGCTTTATGCACAACGCTCTCCCGTATTATCGCTTCCTTTAATAGTGAGCGATAATCGTAAATCCCTCAAGTAAGGGGTTAGAATGGAGACGTTGCTTTTAATGCCGGGTGGTTATTAAAGTGTGTTTGCCATTCAACCAGCGCAGGGTAATTGTCTTTGACGTTGAACTCAGGGTGTCTGAACTGGACGTAATCCAGCGCAATAAACAGCATCAGCTCTGTAAGTTTAAGGGAAGACGTGCTGAACAGGCCGAGGTTATTTGATAATTGCTCCAGTGCTCTTTCTATCGCTGCGCGAAAACGATTGGAAAACCAGGGAGAACTGGCTTCGTTATCCATACCGTCTCGTAATTTTTCTCCTTGCAGTGATACGCAGGTATCTAATAATCCTCGACAAAGTGACATTGCAGTATTTAACGTCCAGTTTGAATCCTTACCGCAAAATAAACCTTCAGTCACCGAACCATCACCCATTTGTTGATCCAAAAAACGGATAATGACATCACTGTCATACAGGGCTTCACCTGTACTTAGTTTTAATACCGGTACTTTTGATAGTGGATTTCCAGCGACTAACTCTTCAGGATTATCAAAGGGATGCAAATGCTTTTCCTGAATCTGGTCGTACAGGTTATGGATATGAAGTAAGCAGCGGGCGGCTCTTGCATACGGTGAAGCAGGTGAATAAATCAGTTTCATGGTTACCCTCTGTTAGTAAACTCGATTCGTCATCATCGTGAGAATCTTTGGCTATTCCGGTGAGATTGAAATCCTCTGACTATACTAATAGCAAGTAATGAGTACAGCAGCTCTACCGGATCGCTGGCAAGGTTTGTCCGTGGTCACCTGACGATACGGTATTACTGACTCGGTTTCATCATCGTACTGGAGGTGACATGGAACAAACCAAACTGTATGTTGGTAATCTTCCCTGGCAAATAGACGAAGCAACACTGCGCGATATTTTTGGTGCCTTTGGCGACATCAAGAATATTTCTCTTATCGTCAATCGTAATACCGGACAATCTCGTGGCTTTGCTTTTATTTCATTTTTCAATGAAACAGATGCAACGTCGGCTATTGAAGTCAATGGTAAAGAGATTGATGGTCGCAAACTCGTGGTTAACTTTGCTGTTGATAAACAACGCCGCCGGGGTAATCGCTTGTGGCGGCGTTAATCGTATCAATCGTCGTTTCCTATCACCCAATCCAACCAGTCGGTGTCTGCTTGCTCAAATAATTGATACCGATGATGCTGAGCAACACTGGTGCCTTCACTGGATGTTGCCAGTGCTATACCACCACTAATAATCGTTTCCAGTGATTGTGTCTGAACTTCTACCCCAGAGAACAATCCTGCTTTGATATCAACACCGCTGGCATTCCAGAAGCGGGTTTTGTCTGTAATTAGTCTGATATATTCAGGGTAGATATAGGCTGAGACCTCAACGATCTCCAAATTGTCCTGAAGTCGATATCCCGTGATTTCACCGACCTTTAACTGACGATATAAAATCGGACTGGAAGGTTTTAATGAACCCAGTGCAGAAGCTTGTAATGTGATATGTAAACCGTCACCAATGATTTCTACAGGCGGTGCTTCTCGTTCTACGGTGAACAGACGAGTCTCTTTCGGTGTGTCGCTGTTACCAGGCATGACCGAGAGATAGTCACCGGTAATCAGGGTTTCCGGATTCTTGACATTGGTCAGTCCCAGCTTGGGTTGTGCAAGCCAGTAACGTGTATCATGACTAATGAACTGTTGTTCAAAACCCGGGTGGAATGACACGGTGGCTGCAATGCCTTTCAAATCTGACATCAATTGAATATCAGTGACTTCACCAACCGGATAGCCTCGATATTTTACAGCCTGACCTGCTTTCAGATTAGTGTGCTGGTGTATTTCAATAGTCACCGTTGACTCGTCTCTTAATGATTTGGTGGCTGCTTCTTCTGATGTGAATAACTGGAACGATTGATCGTTTTTCGCCAGTGGTGCATCGTGATCCGGTGTGCTTATTGATAATCCGCCCAGCAGCATCTGCATGAGCGGAGGTGTGTCTATTTTCACTCCGCTCAATGTTGCAGTGAGTGAAACGCCTTGTTTTTGCCAGAATTGCGTATTTTCACGGATTAAATGTTTGTATTCCGGCGCAATGATGATTTCGGAAACGGATGCCGTGGCCTGTTTATTCAGCGTGACTTTACGCACCTGACCTATTTCAAACTGCTGATAATAAACCGGGCTGTTTACGGTAGGAGACAAAAACTCTTCAGAGACGAGGAAATAGCAATCAGCTTGCTGGGCGCGAGTATTAACGGCGGTAAAATAGTCTTCATGCAAGGTGAAGTCGTGGTCGGATTCAGGTAGTGACAGGCCTTCCGGGTTATAAATGCCTATACCGCCATTCAATGCCTGTTTAATTGAAGGTACAGACACATCAATACCCGTCAACTTTGCCGTCATTTTGATGCCTGAAAGGTTATAAAACACAGTTTCGGGCTTAATCAGGCTGCTAAATTCAGGTTGGATACTGACATCAAATTCAAACAGTTCATTTTGTGCGTTATAGCGTATCCAGTCGATTTGACCAACCGGGTGCTGACGATAATACACTGATGCATTCTGGGCGAGACCAAAACTATCAGAACTGGTTAGCGTAAGCTGGTGGTGATTGTCGTCATTAGGCTTGCGAGGCGGTTTATCTGATACGACGAATGAGGATGCTGGTTCACCTGTGCCGGGTAAAAAGCGGATGACAGGCCCCTGTAATAGTCGTCCGGGACTAAAATTGTTAAAGGTAATAGACGGCGTATCTAACCAGAACAGACTGTCATCACGAATTAAACGAGTCATATCATGTGATAATTGTGCCGTTGCGATAAGACGCTGAAAAGACTCATCCCAGGTGAGCTGTTCGATGGCTCCGACTTGTTGAGCATTGTAAAAAACTTTTGTTCCAACAGAGACATTAGAGTCACCTGCGAGTGAGAGCGTTAACTCCAGGGCATCGCGAGCTGAGTTGGCATCGCGATAAAGTCGGAATTCCGAGTACTCTTCGGCGATATCGCCATTGGCCGGAGAGCTGAATGCAATACCGCCAACCAGCATTGCAGCGATGCCTTCGGATTCAATCTTAATACCACTTAAACTGGCATCAGCTTTAATGCCTGACACACTCCAGAAGCGGCTGGAACGTTTGATGAGATTGCCGTATTCAGGGTTGATGGCGATGGTAATTTCGATTGCTTTGTGATCATCGCTGAGCTGTACGTTATGTACGGAACCGACTTCAAGCTTGCGGTGATAGATCAATGCGCCAGGGTTAACACCAGCTGTATCCTGGGTCACTAACTTGTACGTGAGAAGTTGACTGGGAATCGATGTTGGGGGTGGTGAAACAAGTGCTTTGAAAAATCGAGATGAGTTACCCTGACCCAGATTGTCGCCGCCTATTTGAATGTAAGCACCTGTCACCAGGGTGTCTAATCCACTGACGCCATTTAATGTAACCTTCGGTTTGACGAGCCAGAAGTTAAGGTTGTTTGTCAGGTAAGGTTCCGTTCCTCTGCCCATTTCTATCGTGGCAGAAACACCATTTGTATCTTTAAGCAGTGTTAATTCTTTGACCTGACCAACTTGCATGCCGCGATATTTCACAACAGTTTTGTGCGCAATAATGCCATTCGCATCAGGAAAGGTGACGGTCACTTCAATGCCGGATGTCGAATAAATTCGGTAGACGAGGATCAATGCCATCGCCAGAGCAATTAAAGGTAAAAGCCAGATAACGGAGATTTCAGAATTGCGCTTCAAACGCGCCATTGCATGATTATTTTCCGTGGTTTTTGGAGTCATAGGTATCCCACAATAATCGAGTATCAAACAGTTTTGAGGCCATCATAGTGCAAACAACCGTCAAGCCGAAGGCGAACGTTGCAGGACCGGGATCAAAGCTGTTTTGGCCAAGGTTTAACAACACACCCATAAGGGAGATGACGAACAGATCTAACATGGACCATCGACCAATCCAGTGGATAAAGTGGAACATAACTGTTAACCATTTTTTATCCATTGGAATGCGAAACTGGACGACGGAAAAAATAAGTCCCAGACCAATAATTTTGATTATCGGCACCAGGATGCTGGCTGTAAAAACGATGATAGCAATGAACAGCATATCCTCTTGTGCCAGCGAGATTATGCCTGAGAGGATAGTTTCAGGCGTGACTATGCCAAATCGAATAACAATACTGATGGGATAAATATTGGCCGGTACTATCATAACGGCTGCGGTAATCAGCCATGCCCAGGCATGTTGTAAAGAACGATAATCTCTGCTGATTAAAGGCGTTTCACAATTATCACAACGTTCTTGTTGAGGATTGAGGTGGTGGCAGTCCACGCAGAGTATGTAGCCAGCTTCTGCCGCTGTTACAGATTGATTGTCAGGTGCAATATTCTGCTTTTTCATGAGCCAGCATCCCCTTATTTCATCAAATCCCACATGGCTTGTTTATCAAGGCTGCCAAAAAGTTTTATAAAACAGATTGTTAATCCCGCTAAAGCAAAAAGTCCAATATCCGGAATAATACTACCGAAATCTTGTAATTTAATCGCGGAAACGAAAAAACCCAGTAAATACACGTCAAGCATTGCCCAGGTACGAAGTTGCATCAAAATACGAATGGACCCGACACGCCAGTTGTGTGACGAAGAGCGTTTTGGAGTAAACAAAACAATAATAAAGGCTGCGATGATGGCCGCTGGTACAAAGATACTGCAGAAAAATACGAGTCCGGCAGAAAAAAACTGATTTTGTTCAACGAGATAGGCAACGCCACCAAAAATAGATGTGCGCTGTGTTGCATTCGTTAGCTCAAGTGACAGTAACGGGTAAAACGTGGATGGAATGAAAAAGAATGCAGAGGCGGCAACCAGCCATTTAATTGCTTGTCTGGATAAGCCTGCACCGTATTCTACGGTTGAACCACAACGAGGGCATTTGCTGTGATGTCCGGGAGGTGGATTCACTTTTTCCATCACCAGATCACAATTAGCGCAGGCGGTCAGATGTTCATTGGGCATGACTGGATTGGGCTTCACGCTTTTTCGTTAGAATACAAGGCTTTTGTTGTAGCATTTATCGTGTTATTCGCCAAGTTTTAGCAAAAAATCAAGAGCGTGTTGTCAGAGATTGTTAGTGTGGCATCAGGAACGCAGTTAAATGGCAGATTTAAAATGTTAATTTAAAATAGTGTTCGCTTTTAAGAAACCGACCAGATACACTTCATTTTCACTCATATTTGAAATTTAATCTGATTTATTTAAAGTTTATCTTTAAGTTTAAACGATAAAGATAAAGAATAAATACATAGACACAATTAAAGGTGAAGCTGTGGACGATAAAATAGAAATAGGTAAGCGAATTGCGGCATGCAGAGAATTCATTGGTATGAACCGCTCCGTATTGGCGAGAGCCATCGACGTATCACCGCAAGCAGTGGCTCAGTGGGAAGACGGAACCAACTGTCCGCGTGGTAATAATCTACGGCGACTGGCAGAAGCACTGAACCAGTCAACGCAATATTTGTTGCATGGTGATGCTCGGGTTAAAGCTGAAGGATATTATGCATTGGATGGTTTTATTTCTCAGAATGCATTCGAGCAAGTGTACAAGGAGTCGATTGATCGACTGGTCACGATGGCGGAAGAGTTTGGCTGGGTACAGATTAAATCAGGTATTAACAGAACCATGTTGGCAGACATCGGTTTATCGTATATTAAACATCATCCCTCTATGGTAAACGACAGAGTTCAGGATGCCGAAAATAACGAAAGTGATGAAGATGAATAGCCTGATGATTGATTACAATATCATCGCTTGATTTAAAACACGGAAAAGTGTCATAAATGCATCTTATAATCAGATGTTTTTGTTTTATCAGTAAGTTTTTGATATTTCCGTTAGCAATAAATTGAGGAAAGTATGAGCGAGCATCCCATATTTCTGGACAAAGAGTTAAGTTGGTTATCATTTAACGAACGTGTATTACAGGAAGCCGCTGATCCAACAGTGCCGCCAATTGAACGAGTCCGGTTTCTTGGAATTTATTCATCTAATCTGGATGAGTTTTTCCGGGTCAGGGTTGCAGATATCCGTCGCCGTATTCTTATTTCTCAGTCAAAAGGGCAGGAAAGCAGTGAAGCTGAATTATTGATGGACCAAATCAATGCCAAAGTTGCTAAGTTAACCGACCGGTTTTCAGAAGTATCGGAAGAAGTTTTCTATGCATTAAAACGTCATCACATCCATTTATTGAAAGATTCTGATGTATTGTCATCTTTCCAGATTTCATGGATCAAAGGATATTTTAATCGTCAGGTCTTACGACATATCACACCAATTATTATGTCGAAACATGTGGTTTTAGAAGACTGCATTGAAGATGAAAGTAGTTACTTACTGGTGTGTATGGCGAACGGTGACGATACACAATACGCTTTCGTTGAGATACCTCAGGAAGTACCGAGATTCATTCAGTTACCACCGGAAGGCAGTCGCAAAGAGAAGTATATTTTGATGTTAGATGATGTCATCGAGCATTGTCTTGATGATATTTTTGCCGGACTGTTTGAATACGACACGATTGAAGCATATTCGATCAAAATGACCCGTGATGCACAGTATGACCTTGATGATGAAGTCGATCAGGGCGTGCTGGAAAAAATGTCGAAGGGGTTGAAGCAGCGGTTAACCGCAGAACCCGTCAGACTGGTATATGATCGTAATATGCCAGGTCAAATGATGAAGTTTTTGCGTAAGAAACTGAAACTGAAATCTATCGACAATATGATTCCCAGTGTCCGTTATCGTAACTTCCGGGATTTCATTGGTTTCCCAAATGTTGGTCGTAAGTATCTGGAACATAAAGAGATTGGCTCACTTGATAGTGCCGGGTTTTATGGTCATCAAACAGTATTTTCAGCAATTGCTGAGAAAGATATTCTTCTGTATTACCCCTATCATAAGTTTCGTCATTTCACGGATTTTATTCGACAAGCTTCTTACGATCCGGCTGTCAGCTCGATCAAAATCAATATTTACCGTGTTGCAAAGAATTCAGAGATTATCAATTCACTAATCGAAGCGGTGAAAAATGGTAAGCAAGTAACGGTTGTTGTGGAATTGCGAGCAAGATTCGACGAAGAGGCGAATATTGAGTGGGCTAAAGTGATGCAGGATGCCGGAATTCATGTTGAATTCGGTATTCGTTCATTAAAAGTGCATTCAAAGCTATGTCTGGTAAGCCGAATGGAAGAAGGGAAGGTCGTCAGGTATGCCCATATTGGTACTGGTAATTTCCATGAAAAGACGGCCCGTGTTTATACCGATTTTACGTTGTTCACCTGTCATAAAGAAATTACACAGGAAGTTGAAAACGTTTTTTCGTTTATCGAACACAGTTATAAACGTTTCCGATTCAATCATTTGATTGTTTCACCGCTAACGTCTCGTCGTCGACTGTATCAACTCATTGATCAGGAAATTGCAAATGCAGAAGCAGGCAAGAAAGCTGAAATTTTATTTAAGGTGAATAACCTGGTCGATACAGGCCTGATCAATCGTCTTTATGCTGCCAGTAAAGCAGGCGTTAAAATCAGAGCGATTGTTCGCGGTATGTGTTCATTAGTGCCGGGTGTGGCAGATTTAAGTAAAAATATTCGGATTATCTCAATCGTTGATCAGTTTCTTGAGCATCCTCGAGTGGCAGTATTCCACAATGGTGGTGATAAACAGGTTTATATCTCATCGGCTGACTGGATGACGAGAAATATTGACCAACGTGTGGAAGTTGGTTGTCCAATTTATGATCCGGATTTGAAAAAACGCATAATAACTATACTGGAGCTACACTTTAAAGATACAACGAAGGCGCGTGTTATTAATAGAAAGCAAGATAATCGCTATGTACCGAGAGGAAATCGTCGTAAGATACGGTCACAAATCGCTATTTACGAATATCTGGCCGAAGAAGAAAAACGTCTTATAAACGAAAAAATGCAGGCCGAAGAAGAGAATATTAATGACAGTTAGAAACATGGCTACTGCTATACCGGTTCCCCGTTTTACTAGCATTACACAACAAGGACTGGTTGTGTAATGTCTGACTTACTCAATACTTCTACATCAAATAATTCCTCCGATTCAATGAATGACGTGCCTGACAATCATATTGCAGCACTGGATATTGGCTCGAACAGCTTCCATTTTGTCTACGGACGTATCGTAAATAATCATTTTCAGATCCTTCATCGTGAAAAATACCGTGTTCGTCTGGCATCGGGTATCGACAAGAAAGGTAATTTGACGGAGAGCGCGATCGATAGGGCCGTTGATATTCTGGAAATTCTTGCGCCAACGGTGAGTAAGTTACGTAAAGAGAATTTCAGAGCCGTTGCGACGTATACCTTAAGGAAAGTTGGTAATGCAAAAGCATTTTTCTCTCGGGCAGAAGAAGTTTTTCCATTTCCTATTGAAGTGATATCCGGTCAGGAAGAAGCGCGTCTTATCTATCAGGGCGTTTCCCATACCAATGCAAATGATGGCCAGCGGCTGGTCATTGATATTGGAGGCGGAAGCACCGAACTGATTGTTGGTGAAGGGCATGCTATTAATTCACTGGCCAGTTTGAATATGGGTTGTGTGAGTTTTACCAGTCAGTTTTTCCCTGAGGGAGAGATTACGCGTAGTGCGTTTAATAAAGCCGTTATCGCTGCGAAGCAGGAACTTGAGCAAGTTACTGCCAGATTCAATAGTGAAGGGTGGGACTGGAAACAAACGATAGGCTGCTCAGGTACGATTAAAGCGATACTTCGCTTAATCGCGGCCATGAAGTCAGAGGATGATGTCGTTAGTAATGATGTCATTCAACTCGATGAATTGAAGTCATTACAGAAAAAATTGATTCGTTTTGGTCATGTTGAACACATAGATTTACCGGGTTTGAACGAGAATCGCCGCTCAGTGTTATGTGCCGGATTGTCCATCTTGATAGCCTTGTTTGAAATGTTGTCGATAGATGAGATGGCGTTTTCGGAAGCGGCACTTCGCGAAGGTGTCATTTATGAAAAAATGGATCAGATGGTTGATGGCGATGTTCGTGAGCGAACAATTCATGATGTCGCTGACCGGTTTGGCATTGATATCAATCATGCTGAACATGTTGAGCAGCTTTGTATCAAGTTATTCAAAGAAGTGAAATCGGTCTGGAAGTTAAAGCGGCATGATCAACGGTTATTGTGCTGGGCAGCCAGATTGCATGAAACCGGATTCAATATTAATACCAAAGGCTATCATCGCCACGGCTATTATATTTTGAGTGAGTCGTATTTGCCTGGGTTTAATAAAGAAGAACAAGAAGCTTTGGCCTGGTTGGTTGGTGCGCAGCGTAAACGCAGTTTACTCACAGCGATGCCGGAGTTTTCAACGATTAAGCAGCGTCCACTAAAATATCTGGCGAGGATACTGAGATTATCAGTGCTGTTAAATCAACGCCGTCAGCTATCGGTGATCCCTCATTTTTCCACCCGAGTATCGGTAGATGCGCTGGAGCTGAATATTGATGCTGAGGCATTGAGAGGTCATCCATTAATTCAGGCTGATTTAGAGAGGGAGGAAATGGTATCAGATTTACTGGGGATTGAGTTCAGGCTGACAACAAGCCATTAAATTGTGAGGACGGTTTATTGTCAGCCTTTTTGAGGCTACTACAAAAAAGTCCTGATTAATCAGGACTCTTCTTTGGTATCTTCTAATTTATTTTCAGCAGCCATGATGCCGTCAATGGGGTCAACTCTTAAAGCCTGACAATATCTGACATATTCGATAACGTCTAAACGTCGTTTTTGATACTCAACTTTACCAATGTAAGAGTAATGTACATCCAGACGTTGGGCTAATCCACGCATTGTTAGTCCGCGTTCCAGACGTTTAGACTTAAGCCAAGCTGTTAGCCGTTGATTCTCTTTTGAACCAGGCGTTTTCATGATGCCGCGACCAGTAGTCATTGTTATATACTTCCCTTGCTATTTATTTGAGCAATATGTAATTTGCTTGAAGCTCATTACGCCAAAAATAAAAGTTTACGAGTTTAAAAGATACTAATATTATTATTATGTAGTAAATATAGAGTTGAAGGATACAAATAGTATCTTTTGGTGTCAATATTAAAATTACTTTAGTGTTTGGGGTGTTGGGTCGCTAATAATTAAAGAAAGTAAAGCGGCTGGTTAAATTTCATCAGGTATTTACCTGGTTAATGAAGAGAAATATCCATGGGTAACAGAACGAAAAAGCCTGATTGGGCAATACGGGCCGAGCGAATCATGAAAAAGTCCGGATTGATTCAGGAGGACCTTTTAGAGACCTTTGGTGTAACAACCCGAGGTGCTGTTGGACATTATTTTACGGGACGAAGTCAGGTAACGATTGATCAGTTGGAGTTGCTTGCAACATTGTTAGATACCACAAGTATCTACCTGCTAACTGGTACCGTGCCTGATATAAATGAAGATTTGATCCGCAAAGCGATTCACCGACGTTTGGTTGAAGCGGTTGAGGTTAACTGGATCACGATTCGGGATGGAATCCCGATAGATGCTATCAGTGACTTGATTGTGCGAGATTACAGAAATTTAACACAAGTCGAGGATTCTTCATTTATTCAGCAGAAAAAGCGGTCGATCTAGTTCATTGACAGAACGTGGACGACAGGTTGTCGCGGATTAAAGCTGATTTAAATAGTTATTCAGGAAAAAGAAGGTGTGCATTTGTACGCCTTCTTTTTTATTTGCTGAATTCAACCAGGCTTCTTATTTTGTCGATTAGGATATTCTCAGTGTCAGATGTTTTTTCTTACTCTAAACACGTATGATGCGTCGGTTATTTCGATTCAGAGAACAACCCAATGCGCCTTGATAAATACCTTGCCCATAGCCTTGAACTCACTCGTAGTCAGGTCAAAAAACTTATCAAAGAACAACGAATCACCATTAATGACGATGTCTGTAAGAATGCAGCGTTCCATGTGCAGGAATCGGATGAAGTGGCATTTGATGATCGTATTATTCGTCCATTGGCAACTCGTTACATCATGTTGAACAAACCGGAAGGCGCTATTTGTTCTAATTCAGCTGATGGTGGTCATATTCCCGTACATTTACTTATTGATGATGACCGGGTAGAACCGATAAAAATAGTCGGACGCCTGGATGTTGATACAACAGGATTGCTGTTACTGACTGACGATGGTCAATGGTTACATGAAATGATGGCACCTTCTAAACGCTGTGCTAAGGTTTATTACGTTACTCTCGACAGGCCATTGGCTGGTAATGAAGCGGAATTGTTCCGTGAAGGTATCATGTTGCAAGGCGAGGATAAGCCGACACGACCTGCGGATCTGGATGTTGTTTCGGATACTGAAGTTCGATTAACGATTTATGAAGGTCGATACCATCAGGTAAAGAGAATGTTTGCAGCGGTTGGTAATCATGTGGTTGCACTGCATAGGGAGCGTGTAGGTTCTATTGTTCTTGATCAAGACTTAGCGCCAGGTGAATGGCGTTATCTTACTGAGGATGAGGTAAAACATAATTAGGTACTTGCAGTTAAGCCCTTGTTATATTTAAGTACCTTAATTGTTGACTTATCTTAAGCTGCGTGGAATGATTAATTACCTCGTTTGAGGGGAATGTAAAATCTGTAATAACTAGAAATGGAAAAAATGGATTTCAGATTAATGGATTTATCGTCGGGAATATGTCGTTGGTTTGTAACGAGCTTTATCAAACGATCATGTTATGCAGTCAATCGTTCAGGGAGCGCATATGAACGGATAGTTACATTAATGCATAAATGACATAAAGATACAGTGGGTGTAGGGTTATGTCGTTAAATAAGCTCAGGAAAGCCGATAAGGCAGATTTCTTGACATAGGAATTAAAAATCAAGAAGACAGGTAGGGTGGGGCCTTCCTGTCTTCTTCACTATTTGCCATCTGATACTTCACTAAACTGACTTGTTCGCAAAGCGTAATGTATACGTATTGTGTTTTCCTACCTTGAGATCTGACCATTGATATTATGAGCCGCATTGTCTGTGTGCTGACCTGTAGGATGAAGCAAATCACGTTGCATCAGTAATCGAGGAACTTCTGCCCCCTGAACCGGACGAGAGTAAAGATATCCCTGAATCAATTTGCACCCCTGATTAACCAGATACTGTTGTTGTTCTCTGGTTTCAACACCTTCTGCTATGCATTGCAAGTTGAGTGTATCCGCAATCGCGAGAATCGCATCAATAATCGCTTCGTCATTTTTATCAACACCAATGTCGTTCACAAAGCTTCTGTCTATCTTGATGATATCAATTGGGAAAGACTTAATGTATTGCAGTGATGAATAGCCAGTACCAAAGTCATCCAGTGCAAGGCTAATACCCATGTCTTTAATTTTGTTCATGACTGTTAAAGCTTTTTCCTTGTCTTTCATCAACATGCTTTCAGTGATTTCGAAATGCAAGTTTTCAACCCGGGTATTGGTTTCTTTCAAAGTTTCGATAATACACGGGATGAGACGTTCATCTTCAATGTGACGTAGCGATAAATTGATGGAAATGAAAAGACTGTCATCTGTTTCCAGCCAGCCCGATAAATCGGAAAGCCCTCGTTTCATTGCATTTTCTGTCATTGATACGATCAGGCCAATCTCTTCCGCTAAAGGGATAAATTCAGCGGGTGAAATCATTTTTCCGTCATCAAACCATCGAAGCAATAATTCCAGTCCAACAATTTTTCCTGACACTGCATCCACAATGGGTTGATAGTAGTTAACGAATTGATCCAACGCCTGAGCTTGTTTGAGTTGATACTCTCGAAGCAATTTAAGCTTGGCTTTTTCATTCATTGAATGAGTGAAAAACTGGAAGTTATTACGCCCTTGCTCTTTTGCATGGTACATCGCCAGATCCGCATTTTTCAGCAAGTCTGTGGCGGTGGAGGCGTCATAAGGATAAACCGAAATACCTATGCTGGTAGACACACTCATTTGCTGGCCATCAATAGTGATTGGCGTATCAATCGCATTAATAATTTTCTTAGCGATATTGCTCAGATCGTCGGTTGAACTGAATTGTTCTAACAGAATCACAAATTCGTCACCGCCAAGTCGTGCGACAGTGTCATCGGCACGTAAGCACTGGGTGAGCCGATTTGCTACTTCTTTTAGTAGTGTGTCGCCTGCTTCGTGACCGAGAGAATCATTCACCTGTTTGAAGCGGTCCAAATCAAGGAAAAACAGGCATATCGACAGTTTATAGCGCTTGGCTCGGTCAATTGCGTGATTCACCCGGTCCATCAACAATGTACGGTTAGGGAGTGATGTCAGTGGGTCATAACTGGCCATTCGCCGTAACGTAGCCTCTGCTTCTTTTTGCTTTGTTATATCCGTGACAACGACAACATAGTACCGATGACTTTTTGTCGATTCAGAAAAAGAGTTGATATTAACCAATACGGGTATTTCTGGATTGTCTGGTGTCGATATCGTCTTTTCACCTTGCCAGTGCTCATTAATATCCAGCTTTATAAGCAACCGTCTGAAATCCTCGAGGGTCGTATCTGAGACGGTGATTGCATGCCAGGGATTGGTAAATAGTCGTTCCTCAGTGGTATGGAATAACTGGTAAAAAGACTTATTGGCTGCAATGGGATGGAACTGATGATCCAGTATCAATACACCATCTCGCGTTTTTTGAAAGGCTTCGCCAAAGAGTTGGGCCTGCTCTTTATTCAGCTCTTTTTCCGTAATATTGGTGTAGGTGCCAGTAATACGTTCAGGAAAACCGGAATCATCACGCTTTACGACTTTGCCAAGATCACGATACCAAAGCCAGTGTCCGTCATGGTTTTCTAACCGGTAGTTGCATTCAAATGTCGGGATGTCTGAATTAATGAATGCTTCCCATTTGTTGGTAAACTCCGCTCTGTCGTGCGGATGTATCAGTTCCATGTGTTGATTGAAGTGGATAGGGATTTTGATTTCAGAGCGTTTCAAGTCCTGGTGAATTCTCGGCTCATAGAGTTGATCCTGCGGCACATCGTAATCCCAGACGCCGCTTTCGCTGCTTCGAAGAGCCAGTTTGAGGCGTTCTTCACTGGACTTTATTTCTTCATGCGCCTTAATCATTTGTTTGCGCTGATGCATTCTTCGCAGAATGATCAACATACAGGAGGCAAAAACAAACAGCGCATAGCTACTCATTGCAAGCGGTGATAGCCAGGCCGCATGAGCAACAGAGATCGACAACATTGCTGGCTCACTGAGTAAACCTGAACGTAAATCTAATGCACTGACGCTAAATTGATACTGACCCGGCGACAATTTTGGTATCAGAATATTATTCGTTTCACTCTCGGGATAATTGATGGTCTCGTCACCTTGCAACTGGTACAAGTATTTGATTTTATGGTGACCGCCATAGTTCAGCGTTGAAAAGTTGATGCGTAAGCCAAAGTCATCGTGGGATAGTTGAATACGTTGATCATTGAGTGAACTATAAGAGCGTTGAACTTCACGGGACAATAAATCAATGTTGGTGATAGTAACCTGTTGTGGCACAGACTGACGCTCTTTAATCGCATTAGGATCAAATAGAGTAAATCCCCGGACAGAGCCAAAAATTATTTGCCCGTCTTTTAAAACGGTGCCTGCACCCTGATTAAATTCGTTAGTATCCAGTCCATCTTCTGTTGTAAAAACTTCAACATGAAAGTTCGCTGGATTCATCCGCAGAATACCAGCGTGTGAGCTCATCCATACATCACCTTCCGGTCCATTTAATAGCTGCCAGACAGAGTTATTAGGCAATCTGTTTTTGCTATTAAGATGAGCAATCACTTCATCATTTAACAGATCCAGACCAACAATTCCTTCAAATAGAAAAGAAACCCAAAGCGTGCCAAATTTATCAACAACCCATGAATCAGGTGATGATAAGTTTCTATAGTCAGCGATAGGGAGTTTGTATAGTAGTGTCTTAGCACCAGTATGTATGTTGTATCGCCATAACTCCCCTGTTTGACCAACCATAATTTCATCGTTGGACTTTGGAAAAAATCCCAGGAGTGAGGTTGAGATATCGATGTGGAAGCTTTCCGTCAGTTTTTCATGAAAGGTGAGAGTTTGAGTCTCAGGCGACCATGAGTAAAAGCCGCGTTCATTAATAAACCAGATATCGCCTGATGGATGACGAATAGTCTGCCAGACATTGCTGAAATCAACGTGAATACTCTGGTTTTTTATTGGTATTGGCTCAACACGGAAGGTTTCGGTATTAAAGCGCATTAACCCCTGGAGCGTAGTTAACCATAGCCAGGGACCATCACCACGCGTAATTTCGAAGACGCTGACATGTTTGTCTCGTGCTTTAAGATTTTCTTCGTACAGATATCGGGTTGCCTTACCGGTATTGATATCAAATAAATTCAGTCCATTGTCAGTACCAATCCAAAGCAAAGAATCACTTTCCTGTTCGACGGTCCATACAATCTGATTACTTAATTTGTTGGAAGAATCGTCAACATGATTGCTGAGTGCCTGATAATTTTTGAATAGTGTCGTATACGGATTCCAGAAATAAGCCCCTTCTGCTGCGGAAGCCAGCCAGTAACCTCCCGTTTTGTCTTGCACCATGTCAACGATATTAATATCTGAGACCCGAAAAACGGTTTGATGTAAACAGAACAGGTGAGTGAAATGCTTGTCCGACATGTCGAGATGATATAAACCTGCATCAGTGGCCAGCATCAGCTCGTTATCATTTTCAATGATCTTCCAGATATTTCGGGAGAAATCCCAGTTTTTTGTACGAATGCTGGCGGTACCTGCCATATAAGGTGCAATGTCATTGAGTTGAAGGGAAAACAAGCCATCGACCGTGCCAATCCACAGAATATTGTTTTTACCCTTCAGTAATTGTTTAGTGTTTTGTGTCAGATAATTGTCTTTGCTTGAATAACGAATCTGTTTCTCTTGTCCGGTATTGATATCAACGACATATAATCCAATGGACGTTGCCAGCAAAGCGAAGTTTTCGTGAATAGTGACTTGTCGAATGAACGGTTGCTCATCGTTGATGGAGGATAATTCGTGGACTTTTTGAATGAGTTGAGGTGTGCGGTAGCTGGCTTTAAGCAGTTCCTTATCGAAGGCAAACCACATATTGCCTCTATCATCTTCAATAACATCGTGAACAAAACGGCTTTGGGCAAGCCCTGACAAATTATCGATTGGAATGACATGCGAGACGCTCATATCTGATGGGGCCAGTCGATAGAGTCCGGTCTCAAAGGTGCTGATCCAGATATAGCCGCGGGAGTCTTGAAACAATTTTATTATGTTAGCGTGACGGAACGCGTTGTCCGGGCCGCTGATACGCTGAATGGTATAACCGTCATAACGGTTTAAACCATCCTGAGTCCCTACCCATAGAAACCCATTTTTATCAATTAATAGTTGTGAAACTTCGCCCTGGGAAAGCCCTTCGCTTGTTGAAAGTCGTGAAACAACGGGCCTGATAATGTCATCATGGGCATAAGAAAAATAGCTAAAAAACAAGCTGATAGCTGTCAGCAATAAGCTTATTAATTGTCCACTTTTCAATGGGTTGCTCCGTTTTTATTTGTCGGCTGGTCTATGAATTATAGCAACTCTTAAAATTTAATTCGCTAAAATGAACAAAATACGGATTTAAAATTGATATATATGAATAATTATTACGTAATCTGAAGGTTTAATAAAAATTTATTATTAAGGTGTGAGGTCAAAGCACCTGGATAGTTGATGGATGGTTACAATAAAGCAAATTAACTCAGTCAAAGGTACTGGTGTATCTGTAACCATCGGTTTTCGGTGATTAGCTGGATTTATCAGCTACTTTTTGATCAAGTAACAGCGCCATTCGAGATAATTTAGTGAGCGCTCTGACGGATAGCGTTGCGCCTGTGATGCCATCAATATGCCGATCAAGTTTCCAGTGTTCATTGAGTGTAGCGTCAAAGAATTGTTTAGTGAAAAACGGATGTCTGACTTCATCGCCGCGACTTTCCCGGTAGATAAGTACCTTAATATCCTTAATTTTTTGATCTTGTATGGTGATACCAACCGTAATAGGTTCTTCCTTGCCAATTTCGTTTAAAACCCAGACTGTTTTATCAGATGCTTTCCAGTATTTGATACGCAATCCTCTGTATTCATGGCCTAATACTTTCTTGATATTACTTTTCAAATCACCGGTTAACCACAGTGTACTGGTTGAAGGTGCCTGACCATTGAATGCATGTTTTATGTAGTCGAGGGGCTCCATATATGTACCGCGTGCAAATGCAAAAAAAGCAGTTAGCAAAAATATGGAAAGAATTAGTCGTTTAAACATCACGTTCTCGCTTATCTATACGCTCTAAACGTCGTTTATTAAAAACGGAAAAGCAGGCATTCCAAAGGTCATCAGACCTGAGAAGCATGCCTGCTTTCAGTGCTAAAAAATGGATATTGGTTAGAACTGGTAACCAACACCAAGGTTAAAGCCGTCGCCACTTTGCGCACCAGCGCGGTTTTCCCAATCAGCTTTAAAGACTACGCGTGGATGTAACCAGTAGTTAAAGCCAATGTTGTACTGACGCTTTTCGGTATCATTGCTGTCACCTGCATTGTTATCCCATTCGTTATAACGGGCGAAGATGCCGAATTCATCAGAGAAACGATAACTTGGTTCAATGTAGAAACCAGACTGCTCATCTCGACCAAATGATTCTGGTTCAGAACCATCCAGATCCCAGCGAGCGTACATTGCACGTAGTCCCCAGGGGCCTGTGTTGTAAGCAATGTGTGTCTCGAACAATGTTGCTTCAACAGCATTGTCCAGTTCACCTTGAGCGACATCTTCCTGGTACTGAAGTGTTGTTGCCCATTCAAGACCTTCAATACCGGTGAATTTCAAACGACCTGTAAATGCCAGGCTATCGGCATTAGCGTTAGATACTTTTTGGCGACCACTTCGGATCAAGAATGCTTTGCTACCGTCCAGCGGTGTTGATAATCCACTGTGAAGCGCGGTATCAACAGCCCAGCCTGGCGCTGGTCGCCATGTGAAGCCTGCACCTGCTTCCCACCAGGTTGAAGGAATGATGTTCTTTTCAATTGGATTACGTTCAACGCCATAAAACGTTGGTGGTTCGTGTGTTTCGTTCAGAATACCTACAGGCACAAGGAACAAACCAGCTTTAATGCTGAAATCCTGGTTCAGGTCATGTTCGATATAGGCCTGTTCAACTTCAACTTCACCTTCTTTACCTTCGCCTGCCAGTGAGTGTTCAACTTCAAGCTCAGAGAAAAAGCGAGTTGTATCGCTGAATGTGTGATTTAGGAAAAGTACGAAACGGTGGAAGTCAATTTTTTCTGCGTCTTCGATATTATTGTAGTGAAGTTCACCATAGCCACCGATAGAAGTATTCATAAACGGTGAGGCAGTTGCAGTCTGGGATTTTTCGATTTCTTCAGCCGCTAACTCAAGGCGTTGTTCTGTTTCTGATAAACGTTGCTCTAATACAGCACTTTTTTGAGCTTGCTTTTCAGCTTCATTGACTCGTTTTTCAAGTCGGGCTGTTTTTTCCAGTTTTTTCTCTGTTTCTTCAAGGCGTTGTTTAAGCATTTCCAACATCTGTTGTTGCTGCTCGATCATGCGTCTTAATTCATCAGTTTCTGTGTTTGCCCAGGCATTGTTGCCTGTTAACAGTAAGGCGACAGATGCTGCTAATAAAGTTTTTTTCATCATTATTCCACGCGAGTAAGAAAATATATGTTTTATTTATCGGTAACTTAGATCCGATTATTTATTAATGTGTACAAGTGGAATTATAAAATAAAGAAGTATTAACGCAAATCATTCGCATTTGTTTTTTTGAGGAAGATCAAGAAGACATACCAGATGATTGTTTCTAAATTGTTATTGATTGTTGAAAAAGTGGTCACTTTATGCGTAGATTAGGGTATGGCATCAGTAAGGAGATGTTTGCCTCATATGAGTCGATTTTAGTGTTCTGAAAGTTCACGGAGTCGAATCTCGATTTGTTCTTGTTGTGATTAGGGTCTTTTTACAGACTCTGGCAAAGAGAGGTGGCTATGTCTCAGTACGATAACGTCAAACAAGAGAATAATGTCAGTTATACGGATGATGTTATTCGCAAAGAGCCTGATTTAACATCTCAACTGGATCGTCTGGTCGATATCTGGTTGAAAATAAGACCCGGGGCGCACATTACACTCGCCTGGGCTTTGCTGGTTCCGGGGGTGACTATTATTTCCGGGCCTGGGTTAGTACAGCAACTTATTGAAAGTGCCGTCCGACAGCTTGCTGACTTCCTCGAATTGTCACTGATTTCACTATCATTTACTGTAAATGTTGATCCGTTATTTGGATTTCTACTCATTGCTGCCAGTCTATTGTTTTTTCTTGTTGGAAAATTCGCAGAACAGGGCGACAGTAAATTAAAACGGATGTTGGTGTTGTCATTGACATTCGTTGTTTCCCTCATCATTTCATTTCCTTTTTACCAATCTTTATTGAAGTCTGAAACGACAAATCAGCAGTTGTTGCAGCAGGCGTTGTCTCAAGTCAGTCATCTTCACAGCGATCAGAAGAGTGTGGTGACTGCGTTAACTGAGTCGTTAAAAGCATTGGCAAGGCAACCAGACAGTGAGCAAAAAACAATGGCCTTACAGCAGGCTGCGAAAGGTGATTTTAAAGCAGCCAGTGCGGTGTTGTTCGACGTAGCAAGCAAACTGGAAGCTAAGCAGTTAAAGCGATTTAATGCTGAAGCATCGAACACTTATTTACTGAGTGGAAAACTGGCAATGGCGAATAGCCAGTCCACAGCAAAATCACATTTTCAAAAAGCGTTAACGCTGGATCAGGGAAACGAAGACGCGCAATCCTCTCTGGCGGATATCCTGGATGAGGAGACACAGATAGTGGATGCGACGAATCAGGATGAGATTCAACCAGATTCTCCTTCAACGTTGGAATCAGAAGATACTTATTATAGTAGCCATAAATACACCGCTTCGTTATCTGAATCCGATGCGATGTTAATGGCTGATGTGTCAACCAGCAGTGTTAAATCGAGTAGTTCGCAATCAGCAAGCTATCAGCAAGATGGTGAGCTGACTAGTACAGATAATGAATATGCAGCGGCTAATCAGCCTGATGAAGGTTTATCTGAAGACCTTTCGGCTGGCGAAACAAATACCTCTTCGGAAGATGAGACGATCAATCCACAAGACTCATTTGAAGACGAGCCGTTTAACGAATTCTATGCAAACCAACAACCTGATGAACAAAGTCCAGGACAAAATGGTCAACATCAGGGAAATCAGCAAAATAAACAGATGGCACAACAAGTTCAGGATTTAAGTGAACAGGCAAGCGAGCTGGCTGACGAAGGGAAAATCTATCAGGCTGAACGCTTGTATAACGAGGCTATCGATCTGAGTAAGAAGCTGGGAAACAATGGCCAGACAATGGCGCTGGTTAATGAATTAGGTCATTTGTATTTGTATAACGATGAATCTGAGCAGGCAGAACAATTGTTTCGCCAGGGCTTATCATTAAGTGAGGAGAATGGTGACGCGAGAGGTATGGCGAATCAGTATGCCAATCTTGCAAAAACGTATGAACTGGCGGGCGAGCCTGAATTAGCTGAAGATTATTATCGGCAGGCAATAAATACGATGGAAGTTGCCGGAGAAGCTGATGGTATGACGATGCTCTATGCAAATCTGGGTAACTTATATATGGCCGAGGATAACTTTCAGGCCGCAGAAAGGGCGTATCAACAAGGTATTCAATATGGAACAACGAATCATGATTTAACCGCAACGGCGACAAATCTGGCAAACCTTGGCAATCTGTATCATGTTCAGGGTGATTTCTCTCAGGCTGAAAGGCATTTGATGCAGGCTTTACAAATTTCCTCGCAACAAAATTATGCTGATATGTCGGCCAGTCTTTCGAGTGAGTTGGGTGCTTTATACCTGTCACAAAGTAACCTTGTGCAGGCCGAGACATGGTTTCATCAGGCGTTTCAATTGAGTAAAGACTTGAATGATGTTGCAGGCATGTCGAGTCAACTGGCGGCGCTGGGTAATGTGTCTCAATTAGCAGGCAAAGCCGGTGCTGCTGAACAGTATTACCTGCAAGCGATAGATTTGTCAGAATCAGCTGGTGTAAACGAACATCTTGGCATGCTATACAACGAATTGGGCCATATCTATCAGCAGCAAAATAATCCGGAGCAAGCGGCACATTATTATGAGCAGTCAGCACAAGCTGCCGCAGAACAGCATCAACCTGATCAGTTGGCGTACAGCTTGCTGAATTTGGGACAGAGTCAGGTTACGCTCGGTTTATATACGGAAGCACTTGCTTCGTTAACTCAGGCAAGAAATCGATTTCTACAAATGGGTGATGAAGAAGGGGCTGCTCTAGCAAGACAGTATGCTCAGGAGGTGAGACGGCTAACTGGTGGATAAGCCAGAACACAACGGGTTATTAAAAAATAATGAATAGCCGTTTATTAACGAAGGCTAAATAAGTTAATCTCACCTGCGAATTTTATTTGGATTAACCACTGTACTGGATTAATCATTATCAGGATGCAACTATCAACGTCATGCCTGCACGAGCCAGAGCATGGTTATGATAGTTGAATCACCAGGGGGAATGATGACTGATTGGCTTCGTGTCTCGCGAGGATTGTTTTTAACTGTTGTATTTCTACTGATGAGTGACCCAGTGTCGGCTGTCAGTGTGGAGCAAAAGCCAGAACCACAGACTGTGGTTTTGATCTCAATTGATGGATTTCGTCATGATTATCTTGAAAAGTACGCGCCTCCTTATTTGAATAAACTGGCGCAACAAGGTGTTCGGGCGGATGCTTTAACGCCTGTTTATCCCTCAAAAACATTTCCTAATCACCTTTCTATAGTAACCGGACAATATCCGGTTAATCACGGCATCATTCACAACAAGTTTTACGATCGCGAGCGTGACCAGATTTATCGTATTGGAATGGGCGCTAAGGACGGTAGCTGGATTAAGGGGACGCCATTATGGACTCTGGCGGAACAGCAGGGCGTAAAAGCTGCAACGTATTTCTGGCCAGAATCAGACGCCTTGATTCAGGGACGAAAACCGAGTTGGTTTTATCCTTATGATAAGCAGAAGCCTTATCATGAACGTATTGATCAGATTCTGACATGGTTAAACATGCCGAAGGAAAGTAAACCTCGTTTTATCACAGGATATTTTTCTCTGGTTGATACGAAAGGTCATGAATATGGGCCGGATTCTCCGGAGTTAGCACAGGCAGTAAATTATGTTGATCAAATGATTGGCCGTTTAATGACTGGCATGGAGAAGGCAAATATAAACAATGTGAATCTGGTGATTGTGTCTGACCACGGGATGGCATTAACGAAAACCAGTAAATTAATTACTCAGGATGATTTACCGGCACTGAATCGGAATTTCAAGGTCATCACGGGCAATCCACATGTGTTGATCTATTACAAAGGAACATCGAAGAAGAGTTTGAATAAAATTGCTCAGCGATTTAAGAAGATTGCGAACAATCGATTCAATGTATTTACCCGCGAAACCATGCCTGACTACTGGCATTATGATAACTCGCCGGGTATTCCAGATATTATATTAGAAACCGTACCACCATATATGTTTGGTCGGGGCAAACCGCATGGTTCGGTGAATCGTGGTACTCATGGGTTTGATCCTCGCACAGTTCAGGATATGGGCGGTTTATTCTTAGCATCAGGCCCTGCTTTTGTCGATGAAACGCGCATAGCTGCATTCGAAAACATTCATATTTATCCGTTGATTGCAGATATTCTGGGATTAACGATTTCTCATCATATTGATGGCAAACTTTCTGTACTTCAGGCGATCAGAGCTGATGCAGATCATGGTGCAAATCCGGCGAGTGAAAATAAAATGTTGAAATCTAAGTAAGAATAATGCTCCTATATGGGGCATTGTTTAAAATTTAACAGCTCGTGTGGAATTAAACACTATGACCAGAATGGTATCGAAACCGGTTTTTGCTTTTATTTTTGGTGTAGTGGCAGGATTCGCATTGGATATTTCGCACCGACTGTTTTCTTTTACTGAAGCCGCTTATCAGATGACAATCTGGTTAGCGGCTTCTCCTCTTCAGGGATGGTTGCACGAGGTTTTTTCCTATCGTGCTGATACGATTTATAACTGGGTTGAGCGTTTGCTACTGATTTTGCCTGGCATCTTTGTACTGGGGGGATTGGTAGGTGGATTGATGTCTGATACTCGGCACTTTCGTCCATTTGTTTATGGTTCACTGATCAACTCATTATTTTTATGGATGTTTATTGGTTGGGAATTATCCGGTATGGGCTTCGCCGGGCTCGCATTCCATTACCCGGTTACACAGAACGTTGAGCAGGAGCTTAGCGTCAACGCTGTTCAAATGAGCCTTTTCATTTTGTTAGCATTCTCAATGGTCGCGTTGAGAAAACGTGCTCAGTTAAACCGCTCGCGAGCCATGTGGCGTTAAATGGACGATATCTTTTCGGCCAGTTGTCGTAGTTGCTGACCGTGTTCTGCTACTGAGAAGTCAGGTAAACAAATCACATACTCATCGTGCATCAATGGAATGCCGAGATAATGGAATGTCTTTTTGAATGTTTCCACAAAGCAATCTGCAACCACAGGTTCTGCACCTGTGGACAGAACGATTGTTTTACGTCCTCGTAGTTCACGCCCTGTATCTTTATCAATTGATAGTAAATCAGTAAATCGGTCGACAAAGGTTTTGAGTTGCGCACTCATGGAATACCAGTAGATCGGTGAGGCAAAGATAATAATCTCATGCTCAATAATGCGTTTCATGATGGGCATGAATTCATCATCCTGATTGCGATGTTGGTAATCATAGGGAGTAATATTTGCTGCACCGACATCTATCACATTACATGAAAGTAAACTTGCCAGATAATCTGCGGCTTGCCCGGTATTGCCATCTCGTCTTGAACTACCAAACACTATGATTGCTTTTGTCACATTACTCACCTGAATGTTTTCTCTATGATTCGATTTGCCGATGTCGAAGCATTCCAATTTCCTTAATCCGGGTCAAGTAGAAAAGTGGTTTTAAAGCATGGATGTACTCGTTACTTGCCACTTTTTAATTTGTCACTGAAATGTCAATTTGTCTTCAAGGTGTCATTGTGTAAGTTAGTTGACATAATGTGTGGTAATTCATTGACCATCAGGATGACCATGCGATTCTCAGAACTAGCTCGAATGATTTTTCAGTTAAATGCGTTGTTGGAAGAAAAAGGCGACTGGCTAACCGATGATTTGCCCATTAACAGTTCACGTTGGCGTGTGTTAGACGTTCTCGACAGAGCACAGCAACCAATGCCAGCGGCACATATTGCCAAAGACATGGGTTTAACTCGTCAAAATGTTACCCGGTTAACAAATGACCTGGTTAAAGAAGGTTATCTGGCCACCAGTGATAATCCATATCACCAGCGAGCAAAGCTGGTCAGCATTACCGAGAAAGGGCGAGTGATTTTTGAAGAAATTAAACGACGTCGGGATTTTGCAACGGATTTATTGTTGGCTGAATACCCGCCTGAAAAATTGGAGCAGACCATAGAGTCGTTGCAGCAACTACAGTCAATCACAGAAGATATTTTTAAGACTCGGTTCGATGAACTGGCGAAAAATAAACAACGTTATCAATCCGAAGAAGTACCACAGCATGAAGGGGAGTCTTAACATGCGCGCATTGTTTCCACTTTTATTATCCAGCATATTTGTTCTCTCAGGCTGTAACGAAGAAGTCGTCAAGATTCAAAAACAGCATGTTCGGCCAGTTAAACTAACCACCGTTTTGTCCAATCAGAATCCTGAAATCCGTGAATTCCCAGGAACAGTGGCGGCAGCCAAAGTCTCTGAACTGTCGTTTCGTATTAATGGTGAATTAAATGAACGACCAGTGTTGAGTGGCGAACGTGTAACGAAAGGACAATTAATCGCACGGCTTGATGACAACGATTTGCAACAGGATTTGAAAAACTCAAAAGCAGATTATGAATTTGCTGAAGCGGAGTACCAGCGGATTAATTCGATCTATGAACAAAAGCTGGTGTCACGTTCCGCCTATGATCAGGCCAGAACGCGCAAAGTAGAAGCAGAATCACGGCTGGATAAAGCGCGTAATAATCTGTCTTACAGTGTGATTCGAGCACCATTTGATGGCGTGGTTAGTAATGTACTGGTTGATAATTTTCAGTCCGTTACCGCTAAACAGTCTATCGTTACTCTTCAGGGTGAAGACATGATAGAAATCGTGATTCAGATGCCTGAAAAAATTGTCGCCAATGTGCGCAAAGATGCTGGCCAATCCAGCTACCGCCCTGAAGTAACATTTGCATCAATTACTGATAAATCCTTTCCAGCAACATACAAGGAATACTCCGCTCAAGCTAACCCGGGCTCTCAAACGTATGATGTGACCTTCATGATGGAGCGTCCTGAGGACTTACTGATTTTGCCTGGCATGACGGCTACGGTGCAAATGAATCTGAGCAAAATTCTACGAGAAGAAAAACGTAATCATCTTTTAGTTGACCCTCAGGCTGTTGTAACGGCGGATGGCAGCAAAGGCAGCTTCGTCTGGCGCTATGATGTGGACTCGGGCAAGGTGAATAAGGTTAACGTTACACTGGGTAATGTCATTGATGGTGGTATTCAAATTATTGATGGTTTGCAAGCCGGTGATCAGGTTGTTCTGGCCGGTATGCACTTATTAACAGATGGACAAACAGTCAAACCATTGAAGAAGGAGCGTGGCCTGTGAATATTGCTGAATACTCGATTAAAAACAGAGTAATCAGCGCAACGTTCACGTTATTGCTGTTACTTGGCGGTATGTTTTCATTCACGAAACTAGGACAGTTGGAATTCCCTGAATTCACTTTGAAAACGGCGCTGGTTATCACGGCCTATCCGGGTGCATCACCAGAACAGGTTGAGGAAGAAGTTACGCTTCAGTTGGAAGACGCTATTCAGCAACTGGAATATGTAAAAGACATCACATCGATCAACTCTAATGGCTTGTCGCAAATTATTGTTCAGATGGGCAATAAGTATCGCAAAGATGACTTAAAGCAAATCTGGGATGAACTTCGCCGAAAGGTGAATGACACTCGAAAAGATTTGCCTTCTGGTGCAATGACACCGGATGTTATTGATGATTTTGGTGATGTTTACGGCATTTTGTACGGTGTGACTGGCGACAATTTCACGAACAAAGAAATTACAGATTATCTGGACCTGTTGCGCCGGGAACTGGTATTGGTTGATGGCGTGAAAAAAGTCCAGGTTGACGGTGATATTGGTGAACATATCTATATTGAAATTTCCCGTCAAAAACTGGCTAATTTGGGTATCAGCATTGAGCAAATCATCAATCTGATTAATCAGCATAATGTTGTCAGTAATGCCGGAAAAGTGTTTACCGGCACAGAAACAATTCGTATAGCACCAACTGGTGAATACCAGAATCTGTCTGATTTGCAGCATTTATTAATCAGTGACAGTGGCAGCGATCGTCTGTTGTACTTGAAAGACGTTGCAGAGATCCGTCGTGGTTATGAAGAGTTACCTTCAAAAGTTTATCGATTCCAGGGCAATTCTGCGTTAACGCTGGGTATTTCCTTTGCGTCAAATGTCAATGTGGTCGATGTCGGTCATGCAGTCGCGTTAAAAATGGAAGAGTTGGAAAGCGAGCGGCCCATTGGCATTAACATCCATACCATCTATAACCAGCCTGAACTGGTGAAGAAATCCGTCAATGCATTCTTGTGGAATCTGGTTGCTGCGATTGTCGTCGTGATTGCTGTCCTGTTGTTTTTCATGGGATTCAAGAGTGGTGTTTTGATGGGTATCAACCTGTTACTCACGATTCTTGGCACCTTTATCGTTATGAGTATTGCTGATATCAATCTGCAATTGATCTCACTGGGAGCATTGATTATCGCTCTCGGTATGCTGGTGGATAATGCGATTGTGATCACGGAAGGCGTGTTAGTCGGGATGCAACGGGGCCAGAGTGTTCTGAATTCGGCTAAATCTATTGTAACCCACACAAAATGGCCACTGTTAGGCGCAACAATTATAGCAATTACTGCATTTGCTCCGATTGGTCTGTCGAGTGATTCTACCGGTGAATTTGTCGGCTCATTATTCTGGGTATTAGCCATTTCGTTGTTGTTAAGCTGGATCACCGCAATTACGTTGACGCCATTCTTTTGTCATTTGTTTTTCAAAGACCCAAAAGGTGGAGAAGAAATTACCGATCCTTATCAGGGTGCATTGTTCACTATCTATAAAGGGTTGTTAGCCTGGAGTTTACGTAATCGTGTTGTCACTATCAGCCTGGTGCTGGCAGCTCTGGTTGCTGCTGTGATGGGATTTGGTCATGTGAAACAAGTCTTCTTCCCGGCTTCCACCACGCCGATCTATTTTGTGGATTACTGGTTACCGTCCAGCCACGATATTCGCTCCATGCAAAGTGAGATTTCCACGCTGGAAAACTCTGTGAGTGAGTTGGATGAAGTAAAACAAGTCACGACTGTTATGGGACAGGGAGCGCAACGATTTGTGCTGACCTATAACCCGGAGAAAGGCTATGGCAACTACGGTCAGTTGATTGTGGAAACCAATGATCTGGAAAGTCAGGAAGAGGCGATGGTTAAAACCGTAGCCTTGCTACGCAATGAGCATCCAGAAGCTAAATACAAGGTGCAGAAAATGGAAAATGGCCCAGCACCTACGGCAAAAATTGAAGCTCGTTTTTCCGGCCCGGACCCTGACGTGTTGCGTGGCCTGGCCCAGCAAACCATGGACATCTTTAAAAGTGATCCGTGGACTGACAGCATTCGACATGACTGGCAAGAACAAGCCAAAGTGATCGTTCCTCATTTATTAGAATCTCAGGCTCGCAAAGCGGGTATTTCGAAACAGAATCTTGATGATACGTTGTTGATTGGTTTTAGCGGTAAACGACTGAATTCAATGTACCGGGAACATTCAGATTTGCTTCCTATGGTATTGCGCTCTCCAGACGATGAACGATTAAATCCTTCCAGCATTAATGATTTGCAGGTCTGGAGTCCTGAATACCGCACGTATGTGCCGATTTCTCAGGTCGTCTCTGAGTTTGAGACTGCATGGCACGACCCGTTGATCATGCGTCGGGACAGACGACGGAATATCTCTGTACTGGCAGAACCAGTGCCGTTGAGCCCGCAAACGGCTGACACCATATTTAAACGTCTGAAACCACAGGTTGAAGCCATTCCGCTGCCGGACGGTTATCAGTTGGAGTGGGGTGGTGAATATGAATCATCGAATGATGCGCGTCAGGCTTTGTTCGCATCGTTACCTATGGGCATTCTGGTGATGTTCTTAATTACCCTGTTTTTGTTCAACAGTGTGCGTCAGCCAGTAGTTATCTGGCTAACGGTGCCATTATCAGTCATTGGTATTAGTGCTGGTTTACTCGCCATTGATGCGCCGTTTGGGTTCATGGCGTTACTGGGCATGTTAAGTCTGAGTGGCATGATTATCAAAAATGGTATTGTGTTGGTCGAGCAGATAAAGCTGGAAAGTGATAATGCAGAATCGGCTTATCAGGCGTTGGTTGATGCTTCTGTTAGTCGAGTCCGTCCGGTTTCTATGGCTGCAATCACCACGATGTTAGGCATGATACCGCTGTTCTTTGATGCGTTCTTCAGTTCAATGGCCGTTACCATCACGTTTGGTCTGGGTTTTGCGACAGTGTTGACTTTAATCGTATTGCCAGTACTGTATGCCGTTTTTTACCGGATACGTCCTGTGACAGGGGTATAATCCGATATAGACAGATAGCTGACTACTCTGTCTAAACCTTTACTATGCTTATAGTCAGGTGAGCAATCGGTGCTTACCTGACTGGCCGTTGGCATAGTCAGATTGCCTTATCGCTCTGTCATCGGCTATGAACAACTAGCGCACAATGAGAGCAATACATGGTTAAATTTCATGCTTCCACCCGCCTGCCAACTAAATTTGGTACGTTTCAGCTTCATGGCTTTACTGAGGAATCCTCGAACAAGGAGCATGTAGCAATGACCTTTGGAGAATGGACAAAGGATGAGCCCGTCATGATGCGTATTCATTCTGAATGTCTGACCGGGGATGCGTTATTCAGCCTTCGTTGTGATTGTGGGCCGCAACTTGAAAAGGCATTACAGGATATTGCGAACAATGGCTCAGGTATTTTGCTTTATCTTCGGCAGGAAGGCCGTGGTATCGGGCTTATCAACAAAATCAAAGCGTATAAACTTCAGGATGAAGGTAAAGATACAGTAGACGCTAATATTCATTTAGGTTTTGATAGTGACTTACGTAACTATGATTTATGCAAAACGATGCTGGATCATCTGGGCGTACAAAAGATAAACCTGCTTACGAATAATCCCAGAAAAGTAAAAGCGTTGGAAGATATGGGATTTGACGTGAACAGAACCGCTATTATTACGGGTCACAATGAAGCAAATGAAAAATATATCTCAACGAAGAGACAAAAACTGGGTCATATGATCCCGTAAAATTTTAGCGACAAAGACCGACAACCTTTTGTGAATAGTTTACTGGATTGAAACGGTCTGGTTATCAGTTTGTAGCAAAAAAATTGTTTGTTTTATAAAGGATTATTTTCCAACTTAAGTCGTGAAATTTGCGATTTTTACATTACACTTAGATTATAAATTGACCACATTGTTAAAACGATCTGGTCGTAATGAATGACCGATCTGAGCACTGGAATTCAGCGCGTCAATACAAATTTCGTCAGCAAGTACGCAGAGGACTATTATGAGTATCAAGAAAGGTATTTATAAGCACTTCAAAGGTAACCTGTACAATGTGTTAGAGGTTGCAAAGCACAGTGAAACCATGGAGGAGTACGTTGTTTATAAAGCGTTGTACGGTGAAGAAGGTATCTGGATTCGTCCACTGGACATGTTCACGGAAACGATAGTCAGAGATGGAAAGGAATTAAAACGATTCGAACTGGTGTAAAGCCAGTCTGCACAGTTCCACCCAGCCAGCAAATTATTCAAAAAAACGGTGCCTTGTAAGGGGCACCGTTTTTTTACGACCAATAATCTATTTCATGCAAATCAGCCGCTCTGAAAATCCCTTGTGAAGATGGTTAGACGTTAAAAGCAGTCAGCTTCACTTGAGGTTATGTGTTTGCTGGTAAACCACTGATAAAGAACAGGAACCACAAACAAGGTTAATAGCGTTGACAGAAGTAACCCGGAGATAATGGCCCAGCCCATTGGCGACCACATCGTCGAATTTTGTAAGGTTAATGGCAGTAAGCCACCAATAGTTGTCATCGTCGTTAGTAGAATAGGACTTAAACGACTCACACCAGAATGAATAATTGCTTCTTGAACTGAACAGCCTTGTTCACGTTGTTGGTTTGCCATGTCGACCAGAATAATGGAGTTATTAACAACGATCCCAATCAACGATGTCAGCCCAACAAAGGCGGTGAATGAGAAAGTATAACCAGTCAGATACAGCCCGAAGAAGGCACCACTGATAGCAAATGGAATCGCCGCAAAAATAATCAGAGGTTGTTTAAAGGAGCGGAATTGTAAAACCAGTACCGCAAAGATCCCCATTAAAGCTACCAGGAAAGCTTGCGCCATTCCGCCAAATGATTCCTTCCTGTTTTCCTGTTCACCGCCAATTAAATATTTTGTACCTTCCGGCATGTTGGCTGCATCCAGTTTTTCGATAATTTGATTGGTGATGATCTCGGTTTGATAACCCCGTTTTACATCCGCAGTTACGCGCGCCATACGTTCCATGTTGTGATGTTGGAAGCGTGGAATGACGGTTTTAAATTCTATTGTCGCCAGCTGTGTAATGGGGATCAGTTGTCCATTGGCAGACTGAACTGTCATGGTATCGAATTCGTCGATGGAAGGTTCATTGGTTGCAGATGCACGTACCACGATGGGGTAGTCATCGCCACGTTCATCGCGATAAAGTCCGGCATTGGTTCCGACCAGGCTGGTTTTGATCGTGTTATCAATTGCAGTGATTGAAACGCCATGCAGCGCCGCTTTTTCACGATTGATAGTAACTTGTAGATCGATTTTATTTTTACTCATCGGATTATCGACACTGACAGTACCGTCTACGGATTCAACAATGGACTCCGTAATCATCGCCGCCTCACGAATATCATTGAGGTTGTCACCAACAAGCCTGATTTCAACCGGGGCCTCGTATGGAGGGCCTTGCATAAATTCTTTAATCGTCACTTTAGCGCCAGCAATACTGGCAAAATAGGCTCTGAGTTCGTTAATGAAGGCACCTGATTCATCGGCATTGTAGTGAGTCAGTTGCACGTAAAGTTGCGCGTAGTTAGGCACCTGACGACGCGGAAATTCATTGTAATAGATTCTGGGATTGCCTTTACCTATGTTGCGGGTGATCGATTTCACTAACGGATTTTGTCGCACATGTTCGGTAATTTTTGTGGCAAGTGCTTCTGTTTTTTCAAATGATGCGCCTTCCGGTAAATCGATATTGATTAGCATGGATGGCTTTTCAGCTTTAGGAAATAAGCTCACGCCAATTTTAGGTAACAGAGCGATACTGCTGGCGAAAATTAAGGTGGCAATCAGCATGATAGTTTTCGGCCAGCGCAAAGAGAAGCTAATGCCTCGTTTGTACTGGTTGTTTGCCAGATTTTCTATCCAGCGTTGTACTGGTGGCGTGGAAGGTTTCTTGTTCTTCAGTAATAAACTGGCCAGCAGTGGCGAAAACGTAATAGCGACCAGTAATGAAGCGAATAACGTTAAGACAACCGTAACAGGCATTGAACGCATAAACGTACCAGAACCGGTTTGTAATAACAGGATTGGGAAGAACGATAAAACGGTGGTAATCGTGCCGCTGGCGACAGACATGGCAACTTGTGATACACCTCGTTCAGCCGCTTTAAACGACGAGGTTTCTTTACGGGCATGACGACCTACATTATCAGTGACAACAATCGCATTATCGACTAACAAGCCAAGGGCGATAACCAGTCCGACAATCGACATTTGTTGCAAACCAAATCCGGTGAAATCAAGCCAGCCTAAAGCAATCAGTACAGACATTGGAATGGCAATTACAACAACGAATGATGAGCGAAAACCAAGCACCGCTAATGCAAAAACGCCAACCAGGATTAAACCTTGAAGCAAGTTGTCGAAGAAATCATTGATTCGCTCTTCCACACTGAAACTTTGGTCGTGTATGTATTCAGCGGTAATGTTGTCGGGTAACTCTTCCATAAAGAGTGCAGTTTCTTTCTTTACATTTTCCAGTACATGGAAAATGTTGCTGCCTTTACGTTGCACGACTAAAACAAACACCGCAGGCTTTTCGTTGAATGATGCCAGATAGGTTGGAATGCCATCATCAATTTTTACTTCTGCAATATCTTCAACATACACCACATGTTCAGCGCCCTGGTTAACGATCGTTCGTTTTAATTCTTCTGGCGTATCGAAGTCACCACTGGTTTTAACGGTAAAGCGTCTGGAGCCTGCATTTACGTGTCCGGCTGGGATATTGGCACTGGCGCTACTGACAGCACTGGTTAATTGTTCAATAGAAATTCCCAACTCTCTCATTTTGACCAGATTGGCAATGACTTGTAGTTGTTGTTCAGGAAACCCTGCAATATCAACGCGTTTTACACCGGACTGACGTTGCAGGCGTTTTTCCAGTTTTTCAGCGTAATACTTGAGCTCTCGGTAGCTGGCGGTGTCTGACAACAAGCCGATTTGCACAATATTGACGTCAGCGGGTGATATTTTTTCGATGGCCAGACGTTGAATGTCGTCAGGTAAATCATTGCGTATACGGGAAATAGCAGCAACGACATCGTCATATTTTTCTTCCGGATCACTGCCAAAAATGAATTCAATTCGAGTCGCTGACAACCCATCCTCGATATCCGTTTTCATGACTTTAATATCTTCAAGCTCATTCAGCGCTTCTTCGACTTTATCGACAATTAGCTTTTCCATGTCTTCCGGGCTGGTGCCCTGACTAATGACGCTAATCATACTGGCGGGGAAATCAAATTGAGGGTCTTCTGAACGAGGCATGGTGAGTAGGGAAACCAGGCCAAGTACAACGAGTAACAATAGTGCGATGATGGAAAACTGATAGTTTTTCAACGCCAGTTTGGAGATATTCATGAGAATCCTTGCGAGGAAGTAATGCGTGGGTGATACATGAAAAAGCTGGTGAGTTTAGTTACTCGCCAGCTTGATAGTCATACCTGCTTTCATATAAGCAGCGCCTTCAGAGATGACTTGATCGCCTTCGTTCAGTCCTTCGTAGACAGCCACTTTTCCACCAGTAATAAAGGCAATACTAATTACCTGTTCATTTGCGGTGCCATCCGGGGAAACGGTAAACACACTGCCGGTAGACTGATTTGCGGATACCAGGGCTTCAATCGGGATAAATGCCAGATGTTGTGTAAACTGAGATTCAATTGTTGCTTTGCCAATAAAGCCTGTGAATAACGGAAGTTTGTGAGGGTCCAGCGTTAGTTCCACTTCGAACAATCCGGTTTGTTGTGATGCCGCCGCGCCAATTTCGCTGACCAGTCCGTCGAATTGCATGCCTTTATACGCATCGAATTCAACTGTTGCTTTGTCACCCAGATTAACTCGCACGATGTCTTTATCGGTAATGCCTAATCGGATGACCCAGCCTTGTCTGATGTTACTGATAACAAATGCCGACTGATTCGGGCTCACTAGCTCATTTCTTTCTATGTGACGACGCAATACCACACCATCGCCTTGTGCATGAATGGCAGAATGTTTCAGATTGAACCTGGCAATGTTCAGATCGCTGAGCGCGACAGAAGTATTCGTTTCTGCGGCTTGAAGTTGCTCCTGAGTGATCACTTTCTCGACGTACAATTTTTCAAAGCGCTTCAGATTACGTAATGCGTTTTTATAAACCGATTCAGCCTGTTTTACCTGAGCTTTGATTTCTGCCTGGTCGAGGATTGCCAGTAATTGCCCTTTCTTAACGTGATTACCTTCATCGACGAGTATTTCTGAGACAACGCCTGAGATTTTGAATGAGAGTTTTTGCTGAGATTTGCTGGCGAGAATGCCAGAACTGATAACAGGTTTGGCATAAGGTTTGAATTCTACAGGCGCTGTTTTGACACCTGGTGATTCATGGTTGGACGCATTCGCTTGCCCAAAGGTAAGTATGATCAGCGTGATCAGGGCGAATGGTCGAAGGAAATCAGACTTGTTTGACATCGGTTTTACTGAATGTGAACGGCGAATACATCATATCTTAAGTTGATATGTATTCACCGTCAACATGCGCAATTAATAGCCAGCGCTGGTTTGGTATTCCTAATCTGTTTTTTGCCAGACCAGTATCTGGTTATTCGCTGGCATAACTATGTCTTTTACCAGCGTTAATCCCGCAGAGTTTGCCATTGGTGTAATTTCGTCCATGTCGCAAATACCGCTGTCCGGATCTCTGTCTCGTAGCCAGTTATCAAATTCAATATTACTGTCGCTGGTGTAGCGACCGCTGTATTTAAAAGGACCATAAATCGCTAGTAATCCACCCGGCATCAACAAGCGACCTGCACCTCGAAAAAATGAAGCGACTTCCTGCATGGAAAAGATATGCAGGGTATTGGCGGTAAACATGGCATCAAATTCTATCGCCAGGTTTTCTGGTGTCCAGATGGATTCAGAGACATCCAGTGGTAATGGTAATCCGAGATTTTTCGGGGCGACGGGTGCCAACACTTGAGTGATATCGTCGATAAACTCAGGTAATTCCGTCGTTTGCCAGAATAAATGAGGAAATTCAGATGCAAATAGTAACGCATGGTGTCCCATTCCGCTGGCAATTTCGCAAACGTTCTTTCGATCGGTGAAGAGGGTGGTTAATACATCGAGAATTGGCGCTTTATTGCGCTCAAAAGGTGGCGAGTGGGGAAGCATTACTACGTCTCGTTTCAGAAAAAGGATAGATATTTTTACATAGTTAACCTGTCAGTCGTCAACCGACATCCATCAGTTGATTAACAATGTTGGCAGAACAGGTTAGGATTTGCGTTCTTAATTTTAATCCAGTTTCTGTGAGCCTGATGTGAGTGATTTTGTTGTTACATTGAATGAGAAAAATGAACCTGTCGGTGAGATGGAAAAGCTTGCTGCACATCAGCAGAATATCAGGCATCTGGCATTTTCTGTGGTTGTTATCCGGGAAACAGAACAAGGGATTGAGACCTTATTGCAACAGCGGGCGCACAGTAAATATCACTGTGGTGGCTTATGGAGTAATACGTGTTGTTCGCATCCTAAACCACAGGAATCTGTACTTGCAGCAGCTAACAGGCGTTTGATTGAAGAGCTGAACATGTCTTTACCTGTACTGACGGATATCGGTCAGTTCTGGTATCACGCTGAATTTGCCAATGGACTGCATGAAAACGAATATGATCATGTGCTGCTATGTGAAATTAGTGAAGAACCAGAATGGACGCTCAACTCAGAGGAAGTCGCGCAGGTAAAATGGGTCAATATTGATCAGTTGCAGAAGAAGCTAGTTGAGTCCTCAGAGCAATTTACGCCCTGGTTATCTGGTGTGATGGCTTTGGTGCAAACCTACATCGCGCATCGCTAACCCAGAGTGTGACCATGCTGACGAAACCAGAGTTTCGCTTCATCAACCGCAGAGTAATGTTGATTAACCAGTCGCCAGAATGAAGGAGAATGGTTCATATATCGGCGATGACATAGCTCATGAACAATCACGTATTCAGTGTAATGAGTTGGCGCAAATGCCAGCGTGAAATTGAAACAAAGCTCTCCACTACTTGAACAACTTCCCCAACGAGTTTTAAAAGGTTTTATCTTAACCACACGCCAATTTACATCAATCCACTTTGCCAATTCCGTGCAGCGTTGTTCAAAGTATTGTTGAGCTAGCCGGGTTATCAGGCCGTTGACCTGAGTTACGACATGTTTGTGATGATTTTCAGGACGTATACGTGTTGATAATACAACGACCAGTTGATTGTCTGATAGAAAGCAGTCTGTTTTATTTCCGGGCTCAATCACTAAAGTGTATGGTTGATCGAACAAGCAAAAAACTTCGCCAGCCTGATAACGGCGAACGGGCCTTTCAGCCTGACGCTGTGATTGCTTTTTTAACTTATCAATAATCCAGCGTTGCTTTTCCAGTACAAACTGTTGAATGACTGCCGTTTCTACCCAGCCTGGAGCCATTACTTTTACTTCTCCATGACGGATTGTCAGCCCCAACGTCTTGCGTCGAGAACTACGTTGAATCAAATAATCAAAATGAGGCGTTTGTACATTCAAGCGAAAAATCTTTGTATTAATTTGTGATGAAAAGGCATTAGAGTTTGCGATCTTACGCGAACCAATGAATGATAACCATGCTCCAAACCGAACATTTGATCGCAACAATTTGAATGCAACAATAAAAACAAGGAATTACCATGACGTTGAACTTATCTCGTTTGTTTACCCGATTGCTGTTGCTGACAATGATCAGCATCTTTTCTGTTACGTCTCAGGCCGCTTCAATCTGGAAAGTGTCTAAAGGCAAAGAACAGCTATTGATTGGTGGGACCATTCACATTTTATCAAAAGACGATTTCCCGCTTCCCAAAGAGTACGATAAAGCGTTCAATCAGGCGCAAATGCTCGTGTTTGAAACCGATATGGCTGCCTTGGAAGATCCTGCTTTTCAACAGCTTATGTTACAAAAGTTGATGTTGAAGGATGGAACGAAATTAAGTGATACGTTAACACCTGCCACTTATAACAAGCTAAAAACCTGGGTAGAAGGTGCCGGATTATCAATGGCAATGCTGGATGGCTTTAAACCACAAATGGCGACGTTAACAGTGACGATGCTGGCGATGAAAAAAATGGGCATGACGGAGGAAGGCGTAGATGCGGTTTATTACCGCAAAGCTTCTGAAAGTAAGAAGCGCCTGGGACAGTTGGAAACGGCTGAACAACAGGCAAACTTCCTGGCGCGAATGGGGAAAGGTAAAGAAGACGAAATGATTTTAAGTACCTTGCAGGAAATGGAATCTTTACCACACGATGTACAGAAAATGAGATCCAGCTGGCGTGAGGGTGATCTTCAGGGAATGTACGATATTTTACTAAAACCGATGGTGGAGGAATTTCCAGCCTTGTATCAGATGATTCTGGTTGATCGTAATAATGCCTGGATGCCACAACTGGAAAAAATGGCAAAAACACCAACGCTGGAATTTGTACTGGTGGGTGGCTTGCATCTGGTTGGAAAAGACGGTGTGTTAGCTCAATTCAAACGTAAGGGTTATACCGTCGAAAAGTTTAAATAGACGCTCAAAAACACCTGATGGCAGGATAAGAACTTGCCATCAGCTGTTTAGTCGCTCCAGGGCTTAGCAGGCTCTAGCCTCGTCCGTATTTGTCGTCAAAACGTTCAATATCATCTTCACCCAAATAATCACCTGACTGAATTTCGATAATTTCCAGCAAGTCCTCTCCTGGGTTTTCAAGGCAATGAATTTCGCGTTTGGGTATATAGGTTGATTCATTTTCTCGGAGCGTGAAAACGGCATCACCTTTAGTTACCTTAGCGATACCGGATACTACAACCCAATGTTCTGCTCGATGCTGATGTCGCTGTAGCGACAAACGTTCGCCTGGTTTAACCGATATGTGTTTTACCTGGAATTTGTCGCTGTGTACCAGTGAATCGTAATTTCCCCAGGGGCGAAAGACCTGACGATGATTCTGATGTTCTTGTCGATTATCCGCTTTTAATGTCGAGACAATCTCTTTAATTGCCTGGCCTTGATGCTTATCTGCCACCATGACTGCGTCAGGTGTGGCAACTACAATCAGGTCATTAACGCCACATAAACTAACCAGCCGGTCGCTGCTGTGTACCAGATTGTTCTCGCTATCACGGGTGATAACATCGCCCATACAGGCATTATTTGACTCGTCTTTTTGCTGAAGTGACCAGACGGATGACCATGAGCCAACATCACTCCAGCCCGCATTCAGGGGAATGACAACCGCGTCTTGCGTGCGTTCCATGACGGCGTAATCAATGGAATCCGCTGGGCAGTGAGCAAATGATGTTGCATCAATACGTGTGAAATCTAAATCATGTTGCTGTGTTGCCATTGTTTGTTGGCAGACTTGAACGATATCTGGTGTGAATTGGGACAGTTGTTCCAGAATAGTCCTGGCATTAAACAGGAACATACCACTGTTCCAGTAATAATTGCCTGAGGCAAGGTAGGTTTCAGCCGTATTGAAATCGGGTTTTTCAACAAACTTTTCAATAGGAAAATAATGTTCGCCGCTTTGCTTATTGCATTTAATGTAACCGTAACCCGTTTCAGGATGAGTTGGCACAATACCAAAGGTTGCAAGCTTGCCATTCGAGGCAACAATGCTGGCTTGTTTAATGGCGTGATTTAGTGCTTGTTCATCCTCGATATAATGATCCGCCGCAAGAATCAAAAGCTGTGGATTGTCATATTTTTCCAGTGCTTTCATCGCGGCAATGGCAATCGCTGGTGCCGTATTTTTACCTTCCGGTTCCAGTAATATCGTTTGTGGCTGATAGTTTATTTGCAGCAGTTGCTCTGCAACCAGGAATCGATGATTTTCATTCGTAACAAAAATGGCAGGTTCTGCTTCTTCCGGAATACGTTGAACCGTTTGTTGGAGTAGTGTGCTGTCACCGAACAATGAAAGAAATTGCTTGGGATAATGCTCGCGAGACAGCGGCCATAGCCGAGTGCCATTGCCTCCACACAGGATGACAGGGATGAGTTGGGACATAAGCATTCAGTGTCCTGAGTTGGTCAAAAATTGCTAATCAAAATATATCGTTTATCATAAGCTACTTAGTTAATATGAAGACATGGCGACAAGAGAAGCAATGGACGATAAACGGATTTCTTGCGATACCTCTAAGTATCAAATCGAATCGAATACTAACCTGGTTTTATTTTCTTTTCTTATATTCCTCACGCTTTTTACGGCAAGCGTAATAGCGAATCCTTTAAATACCCAAAGATATCCACTGAATGCTAGCGATGGCGATGTAACTATTACGGTTTCGCCCGTACCAGCATGGATAACTGAGCAGGTGGCACCTCAGGCAGCAAGTCAGGACAGTTCAGTTTCCTATTTGCTGGTGGATCAGGTTCACAATATTAGCCTTGAAACACCACAGTATTACTTTCACTCTTCATCTCGCGTTAACAACGCTCAGGGATTAGAAGAAGCGTCTCAGATTCAGTTTTCTTTTTATCCTGGCTATGAGCAGTTGCACTGGCATTTTGTCCGCATTATTCGTGACGGCAACGTCATTGATAAATTGAAGCCAGAGGAGATTAAGCTGTTTCAACAGGAAGAAGAGCTGGCTAATAAGATGTACGACGCTCGATGGACTGCGATGTTAGTACTGGATGATGTCAGAGTTGGTGATGTCATTGAATACAGCACTACGTTGGAAGGAGATAATCCAATTTTTGCAGCGCATCGATTCGGTTATCGTCGTTTAAATTATGGTGTTGATGTTCAGCGTACTCACTTTAGCTTAATTGCGTCGCCAGAACAGACTATTCACTTCAAAGAACATAACGTCAATACACTGTATTCGGAATCATTGAAGCGCCTTCCTGTTCAAAAACAGGTGTTGGATAGTGGATTACAGCAGTGGTCTTTAACGTTGGATAAGATACCGGCGTTATTTTACGAAGATCAGGTGCCTGCCTGGATTGAGCCATCGACCGTTATTGAATACAGCGACTTTGCCAGTTGGAAAGATGTCGTAGATTGGGCGATTCCACTGTACGCCGATAAGTATGATCTTCCTGTCGATTTACAGCAAAAGGTTGTAGCCTGGAAGGTATTAACGGATGACAAAACTGTTCTGATTAGTAAAGCTATTGAGTATGTGCAAAAAGATATCCGCTACTGGGGGATAGAAACTGGCGTCAATTCACATTTACCGAGTTTCCCGGGGGTGACAGCTGAACGTCGATATGGTGACTGTAAAGATAAAACTGTATTGATGACAGCGTTGCTACGGGCGTTGGATATTGAAGCTTATCCATTCCTGGTATCCAGTAAAGTAACAGCTGGCGTGAAAAAGCGACTGCCATCTCCAGGCGCATTTGATCATGTCATTACTACATTCTTTTTGGATGGTCAGCAGTATTGGGTGGATGGGACTAATGATGCTCAGGGCGCGAATTTACTGTCGTTAAATCATCCAGATTATAAGCTGGGGTTAATGGTCAAACGAGGAAATAACCAGTTAACCCGAATGTCAGCGCCTGTTGAAACGCAAACATTAAATAATGTTGAAACTGTCCATCATTATTCTATTGATGAAAAACAGCAACAGGTCACGATGGCTATTGAAACGCAGTATTTTGGCGGGGCTGCCGAATCAATGCGTTATTACCTTGCAACTAACTCGAAAGAACAGGTATCTAATAATTCCCTCCAGTTCTATTCTCGTTTCTACGCACATATAGCTGCAGCACCGGGTTGGCACAGTGACGATGACTTAGTGAACAATCAAGTTACTGTCACAGAACGTTATGTCATAAAAAACATGAGTACCAAAGGCGCAGGGCGCAGTGAGTATTACTTTTATCAGCCTGAAATGCATGAGTATGTCTTTTTACCCGATGTCCGAGAGCGACATTATCCGTTCTATCAACGCTTTCCACTTTCTTTTACTGCAACAATGAAGGTCACTGATTCGCAAGGGCGTGAACCTGTCTGGTCTGCATCGGGACAATTTAAAGTCGATAGTGCTCACTTTTTGTTTACGAATAAAGTAACGAAATCCGGTAATGAAGTGAAAGCAGTCATGAAGTGGGACTCTCGTGCTGAATCAATCCCGGCAAAAGATTTTGACCAATACCAGAAAGACGTGAACACCGTATTGAATAATGCGGGTTTCACGTTATGGATGAAGCCCGCTGTTAAGAAATCGGGTGGCAAGAAAATGAATGATTTTTTGAAACGTCTGAAAGAGAAGAGAAACGGAGAGTAAAGGATGATACGGATGAAGCAATTATCCGCCTTATTGTTAATGGGACTAACCAGTCTGGTTATAAGTGGTTGTGCATCGACAACAAAATCTGAAGTGCCGGAGCAAAACCCGGCGAACAATGTCTTTGATTCGTTGCTAACGCAGTATAAGCAGAACGCAGAAAATGTTAGCTACCAGGAATTCTGGAATGTGTATCTACAAGCTGATAACTCTTCTGATTCGTGGCAAAAGCACCAGGACTTTGTTGTATTGGAAACGCGAATTCAAAATCAGGAAATTGGTTGCGAAACAATTGACTGGACTGTTGAAACTGAAAAAAACTTTTGGTCATTGCGGCCACACTTTGCCGCGATGGAATGCTATCAGACGCAAGGTAATGAAGCTAAAGCTGCCTATCACGAACAAACTATTCAATACATTCTTAGCGGGATGACAGACGTTAATAATGGACAAGATTATTACTCGTCTATTCATGTAGCGTCAGAAGGCGACGCCGAAGATTTCTTACAGATCATGGGATATGAGGTGTTATTTACTCGCTATGAAATGGTTTATGGTGATGGCGGTATGTATCTGGTTTATACCGTAAAAGAACCTGATTCAACCATGAAGCAAGACATATGGTTCGATTTGCAGGAGATGATATACGTTGCGTTCGGCATCAATCCTCCTTTTGCACCATATTTTTCGTTGTTCTCTGAGGAATATTTGAAACCACAACTGAATAACAGTGTGATCGCAATAGTTGCTAACGCAGATGTTGATGCTTACTACGGCAATTATGATGTTGCTGCAGATGGTTATCTGGAGGCAATTTCTTACGGCAGTACCGTGGCGAAGCATCGGCTCGGTGAGCTGTGCTTACAGCGTGATTTGACTAAAGTGGATAAAGCCAGTTGCCTGGATTTTCTGATGGAAGCAGCAGAAGAAGGTTACGTGCATTCAACAATATCGTTAGCTTATGCTGCATCTCAGGGAATTGGAATGGAACGAGATCTGGATATGGCTGAATCATTGATCAATACATTGGACGGTCAATACGATCTCGGAGAAGCCTGGTATCAGCTTTATCGTTTTTCCATGTTCAAAGCATTAACACCAGAGGATAAACGCTCTGTTGAGAATGATGTGGAATTGATTTATCAGGTTAATCTGTTCAAGCATGACACTCCTACCGAAATCAAAGACATTACCTTGATGTATCTTGAAAAAGCTGAACAGCACGATCATGAGTTAGCAATGCTGTTCAGGGATGTTCAAGTGGCAACTGATGGTCAAAGGAAAGATAAGCCTGCTCAGGTGTTGAAAAGTTTGATGGAGGTTATCGTGACATGGAAAAACACCGATATGTCTTCGTTAAGTGATGTTCGTGCAAAGATATTACTACATAGTTTTTCAATGGGGATGAAAATTAAAGCGGCTCAGTTCGCTATAAAAGAAAATAACCTGGAAGTACTTAAAAATCTGAGTGTTGATATAGGCCGACACGCACAATCATTAGTTGATGTTGCACATCCTGCGGCGTATTTCGCATTGGCTAATTTTCAACAGTGGTATATGAAAGTGAAGCCAACAGAAAATAACGCTGAAAGCCGGACGGCTGTAGAAAATCTTCATTACAACACCGCAATTAATCATTTCAAACCAGCACAAATAGCATTGATCAAAGAGCTAGAACAGCAGAAGGGATCAAGGGAGCTACTTGCATCCTGGTACTCTGTTTGTGCTAATCAGAGAGATGCTCGTTGTAATAACAAAATGGGTATTATGTTCGAGCAAGGTGACGGCACAGAAAAAGATATTGAACAGGCGAAGTATTATTACCAACAAGCCGCTGACCTTGGCTATCGCTATGGTTATTACAATCTGGCTCAGCTTTATGAAAATAACGGCAGCGCTTACTACGACGAAGATAAAGCGTCGGCACATTATCTGTTAGCTGCGGAGAAGGGACATGCGGGGGCTCAGGTATCTGTAGGTTATCGATATGGACAAGGCCTGGGTTTTGAACAAAGTGATGAAAAAGCGGTTGAATGGTATTTGAAATCTGCTGAACAGGGAAATTCCACGGCACAGGCTAACCTTGGCTATGTGTTTTTGAAAGGCAAGGGCGTTGAAAAAGACTCAATAGCAGCAGTTAACTGGTTTAATAAGGCGAGAGAGAATGGTTCTTTACGTGCTTATGGTTGGTTAGGTCGCATTTACTTGTATGGAATGGGTGTGGCGAAGGACGAAGCGCTGGCATTTAACTATTTGAAAACTGCCTATGAAGATAAAAATTCAGTCTCGTGGATTGTCACTGACTTAGCTTATGCTTACATGCATGGTGCAGGCACTGAGAAGAATGAAGAAAAAGCTTGTGAACTCTATAAGTATGCCGCGCATTCTGAATTTCAGGATGGCCCGTACATGATGGGGCAGCTTATGGAGCAAGGTAAATGTGGTTACTCAATCAATCCGACTAAGGCGTTAGCCTGGTATCGTAAAGGTGCTGCTGCAAACGACGGTAAGTCCGAAGCTCGAATTAAAGAAATGACAGAGACAATGAAAGCAGATTAATACTTTGCTGTTGTCACGATTAGTCTGAATTGCACTATATCAGTACACTGAAGCCAGCCTTGTCGCTGGCTTCTTTCGTTAGGCTGCACAAAACGTTAGAGAAGCGTGCTGATTTGATTATCGCTATTATCTTCCCATCGTATAAATCTCACGTTATGTCATATAACAAGATTGTTTCATGTAATTTAAACTCTCTGGTTACGGTCCGGTATTTTCTTTGGATGAATTGAAGGATACACTTCTTCCTAATATTGGTACGTTGGCGATAGTCAACATGTTGAAAAGCCGTATGCTAAACAGAGGTTCTTATGTTACGTAAAATGTTAGTTGGAATGGTGTTGTTAATGGCAGGTGCGTCAGTATCTGCTGAAGGCATTGCACTAAACAAAGAAATGGTTCGCCCGATTTTAAATGGTCAGAAAATTCCAGATGTGGAAGTTCAGACTGCTAATGGCAATATGATTAAGTTAAAAGATCTTGTATCTAAAAAGCCTACTATTTTGTTTTTCTATCGCGGCGGCTGGTGTTTTTTCTGTAGCACTCAGCTTGGTCAATTGCGCGATGTTCAGGATGATTTAACAAAGCTGGGCTATCAGTTGGTTGGTATTTCTACAGATTCGCCGGAAGACCTTCAAAGCAGCATCAAAGACAAAGAGTTGGATTACATGCTGTTGTCTGACTACCGTTCATTCGTAAGCCAAAAGTTTGGTCTTGCTTACTTTGCTTCTGATAAAACTACAAAGCGTTATCTTGATAAGTACAAGCTACAAAACCCATTGCAAACAACACCTGATGGCGAAAGCCGTCTGATCTTGCCAGCACCAGCAGTGTATATTATTGACCAGAAAGGTCTGGTGCAGTTCCAGTACGTGAATCCAAACTATAAAGTGCGTCTTGATCCTGAAATTTTGCTAAAAGCAGCAGAAGTTATTGCTAAATAACGACAGATTAAGAACTATGGAAAAAGGTCTGCGAATAAAGTAGACCTTTTTCAGTTTTCTTCAACAATGTAAGCCTACCCGACAAACCCCCTCAGACATTACTATTGTCTTTTTCCATTACTAAGTTGTTCCTTTTAATTAGAAAATACTTGTTTAGTGGGTTGTGAAACGAGTTTTCGTTGTTCTGATTCGATTAGATTTTTCTTAGCTTATTCATAATTTTTCGATGCATTGCATTAAAAATATGTAAACATTTGGTTTGTTTTATGTATGCTATTCCAGCTGCCGGGAAACTGTGACAGTGGATAACGATAATTAGATAGCATTAGCTTACAAAGAAAACGTGAAAATCATTAAAAATCAGTGCTTAATTCATATGGTTGAGACATTGTACAAGTAACTGATAATTGACATACTATGTCAGTCTTATTTAGATATACGCTATAGGAACAAACCTAAGACTAATCAGGGGTCATTATGATTAAACAGATAACAGGTATTTTTGTCGTTATCTTGTTGTTGGTTGGATGTAGCTCTAAAGAAGAGCAAATACAACAAGCAATCGCACAGGAATCTGTTGCTACTGAAAAGGCATTAAAAAACCTTGAGGAAGCGCTAAATAACGGAAAAGTTCGAAATGTAGCTATTTTGAACCAATATGCTGAAGAAATAAAAAAACGCCGACCTGAGCTTTCTGTACTGGTGGATCAACTGGCGCGAGATGGTACAACCAGCGGGCCAATGTACGATAATTTGTATCAACGTTGGTTGGATGCATCAAAAGCTCCTGAATTGTTTGTAAATCCTGATGAGAGAATTCAGGAACTCCAATTAGTTCGCGAAGCGTCGTCGGTAAATTTATTTAGTGATGCACTGTCTGATCCTATAAATGTTCTCGCTGATTTATCGGTGGGAGATTTGCCTCGTATCAATGCTATTAGTCGAGCAGCGGAAAAAGAAGCAAACAAAAGCTTTGATTTTGGCTACGGCAGCCAGTTAGTGGGAAATCCTAATTACGGACAGTGGACGACTAATTCAAACGGCATGTCTTTCTGGGAGTGGTACGGTATGTATGCTCTCATTTCAAATATTCTTCACCCTTATCCTATCAATTACAACCGATGGGCTCCTTACCGAAGTTACAGTTATTACAGTGATTATGGTCGTAGTCGTTACACCAGTCGTAAAGATTATAAGCGCCAGGAATCCATGATTAGCAAAACGAAAAAGTCATTTGCAGCAAAAGGTCAGGCATTCTCCAGCCCTTACGCGTCAAGAAAGTCAGGCGCTACTTCGCTGAGCAGAGCGAGTAAAACACCGTCCAGGGTGTCCAGCTATAGCAGTAAGTCCAGTTATGGGCGAAAGAGTAGTGCAAGTTTGCGTAGTTCGTCATCGCGTACATCGCGTGGCGTTCGTGGCGGTAAGTAGAATATTTGGTCAAGAATTTAGTATAGACAGGAATTAATAACATGTTTGAATTCAATAGTTTGATGCTGTGGAATTTGCAGGCAGTCGGAATAGACTTCGCAATTATCTTTGTTTTGTTTATTAGTTTACGAATTCTGAAAGGGGTAGCGTCTAATGTCCGTGCGACAGATGAGATTGCTACGCGTGACAATTTTGCGTTTGGTGTTGCCTACGCCGGTGGTCTGGGCGCATTGGCCATTATGTTAACAGGGGCGTCTACGGGGGCTTTTGGTCATACACTGGCAGACGAAGCGATCAACATGGTGACATTTGGTGTCTTCGGTATTGTGTTGATCATTATTGGTCGAATGATTCAGGATAAAGTGGTTTTATCAAAAGTAGATATTCACGGTGAAATTGCCAATGGTAATTTATCGGCTGCGTTCGTTGATGTCGGTAATATGCTGTCTGTTGCGATAGTTATTAAAGCGGCAATGAGCTGGGTTGAGACGGAGGGTTTCGCTGCGTTACCGGTTGTCGGTGGTGCTTTCGTGGTATCACAAATTATTTTAATGATTGCATCAAAATATCGTGTTCGTTTATTCAAAATGAAAAATAGCGAAGGCGATTGCATGCAAAAAGCGATGGAAGAAGGTAACAAAGCGCTGTCGCTTCGTTATGCTGGTTATTTACTGGGCACTTCATTATCAATCACTGCTGCGTCAGGTTTTGTTGCTTACGACCCTGATCATGTGTGGGTGGCGATTGGTTACTGGGCAGTTTTCGCGTTAATCATCATGGTGGTTTATGCCATTATTCAGCTAATTGCCATGAAGTTAATTTTGCCGGGCGTAGATATTTCTGACGAAGTTGATCGCCAGAATAATATCGGTGTTGCCGCAATTGAACTGGCGGTATCGGTTGCTATCGGTATGGTGTTGGTTGTACTGTTAGTTTAATTTTCAACACATTAAGCAACACATGGATTTTGAGAAAGGACGTAACCAATTAAAGCATCGTCTCTTTTGGGATGATGCTTTATTGATCCTGATAATGGCTACACTCGCAGCGTGTGGTCTGATATATGAATATCTGCTGTCTCATTATGCGGGGCGGGTTCTTGGTACGGTAGAAACGGCAATTTATGCCATGATTGGCTTAATGATTGTTTCTATGGGACTAGGGGCGTTTGCAGCTCGCTGGTTTAAATCTCCTTTTACTGCATTTGCCTGGCTTGAAATCATCATTGCTATGATTGGCATGAGTTCTATTTTGGTTATTGCCAGTCTGATTGCGGTATCTCATCAGTTGCCCTATTGGGTTTCTACTATTTTTAATTTACCTGAAGGCGTCGTGCTGGATGGGCATCTTTTTTCTGCGCTTCAGAAGCAACTTACTTACCTTCCTTATGTTGCCGGATTTGTACTGGGCTTTCTAATTGGTATGGAAATTCCGTTAATTGCTCGCGTGCGCCAGGCTATTCACGATGAATTTCTGGAGAATAATGCTGGCACTATTTACGGCGCTGATTATATCGGTGCTGGTTTTGGTGCGGCATTGTGGGTGATGTTCATGTTATCAATGGATATTGCTTCAGCTTCAGCATTGACTGCGGCACTGAACATTGTGGCTGGTTTTTGTTTTATCTGGCGATTCAATGATCGTTTGGGTGGCTTTAAGTGGTTATTGGGCTTTAACGCGGTAGCTCTTGTTGGACTGGGATTGGTTTTTTCTCTGGGAAATCAGTGGATGCAGCAAATGACCGACGCCCTGTATAAAGATCATGTGATTTATTCCACGCAAACCAATTATCAGCATATTGCCGTGACAGAACGAACAATACCTGGAAATCAGCAACGTATTTTGGATCTTTATTTAAATGGACGTTTGCAATTCTCCAGTGCGGACGAACATATTTATCATTCGATGCTGGTCTATCCGGCAATGGCTGCCTCAAATCGACACGATAATATCCTGGTTATTGGCGGTGGTGATGGATTGGCATTGCGTAATATTCTTCGTTGGAACCCTCAGTCAGTTACCTTGATTGATCTGGATGAACAACTGGTTAATCTGTTTCAGGGAATTGCTTCTGACAGTGAAAATGCTGTTCTACCGGCGCTATCAGAGCGTTTTCTGTCATTGAATGATAATGCTTTTCTCGATAAACGAGTCACGCCGATATTTGGTGATGCATTTGTTGAAATTAACGCACTACTGGGACAACAGAAACACTTCGATACGATTATTATTGACTTACCTGACCCAAGTCACCCTGATTTAAATAAACTTTATTCAGACTACTTCTACAATAAAGTCAGCCAGTTACTCAATGCCGATGGGGTAATGGTTATTCAGTCAACATCACCGTTTCACGCACCTAAAGCGTTTAAAAGCATAGGTAAGACCTTGTCTGCTGCCGGGTTAACACACGTTGAACAATATCGTCAGAATATACCGTCATTTGGCGAATGGGGCTGGACGATAGGAGTTAAGCAGGGTGTTGCTGCGTCTCAGCGATTGAGCGAGTTGCCTAAATTACTCATTGATGATGAATGGGTTACAAAAGGGCTGATGTTGGCAGCGTTTGAATTCCCAGCGAATTTTTACGAAGACTTGCCTGAGATTCAAACGAATTATTTAGGCAGTGGTGTGCTTTATCAGTATCACTACCAGGCCTGGTTGGCCGATCAAGGTGTTTTTACGGGAAATACCAGAAATTAGACATCGTTAGTTGTCACTGGCGTTTTGATTTTATTTTGCTAATTTTTCATTCAGGCATTGACATAGTATGTCAGTGTTGTAACCTGAGCTTCATGACATACTATGTCAGCGCAGACAAAAAGCATGTCATCAATTAACTGAAAGGTGAGAATAATGGATTTACAAGAATTAACGTTAAAGCTTGCAGAATTCCAAACGGAAGGGAGTGGATTTGAATCATTCATTATCCCAGGAGACCAGGATGTTTTGCAGGTGATTGTTGATGGTAACGATGATTTACCAATCTATGTAACAAAGACGGAAGAACAGATTTTATGTATCTGTTATTTGTTTGGACAAGCAGAGGTTAAATCGGCATTGACAGCTGAACTGAATGAAACGCTTTTACGTTTAAATGTTCCTGTACCGTTAAGCTCATTTGCCATCATTGATGATAAATATTCAATTTTTGGCGCACTGTCTGTTAATTCATCATTTGATGATATCACCCATGAACTGGTAGCCCTGGCTGACAATGCAGAAGAAGCATTAGAAGCGGTGGAAGATTATCTGGAATAGATCTACGAGGTAGCACATATGAGCATTATGAAAAAGATTTTTACAGCAATTAAAGGTGGTGCCAGGGAAGTAGGCGAGTCTATCGTTGATGCCAATGGAATCCGTATTTTTGAACAAGAAATCGCTGATGCACAAAATGCATTAGAGAAAGCGAAAAAAAGCCTGACTGAAGTCATGGCAAAAGAAATGCAAACGAAGCGTAAAATCTCTGCTATTGAAGATAATATCGCTGAGTATGAAGAGTATGCGACTCAGGCGCTTGAAAAAGGTAATGAAGAGCTGGCGTTAGAAATCGCTGAAAAGATTGCAGAATTTGAAACTGAAAAAGCAGAACAGGAACAAGTACTTTCGACATTCACTGACAGCATTAAAACACTGAAACAACAAGTGAAAGATGCTGAAAAGTCGATTAAAGAAAATCAGCGTCAGCTATCAATGGTAAAGACGACTGACAGTGTTCAAAAGGCAACAATGGCGGTCAACACAACGTTGAATACAAATAACAGTTCAATGACATCTGCAAAAGCGTCGTTGGAACGTATCAAAAAGCGCCAGCAAGATCGTCAGGATCAAATGTCAGCCGCTAAAACGCTTGAAAATGAAACATCAGGCGCTGATTTGAAAGCCAAAATGGCAGATGCAGGTATCGGTGAAACTAAGAGCAAAGGTAGCGATGTTCTTGCCCGTCTGAAAGCAAAAAAAGGTGAGTAATTCACTTAGTTGCGATTAGAAATGCACTCTTCGGAGTGCATTTTTGGTTATAGTCCTGCGATTAACAGAGGAAGCAAAATGTTTAAAAAATGGTTTGGTAAAGAAGAAAAAAAGGAACGTAAACTCACTCATCCACGAGATTTATTAAAAGGTGACATGGTTCAGTTTATCGACTCGTTTGCGCTTCCAGCTGATTTAAAAGGCGAGACATTGACCGTTACCGCAGTGAATACTTATCAGTATGAATATGAACATGACACTGAATTTGTTTTAAAAGGCAGCTCTGCTCGACCGGTATTTTTAAATGTGGAAGAAGAAGATGGCGAAGAGTGGGCAAATATTTCTATCAAGATCCAACCTGATGATGTGGATGCATTGTTTGGTCTTGATCAGTTTGCAGATATTTTTGATTCAGAAGCATTAAGTGAATTAGAGCGTCAATCTGAACCGGATGAATTTACTCGCTGGACAGGAGAATTTTATCGTCAGACAGGTGTCCCCGTAGTTGGTTATTTTTATAACAAAGACTTTCGTGGAAAAACGATTCCACAGCATGTCGAAGACGGTGGTGAACCACTGGAGTCTATCGAGCTGGCTGATGGTGATGAGCGTTTCTATATCAACATCGAAATCTGGCATGATGGTGAAACAGATGTTGCATTAACGATTTGCCGTCCACTTACGGATATTGTTGAATTATTTCCCGGTAGCTAAGGTGCGCTATGGTTAAAAAAGTCGAAAAATGGGAAAAGCAGCAAAAAGCTATCAGGGCTACTCAGCTGGCTTTTGATTTAAGCGCACAAGTACAAAAGACCATTAAAAAATCCGCAATAGATAGTGATTTGACACCATCAGATAAAATCCGACAGATTTTAGGATTAGAGGTTAAGTCTAAAAAGACGAGACAACGCTTAACATTTTATTTGAATGATGATGAATTAGCATCACTGGCTGAACGCTATGGTTTAGATGCCAATGATAAGCTTAAAATTAAACAGAAAGTTGCTGATGAGTTGATTCGGTACGCTTCGGCAGAACAGTCGTAATAAATACATAGTTATTAATGTGTTAGCCATGTGTATGGATATTGGTTATTTCTTAATCGACTAACTGAGCATTTTTAGTTCTTAATTATTATGGTAATTAGTTGGAACAAATTGTAATCAGTTGTTGAGTAGCCGGAATAACAGTGCTAATAATATAAGCGATTCGTAACTCGGTGATTGTTTCATCGTCCTAACCAAAATGAAGAAAGCGAAATCATAATGCTAAATCGTTTAAACCTTTCTAACATCCTCACTCTCGTACTCCTCTTATGAGGCGTGCGTGGGAGCTGTTAGAATGATTTAAGCGATTAATCCTTATAACCCCGCGCTGAAAAGTGCGGGGTTTTTTTATACCTTTCCAGTTCCTCCACTTTTCTCCGCGGCCCGACCAACACTAACTCAGTGTGATTATGTAAGAGGCCCGATATGCAACCCACTGACAAAATATGGATTTTTGATACAACTCTTCGAGATGGTGAGCAGGCACTTAAAGCCAGTTTGTCGACAAAAGAAAAGCTACTGATTGCAGAAGCAATCGCTCGTCTCAATGTTGATGTTCTGGAAGCGGGGTTTCCTGTGTCGTCACCGGAAGATTTTAATGCCGTTTCAGCAATCGCTTCTCAGATTAAAGGTCCGGTTATATGTGGTTTAGCTCGTGCTGTTCCTCATGACATTGAAGTATGTGCTAACGCCTTGAAATCGGCTGAACGGTCGAGAATACATACATTTTTAGCAACATCGCCTATCCATCTTGAACATAAACTGAAACTGTCAACTGAACAGGCATTGGAAAAAACAGTTATGGCTGTACGCACTGCTCGCCACTTTTCTGATGATGTCGAGTTTTCATGTGAGGACGCAGGTCGCACGCCGGTTGATACTCTGTGTCGCTTTGTCGAAACGGCCATACATCATGGTGCATCTACGATTAATCTGCCTGATACCGTCGGTTATACAACACCAGATGAATGGCAGTTTATTATCCAGTTTCTGATGAATAACGTGCCCAATATAGATAAGGCTCGTTTGAGTATTCATTGTCATAATGATTTGGGATTAGCAGTCGCAAACAGTCTGGCAGCTATTAATGCGGGTGTGCGCCAGGTGGAATGTACGGTGAACGGCATTGGAGAAAGGGCGGGAAATTGCGCGTTGGAAGAGATTGCAATGGTGGTTGAGTCACGACGGGATATTTTGCCGTTTAGCACGAATATTGAACATCATGAAATAGCAAGAACATCACGTCTTGTCAGTCAATTGTGCCATATGCCTGTTCAGGCGAACAAAGCTATCGTCGGTGAAGCTGCTTTCTCTCATAGCTCGGGTATTCATCAGGATGGTGTTTTAAAACAGAAGCAAACTTACGAAATCATTTCTCCAGAAGCTGTTGGCTTCGCATCTAATCAATTAAATATGACGTCGCGATCAGGTCGCCATGTTATCAAGTCACGTCTTGCAGGATTGGGTTATGAAGAAGGCGACTACAACCTTGAAAAAATATATCAGGACTTTGTTCAGCTAGCTGATGAAAAAGGGAACATTTATGACTATGACCTTGAGGCTCTGGTATTGCTTAATGGTCTTGAAAACTTTGCTGAACAGCACTTCCAACTGGACTATTTCAATGTTTCTACCAGTGCCGGCCATGTTGCCACAGCTACCGTTAGTTTGCGGTGTAATGGTGTTGAACATCATGAAGCGTCAACGGGATCAGGGCCTGTTGAGGCTGCCTATAAAGCAATAGAGCGAGTAACGGGCGAAACGGTTGAAATTATTGATTATACAATTCAGTCAACCGGGCAAGGGGTGAATACACAAGGCAAAGTAAGCCTGGTTGTCTCTCGTGATGGGCAGCAGTTTCATGGTTCGGGGTTAGCTCAGGACATTGTCGAAGCGTCCATTCTGGCATTTGTAAATGCGCTCAATGTTATTAAGCGTCACGAACAGGTGAACGAGAAAAAATGCCATCAATCAATGAAACAAGGAGCAGCCTGATGACTTATAAAATCGCAGTTTTACCCGGTGATGGTATCGGGCCTGAAATTATGTCGGCTGCCATGCAAGTGTTAGCCGTGATCCGGCAGCAATTCGACATTGATGTTGAGATAAAAGAGGCGTTGGTTGGCGGTGCCGCTATTGATGCGGTTGGGTGTCCGTTACCGGAAGAAACGCTTGCTGTTTGTCAGGCTAGCGATGCGATTCTGTTTGGTTCAGTTGGTGGGCCAAAATGGGAGAATCTACCACCGAAGGAGCAACCTGAACGTGGTTCACTGTTGCCGCTTCGTAAGCACTTTGGCTTGTTTTGTAATGTTCGTCCTGCGTCGTTGTTACCTTCGCTGGTTGATTATTCGCCCTTACATCCGCAAAAGAACGCTGACGGATTCGACCTGGTTTGTGTACGTGAATTGACGGGAGGTATCTATTTTGGCGAGAAATCAGTGAGTGGAGAAGGCGACAATAAAGTTGCGTCTGATACTCAACAATACAGCGTAAAAGAAATTAATCGGATTGCTCATGCCGCTTTTCAGTTAGCAAGACAGCGTCGAGCAAAAGTGACATCGGTTGATAAAGCTAACGTGTTGGCTACCAGCATTTTGTGGCGAGAAACCGTTAGTAAGATTGCTGAACAATATCCGGATGTGGCGCTGAATCACATGTATGTCGATAACGTGGCCATGCAACTGGTGAAAGCGCCGGGGCAGTTTGATGTGTTGCTTTGTGACAACTTATTTGGCGACATTTTAAGTGATGAATGTGCGATGTTGACCGGTTCTATCGGGATGTTGCCTTCAGCCAGTACTAACGAAACCAGTTTTGGATTGTATGAACCTGCTGGGGGTAGTGCGCCGGATATTGCCGGGCGGGATATCGCCAATCCGGTTGCACAAATTCTGAGTATGGCATTGATGTTCCGAATTAGTTTTGGTCGCTCGGATATTGCTGATGCTATTGAACAAGCTGTAGCGGCAACCATTGAATCAGGTTATCTGACAGCAGATTTATATCAATCATCTAACCACACCCATCAGTTATGTACGACGACACAAATGGCTGAACGTATTGCTTGTTTTATAAACCCGGAGTATTGCCATGACAACCATTAATCAATCTTCTGCTAAAACATTGTTTGAAAAAATCTGGGAGCAGCATGTTGTTTGTGCATGGGATGCATCTAATGATTTGTTGTATATCGATCGTCACTATATTCATGAAGTTACTTCGCCGCAGGCATTTGCCGGGCTGAGAGAGCATCAACGTGCTGTGCGTCGTCCGGATAAAACGACTGCGACTATGGATCATAATATTTCGACCGAAAAGGCTGATTTATCGGCGGCTTCCCCGACAGCTCGGAAGCAATTACAGGCTCTTATCGATAATTGCGAAGAATTTGATATCGAACTTTTTGGCATCGGCCATCCGAATCAAGGCATTGTACATGTGATTGGTCCTGAGTCGGGGTTAACGCAACCGGGGATGACGATAGTGTGCGGTGATTCTCATACTTCTACTCATGGTGCTTTTGGTGCGTTGGCTTTTGGCATTGGTACCACCGAGGTAGAGCATGTTCTGGCTACTCAAACGTTACCGCAACGTCGATGTAAAACAATGCGTATTAATGTTGAAGGCGAATTACATCCCCTTGTGTCAGCTAAAGATCTTGCTTTGACGATTATAGGTAAGGTGGGAACGGCTGGTGGAACGGGATGTGTCATCGAATTTGCTGGGAATGCTATTCGACAATTGTCGATGGAAGGACGAATGACATTGTGCAATATGAGCATTGAAATGGGTGCTAAGGCAGGATTGATTGCACCGGATGACAAGACATTTGCTTATCTGGAAGGTCGGCAATTTGTTCCCAGGGACGTTGACTGGAAGGCTTCTTGTGAAAAATGGCAAGCATTGTATTCCGATGATGATGCGGTATTTGATAAGGAAGTTACATTGGATGCTTCATTAATTAAACCCTCAGTTACCTGGGGGACCAGTCCGGAGCAGCAAATAGCGTTGAGCGACGAAATCCCAGACCCAAATAACGAAGTCGATCTGGTAAAAGCTTCTGCAATGCGCAGAGCGTTGTCTTATATGGGATTGTCTCCTGGGCAAAAAATTGCGGATGTATCAGTCGACACTGTCTTTATTGGTTCGTGTACGAATAGCCGTATTGAGGATTTGCGAGATGCAGCTCAATATCTTGTCGGCAAATCAAAGCAAGAATCAGTTCGAGCAATGGTTGTTCCTGGCTCCGTTGCCATTAAACAGCAGGCAGAACAGGAAGGGTTGGACAAGATTTTCATTGATGCTGGCTTCGAATGGCGGAATCCAGGATGTTCGATGTGCCTTGGTATGAATGGTGATCAAATCGCTGCGGGTGAGCGTTGTGCTTCAACCAGTAATCGTAATTTTGAAGGGCGTCAGGGGGCCGGAGGACGAACACATCTGGTCAGCCCGTTAGTTGCAGCAGCAACCGCTGTGCATGGTCATTTTGTTGATGTGTCAGGTAGCTAATTTGGAGTAAAGGCAATGAATAACATTACAGCATTAGAAACTAAAGCGTGTACTGAAGAGATTTCGACCACTATTTTTCACTCTGGAACGTTAGCTCCCCTTGATAAGCATAATGTGGACACGGATCAGATTATACCAAGACCTTATCTTAGCGCAGTCACTCGCGATGGACTTGCTGAAGGTTTGTTTCAGGGATGGCGTTACAACTCGGATGGCGTAACACCTGATCCGGCGTTTTCATTGAACGAAGCGCGTTATCAGGGGGCGTCTGTATTATTAACCCGAGATAATTTTGGCTGTGGTTCAAGTCGAGAGCATGCACCCTGGGCCCTGGCGCAGTATGGTTTTAGCGTTATTATCGCTCCCAGCTTCGCTGATATTTTCTACAATAATTGTTTGAATAACAGAATACTGCCGATTTCACTTGCGGCGGACAAAGTGCAGGCGTTGTTCGACGAGGTTGAATTATCTTTAGAATCCCTTCAGGTCGAGGTTGATTTGAACCACCAGGTCGTCAAAGCCGGTAGTTACTGTTTTCATTTTGATATTGAGGAAGGAATTAAACAGCGCTTGTTATCAGGGCTTGATTTAATTGGCTTTACAGAAACCATGTGTGACAAAATCGCAGACTTTGAAGAGCAAGCAGCCTGTTAACTCAGGCTTGAATTCATATCGATTGAGAAGAAGGATAACTGGAATATAAATGACAGACCTGGCTTTAATTTACACCTGGATTGATCTGATTGGTGCCGCCGTTTTTGCGATATCGGGTACTTTGATGGCATCCAGGAAATATATGGATGGATTTGGTGTTGTCGTTCTGGCATCAATAACAGCGATTGGTGGCGGGACGGTCAGGGATGTCATTTTGGATGCGCCGGTGTTTTGGGTCATTGATGACACGGTTTTTCTGGCAATTTTTGTTGGTGCGTCGTTGACGGTTGTCTGGTTACGTTTCTTCTCGAAAATTCCTTATGTTACTTTGCTGATAGCTGATGCTATTGGTCTGGCGTTCTTTGCCATGATTGGTGTTCAGAAAGCATTGGATTATGGCACAACGGGGATGGTTGCCGTCATGATGGGAACGATCACCGGCGTGTTTGGCGGCCTGATGAGGGATGTTATTTGTCGTGAGATTCCTTTGGTGTTAAAAAGTGAATTGTATGCAACAACGGCAATTGCCGGAGGCATTGTCTGCGTTCAACTCATGGCCCTGGACTTAGACAGACACGTTTGTTTGGTCTTGGGTATGTTGACGACGTTATTACTTCGATTCGCCGCCATTCGATGGGGCTGGTCGATACCCGTTTTCCAGGATCATTCACATGCAAACGATAAATCATCTGACACTTAGTGTTGTTGAAAACATAGCTGATATTGCTCAGAGTGAGTGGCAGCAATGTGCGGAAGATGCATTGCCCTTTAGTGATTATCGTTTTTTGCGAGCGTTGGAAGAAACAGACTGTGTCGACAAAGCAGCAGGTTGGCAGGTTGTACATGTTGTCATAAAGGATGACGATACTGTCGTTGCTGTTCTCCCCTTGTATGCGAAGGGCAATTCCTGGGGAGAATATGTTCATGACTGGTCATGGGCTGATGCGTATGGACAACATGGTATTCCTTATTATCCAAAGTTAGTAACTGCAACGCCATTTTCTCCAGTTCCAGGAAACAAGCTGTTAATTTTACCTGGTTATCGTTCATATTCTGATGAACTGATCATGACCGTCATTAATTTCCTGTCCAAACAACTAAACGCATTTTCTGGCTTTCACTGGCTGTTCTCTGGAGGTGTTGAGACAACATTTTTGTCAACTCAGCCACTATTGAAAAGGCAGAGTGTGCAATTTCACTGGTTGAATAACGAATACTCTGATTTTGATGACTTCCTTGATTCATTAAAAAGTCGTAAGCGTAAAGCGATTCAAAAGGAGCGACGCAGTATTGCAGAGTCAGAGCTTGAGATTTTAGAACTGCCGGGAGCAGACATTGACAGCGAAACACTCCGCGTATTTTTTGACTGTTATGAAAATACTTATGAAGTCAGAGGCATGCCACCGCATTTGACGTTAGCATTTTTTGAACGACTGATTCAGGATATGCCGGAACACATTATGATGAAAGTGGCGCGTAAACATGGTGCTATAGTAGCTGCGGCATTTTTTATTCACGACAAAACGACGCTTTATGGGCGATATTGGGGGGCATTGGTCGATATCCCGTTTCTTCACTTTGAACTTTGCTATTACCAGGGGATAGAATTTGCGATTAAGAATAAATTATCGTATTTCAACCCGGGTACGCAGGGAGAGCATAAAATAGCCCGAGGATTTTCTCCGGTATATTGTTATTCCTTTCATCAGATAGCCCACACTGGATTCAGGCAAGCAATAGAAAAGTTTTGTGCTGACGAATGTGATCAGGTTGACCAGTACTACACTAACGTTCAACAGTTGCTCCCCTATAAAAATTAAATTCATTTCACTGCTTCTCTCCGTTGTGTTTGACGATATTTGCAATAAAAACGTTGTAAATAACAGGTCATTCTGAACAACATTAAATAGATCGTTTGGTTAAATTCAGATCTATGAACAATACTTTTCTCAGGGCTTGTTCTTCAACGCTGAGGAAAATAAATGAATATACTCGACAACTTAAAAGTTAGAACTAAATTTGTATTAGCTGGAGCTGTGCCCATCGCCGGTCTTGTTATCGTTATTACGGTAGCACTAATCAACCTGAATATGGTTGAGGCTGGCGTGGAGCGAATATATAAGGGACGAGTTGTACCACTGAAAGAATTAAAGATGATTGCGGATGAATACGCAGTTCAGGTCATTGATGCTGTAAATAAAGCAAATGCTGGAATTATTACGGCTGAAGAGACCAGAACTAAACTTCAGTCTGCAACTGAAACAATCAAGCGCCAGTGGAACAAGTATCGTCAGCAGTCTTTTATTCCACGAGAGCAGAAGCTGGTTAATGAAGCACAGCAATTATTTGTCTCAGCGGATGGGGCAATTGAAAATGTTTTGCGATTTCTACAAACCCGGTCGGGGCTGATTAAAGGCGAGCTCAATCAGTTCGACGGGGCTCTTTACACGGATATCGATCCGATTAGTGACAAAATCACCGAGTTGGTTAATTTACAGTTGGATGTTGCTGAAGAAGAACAAATACGAGTCAACGATCTGTATAACGCATCATTTTTCTGGATGATTATTGGTGCTTTGGCACTCGTCGTTATTGTGTGTTTTCTAATCTATTTTATTTCTCTGTCAATATTAGTTCCATTGCATAAGTTAGGATACACCATAGGAAAAATAGAAGCAGAATCAGATTTAACCCGTGGCTTTAATTGTGATCGGGGCGATGAAATAGGTGATATCGCAAAAGCATTCACGCGTATGATGGAAACGTTTCGGAAACTCATTGGTGAAGTCAAAGATTCTACAAACGGTGTGAATGAATCCATTGAACAAATGCAGGAACTAAGTGATGCCGCGCATCACAATGTCAGTCGTCAGCAATCTGAGACTGAACAAGTTGCGACTGCAATTAATCAAATGACCGCAAGTGTCGCGGAAGTTTCTTCGAATGCAAATCATGCTAATGACCTGACACAATCAACTAATTCACTGGTTGAAGAAGGTAACCGGTTTATGCAGGATATTTCGGACAGCATTAATGACTTGTTGTCCCAGGTAAACAGTTCGGCAACGGTTATTCAGGCGCTGGAAGAAGATAGCAAAAATATTGGCGTTGTATTAGATGTGATTAAGAGTATTGCAGAGCAAACCAACTTATTGGCATTGAACGCTGCTATTGAAGCTGCTCGTGCTGGTGAGCAAGGAAGAGGTTTTGCTGTTGTTGCAGACGAGGTCAGAACGCTGGCACAACGTACACAGCAGTCAACACAAGAAATTCAGCAGGTCATCGAACGTCTGCAGCAAGGTGCTAAAGAAGCAGTATCAGCAATGGAGTCAGGCGTTGAACAGGCAAATGTGAGTATGGAAATGACGCAGAAAGGCAGGGAATCTTTATCCGGGATTACTGATGCGATTTCTCACATCTCTGATATGAATAATCAGGTGGCTTGTGCTTCTGAGGAACAGAGTACAACGACCGAAGAAATCAATCGTCGTATCGTTGCTATTAGCGATATTGCACATGAGTCATTAGGCGGCTCTGGACAAATGGCTGAATCATGCGCTCGAGTATCAGGACTTTCAAGTGAATTAAGAACCGCTATTGCCCGCTTCACGGTTGAATAGATTTTGACTAGTCAAAGGTAAAAATGCTCGTTGGTTTTTATCCCAACGAGTTGCTTTAATGTGCTGGAGTGATAGAGATGTTGCCTTTTGCCTGGCAGTAAATCAAGGCTTCATTTTCAGTATTGTAAGCCACTGTTGTTCTGTAACTGGCATGATCGATAGTCGGGAGCCTTTACGGACTAGTGGCATTTCGCTCAAGGCTGGATTGTTCTTCAATGAGTCCAGCGAGATCACTTCAGCAAATTTTTCTTTAAACATTACATTGACCATAAACCAACGAGGATTCTCTTCAGTTGATTTGGGATCGTGATACTTTGATTCCGGATTCAAGGCGGTAAAGTCTGGATACCCCTCTTTGACGACTTCCATAATGCCTACAATACCTGGAACTTTTGTATTGGAATGATAGAAAAAGATCTGGTCGCCAATTTTCATATCATCCCGCATCATGTTTCTAGCTTGATAATTTCGGACGCCGTCCCAGTGTTCTGTTTGATTTGGCATAGCAATTAAGTGGTCTATGCCAAAGGTGTCAGGTTCTGATTTCATTAGCCAGTAATTCATGAGACCTCCGATATTAATGTGTTAGTTGTTCAGTGGTGAACAGCTCAGCGATGCGATACTGGACTGATAAATGATAACCGCTTTTCGCTTTTTGGAAGACATTCCAGGCCCAATCTTTCTGATGTTCAGTAACCGCCATTTTTCGATAAAGCGGGCCAATGAATCGAGCGCGACCAATTGTGGTCAGATAGTGTTCCAGTGCAGGGAATATTGCCTGATAGTTATTACCCAGCGCCAGGCTAAACCAGGCATAGGCAATTTCAGCATTGGAGGAATGAGTAAAGTTAAACTGCTTGTCCAGAGTGTTCATCTGTTCTATGGATAAGTCTCGAGGTAATTGATTGATAAAATACAACCATTCATGAACTGTCCAGTTTGCTGTTGGTATGTCGGTTAAGTTAACTTCACCAATATGCCATCTGGATATGTATTGTTTGACTTTCTTAAATACCGGAGATTGAGGATAAGGTGAAAATGACGGTAAGCCAGGGCCATAAATCCAGCGATTTACTTCTGATAAAGATGCCTTCCCTTTATGCTTATTGATTAAATGTGCTCTCAAATAGTCAATGAAAGTTTCAGTTGTCAGTGTAGAAAAAGCAAAATCACTAAAATATTGTTTAACAAAAGCATCAAAATCCTTGCGTCCATATGTTTGTTCAAGCCAGATTAGAAAGAGCTGACCTTTCGTGTACGGAATGTCACTGAAGGCTTCGTCAGGGTTTTTTCCCGTCATATCATAGAATAATGCGGTGGACTCTGGTTCCATATCGGGTAGTTGTCTTCTGAGACCGTTTGAGGCAAGCGCTTGCTCCATGACTGCACGCTCTCGACCAAATACCGCTTCCATCAAGCGATTTTCAACATAAGTCGTGAATCCTTCGTTCAGCCATAAATCACTCCATGTGGCATTTGTGACCAGGTTACCTGACCATGAATGAGCCAGTTCATGAGCAATCAGCCCAACTAAACTTTTGTCACCGGCTAAAACGGTGGGTGAGAGAAAAGTAAGACGTGGATTTTCCATACCACCGAATGGAAATGCTGGTGGCAGTACCAGTAAATCATATTGTTGCCACGGATAATCTCCATAAAGCTGATTGGCAATGTTCATCATTTTTTGAGTGTCTTCAAACTCTTTCGCTGCGGATTTTAAGACTGAAGGTTCAGCAAAAACACCTGTCTGTGATGACATCGCCTGGTAATCCAGATCACCAATCGCAAGAGCGATTAAGTAAGGTGAAATAGCCTGAGGCATGTTGAAGGTGTATTTCCCTGCTCCTTTGGTATTACTGCTGTTGTCAGCACTCATAACAGCAAGTAAAGAAGGGGGGGTTGTAATTGTTGCGTCGTAAGTAAGGCGCATTGCTGGTGTGTCCTGTACCGGAATCCAGCTTCTGCCCATAATGGCCTGGGACTGAGTAAACAGAAACGGATGTTTTTTATCTGCAGTCTGGCTCGGGAGTAGCCATTGAACGCCTTTAGATTTGTTGGTGGTACTGTAATAAATTCGAACATTGGTTGGCCGTTCAGGTAACTGAATGGTAAGCGGTTGCCCTTTTATTGAGTCGGTTTTACCCAGTGAAAATGATGAATCTTTCCATTTATTGTGAATAAGAGACTTAACCTGATGGATTATAAGGCTTTCGGTATCCAGAACCAGGGTTGTGGCATCAGGTGAATTCCATGACAATTTATGCTCAGCGTAACCTGATAATACTTTTTGTTCGAAGTCAGCATTAAGGGAGAGTGAGAGGTGTGTTGTTTGAACTTGTTCTATGTTTGCAAATGAGTTTGGGTCATTAGCTGCCTGAACAGCAAAACCAATTACCACAAAGAATAATTGAAACACACCAATATATAGCTTGGTGTTAAAGCGATGCATCATCGAGTTAGCCACTAAAGTATGATTATTATGAAGACGTAAGAGTAACGATAATCTGTGCAGTATGCATTATTATTCGGTGAGAAGCCTTCGACTTAAAGAGTGATAAAGAATGGTAAAGAAGTGAAATCTGAGGCCGAGTTATTATTCACTTCTTTTACTTTTGTTTGTGAATACCGAAAGCGACGGTGTTTGCTAGTTGGTCGTAGTAATATGGCGTTTAAGCCTTGTGCCTGCTTCACTGTCTAATGCTATGGGTTTACCTGTACGTTGATCGAGTACTACAAAAGTAATATCTGCGTCTGCAACCAGCGTGTCAGAGCCGTCAATGAATATTTCCTGATGAATCACCGCACTTTTATGACCAACTTTAGAAAACTGACTTTTAATTAACAGCGTATGACGGGTATCTGCGGGCAAACGGTAATTAATGTTTATATTAACGATTACCCAGGCTAACTGCTGCTGAGTAAAGTACTCCACTTCTCCTTGTTCATCTAGAAATTGCCAGCGCGCCTCTTCCAGAAACTCAAGATATCTGGCGTTATTAACATGTTGATATCCATCCAGGTGGTAGCCTCTAACAACTATTTTTGTTTGGTGAATTATTTATTTCCTCCTTTCACATCAGACCAGTTGGATTATAGATCTGTTAGCAACTGAATGCTTTATCTAATGACGTAAACCAGAGTTTGTTCATCAAATGAATACGCATTTCATTGCAAAGGTTGCCAACAGGTGATTATTTGATGAAACAAACAATATTTGCCTGTGTTGGGCTAGTATTGGCTTGGGTCAGTGCATTTCTCAGGGTAGAATGGCTAAAATTTCTAAACGCATATTTCATCTTGATTTCACTTAAGAATTTACACACATTTGCGATTCATTCCTCATCAAATTCATTAGATGTTTTGAATACTTACGAGCAAATTGTGACAAGTGTTAAATCAGGTCTTCCCGATTGTCACTGGGTGATTGGTGAGGGGAGTAATACGGTATTTACTTCAGATTTTGATGGAGCTGTTTTTCAGATAGCGTCATCAGGTATCAACTTCCGCGAAACATCTTCCGAATACTTTCTTGATATACAAGCTGGTCATAGTTGGCATCAACTTGTGAGATGGGCTGTTCAGCAAAACATAGGTGGTTTGGAGAATTTAGCATTGATTCCGGGTACGGTCGGTGCAGCACCTATTCAGAATATTGGCGCTTATGGGAAAGAATTAAAGGAATTTGTACATTTCGTGGAGTATGTCGATAAGTGCTCAGGTGAAATTGTACGCTTATCGAAAGAAGAATGTCAGTTTGGCTATCGGGACAGTATCTTTAAGCAATCGCTAAAAGATCGTGTAGTGATAACGAAGGTCGGTATCAGACTGAATAAGGACTGGAAACCTCAGCTTGGCTATAAAGGATTAGAACATCTTGATGAATCATCGACACCTTCGATGATATTTGAGGCTGTTGTAAAGCTGAGAAAGGAAAAATTACCTGATCCTCAATCGCTGGGGAATGCTGGGAGCTTTTTTAAAAATCCTGTGTTGTGTGAGGAGCGGATAACTGAGCTTCGTGGGAATTATCCACATATGCCAGTTTATTCACATGATTCAGCATTTAAAGTGCCGGCTGGTTGGTTGATCGATCAATGTAATTTGAAGGGCTTTGCTGTTGGTGGGGCTGCTGTCCACAAAAACCATGCTTTGGTTTTGACTAACACAGGTAGAGCCTCGGGGTGTGAGCTTTTATCACTGGCTCATCAAGTACAAGAAAAGGTTTTTGAAAAATTCTCGATCGAATTGCAAGCTGAGGTTCGCCTCGTTGGCAAAAACGGAGAAATATTTCTTTCGGGGTAACTATGAAAAAGGTTTCTGATAAAAAGCAATATATCCTGAGTGCGTTGTCGAATGGAAAATTTCACTCAGGAGAATCTCTTGGTATCGAGCTCGGAATATCTCGTACAGCTGTGGCTAAACATGTTAAAGGTCTGGCTGAGCTGGGTGTCGATATATACCGGGTAACGGGCAAGGGCTACAGACTTTCAAGCGCAATTACTCTGTTAGATAAACACAAGATAAGCGATTACTATCAGCAGGAAAATGGCTCAGAATTAAAACTAAAACTTGAATCTGTGACCACTTCTACTAATGGTAATCTGATCTCAATGATTCGAGATGGCGAAGAACTGGAAAAAGGCCAGGTCGTTATCGCTGAATGCCAGACGGCTGGTCGTGGACGACGGGGTCGTAAATGGATTTCACCTTTTGGTGCGCATCTGTATTTGTCGATGTACTGGCAATTGGATGGTGCTCAGGCCGCAATGGGACTCAGCCTGGCGATGGGATTAGCCGTGCGGGAAGCTATACTTAAAGTCACTGGTGTTGAAACTCAATTGAAGTGGCCAAATGATGTGATGGTCGATGGCAAAAAAATCGCAGGTATCCTCGTTGAGTTAGAAGGTCAGCCTGATGGACCTTGCCATGTTGTTGTTGGTGTCGGTCTTAATGTCAAAATGCCTGAGGAACAGGCGCGAGATATAACGCAACCCTGGACTGATTTAAGTCTTGAAACAAAAGAGCCTGTTGATCGAAATCTGCTGAGTGCAGAATTAATTCGTTCATTCCATCAATGGATGACACGATATGAAGATTTAGGCTTTAAAGCAATGGCCGGAATGTGGAACGACTATAATGCGTATCAAGGAAAGCCGGTAAAACTTGCTGTAGGTGCGAATGTCTATCAAGGTGTATGCCTTGGAGTAGACGAGCAGGGCGGTGTTATGATTACATCTGACGGAACGACAAAAGTTTATTACGGCGGGGAGATTTCTCTGCGAGCAGGTTAATAATGAATTTGCTTATAGATGTAGGTAATACCAACATAAAAGCAGTATTGGATGATGGGCACAGTTTTGTGCCTGTCACCTATGATCCCAAAATCCTTTCTGAATATCCTCTAAAAAATATCACTTATGCCTGTGTGGGTGATTCCTCTGAACTAGCACCATTGATTTCTTCCGCTCATGCGCTGGGTATTTCCATTAGAGAAGTCTGCACCGAGTCTGTGGCTGATGGCGTTGTATGTGGATATGTTGACCATACCTTATTGGGTGTTGATCGTTGGCTTGGTGTTATTGCAGGATTTGAACTCTCTGATCACTCACCGACAATTATTGTAGATTTAGGCACGGCAACGACAGTTGATTTTGTTGATGAGGATGGAATGCACCGTGGAGGCTGGATTGTTCCGGGTATTTCTTTAATGGAAGAATCTATCAGAAACAAAGCAAAGAAAGTCTTTTCAGACGACAGTACTGGATATAAGAAAGAAGCAGGGACATCGACACCTGCGGCTTTAAAAAATGGATGTCTTAATGCACAACTTGGCTTGATTGAGCGAGCTGTTAATGTTTTTAGATGTCAAAACATCATCTTAACCGGTGGGGCTGCGAAATATGTCCTGCCTCACTTGTCAGATTTTAATACCAGGTTTGAGCCAGACTTACTTTTTCATGGACTGCGGTTCTATGCAAAAGACTGATCTACATTACTTTCAAATTCAAAACTTGAGAGAATAGTAGAAATAATAGTCAGACTCGATTCTCATGAGAGAGCTATTCTTTTAAATAGCCCCTCTCTTTACAAAAAATGTCGTAATTACACATCTACTTATTGTTAAAAACTCATCTTCATATTCCATATTAATCAACGATCCTCCTGGAATTAAAAAATACCTGGTTGTTATTTCATCTCAAACTGATTGATTAATTACCAATTTTTCAAATTGTGTTGATTTACTGAGCAAACAAACAAAAAAAGCGAATTTTTCCTTAAAAAACGGTTGCACGCCCAAAAACATTACTCTAGAATTCGCGTCACTTAATGACGTGCCGGCTTAGCTCAGTTGGTAGAGCAACTGACTTGTAATCAGTAGGTCGCCAGTTCGACTCCGGCAGCCGGCACCATCATTAATTCCTGGAGGGGTTCCCGAGTGGCCAAAGGGATCAGACTGTAAATCTGACGGCACTGCCTTCGAAGGTTCGAATCCTTCCCCCTCCACCAATTTTCTATCGTAGTAGAAATCGGGCGAGCATCGTATAATGGCTATTACCTCAGCCTTCCAAGCTGATGATGCGGGTTCGACTCCCGCTGCTCGCTCCAACTTTTGCCTAAAAGTTAGACCTTCCTGAGAGCGGTAGAATCAAAAAGTTATGCTGATATAGCTCAGTTGGTAGAGCGCACCCTTGGTAAGGGTGAGGTCGGCAGTTCAAATCTGCCTATCAGCACCACCTTCAATTTTTTCTTTGCATTAAATCTAACCTTCTGATTACTAAGCTTTTTGCATTAGTCGCAACTTTTATCTGTTGAGTTTGAACATAATTCTTGTTTTAGTCAGCTGTCCAAGTATAATACCGCTCCTGCTTCTGCTTCCCACCTTATCTACTTTAAAGCTATTTAGCTCAATGTGAGTTCAGAAGTTGACTAACACAGGGGTGTAGTTCGAATTGGTAGAACAGCGGTCTCCAAAACCGACGGTTGGGGGTTCGAGTCCCTCCGCCCCTGCCACTTTTATTAGGTGTGTTAGTCGTTTAGAAACAGATTTTTTTGTTGAGATTCAGACCATCGGTCTGAAATATGTACGAACATAGGTAACCAGTCATGAACGCGACAGTGGAAAGTGAAAATAACGGAGCTGACCTGTTTAAATGGGTGATTGTATTCGCAATCTTAATTGGCGCTGTAGTTGGTAATTCAATGTTTGGTGAGATCTCTGTAGTTATCAGAGCATTAGCGATTGTATTCGCTGTCGCCATCGCCGGTTTTACAGCAGCTCAAACCAACAAGGGACGTCAGTTTTTAGTCTTTGCTAAAGAGTCTCGCACTGAAGTTCGTAAAGTTGTTTGGCCAACGCGTCAGGAAACTATGCACACAACAGCTATTATTATGGTAGCAACAGCAGTTATGGCTGTCGTGTTGTGGGGCATTGATACTTTTCTTTTTTGGGCTGTTGGTGCAATAACAGGACTGGAGATCTAAACAGATGTCAAATGATTTACGTTGGTACGTAGTTCAGGCATTTTCTGGCTATGAGCAGAGAGTGCAAAAAACATTAAAAGAACACATCAAAATGCATGATATGGAAGATCGCTTTGGTGATGTTTTAGTACCTGTTGAAGAAGTTGTAGAAATGCGTACAGGTCAGAAAAGAAAATCTGAACGTAAATTCTTCCCAGGCTATGTATTAGTTCAAATGGCTATGGACGACGACACATGGCACCTTGTAAAGAGTGTTCCTCGTGTTCTTGGTTTTATCGGTGGTACATCTGACCGCCCTGCACCTATCTCTGATCGAGAAGCTGCAGCTATTCTTGACCGTTTACAAGAGTCAGTTGATAAGCCGAAACCAAAAACTCTATTCGAACCGGGCGAAGTTGTTCGTGTTATCGATGGACCATTTGCAGATTTCAGTGGTGTAGTTGAGGAAGTCGACTACGAAAAAAGCCGCGTAAAAGTATCTGTTCTTATCTTTGGGCGTTCTACGCCAGTTGATCTTGATTTCAGTCAGATTGAACAAGATAAGTAGATAAAAAATACAAAATCCTTGTCAGGGCTGCGTGATTAAATTATAATCCGCAGCCCTTTTTATGAACTATCGGGAAGCCGTTTGAGTAAATGTCCTCGCATTTACAAGGCAAAGACCCAAATCAGAGGTTAATTATGGCTAAAAAAGTAACAGCTCTAATCAAGCTGCAAGTTGCAGCTGGTATGGCAAATCCTAGTCCACCAGTTGGTCCAGCTCTTGGTCAACACGGTGTGAACATCATGGAATTCTGTAAAGCGTTCAATGCTAAAACAGATAGCATGGATAAAGGAATGCCAATTCCTGTAATCATTTCTGTTTACAACGACCGTTCTTTCACGTTCGAAACCAAAACTCCACCTGCATCTTACCTTCTTAAGAAAGCTGCTGGTATCAAGAGTGGTTCTGGCCGTCCTAACACAGAAAAAGTTGGTACGGTTACACGCGCACAGCTAGAAGAAATTGCTCAGATCAAAGACGCAGACTTAACTGCTGCTGATCTTGATGCTGCTGTGAGAATTATCGCGGGTTCTGCTCGTGCAATGGGTTTGAATGTAGAGGGCTAATCGATGGCTAAATTAACTAAGCGTATGCGCGTTGTTCGCGAAAAAGTAGACAGCACTAAAGAGTACGATATCAATGAAGCTATCAGCCTTCTTAAAGAGCTTGCTACAGCTAAGTTCACAGAAAGTGTTGACGTTTCAGTAAACCTTGGTATTGATGCTCGTAAATCTGATCAGAATGTACGTGGTGCGACAGTTCTACCTAATGGTACAGGTCGTGACGTTCGCGTTGCTGTATTCACTCAAGGTGCTAATGCAGACGCAGCAAAAGAAGCTGGTGCAGATATCGTAGGTATGGACGAGCTGGCTGCTGATGTTAAGAAAGGCGAGTTAAACTTTGACGTTGTTATCGCTTCTCCTGACGCAATGCGTGTTGTTGGTCAGTTAGGTCAAATTCTTGGTCCACGTGGCCTTATGCCTAATCCTAAGACTGGTACTGTTACGCCTAACGTTGCTGAAGCAGTTAAAAACGCTAAAGCTGGTCAGGTACGTTACCGTAATGATAAAAACGGTATCATTCACAGCACTATCGGTAAAGTTGACTTTGATGCAGAGAAACTTCAGGAAAACCTTGAGTCTCTACTTGCTGCACTTAAGAAAGCTAAGCCTTCTTCTGCTAAAGGTGTTTACCTTAAGAAGATCAGCCTGTCTACAACGATGGGTGCAGGTGTTGCAGTAAATCAGGCTTCTCTAAGCCAGAACTAAAAGTATTTACAGGCGTTCATTTTTTAACTAAAATGCGCGCCTTTTGGGTTGAGCTCCAGTAGCTCTCGTCCAAGACCGTAGGTGTCAATTCTGTTGGCTTAATTTCCTACGTAGACGGTGAAGCCCCGGAAAGTTCCAAACTTCTGGCCTCTCACCGTAAATTACATGCCTGAACATTGTTCAGGGATTTGTAAGAATCCGGATTCAATCCGGCTAACCAGGAGTTAAAAGCAAATGGCATTAAATCTTGAAGGCAAAAAAGCGATTGTTGCTGAAGTCCAGGAAGCTGCCAAAGTTGCTAAATCGGCTGTAACTGCTGACTCTCGTGGTGTAACTGTTAACGACATCACTGCGCTACGTAAAGAAGCGCGTGAAGCTGGTGTATGGATGAAAGTTGTCCGTAATACACTTGCACGTCGTGCTGTACAGGGTACTGACTACGAGTGTCTTTCAGAATCACTTACAGGTCCAACTCTAATCGCGTTTTCGAATGAGCACCCAGGTGCAGCAGCGAGAATTTTCGAAGATTTCGCTAAGAAAAACGAAAATTTTGAGCTGAAAAGCGGCGCGTTTGAAGGGGATGTTGTAGATGTTTCAATGTTGGCTAAACTACCAACATACGAAGAAGCACTTGCACGCTTGATGAGCGCAATGAAAGAAGCTTCAGCTGGCAAACTTGTACGTACAATTGCTGCTGTTCGCGATCAGAAACAAGAAGAAGCGGCTTAATTACCCGCTTTTGGTGAGAGTTAACGGAATTCACATAATGAATTCCAACATACAGGAAAATTTCAAATGTCTGTAACTAAAGATCAAATCCTAGACGCTATTGCTGAAATGTCAGTAATGGAAGTTGTTGAGCTTGTAGAAGCTATGGAAGAAAAATTCGGTGTTTCTGCCGCTGCTGCTGTTGTAGCTGCTGGCCCAGCTGCTGAAGCTGCTGAAGAGAAGACTGAATTCGACGTAATCCTAACTGGTTTCGGCGATAACAAAATCGGCGTTATCAAAGCTGTACGTGGCGCAACTGGTCTTGGTCTTAAAGAAGCGAAAGCTCTTGTTGAAGGTACTCCTGCACCTCTTAAAGAAGCTGTTGCTAAAGACGAAGCTGAATCTCTTAAAGCAGCTCTTGAAGAAGCAGGCGCTACTGTTGAGATCAAATAATCCAGCAATTGCTGGTATTGCGGCCTGAATTGAGGCCAGGGCTGGTGGTTTATTAATCACCGGCCTTTTTGCGCTATAGAAGTTAGTATTCTGGCTTTAAGCGGCATATCAGAAATTTTCTGATAAAAAGAATCATCCGCAACAACTTGTTGGTGATGTTTTGTCCTTTTAAATTGTTGCTCTTAAATCTGATAGTAATAGTTTTGAGAGAACAAAAAATTACCATCGCGACTGTCTGGTCACTAAAGATAGTTTGGGTCAAAGAACGGCAAGCTGAGGAACCTCATGGCTTACTCTTATTCTGAAAAGAAACGCATCCGTAAGGACTTTGGAAAACGTGCTCAAGTGTTGGATTACCCTTACTTACTTCAAATCCAACTTGAATCCTTTAGAAATTTCATCGAAGCAGATCCAGAAGGGAACTGCGGCATTGAAGCTGCATTCAGATCTGTTTTTCCAATTAAAGCTTACTCTGGAAACTCTGAGCTTCAATACGTCTCATACCGCATCGGAGAGCCAATCTTTGACGTTAAAGAATGTCAAATTCGTGGTGTGACATATGCAGGCTCCTTGCGCGTTAAATTACGTTTAGTCATTTACGATAAAGAAGCTCCAGCAGGTACCGTAAAAGATATTAAAGAACAAGAAGTGTACATGGGTGAAATGCCACTCATGACCGAAAATGGTACTTTCGTAATTAATGGTACTGAACGTGTTATCGTTTCTCAGTTACATCGTTCACCTGGTGTGTTCTTCGATCATGATCGTGGTAAAACACACTCATCAGGAAAAGTTTTATATAACGCGCGCGTAATTCCATACCGTGGCTCATGGTTAGATTTTGAGTTTGACCCTAAAGATAATCTGTTTGTCCGTATTGACCGTCGCAGAAAACTTCCTGCATCAATCATTCTTCGAGCATTAAACTTCACGACTGAAGAGATCCTTGCATTATTCTTCGAAAATACTGCTTTCGAAATTAAAGATGGCAAGGTCATGATGGAATTAGTTCCATCTCGTCTACGTGGTGAAACTGCATCGTTTGATATTTATGACGTTAATGGTGATTTGCTTGTTGAAGCAGGTCGTCGTGTAACTGCTCGCCATATTCGTAAGCTGGAAAAAGATGACGTTAAGTCTCTGGAAGTACCTCACGAATATCTGGTTGGTCGTATCCTTGCTAAGAGCTATGTTAATGAGTCAACTGGTGAAGTGGTAGCAGATGCGAATACTGCTCTTTCACTGGAACTTGTAGCTGAATTAGTAAGCGCGGGTCATACCTCGTTTGCTACGCTGTATATCAATGATCTTGATAGCGGTTCATACATTTCCGATACATTACGAATCGATTCAACTAATAGCCGCCTTGAGGCATTAGTAGAAATTTACCGTATGATGCGTCCTGGTGAACCACCAACAAAAGATGCAGCAGAAGCGTTATTCGATAACCTGTTTTTCTCTGACGAGCGCTATGACTTGTCAGCAGTAGGTCGAATGAAGTTCAACCGTCGTGTTGGCCGTGAAGATCTTACTGGTCCAGGTACGTTAAGCAACGAAGACATCATCGATGTGATGAAAGTGCTTCTTGATATTCGTAACGGTAAAGGTGAAGTTGATGATATCGACCACTTAGGTAACCGTCGTATCCGTTCTGTTGGTGAAATGGCAGAGAACCAGTTCCGTGTTGGTTTGGTTCGTGTAGAGCGTGCTGTAAAAGAACGTCTAAGCCTTGGCGATCTTGATAATGTTATGCCTCAGGATCTTATCAACGCTAAGCCGATTTCAGCGGCAGTTAAAGAGTTCTTCGGTTCAAGCCAGCTTTCTCAGTTTATGGACCAGAATAACCCGCTTTCAGAAATCACGCATAAGCGTCGTATTTCAGCATTAGGTCCAGGCGGTCTTACTCGTGAACGTGCAGGCTTCGAAGTTCGAGACGTTCATCCGACTCACTATGGTCGTGTATGTCCGATCGAAACTCCTGAGGGACCAAACATCGGTCTGATCAACTCACTGGCGATCTATGCAAAGACCAATGAATACGGTTTCCTTGAAACGCCTTATCGCAAAGTTGTAGACGGTGTTGTTACAGAAGAAGTTTCTTACTTGTCTGCAATCGAAGAAGGCAACTATGTAATCGCACAGGCTGATGCTGCTGTTGATGCAAATGGTCGTCTTGAAGGTGAATTTGTAGCATCTCGTTATAAAAGTGAATTTACACTGATGCCTGCAGAAGATGTTCAGTATATGGACGTATCTTCTCAGCAAGTTGTTTCTGTTGCTGCTGCACTAATCCCATTCCTTGAGCACGATGATGCTAACCGTGCCTTGATGGGTGCGAACATGCAACGTCAGGCCGTTCCTACACTTTGTGCTGACAAACCGCTTGTTGGTACTGGTATTGAGCGTGTTGTGGCGAAAGATTCTGGTGTAACTATTGTTGCTAAGCGTGGTGGTGTTGTTGATTACGCAGACGCAAGTCGTATCGTAATTAATGTTAACGAAGAAGAAATGGTGCCAGGTGAAGCGGGTATCGATATCTACACGTTGACTAAATACACGCGTTCTAACCAGAACACTTGTATCAACCAACGTCCGACAGTGACGCTGGGTGAGCCAATTCAAAAAGGCGATATTCTTGCTGATGGTCCATCAACTGATCTTGGTGACCTGGCACTTGGCCAAAACCTCCGCGTAGCATTCATGCCGTGGAACGGTTACAACTTCGAGGATTCCATCTTACTTTCAGAGCGTGTGGTTGATGAAGATCGCCTGACAACTATCCATATTCAGGAGTTGAGTTGTATCGCTCGTGACACTAAGTTGGGCGCTGAAGAAATTACCGCTGATATTCCAAATGTTGGTGAATCTGCACTATCTAAGCTTGATGAAGCCGGTATCGTTTATATCGGTGCTGAAGTTAAAGGTGGTGACATCCTTGTTGGTAAGGTTACACCAAAAGGTGAAACGCAATTAACACCAGAAGAAAAGCTACTGAGAGCAATCTTTGGTGAGAAAGCATCAGACGTTAAAGATAGTTCTTTACGTGTACCAAACAGCGTAAGCGGTACTATCATTGATGTACAAGTATTCACACGTGATGGTGTTGAAAAAGACAAGCGAGCGCTTGAAATTGAAGACATGCAGTTGCGTGAAGCTAAGAAGGATCTGAACGAAGAATTCAAGATTCTTGAAGACGGTATCTTCACTCGTATCCGTAGCTTACTGGTTGCCTCTGGTGTTGACAGTACTCGAGTTGAAGGCCTTCAAGGTGATGCACTTTTATCATTCAACTTATCTGATGAAGAAAAACAGAATGAGCTTGAGCACCTTGTAGAACAGTATGAAGAATTACGTGCAGAATACGATAAGAAGTTTGAATCTAAGCGTCGCAAGATCACTCAGGGTGACGATTTAGCGCCAGGCGTTCTGAAAATCGTTAAAGTGTATCTTGCTGTTAAACGTCGTATTCAACCAGGTGATAAAATGGCTGGTCGTCACGGTAACAAAGGTGTTATCTCGACAATCGTTCCAGTAGAAGATATGCCTTACGATGAAAACGGTAATCCTGTAGACATCGTACTTAACCCGTTGGGTGTACCATCACGTATGAACGTGGGGCAGATTCTTGAAACTCACCTTGGTTTAGCCGCTCGTGGTATCGGTGATCGCATTAATGCAATGATCAAAGAACAACAAGAGCTACATGAGATTCGTCAGTTCATTAAAAAGGCTTACGAATTGGGTGATAGCCGTCAGGAAGTTGATATCGATAACTTCACTGATGATGAAGTAATAAGACTGGCGCAGAATCTGCGTAAAGGTATGCCTGTAGCTACCCCGGTATTCGATGGTGCTTACGAAAGTGAGATCAAAGCGATGCTTAAGCTAGGTGGTTTACCTGAAAGTGGTCAGATTGCTTTATTTGATGGCCGTACGGGTAATCGTTTCGAGCGTGCTGTAACGGTTGGTTACATGTACATGCTGAAACTGAATCACCTTGTTGACGACAAAATGCATGCTCGTTCAACTGGTTCATACAGTCTTGTTACTCAGCAGCCACTGGGTGGTAAAGCTCAGTTCGGTGGTCAGCGTTTCGGAGAAATGGAGGTGTGGGCACTTGAAGCTTATGGTGCTGCTTACACACTTCAGGAAATGCTTACTGTTAAATCTGATGACGTTAATGGTCGTACGAAGATGTACAAAAACATCGTTGATGGCGATCACAGAATGGAACCTGGCATGCCAGAGTCATTTAACGTTCTACTGAAGGAAATCCGCTCGCTTGGTATTAATATTGAGCTTGAAGAAGTGTAAAGCCTGGCTTTACGGTGGATTGTCAATGTCTCGGGGCTTCACGGCCCCACGTTTTTAACTCCGAGCGGAGATAAAAAGTGAAGAATTTACTTAAGTTTTTAAAGCAACAAAATAAAACTGAAGAGTTTGACGCGATTCGAATTGGCTTAGCTTCTCCTGACATGATTCGTTCATGGTCTTATGGTGAAGTTAAAAAGCCAGAAACGATCAACTATCGTACTTTTAAGCCTGAGCGTGATGGCCTTTTCTGTGCCAGAATCTTCGGCCCGGTAAAAGATTACGAGTGTCTTTGTGGTAAGTACAAGCGTCTTAAACACCGTGGTGTTATCTGCGAAAAGTGTGGCGTAGAAGTTACATTAACAAAAGTTCGTCGTGACCGTATGGGTCATATCGAACTTGCAAGTCCGGTTGCACATATCTGGTTCCTTAAGTCACTACCGTCTCGTATCGGTTTGATGCTGGATATGACGCTACGTGACATCGAGCGTGTTCTTTACTTCGAATCATTCGTTGTTACAGAGCCAGGCATGACCTCTTTAGAAAAAGGTCAAATGCTAACTGAAGAAGAGTACCTTAACTCTCTTGAAGAATATGGCGACGAATTTGAAGCTAAGATGGGTGCTGAAGCAGTTCTTGCACTGCTTAAAGAAATCAATCTTGAGCAACTGATCAAAGAAATTCGTGAAGAGTTTCCGACTATCAGCTCTGAGACGCGTCGTAAGAAACTGACTAAGCGTCTTAAGTTGTTTGAAGCGTTCCATCAATCAGGTAACAAGCCTGAGTGGATGATTATGAACGTTCTTCCGGTATTACCACCAGATCTACGTCCTTTAGTTCCTCTGGAAGGTGGTCGTTTTGCAACAAGTGATCTGAACGATTTATACCGTCGAGTTATCAATCGTAATAATCGTCTTAAGCGTCTGTTGGATCTTGCTGCACCTGACATCATCGTGCGCAACGAAAAACGTATGCTTCAGGAAGCGGTTGACGCGTTATTGGATAATGGCCGTCGAGGTCGTGCAATCACGGGTTCTAACAAGCGTCCTCTTAAGTCACTTGCTGACATGATCAAAGGTAAACAAGGTCGTTTCCGTCAAAACCTTCTTGGTAAGCGTGTTGACTACTCTGGCCGTTCTGTAATTACCGTTGGTCCGACATTAAAATTACATCAGTGTGGTCTTCCGAAGAAGATGGCACTTGAGTTATTCAAACCATTTATTTATGGCAAGCTTGAAGGCCGTGGTCTTGCGACAACGATCAAAGCAGCTAAGAAAATGGTAGAGCGCGAAGTTGCTGAAGTATGGGATATCCTGGATGAAGTAATCCGTGAGCATCCAATCCTTCTTAACCGTGCTCCGACACTTCACCGTCTTGGTATCCAGGCTTTTGAGCCGGTACTTATCGAAGGTAAAGCATTACAGTTACATCCACTGGTCTGTGCGGCGTATAACGCTGACTTCGATGGTGACCAGATGGCGGTACACTTACCATTAACAATTGAGTCTCAGTTAGAAGCTCGTGCGTTAATGATGTCGACAAACAATATCCTTTCTCCTGCAAATGGTGACCCAATCATCGTTCCTTCTCAGGACGTTGTATTAGGTCTTTATTATATGACGCGTGAGAAAATCAACGCGAAAGGTGAAGGTATTATCTTCAAGAATGCGAACGAAGCTGAAAAAGCTTATCGCACTGGCACAGTTGAATTACATGCTCGTGTAAAAGTTCGTATTGCTGAAACAATTGTCAACAAAGACGGTTCGGCTGATTCTTTCATTACAGTGAAAGATACAACGGTAGGTCGTGCAATTTTGTCATTGATTCTTCCGAAGGGTTTGCCTTTCGACATGATCAATGAAGCGATGGGTAAAAAGCAGATTTCAAGACTATTGAATAACTGTTACCGTCGTTTAGGTATTAAAGAAACAGTTATCTTTGCTGACCATATTATGTATACCGGCTTCCATTACGCGATGTTGTCAGGTGCGTCAGTAGGTATTGATGATCTGGTTATTCCAGATGAAAAAGCTGTAATCATTGGCGAAGCACAGGCTGAAGTTGGTGAGATTCAGGAGCAGTTCCAGTCTGGTCTTGTAACAGCCGGTGAAAAATACAATAAAGTTATCGATATTTGGTCAAACGCAAACGAACGTGTTTCAAAAGCGATGATGGATAACTTATCTACTGAAAAAGTTACAAATAAAGATGGTGAAGAAGAGATTCAATCGTCATTCAACAGTATCTTTATGATGGCCGATTCTGGTGCACGGGGTAGTGCAGCTCAGATTCGTCAGCTTGCTGGTATGCGTGGTCTGATGGCTAAGCCGGATGGCTCAATCATCGAAACGCCAATCATCGCAAACTTCCGTGAAGGTCTGAACGTACTACAGTACTTCATCTCTACTCACGGTGCTCGTAAAGGTTTGGCAGATACAGCACTTAAAACGGCTAACTCGGGTTATCTGACTCGTCGTCTTGTTGATGTTGGACAGGATTTAGTTGTTAATCAGGACGATTGTGGAACGCATGAAGGCATTCTAATGAAACCACTTATTGAAGGTGGTGATGTAGTAGAAGCACTTCGGGAACGTGTTCTTGGTCGTGTTGTGTGTCGTGATGTATTTAAGCCTGGCACTGAAGATGTACTAATCGCTCGTAACACATTACTTGATGAAAGCTGGTGTGACATCATCGAAGAAAATTCTGTCGATGAAGTTTGGGTTCGTTCAGTTATCACTTGTGAGACAGACTTCGGTGTGTGCGCACACTGTTATGGACGTGATCTTGCTCGTGGTCATCTTATCAACCAGGGTGAATCTATTGGTGTTATCGCTGCTCAATCAATCGGTGAGCCGGGAACACAGCTTACGATGCGTACCTTCCACATTGGTGGTGCTGCGTCAAGGGTGTCTGCAGAAAACAGCGTTCAGGTGAAAACTACAGGTGTTATGAAGCTTCATAATGCTAAATATGTAGTTAATCAGGATGACAAGATTGTAATCACTTCACGTTCTACAGAAGTAACAATTACTGATGATCATGGTCGTGAGAAAGAGCGTTATAAACTGCCGTATGGTGCTGTTCTATCAGTACGTGATGGTGCAGCAGTTAATGCTGGTGACACGATTGCAACATGGGATCCGCACTCGCACCCAATTATCACTGAACGACAAGCTAAAGTTTCATTTAGTGACGTTGAAGACTCAAACACTGAAGTTCAGACTGATGAATTAACTGGTCTTACTCGTGTTGTTGTTAAAGATCTTGCCGTAGCGAATGCGAAAGAACCTAAGCTAATCCTTGAATCAGCAGAGGTTGGTCTTCAGGAAATTCGTCTACCTAGCTTTACGACGATTGAGATTTCAGATGGTCAGGTTGCAATGCCTGGTATGGTATTGGCGAGAATTCCACAAGAAAGTTCGAAGACTCGTGATATCACGGGTGGTCTGCCTCGAGTTGCTGACCTGTTTGAAGCTCGTAAGCCTAAAGAACCTGCAATTCTTGCAGAAGTTTCAGGCACGGTTAGTTTCGGTAAAGAAACTAAAGGAAAGCGTCGCTTAATTATCACTCCTGAACAAGGTGATCACTACGAAGAAATGATTCCAAAATGGCGTCAACTTAATGTCTTCGAAGGTGAGAGTGTTGAGAAGGGTGAGGTGATTGCTGAAGGTCCAGAATCTCCGCATGATATCTTGCGTCTGCGTGGTGTTCATCACGTAGCTAACTACATCACGAATGAAGTTCAGGACGTTTACCGTCTGCAAGGTGTAAAGATTAACGATAAGCACATCGAAGTTATCGTTCGTCAGATGCTACGTAAAGCGATCATTATTGATGGTTATAACACTGAGTTCATCGAAGGTGAGCAAGCAGAAGTTTCTCGCGTCAAGATCGTTAACCGTCAGCGTGAAGCTGAAGGTAAGCCGCTTATCAAGTATGAGCTGCAACTTCTTGGTATTACCAAGGCATCACTTGCAACTGAATCCTTCATTTCAGCCGCATCGTTCCAGGAAACTACTCGAGTGCTTACTGAAGCAGCCGTTAGTGGTAAGAATGATGAACTACGTGGTCTGAAAGAGAACGTAATTGTAGGTCGATTGATTCCTGCGGGTACTGGTTTCGCGTATCACAATGACCGTATGCGTAAGCGCCAGTCAAAAGATTTATTGGTTGAAGAAGAAGAGTTAGCAGTATCAGCTGACGATGCTGAAAAAGCATTGACTGATGCGTTAAATGCAGATTTTTCATCCGATGACTAAATCATTGTTTAGAGCTGTCATGGCGTAATTGCCCTAATTTAAGATTAAATTTGAAAGGTAATTACTTTAAATATTGACAGCTCAAACTTTGGTCATTAGAATTCCGCGACCCTTATTTTAGGGCGCGGAATTTTTCACGTTTATGAGAAGTGTTTTTTTCGGATTTACTGCTCAGTCTTTAATCTGAAAGAAACGTTGTTTAACTAATCTGGAGCATTTAATGGCTACAATTAACCAGTTAGTGCGTAAGCCTCGTGTCAAGAAGCTTGACAAGAGCAACGTTCCTGCGTTGGAAGCTTGCCCACAAAGACGTGGTGTGTGTACTCGTGTATACACAACTACGCCTAAGAAACCAAACTCAGCACTTCGTAAAGTTGCTCGTGTTCGTTTAACTAATGGTTTCGAAGTAACTTCATATATCGGTGGTGAAGGCCACAACTTACAAGAGCACAGCGTTATCTTGATTCGCGGTGGTCGTGTTAAAGATTTACCTGGTGTGCGTTATCACACAGTTCGTGGAACACTTGACTGTTCAGGCGTTAGCGATCGTAAACAAGGGCGTTCTAAGTACGGCGCTAAACGGCCTAAGAGTTAACGGTTCTCCGTTAGTAAGGCCAAACAAGCTTTTTTAATTTAATTAGTTTTGGGTTATTCCTGAAAAAATCGGAGAAAGATTATGCCTAGAAGAAGAGTCGTTGGACAACGTAAGATTCTTCCAGATCCAAAGTTCCAATCAGAACTTTTAGCTAAATTCATCAATGTCATTATGCTGGACGGTAAAAAGTCCACTGCCGAAAAGATCATTTACGGTGCATTAGATATCGCTTCTGACAAATCAGGTAAAGATCACCTGGTAATCCTTGAAGAAGCACTTGATAACGTTCGTCCATCAGTCGAGGTTAAATCTCGTCGTGTTGGTGGTTCAACGTATCAGGTTCCATGTGAGGTTCGCCCTGTACGTCGTAATGCATTAGGCATGCGTTGGTTAGTTGAAGCTGCTCGTAAACGTGGTGAAAAATCTATGGCTCAGAGACTGGCTAGCGAGCTGGTTGATGCTGCTGCAAATAAAGGCTCAGCTGTTAAGAAACGTGAAGACGTTCATAAGATGGCTGAAGCGAATAAAGCGTTCGCACATTACCGTTGGTAATTTTACTGAATCAGTTAAGAGGACATTATGGCACGTACAACCCCAATTGAGCGCTATCGTAATATCGGTATAGTTGCTCACGTTGACGCCGGTAAAACTACAACTACTGAACGTGTACTTTTCTATACAGGTCTATCTCATAAGATCGGTGAAGTTCACGACGGTGCCGCTACCATGGATTGGATGGAGCAAGAGCAGGAGCGTGGTATCACAATCACATCTGCTGCAACAACTTGTTTCTGGAAAGGTATGGATGCGCAATTCACTGACCACCGTATCAATATCATCGACACTCCTGGACACGTTGACTTCACTATCGAAGTAGAACGTTCTCTACGTGTTCTTGATGGTGCTGTAGTTGTACTGTGTGGTTCATCAGGTGTACAGCCTCAGACTGAAACCGTTTGGCGTCAGGCTGACAAGTATGAAGTACCTCGTATGGTTTTCGTTAATAAAATGGACCGTGCTGGTGCTAACTTCCTGGACGTGGTTTCGCAAATCGAAGACCGTTTGGGTGCTACTCCTGTTCCAATTCAATTAGCTATCGGTGCAGAAGATAACTTCAAAGGTGTTGTTGACCTTGTAAAAATGAAGGCTATCAACTGGAACGAAGCTGATCAGGGTATGACGTTCACTTATGACGATATCCCTGCTGATATGACTGAGCTTGCTGAAAAGTGGCGTGAAAATCTACTTGACGCGGCTGCGGAAGCATCAGAAGAGCTAATGGATAAGTACCTTGAAGAAGGTGAATTATCTGAAGAAGAAATCAAACTAGCTCTTCGTCAGCGTACACTGAACAACGAAATCGTTCTTACGATGTGTGGTTCAGCCTTCAAAAACAAAGGTGTTCAGGCTGTTCTGGATGCTGTTATCGAATATATGCCTGCTCCGACAGAAGTACCTGCAATTAAAGGTGTTCTTGACGATGAATCAGAAGGCGAGCGTCCAGCTGACGATAACGCACCATTTGCTGCATTAGCGTTCAAAATCGCTACTGACCCGTTTGTTGGTACTCTGACATTCTTCCGTGTGTACTCTGGTGTTGTTAACTCAGGTGATACTGTATTTAACCCGGTAAAATCAAAGCGTGAGCGTTTTGGTCGTATCGTTCAGATGCACTCTAACAACCGTGAAGAGATCAAAGAAGTTCGTGCTGGTGATATCGCGGCAGCTATCGGTCTTAAGCAAGTTACTACTGGTGACACGCTTTGTGACCTTGATAACGTGATTACACTTGAGCGTATGGAATTCCCTGATCCAGTAATTTCAATCGCGGTTGAGCCTAAGTCTAAGCCTGACCAGGAAAAAATGGGTATCGCGCTAGGTAAACTAGCTGCAGAAGATCCATCTTTCCGTGTTGAAACTGATGAAGAAACAGGTCAGACAATCATCTCTGGTATGGGTGAGCTTCACCTTGATATCATCGTTGATCGTATGCGTCGTGAGTTCAACGTTGAATGTAACGTAGGTAAGCCTGAAGTTGCATACCGTGAAACTATTCGCAGCAGCGTTGAAGTTGAAGGTAAGTTCGTTCGTCAGTCTGGTGGTCGCGGTCAGTACGGTCACGTATGGCTTAAACTTGAGCCAATGGCTGAAGGCGATGGCTACGAATTCGTTAACGAAATCGTTGGTGGTGTTGTACCAAAAGAATACATCGGTGCAGTTGACAAAGGTGTCCAGGAGCAGATGAACGCAGGTGTTCTTGCTGGCTACCCGGTACTTGACGTTAAAGCTACACTTTATGATGGTTCTTACCATGATGTTGACTCTAACGAGATGGCGTTTAAAATTGCCGGCTCAATGGCATTCAAGAAAGGTGCGCTTCAAGCAACACCAGTTCTTCTTGAGCCTACAATGAATGTTGAAGTAATTACACCTGAAGAAAACATGGGTGACGTTGTTGGTGATTTGAACCGACGTCGCGGCATGATCGAAGGTATGGACGATGCACCAGGTGGCCTGAAGCAAGTTAAAGCTCAGGTACCACTATCTGAGATGTTTGGTTACGCAACTGACTTGCGTTCTGCAACTCAGGGCCGTGCTTCTTACTCAATGGAGTTCTCTCAGTATAAAGAAGCTCCAAACAACATTGCTGAAACAGTAATTGCAGCACGTGCACAAAAATAATTTTTAATTTGATGTGGCTCTTCTTATCAGAAGAGCCTTATTAATGTTCCTAAGGAAATCGTAAGATGGCTAAAGAAAAATTTGAACGTTCGAAACCCCATGTAAACGTTGGCACAATCGGTCACGTTGACCATGGTAAAACAACTCTAACTGCGGCAATTACTAACGTACTTGCTAAAGTATATGGTGGTGAAGCGAAAGACTTCTCTCAAATCGATAACGCTCCTGAAGAGCGTGAGCGTGGTATCACAATCGCTACTTCGCACGTTGAGTACGATACTCCTACTCGTCACTACGCACACGTTGACTGTCCTGGACACGCTGACTATGTTAAAAACATGATCACTGGTGCTGCTCAGATGGACGGTGCAATCCTTGTTGTTGCTGCTACTGACGGTCCTATGCCTCAAACTCGTGAGCACATCCTACTTTCTCGTCAGGTTGGTGTTCCTTACATCATCGTATTCATGAACAAATGTGACATGGTTGACGATGAAGAGCTTCTAGAGCTTGTAGAAATGGAAGTTCGTGAACTTCTTTCTGAATATGAATTCCCAGGTGATGACCTTCCAGTTATCCAGGGTTCTGCTCTTAAAGCACTTGAAGGTGAAGAAGAGTGGGAAAAGAAAGTTGTTGAGCTTGCTGAAGCACTAGACTCATACATCCCTGAGCCAGAGCGTGACATCGATAAGCCATTCCTAATGCCTATCGAAGACGTATTCTCAATCTCTGGTCGTGGTACAGTTGTTACTGGTCGTGTTGAGCGCGGTATCATCAATGTTGGTGACGAAGTAGAAATCGTAGGTATCAAAGAAACTGCTACTACTACTTGTACTGGTGTTGAGATGTTCCGTAAGCTTCTTGACGAAGGTCGTGCTGGTGAGAACATCGGTGCACTTCTACGTGGTACTAAGCGTGATGAAGTTGAGCGTGGTCAGGTTCTTGCTAAGCCAGGTACTATCAACCCTCACACTAAGTTCGAATCAGAAGTATACGTACTTTCTAAAGATGAAGGTGGTCGTCACACTCCATTCTTCAAAGGCTACCGTCCTCAGTTCTACTTCCGTACAACTGACGTAACTGGTAACATCGAACTTCCAGAAGGCGTTGAAATGGTAATGCCTGGTGACAACATCAAGATGGTTGTAGAGCTAATCGCTCCAATCGCTATGGATGAAGGTCTACGTTTCGCTATCCGTGAAGGTGGCCGTACTGTAGGTGCTGGTGTTGTTGCTAAAATCCACGACTAATATTTAGTTGTTGAATTTTTGCAAGAAGGGTCGCGTTAGCGGCCCTTTTTTTGTTTTTATTGTATAGAACTGGTGATTATTCCTGAGTTTTTGATTCGACGTGAATTCAGGAATAGTTATTAGAATTTTCTGGGTTTCCAGAATGCTCTGGTTATTATGAAAGAGGTTAATATGAGTTCTTTACAGGAACAGCTACTGAAAGCAGGCCTTGCGAACAAGCAGCAAGCAAAAAATATCAAAGCAGAAAAACGCAAAGCCGCAAAAAAGAAACGAAAGTCAGGTGATAAACCAACTCAGGGAGAATTGGAGCAGAGTATTCAACAAGCAGCAGAAACTAAAAAACAAAAAGATGCAGAGTTGAATGCACAACAAAAACTGCAGCAAGAGCAGAAAGAAAAACAGGCTCGATTAAAACAATTGATTGAAAGCAATACAGAAAAGAATGTGAAAGGTGAGATTACGTTTAATTTCACATTCGACAATAAAGTTAAATCAATCAATGTCACCAATAAAATCAAAGATCAACTGACTGTTGGCACACTAGCAATAGTGATGATGGATGACAATCCTCACATCATTAATGCAGACGCTGCAATGACAATTAATAACGATTACCCAGAGGTCGTGGGTTATCTGATAACAACAAAAGAAGAAAAACCGGATGAGGATGATCCTTATGCGGATTATGAAGTTCCTGATGATCTGATGTGGTAGTTCACTACAATACTAAGACCAAATGTTATTTAACTGTAAATTTTGTGATGGATCTCTTATGCTGACAAGGTTGTCTGATAATGCGCGAGGAATCTATGAAAAGTCTTTGGGACTCGTCTCTTGCAAGTAAATTAAGTACACCACTTGAACTAAGAGTGTACACGTCACGTTTGTTAGGTCAGGAGCCATCTTTGGTTCTTCATGGCGGTGGAAATACATCTGTTAAAGATACGGTAGAGAACCTGTTTGGAGAGAAAGAAGATATTCTTTTTGTCAAAGGCAGCGGTTGGGATTTGGCAACAATAGAAGCTGAAGGTTTTGCACCCGTTAAGATGGATGTCTTATTAAAAATGGCTGAAATGCCGTCATTAAGCGACAGTGATATGGTCAAATATCAACGAGCTGCTATGACTAATCCATCTGCACCTAATCCTTCTGTAGAAGCGATTCTTCATGCAATTATTCCTTTCAAATATGTAGACCACACACATGCTGATGTCATTGTAACAATGACCAATACTCCTACCGGTGAAGCTCGAATTGAAGAGTTATTCGGTAAGAACATGCTTATCATCCCATACATCATGCCGGGTTTTGTACTTGCCCGTCTTGTTTACGAAATGACTCAAGATATTGACTGGCAATCTCTGGATGGCATGGTGTTGATGAACCATGGATTGTTCACTTTCGATGATGATGCAAAACGTTCTTATGAAAAGACAATTGAACTGGTAACAAAAGCTGAAGAGTACCTGGCAACCAGTGCTGCATCTATATCATATGAAGCTGGAGAAGTTGAGTTGGATTTGCACACCATGGCTGCAATCAGAATGGAAGTTTCAGAACATAAAGGTGCTTCTACAATTGCTCATTTTAACACGTCAGTTGAAGCGGAAACCTTCTCTCGTCAAGACATTGAATCAATCGGGGTCAGAGGGCCATTAACGCCAGATCATGTTATTCGTACTAAAAGGATTCCAGCAATTATTAAGCCGGGATCTGTGAGTGAGTCGCTGAACAGTTATGTTGAACAATATAAAGCGTATTTTGCCGACTATGCTCAGGACGAAGTCTGTTTAAATCCCGCGCCAGGCTATGGTGTAATTCCGGGATTTGGTAGCGTTTCATTTGGTAAAGCATTGAAAGAAGCTCTGATTATCAAAGATATTAATCAGCACACGTTTAAATCAATTATGACAGCAGAGGCGTTAGATTCTTACCAGGCGCTACCAGCTAAAGATATTTTTGATGTTGAGTATTGGGAACTTGAGCAGGCAAAACTTAAAAAAGGTGGCAAACCTGCAGAACTTGCTGGCAAAGTAGCGGTAGTCATTAATGGCGGCACTGCTCTCGGTGATGCAAGTGTTGCTGCATTAAAAGCTAAAGGTGCGGAAGTCGTCACTTTTGATCCTGCTCTTCAGTCGTCAGAACAAGCCGTAGAAGAATTTTTTGGATCGTTAATTTCTACTTATGGTGGCGTTGATATTCTGGTTCAGTTGTTCAATACCGATGGTTTGTTTGCTTTCTACCAGAAACTTCTGGAATTCTTCCCTTACAGTATGGATCCGGTTGTAGTTAATGTTCAGGTCGAAGATGAAGATTTATCATTGTTTGTTGACCCATCAGCTGCTCGTTTCAATTCGATATTGACGGGTGATTTTGATGAGCCAAATGCTGTTGCTTCTATGGTTGCAGCGATGGCTGGTGAACAGTTTAAGCATTGCCGAGAGCAAGTAGTCGTAATCGGCTAAAAGTCATTCCACTCTGAAAACCAGCGGCTTAATTGTAGGCCGAGTTGATAATACGAATAAAAACGGGAACTGAGATGAACGAATATTTGTTGACGATTGATGCCGGGACGGGAAGTGGTCGTGCCGTAATTTTTGACCTGGCTGGAAATCAGGTAGGCATTGGACAGGAAGAATGGACGCATATCAGTGAGCCGGGTGTTCCAAACTCTATGGGGTTTGATTGCGCGGCAAACTGGCAATTAATTTGCCGTTGTATCAAACAGGCCGTTGCCCAGGCGGGTATCCAGGCAAGTCAGATTGCTGCGATTTCAGCAACAAGTATGCGTGAAGGTATTGTTCTTTATGATGAACAAGGTGAAGAACTTTGGGCTGTGGCAAATGTTGATGCCAGAGCGAGTGAAGAAGTCAGATACCTTAATGAGCAGTTTCCGGATCTTGAATCCGACTTTTATCAACAATCAGGCCAGACATTTGCTCTGGGGGCGATTCCAAGGATTATGTGGTTTAAGGCGCATCATCCTGACCAGTATGAGCGACTGGCTAATGTGAATATGATTTCAGACTGGGTGTTAACGCGTCTGAGTGGTGTTGTGGCAACTGAGCCGTCAAACGGCGGAACAACGGGTATTTTCAGTTTAAGTCAACGTACCTGGGTTGCTTCAATGGCGGAAAAGGTTGGATTAAAATCTGATATTTTTCCGCCGGTGTTTGAGCCCGGAACGCAAATTGGTGAAGTGACAGGTAAAGCTGCAGAAGAATCAGGTCTTGCACCGGGAACACCGGTTGTTATGGGCGGCGGCGATGTTCAGCTGGGTGCTGCTGGTCTTGGTGTTGTGAATCCGGGAGATATTGCCGTACTGGGTGGAACATTCTGGCAGCAAGTCGTGAATATTGATGCCAATACTGCACCGCCGCAAGATATGGCAATTCGCGTCAATCCTCATGTTATTACCGGCCAGTCTCAGGCTGAAGGTATTACGTTTTTCAGTGGGATGGTCATGCGCTGGTTCAGGGATGCATTCTGTGATTATGAAAAGCAGCTGGCGAGTAAAGAGGGTGTTGACCCGTATGTCATTCTTGAACGAATGGCTGAGAAAGTTCCTGTTGGCTCCAATGGCATCATGCCGATGTTTTCAGATGCTATGAAATACGGCAAGTGGTATCACGCAGCGCCATCATTTATTAATCTTTCTCTTGATTCTGATGCTTGTAACAAAGCTAGCATGTTTCGAAGTTTACAAGAAAATGCTTGTATCGTATCTGCAATTAATCTTGAGAATATTTTTAAGTTCAGCGGTGTATCAAACGATGAAATCGTTTTTGCTGGTGGGGCTAGTAAAGGTTTCTTATGGCCACAAATATTAGCAAATGTCACTGGAAAAGCAGTAAAGATTCCAAAGGTCACTGAAGCGACTGCTTTAGGTGGTGCGATGGCTGCAGGTGTTGCTGTTGGCAAATATGGCAGCATGATTGATGCTGCAAATACACTGGTGAAGTGGGATCGTACGTATGAACCTGATACGACGTCGTTTGCACAGTATCAGGAGATAAAACAACGTTGGCAGGAGATTTATGCACGTCAGCTACAGCTGGTGGATGATAACCTGACAACATCTATGTGGAAGGCTCCGGGCCTGTAACAAACTAACGCATAACCCTGTGTAGGGAATTATTCAGGGTAAATTCTTATTTTTATAACAAGGTAACAGACGATGTATTTAACCAAAGAATCGGATCATGAGTATCGTTTTGGCGATTACGGTCCTAAATATCTGACCACTGGCCCAAATGTTGATATGGGCGTCGTCGTAATTATTCCGGGTGAAACTCACCCATGTCATATGCACACCAAACAAGAGGAATCATTCCTGGTTCTTGAAGGTGAATGTGCTGTTTATATTGACGGTGAGAAAGTTGTGATTAAACAAGGCGACTATCTACGTTGTGAACCGGGTGAATCTCATTTATTCCGTAATGAAAGTGAAGAGCCATTCAAAGCGGTATTCACTAAAGCCCCACATATGACGGAAAAAGATAGCGTGTATATTGACTGGGAACCAGGTCAACCATTCCCAGAGAAACCATAAGTATCGTAAAAGGCTGTTTTTAAACAGCCTTTTTCTTTTCTCCTCTGACCAGTTTTTAATTCTGGTATCTTCCAGGCTGTCCGTTTAGGCTTATAGCAGCCATCTCTAAGCTATAGGAAATATATATAGCTAGTACAGTTAAAGAATATTTCCCCTTTATCTTTAGAATGGCATATGATAGCTCGCTAACGATATGATTCAGGCCGTTTTGTCATTCTCATACCGTAAAGCCAAGCCTGAAGCAGTAAATTCATGTAACCCGTTAAACAGCAGGTCTTTAACTATGTCAAACCCACATACCAAGCGTCCGGAATTTAATTGGGAAGATCCTCTAAACCTGGATTCTTTGTTATCTGAAGATGAGCGAATGATTCGTGATAGTGCGCATCAGTATTGCCAGGAACAACTTTTTCCCCGTGTATTGGAAGCCAATCGCAACGAAATCTTTCATCGTGAAATCATGAATGAAATGGGTGAGCTTGGATTATTGGGTGCAACAATTCCTGAGAAGTATGGTTGTGCAGGGGTTAACCACGTTATTTATGGTCTTGTAGCTCGTGAAGTTGAACGTGTTGATAGTGGCTACCGTAGCGCGATGAGTGTTCAGTCCTCGTTGGTTATGCACCCTATTTATGCTTATGGCACTGAAGAACAACGAATGAAGTACCTTCCAAAACTGGCAACGGGCGAATGGGTTGGTTGTTTTGGTTTGACGGAACCCGATTCAGGGTCTGATCCCGCAAGTATGTCAACTCGTGCAACAAAAGTAGATGGTGGCTATGTACTGACGGGTACGAAAATGTGGATCACGAATTCACCTATCGCAGATGTGTTTGTTGTTTGGGCTAAGCTGGATGGTGTTATCAAAGGTTTCATTCTTGAGAAAGGTATGAAGGGACTGAGTGCTCCAAAGATAGAAGGTAAGTTTTCGCTACGTGCCTCAATTACAGGTGAGATTGTAATGGATGAGGTTTTCGTATCCGAAGAACAGTTATTACCGAATGTCGAAGGTTTGAAAGGCCCATTTGGTTGTTTGAACAAAGCTCGTTATGGCATTGCCTGGGGAGCGTTGGGTGCAGCAGAGTTCTGTTGGCATGCTGCTCGTCAATATACACTGGACCGTAAACAATTTGGTCGTCCTCTTGCTGCTACTCAGCTTATTCAGAAGAAGCTTGCTGACATGCAAACAGAAATCACAACGGGTCTATTCTCTTGTTTGCAAGCTGGCCGGTTGATGGACCAAGGTAATTTGCCGCCGGAAGCTATTTCATTAATTAAACGTAATTCATGTGGTAAAGCACTGGATATTGCGCGTGTTGCCAGAGACATGCATGGCGGTAATGGTATTGCTGATGAATTCCATGTTATTCGTCATGTCATGAATCTTGAAGCCGTAAATACTTATGAAGGTACACATGATGTTCATGCACTGATTCTTGGTCGTGCACAAACAGGCCTTCAGGCATTTTCAGCATAATTAGCTGAGATAATAAACGTGATTTGTAGCCATTCAACTTGTCAAAGTTTGTTGGCTGCAATCAAAAGAATTAGATAAAGAAGCATCGATGTTTTTACGTCGGTGCTTTTTTTTGGGCGTTTCAAAAGCTCAGTGAACGAGTAAATAACTGAGCAGGTAAGGAACAGGAACCACGATATGCTTAACAGAAATCAACTAATAACAGAAAACTTCAAAAAGTATGTGTTAAGTGGGGAGTTACCCGAACCCTCAGTCACTTTAATGCCTGACGACGTTGGCTTGTCAGGAAAAGAACTCATCGATTTATTTGAAACTATGTTGATGAGTCGTCACCTCGATTTACATTCCCGAGAAATGCAAAAGGCGGGAAACAGTTTCTATACCATTGGTAGTTCAGGTCATGAAGGCAATGCAGTTATTGCGAAAGCATTTAAACCAGATGATATGGCCTTTTTGCATTATCGCAGTGGCGCGTTCATGATTCAGCGGAGTAAGCAAGTACCTGGAGAAACTCCGCTATACGACATGTTGTTGTCATTTTCTGCATCAGCAGAAGATCCCATTAGTGGTGGTCGTCACAAAGTGCTGGGAAGTAAAACATTATCCATACCACCGCAAACCAGTACCATTGCTTCTCATTTGCCCAAAGCGGTTGGTGCAGCATTCAGTGTTCCATTACATGACAGAGCGCCCTGTGAAGGAGAGTTACCATCTGACAGTGTTGTTATCTGTAATTTTGGTGATGCATCGTCAAACCATTCTACTGCTCAGGGTGCATTTAATACTGCTGCCTGGACAGCTTATCAAAGTGTTCCGTTGCCTCTGGTGTTCATTTGTGAAGATAACGGTATCGGGATTTCTACCTCAACCCCAACGGGTTGGATCGCCGCGAATTATAAAGACAGGGCCGGGCTGGAATATATCTATTGTGATGGTCTGAATATGTTGGATACCTGGCGTGCGGCTAAACGCGCTGAATATGTCGCCAGAGTTCTTAAAAAGCCAGTATTTCTGCATATGCGTACGGTCAGATTGTTAGGCCATGCAGGTTCTGACTCAGAGTTTGCTTACCGTTCATTATCATCAATTGAAGCAAATGAATTCCAGGACCCGTTACTGCATGCGGCTCGTTTGTTGATTTCTCAGGAATTGTTAACGCCTGAAAAGATTGTGGCGATGTACGATGATATCGCACAAAGAGTAGAGCGAGTGGCTGTTGAAGCAGTGAAACGACCCAGATTGACCTCAGCCAAAGATGTAATGAGCAGCATTGTTCCACCTTCTCGCGATTCTGATAATACTGTTCCGGTGACAGCGGAGAAGCGTCAGACGTTATTTGCACACGAAAAGCACAATGTCACGAAAAAACAACACTTGGCCAAGTTAATCAACTGGGCGTTGATGGACTTAATGGCTGAGCGAGAAAACGTAGTTGTTTGTGGTGAGGACGTAGGTAAGAAGGGTGGTGTGTACAATGTAACCAGCAAACTGTTCGATACATTCGGCGGTAATCGGGTTATCAATACATTACTGGATGAGCAGTCTATTCTGGGACTGGCTATCGGTCTGGCTCATAATGGCTATCTACCGATTCCTGAAATTCAATTCCTGGCTTATGTTCATAACGCAGAAGATCAGATTCGTGGTGAGGCTGCCACGTTACCATTTTTCTCAAACGGACAATTTGATAATCCAATGGTTATCCGGATTGCCGGATTAGCTTACCAGCGTGGTTTTGGTGGTCATTTCCACAACGATAATTCACTTGCCGTCTTTCGTGATATACCCGGGATTATTATTGCATGCCCGTCAAATGGTGAAGATGCAGTTGAAATGCTCCGTAGTTGTGTGCGCATGGCTCAGGTTGAGCGCCGTGTAGTCGTCTTCATTGAGCCTATTGCATTGTATATGAAGAAAGATCTCCATGAAGAAGGTGACGGTTTATGGTCATTCGATTACATCAAACCGGAAGATTCATCTCCAATTGAAGCGGGAATGCCTGCGGTTTGGGGAGATGGTGAAGACGTTTGTATAGTGAGTTATGGCAATGGCTACTATTTATCACGTCAGGCTGAGAAGCTTTTAAAAGAGAAGGGCATTAATGTTCGCTTAATTGATATTCGCTGGTTAGCACCGTTAAATGTTGATGCCATCATAGACGGGATCGGACAGGCAAACAAAGTGCTGGTAGTTGATGAATGTCGTGAGACCGGTTCAATTAGTGAGGCTATTGTCACAGGCTTGTATGAAAAAATGCCTGAAAAACCTGTAATTGAGCGTATTACTGCCGAAGATTGTTTTATCCCGCTTGGCACTGCCGCATATACCTTGTTGCCTTCCACCGAGATTATTGTCGATAAAGTAACTGAGATGATGTCCGACAAGGTGGCTGTTACTTCATCCTCACTGAACCCGGAAATTGCTTAGGAGTATTCACATGACAAAACAACGAGCAGTAGTTATTTGCCCCGGGCGTGGAACGTATAACAAAGACGAACTGGGCTATTTTGCCCGTAATCATTCAGATAAAACATCTATTACTCAGGTGATAGATGCTGAACGTGCGAACAGAGGACAAAAGCCGGTAGCTGAACTGGATGCTATGGACAAATTCAGTATGCGTCTACATACCGCTGGAGAGAATGCATCGTCACTAATTTATGCTTGTTCTTTGGGGGATTACCTGTCAATCAATCAGGATGAGTTTGATATTGTCGCTGTTACTGGAAACTCAATGGGATGGTACATCGCGTTGGCTGTTGCCCAGGCAGTGAATCCACAAGCTGGAGCAAAACTCATTAATACAATGGGTTCGATGATGGAAAATGGTCTTGTTGGTGGACAAATTATTTATCCGATCGTAAATGAATACTGGCATCCGGATTCGAGTAAAGAATCATTAGTAGCGCATATCGTTGCTGAATTGAATCAACAACAAGGTGTTGAAATCCACACATCGATCAAATTAGGTGGATACATTGTTTTGGGCGCTAATGAGGCGGGTTTAAAAGCTCTGGAGCAATCGTTACCTAATATTGATGATAAGTATCCGATGAAGTTGTTTAATCATGGCGCTTTTCACACCCCATTGTTGGATGACATATCATCACGCGCATTTGAACAATTAGGCAATGACATGTTTGATGCGCCCAGCGTACCAATGGTTGACGGTCGTGGGCATATCTGGCAACCGTATAGCACGGATGCGGAAGCATTGCGTGATTACACTTTGGGCCATCAGGTCGTTGACTATTATGATTTTACAAAAGCTATTGAAGTGGCAGTGAAGGAATTTGCGCCGGACAAACTGATTATTACTGGACCTGGGGCAACGTTAGGTGGAGCCGTAGCTCAGAGTTTGATTCGAATAAACTGGCAAGATATTGACAGTAAAGAGGCATTTATTGCACGCCAGAAAGCAGATCCATTTATTATTTCGATGGGTATGAATGGACAGCGCGAATTAGTTTTATAAAAAATGCAGCGTGTTTTTTGAACGTATAGATAAAGGTAAAGTAAATAAAATAAAGCATTTAGCCGTCTAAACACCCATATAAATGGTTTTACATAACAAAAAGAAATAAAGAATATTTTTTTATTTCTTTTTGTTCCACTCAATGCGAGTCTATAGTTGTGCAAATTCTTACTTATGCACAATTAGGCTTGCGTTCAACTATGTCATCTTCTGCTTTAACTGAATTAACGTCACTGTTATCACAAGGACAGTTATCTAAGCTGCAACAATTAGTTGCAGAGCTTTCTCCTACCCAACAAGCATGGGTTAGCGGCTATCTGGCGGCAACCAGTCAGCACGCTGGTGGCTCAGTACCTGTTTCATCTTCAAATTCAGAAGCCGCAATCACTGTGTTATATGGCAGTCAGACTGGAAATGCGAAGACACTAGCTGAAGAATTGGCTGAGTCTTTACAGCAGCAGGGTTTAACAGTGAATTTGGTTAGCATGGGGCAATACAAACCTCAGCAGCTAAAGAAAGAACAATATCTACTTCTGTTGACCAGTACTCACGGTGAAGGTGAACCTCCCGAGGACGCGGAAACATTGCATAAGTTTTTGGTCGGTAACAAAGCGCCAAAGCTGAATCATTTAAAATATTCTGTGTTGTCGTTAGGTGACAGCAGTTATGAGTTCTTTTGCCAGACGGGTAAAGATTTTGATGAACGTTTACAAAAGCTGGGTGCGGAATCATTTGAAGCAAGAGTTGATTGTGATCTGGATTACGAAGATGCCGCGACAGCATGGTTTGAACGTGTCGCTGAATGGTTGAAGACTAATGTTGCTGTTACAAGTGCCTCTTCACATGTGTCAGATGCTCAGAGTGTTGGAACCAGCCAGTATTCTCGTAAAAATCCATTTGCAGCGACATTGTTGACGAACCAAAAGATAACAGGTCGTCGTTCTGGTAAAGACGTGCGTCATGTTGAATTGTCACTTGAAGACTCAGGTATTCATTATCAACCGGGAGATGCACTGGGTGTCTGGTTCAGCAATGATGCAGAGCTGGTTGATGAAATCTTGTCGTTGTCAGGTATCGCGCCAGATGAGGCTATTGAATTTGATGGCCAGTCGCAGTCGATACGTGATGTATTGGTCAATTATCTGGAGATCACACAGCTTACGCCTAAGTTTGTTGCTGACTATGCAAAACTTATCGAAAGCCCTGAACTACAGCATTTTGTTGAAGACAAAGATGCGTTAAGAGAATACGTCAATAATCATCAATTAGTTCAGTTGATCAGTCAGTTTCCTGGGCAGATTTCAGCTGAGCAGTTAGTTTCTTCATTACGGAAAATTACCCCAAGGCTTTATTCAATCGCTTCTTCTCAGGCCGAAATTGAAGACGAAGTGCATCTGACGGTTGGTGTTGTTAATTACGATGACGAGGGAAAAACTCGTTTTGGTGGTGCTTCAGGCTTTCTGGCTAACCGTTTGGAAGAAGGCGCTACAGTTAATGTTTACGTTGAAGAAAATCATAACTTCAAATTACCAGAAGATAATAACAAACCAGTCATTATGATTGGCCCGGGAACTGGCATCGCACCTTTCAGAGCGTTCTTGCAGCAACGTGATAATGAGGGTGCAGAAGGTGATAACTGGCTGTTCTTCGGTAACCCTAAATTCCTCCATGATTTCCATTATCAAACTGAGTTACTGGACTACCTGGATAAAGGAGTCCTGAATCGTCTGGATGTGGCTTTCTCTCGTGATCAGGCAGAGAAAATCTATGTTCAGGATCGTATGGTTGAGAATGCTCAGGCACTATTCCAGTGGCTGGAACAAGGTGCCTGTTTATATGTGTGTGGTGATGCAAACAGGATGGCTAAAGACGTCCATCAAACACTGTTAACCATTATTGAGCAAGAAGGTGGCTACACTTCCACCGAAGCCGAGCAATACTTAGAAAATCTTAGAACCACAAAACGTTATCAGAAGGACGTCTACTAATGTCAGGCAAAAAAGAAACTCAAGATCAAAAGTTATCCGTTAACGAAGGCTTAAAAGAAAAAAGTAACTTTTTGCGTGGCACTATCGCAGAAGGTCTGGAAGAGCGTACCACCGGCTCTTTGGTTGAAGATGATACGCAATTAACCAAGTTTCATGGTTTTTATCAGCAGGATGATCGTGACCTGCGTGCGGAGCGAAAAGCACAAAAACTGGAACCTCTTTACAGTTGCATGCTCAGAGCGCGTGTACCAGCCGGGATTGTCACGGCTAAACAGTGGCTTGCTGTGGATGAGATTGCGAGTCAGATGACTGAGTATGAATCTATTCGTTTAACTACACGCCAAACTTTCCAATATCACGGTTTATTGAAAGGCAATATTAAACGGGTTATTCAGGGGTTAAATGACGTATTTCTTGATTCGATAGCGGCGTGTGGTGATGTAAACCGAAATGTATTGTGTAACACCAACCCGGTTGAGTCTGAAGTCCATCAGGAAGTATATGAGTGGGCGCGTAAAACCAGTGAACATTTGCTACCACAAACTCGTGCTTATTATGAGTTGTGGCTGGATGAAGAGAAAGTAGCAGACAACATCACTGAAGAAGAAAAAATTTATGGCAAGACGTATTTGCCTCGTAAATTCAAAATAGCCTTTGCAGTACCACCGCATAACGATGTGGATGTATATGCCAATGATTTGGGATTTATCGCGATTGTCGAAAACGGTCAGTTACTCGGATTTAATGTCACGGCCGGTGGTGGCATGGGCACGACACATGGCGATGTGAATACTTATCCAAGACTGGGATCGGAATTTGGCTTTATCAAACCAACCGATGTACTGGCTGTCGCTGAAGCTGTTGTTACCACGCAGCGAGACTGGGGAAATCGAAGTGATCGTAAACGAGCGCGTTTAAAATACACCATCGACGATCACGGATTGGAAAACTATATCGCAGAAGTTGAAAAGCGTTCTGGCGTGACATTTGAATCTAAGCGTCCGGTAACGTTTACACAACAAGGTGACAGATACGGCTGGATTAAAGGACTCGACAATCGCTGGCATCTGACGTTGTTTATCGAAAATGGCCGTATTGTTGATACGGAAACGAAAAAGTTTAAAACCGGTTTACGTGAAATCGCGAAGATTCATCAAGGCGATTTCAGAATGACCGCGAATCAAAATCTGATCATAGCTAATGTGCCTGAGTCTGAGAAAAAGACGATTGAAAATCTGGCTCGTCAGTATGATCTTCATGGTCAGAATATTTCGTTGATTCGAGAAAATTCAATGGCATGTGTTGCATTACCGACGTGTGCGCTTGCAATGGCTGAATCTGAGCGTTACTTACCGGGACTGGTTACACATATTGATACCCTGGCTGAAAAGCATGGTATTGCAAGTACACCGGTGGTGGTTCGTATGACAGGCTGCCCTAATGGTTGTGCGCGTCCGTTTATGGCAGAAATTGGTTTTGTGGGTAAAGCACCGGGTAAATACAACATGTATCTAGGTGGTGATGGCACTGGGCAGCGATCTAATAAAATGTATCGCGAAAACATTGGTGAAGAAGAGATCTTGTCTGAAATCGATCAACTTTTTGCCAGTTACGCAGCTGGAAGACAGGACAGCGAAACATTTGGTAATTACGTTGTCCGGGCTGGAATCATTAAAGAAGTAACAGAAGGGCGTTTTTTCCATGACTAATTCCGTTGATAGCGACTCAGCTGCTCAACAGCGCCTGGTTGCTCATCAGGCAAACGAGCTGTTTGCTGCAATGTCACCACAAGAACGAATCGCCTGGTCGTTGGAAAACAGCGAAGGCGAGTTCATTTTATCATCCAGCTTTGGCATTCAGTCGGCAGTATTGCTGCATATGTTGACTGAACAAAAGCCAGATATTTCGATTGTTTTACTGGATACCGGCTATTTATTTCCTGAGACCTATCGCTTTATTGATGAATTGACAGAGCGTTTAACGTTAAACGTTAAACGTTATTCATCGCTTTTGAGTCCTGCATGGCAAGAAGCTCGTTACGGTGAGCTTTGGCATCAGGGTGTTGAAGGGATCAAGCGTTATAACCAGATGAATAAAGTTGAACCGATGGCGCGCGCATTAGATGAATTAAACGTTGGTACCTGGTTTTCTGGTCTTCGTCGTCAGCAATCATCAACGAGAGAGAACAAGCCGTTTGTTGAGTTGAGTCAGGGGACAGTGAAAGTTTATCCGATACTCGACTGGACTAATAAAGATGTTCATTACTATCTGAAAGATAACGATTTACCTTATCACCCATTATGGGATCAGGGCTACGTTTCTGTCGGCGACTCTCATACCTCACAGCCATTGAAACCCGGGATGACTGAAGAGGAAACTCGTTTCTTCGGATTAACCCGTGAATGTGGCTTACACGGCGACGGTATTTAGGAGAGCATCATGGACTATTTACCAATATTTACAGATCTGAGAAGTAAGCCGGTACTTGTCATTGGTGGCGGTGGCGTAGCACTTCGAAAAGTTCGGTTGCTACAACAAGCTGGCGCAGATGTAACTGTCATCGCTCCAGCAATCGATGATGGATTTAATGCATTGCCACGTTATGACGATATCATGTTGATTGGTGAAGTCTTCTCGGCTGCTATGCATCAACATTTGATCCGTCGTTCTGTACTTGTTATTGCCGCGACGAATGATGATGACGTTAATCACCAGGTTTATCAGTTATGTGAGCGACTTAATGTACTGGCCAATGTTGTCGACGACCCGGCAAATAGTCGTTTTATCTTTCCTTCTATCATTGATCGATCACCCATTATGGTAGCGGTATCCAGTGGTGGTTCAGCACCTGTACTGGTTCGTCGTTTACGTGAACGACTGGAAGCAACGTTGCCTCGATATTTAGGTCCGTTAGCCAGTTTGATTGGACGGTATCGTCCGGTGGTCAAGAAAACATTTAGCCAACTTTCTCAGCGTCGTGGATTCTGGGAAAGATTACTAAGCAGCCCGGTCGTTTCATTGCTTCAACAAGAAAAGTCTGAGGAGGCTGAGGCACTACTCAATCAACAGCTTGAAAGTCCTCTTTCTGAAAAAGGTGAAGTTTATATCGTTGGTGGTGGGCCGGGTGATCCTGACTTGCTGACACTAAAGGCATTGCAGCTAATGCAGCAGGCGGATGTTGTTGTTCATGATGGACTGGTGTCACCTGAAGTGCTTGATCTGGCTCGTCGAGATGCTGAATTTATTAGTGTTCAAAAACAGGCTGGAAACCATTCTGTTCCACAGGATGAGATTAATCAGATTCTGGTTGATAAAGCGCTGGCCGGACATAAAGTTTGTCGTTTAAAAGGCGGCGACCCCTTTATTTTTGGCCGAGGTGGAGAAGAAGCTGAAACCTTGATTGAACATGATATAGCGTTTCAGATTGTCCCCGGTGTTACTGCTGCCGCTGGTTGTTCTGCCTACGCAGGTATTCCGCTGACACACAGAGATTATGCTCAAACGGTTCAATTTGTGACAGGCCACAGTAAAAAGAATGGTCGCTCTCCGGACTGGGCTTCTCTGGCCAAAGAAAATCAAACATTGATGGTTTATATGGGACTGATTAATTCTGCCGAAATCAGTGCAAAACTTATCGAAGCTGGACGTTCATCTTCGACGCCTGTCGCCATCGTCGAGCGCGGCACGACAAAGCAGCAACGCGTGGTTACAGGCACGCTGGCAACGCTTAATCAGATTATTGCAGAGCAGGCTGTTCAATCACCGGGCATGATTATTATTGGTGAAGTCGTTGCGCTACATAAAAAGTTAGCCTGGTTCGGCGATACGCCGCAAGACAGTGCTTTGGCACAACCATTAATTCATTTAGCAAGCTAGTAGCGGAAGAGGTTTTTATGTCCTTAAGTCACCTGAAACAGTTAGAGGCTGAAAGCATCCACATTTTCCGTGAGGTGGTTGCTGAGTTTGAAAATCCGGTCATGCTTTATTCTATTGGTAAGGATTCGTCGGTATTACTTCATCTTGCACGTAAAGCATTTTACCCGGGGAAAATTCCATTTCCGTTATTGCATGTTGATACCGACTGGAAATTCAAAGAGATGATTTCATTCCGCGACAACATTGCGAAGGAATTTGATCTTAATTTGTTGGTCCACAAAAATCCGGAAGGATTGGCGATGGGAGTTGGCCCATTTACGCACGGTAGTGCAAAGCATACTGACATTATGAAAACGCAGGGCCTGAAGCAAGCGCTCGATAAATTTGGTTTTGATGCTGCATTTGGCGGTGCGCGTCGAGACGAAGAGAAATCACGAGCGAAAGAACGTGTTTATTCATTCCGGGATGAGAACCATCGTTGGGAGCCAAAGAATCAAAGGCCAGAATTGTGGTCAACGTACAATGGCGAAGTAAATAAAGGCGAAAGCATTCGAGTTTTCCCTTTGTCTAACTGGACTGAGCTCGATATCTGGCAATACATCTGGCAAGAAAAAATCGACATTGTTCCGTTGTACTTTGCACAGAAACGCCCGATCGTTGAGCGTGATGGCGTGCAAATTATGGTTGATGATGACCGTATGCCATTGAATGACGGTGAAATACCTGAAATGAAATCAGTGCGATTCAGAACGCTGGGATGTTACCCGTTAACCGGTGCGGTTGAATCAGAAGCATCGTCACTGACAGAAATTATTGAGGAAATGTTATTAGCCACAACTTCAGAACGTCAAGGCCGTATCATTGATAGTGATCAGGCCGGTTCGATGGAGATTAAAAAGCGTGAGGGGTATTTCTAATGTCTGCTATTCGTGAAGAAGTTCAGGAGCATGGAGTTGTTAACTACCTGAATAATCAACAGAACAAATCACTCTTACGTTTTTTGGCTTGCGGTAGTGTTGATGATGGAAAAAGTACCTTGATCGGACGGTTATTGCATGACAGCCATCAGCTTTACGATGATCAGTTAACGACTTTACATGCTGAGAATGAAAAACAAGGTAACGCGGGACAAGAGCTGGACTTTTCATTACTGGTCGATGGACTTCAGGCCGAGCGAGAGCAGGGGATTACAATCGATGTAGCCTACCGCTATTTTTCTACTAAAACGCGAAAGTTCATCATTGCTGACACACCCGGACATGAACAATACACACGTAATATGGCTACGGGTGCGTCAACTTGTGATCTGGCCATTATTCTGATTGATGCTCGACATGGTGTTCAGGCACAGACTCGTCGTCATAGTTATATTTGCTCTCAGTTGGGCATTAAACAGTTTGTTGTTGCCATCAATAAGATGGATCTGGTGAATTACTCATCGAAAACATTTAATGACATCGTTGAACAATATCAGGATGTTGTTCAGCAATTAGGATTAGAACATGTCCATTTTGTGCCAATTTCCGCGTTACGGGGTGAAAATCTGATTGAGCGTTCTGCGCACATGCCGTGGTATCAGCAAGAAACCTTGATGGAATTATTGGAACTGGCTGACGAATCAGAACAGAATCTCTCTCTGGCAGCCAGACTTCCCGTGCAGTATGTGAATCGTCCTGATAGTAACTATCGTGGGTTTTCCGGCACTCTTGCATCCGGCATTTTACGTCCAGGTGATGCGGTTACGGTGCAGCCGTCAGGTTTACGGTCTGTCATAAAAACGATCGATACTTTTGACGGTGAACTGGACGCTGCCGAAGCTGGCGAAGCAATTACTGTGACATTAACCGATGAAATCGACATTAGTCGAGGTGATGTCCTGATTGCGGGTGATGAATCGATGTCGGTAAGTAAGCAATTTAACGCATCGCTGGTTTGGTTGAATGAAGCGCCTTTGCGTAATGATGCTGAGTATCGTTTTAAAATCGGTCATCGCGTTACGACTGGTAAAATCAGCGCAGTTAACTATGTCGTTAACGTCAATGATTTCAGCAAGGAAACTGCTAGTGGTCTTGTGCTGAATAGCATTGCAAATGTAGATATTACATTGACTGAAGCTGTCGCTCTGGATGAATATCAGCAGCTGCGTAAAACCGGTAGTTTTATTGTCATTGATCGGTTGTCTAATGCCACAGTAGCAGCGGGAATGGTTCAGCAAACAGAACTTGATAACACGCCATCAACTATGCGTTTCAGTCAGCAAGAACTGGAACTCAATGCTTATATTCGTAAACACTACCCTCACTGGCAAGCGATAGATATTTCGACGCTGCCTGACGAAACGTGAGTAACGTGGTTACTGGATGATTACTGAACAAGTCCTCACACTGGCGATAATGGCGATGTTGCTATTGTCGCTGGTGCTTTCTGGTTGGTCGCCGGGTTTACTGTTTGTGTCGGCAATCAGTGTCTGCTATTTACTGGGTCTTATTGAGCTGGATTCAGTACTGGTAAACTTTACTAATCCCTCATTAATTACCTTAGTTTTGCTGGTACTTCTATCAACCGCCATTGAAAAGACCTGGTTGGTTCGTTGGTTGAGTAATGGAATTGCTCGCCATAGTTTGTCGGTATCGACATTAAAACTGGGACTATCAAGCGCCTTCCTTTCTTCTTTTACCAATAATACCGCTGTTGTTGCGACACTGATTTCCGCGATTAAAAACAATGCTAAATATTCGCCTTCTAAATTATTATTGCCATTGTCGTATACCGCGATTCTTGGTGGGACATTAACGCTGATTGGAACTTCCACAAACTTAATTGTCGATGGGTTTATGCAAAGTTCAGGTTTACCTGGACTCAGATTCTTCGAGTTCACCCTGGTTGGGTTAGGTGCATTAGCGACAGGAATGGTCGTTATTTTGCTAACTTTGCACTATCTGCCTGATAATCGTGATACCCGAGGTAAGGCGGTGCCGTTTTATTTGGAAGCTCAGGTTGTTCACGGTTCTTCAATGAGTGGTAAAACGGTAGAGGAAAATGGCTTACGTGATTTGAAGTCGATCTTTCTGGCTGAGATTGTCAGGAAAGGAAAACGGATAGTGCCGGTATCCCCAAAACAACGTTTGTACGATGGCGATGAGTTGCTATTCGTTGGTGATATTGCTCAGGTTAATTTGTTATCGCAATTCCGTGGCTTAAGACTGGCTGGCCGTAAAGAACAGCAGTCTTCGCTGAATCATCTGGTAGAAGTAGTCATTAGTCAGTCTTCAGATATAACCGGCAAGACGTTGAAACAATGTAACTTTCGGCAAAAATACGATGCTGTTGTTATTGCTATTCGACGAGGACATGAACGGTTGCAGGGTGGATTAGGCTCTGTCGTGTTAAAACCGGGTGATTCATTAATTCTCGCCCCCGGTGATAATTTCCATCAGCATGAGTCACTTCGCCGTGATTTTGTTTTTATCAGTGGACTGGATGTTCAACAATTTTTAAGTAAATCAAACAGTGTTCTGGTGCTTGGAGGTTTGGCCTCTGTGTTACTGTTGTCTGGGCTTGATGTGATCCCGCTGGTGAAAGGATTAGTGGCATTGTTGGCCGGATTTCTTGTTGTTGGTATTGTCCGGTTGAAAGAGTTGAAGCGAAAGTTTCCGCTAGAATTATTTGCCCTGGTGGGTTCAGCGATAGGTTTAGCGCAGCTGATGACCAGCTCTGGTGTAGCAGCCTCCATGTCCAGTTTTTTACTTACCAGTCTTAATGGATTTGGAGTGATCGGTGCGTTTATTTGTATTTATCTACTGACACTATTGCTTACAGAGCTCATAACGAATAATGCAGCGGCAGCTTTAACATTTCCTATCGCATTTAGTCTGGCAACAGAGCTGGGTGTTAATTATCAGCCTTTTATTATGGCCGTTGTATTTGGTGCGTCAGCAAGCTTTATCTCGCCTTATGGTTATCAGACTAATCTAATGGTGTTCAGTGCCGGCAATTATAAACTGGCCGATTTTCTGCGTGTTGGAATGCCTTTATCGGTAACGTATTCAATCACTGTTTTACTTTTAATTCCGCTTATTTTTCCTTTCTGAAAATAAGTTGATAATGAGAATTCACCTATGACTGAAAATGTAGTGTGGCACAACCATTCCGTGGATAAAACTGCCCGAGAGTCTTTGAATAAACACCGGTCAGGTGTACTGTGGTTTACTGGCTTGAGCGGTTCCGGTAAATCGACCATTGCAGGTCAGTTGGAAACAGAGCTTTATAAGCGAGGTATTCATACCTATTTACTGGATGGTGATAATGTTCGTATGGGATTATGTTCTGACCTTGGATTTACGGCGTCAGACCGACAGGAGAATATCCGACGAATTGGCGAAGTCGCAAAATTAATGGCCGATGCGGGGTTGGTTGTTCTGAGTGCCTTCATATCACCGTTCAAAACCGAACGGCAACTTGTGCGTGAAATGTTACCTGAAGGTAGTTTCATAGAGGTATTTATAGATACACCGCTTGATGTTTGCGAGTCGCGTGATCCCAAGGGGCTATATAAGAAAGCGCGTCGTGGGGAGATTAAGCATTTCACCGGTATAGACTCCGATTATGAAGCTCCTGAAAAAGCCGAGTTGCATATTAACACTGAGAACAAATCAGTTAGTGATGCGGTCAATGAAATACTTGCATCACTCCATAAACACGGGATTATACCTGCTTAGATTTAATAAAAATAACAGGATAAATGAGCGAAAATATGACTATGTTAGCTGTATCTTCTTACCTTGAACCTCTTAGAACGATTGCTCGCCAGGCGGGTGATGCCATTATGGCAATCTACAACCAGGATTTTAATGTTATTGAGAAAGATGACAGTTCACCGTTAACGCAGGCTGATTTAGCCGCTCACAAGGTGATATGTGAGTCATTAGCGCAATTGACTCCTGAAATTCCTATTTTATCCGAAGAGTCAGAAAGCATAGAGTGGCGTGTACGCCAGTCATGGGAGACATTCTGGTTAGTTGACCCTTTGGACGGCACTAAAGAATTTATTAAAAAGAACGGTGAGTTTACGGTGAATATTGCGCTTGTGCATCATGGTAAGCCTGTCTGTGCAGTTGTTTATGCTCCGGTGTTGGACAAAATGTACAGCGCTGTTAATGATGGTGATCAAAGAAAAGCCTGGGTTGCCAAAGAAGGTCAAAATGCCAGCCTGCTATCTGTTAATACTGCTTTTGATGAGGTAGTTAAAGTAGTGGGTAGTCGCTCACATCCAAGTCCAGCATTGAGTGATTTTCTAACACGCTACCATCAGGCTGAATTGGTGCCTGTTGGTAGCTCGTTGAAGTTTTGTTTGGTTGCTGAGGGACTGGCTCATATCTATCCGAGACTTGGACCTACCAGTGAATGGGATACAGCCGCAGGTCACTGCGTGGTCGAGGCTGCTGGTGGTATTGTTTTAACGGTTGATCATCAGCCCTTGTTATACAACCAATCTGAATCTATTCGAAATCCTTTCTTCTATGTTTCAGCGTCAATGAGTCTCATTGATTGATAACGATTGAGTAGGGAATCGCATGCTTATAATAAGCCCGCCGGTAACGGAATTTTCTGCTGTTATTTGACCGTTGTGTTTTTCAATGGCTTGTTTAGCAATCGCCAGTCCAAGGCCTGTTCCACCGGTCTGGCGAGCCCGTGAATCAGACGTTCGGTAAAAAGGCTCAAAGATCTTTTCAAGTTCTTCGGGTGATACACCTGTGCCATGATCTCTGACGGAAATTACAATATGATTGTTTTCTTCCATCAGATTTATATCAACACTGGTTCCTTCCATTGTGTACTTAATTGCGTTTCGAATGATATTCTCAAGCGCACTTCGAATAAGTGTAGCGTCTCCAATGACTGCTGAAACTTCTTGCGGTGTGTATTGAATTAACTTGTTATTACTGGTTGCTTCAAATTCGGCATCACTGACCAATTCGGCGAGAAGCTGCTCAATATCCAACACACTTTGATCCAGATTCAGTAAACCACTTTCAAGCCTCGATACTTTCATTATGTCGGCGATCATCGCTTCTAATCTATCCGCTTCTTTTTCTATTTGGTTCAGGTATCGCCCTTTATTTGAATCATCTGTTGAACTTAATAATCCAACAGCCAACTGAAGACGGGTTAAAGGAGAGCGCAATTCGTGTGAGATATCCCCCATCAGTCGTTGTTGCGAGCCCAGTAGTTGGTGAATGTGATCGGCCATTTTATTGAATTGTTTTGCCAGTTGCCCGGTTTCATCTTTTCTTTGCGCGATTCTGCCGACTCGAGCTGTTAAGTCACCGGATTCAATCTGCTGGCTGACTTTTTGTAGTTCTTTAACAGGACGTGTAATTCGATATGCAAGTAAAAAGCTAAGAGAGAACGTTAACAGGAGCGGTATAGCGATTTTTAGCCAGGTTGGTAATGCTCTCACACGGGACGATAATGAGTGACGATGTTCAGGCTTTATAAAGAGTAGTTTAAGTGGCTCTTCCGTTGAGAGTGAAATGGGACCCATAATGTCATAGTTGAAAAAGCTTGTTTTCATTGGGTGCAACGATGCAGCGGCATTCAGTATTTCATCACGGGAGATAAAAGGAGGTAACGGTTTGCCGCTGTGAATTATATTATTTTGATCGATGATGACGGGATGTGAGCGAAATTTAAATCGTTTTCCAGTTAAAGCTGTTTCGATACTTTGATTGCGAATGGTCAATCGATATGAAAAGCCTTCAGCCGAACGCTGTAATTTTTGTAGTGTTGGTTCACTAATACTTTTAACGATTGGTGTATCAGAATACTGCTTTGTGACAAAAACAGTAGTCATTATGATGGATACAATAACAATCCAAAACCAGAAAAATAGCTTAAATGCCAGGTGATTAAACGGATTCAGCGATATCTTCATTTATTCTCCTTTCAGGAAAATATAGCCAGAGCCGCGAATAGTCTTAATCTTCTCATTTTTATCGTTACTCAGTTTTTTCCGGATATTACTCACATGCATATCAATATTTCGATCAAAGGGTAATAATGGCCTATTGAACACTTTTTGGCTTATTTGTTCTTTAGAGACAATTGCTCCCGCATTGTTCATTAATAACTGTAGCAGTTGAAACTCAGCGCCGGTGAGTTCTATGTGCTTTTCGTGGCTAATGACAGAATGGTTGTTTTGTTGTAATTGAACATGATTAACAATGAGATCTTGATCAACGTTGTGATTACTAATGTGTTCGATACGGCGAAACATTGCTTTGACTCGAGCTAGTAACTCTCTGGGGTTAAAGGGTTTCGGTACATAATCATCGGCTCCAATTTCGAGGCCAATAACTTTGTCATAGTCATCTCCCTTAGCTGTTAGCATGATCACTGGTGTCATCTTCTTCATTCTTAATTGTTTTAATACCTCAAATCCATCCATTCCCGGCAGCATTACATCCAGCAAAATCACATCAAAAGTATATCTGAGAGCAGATTCGAGTCCTGAATGGCCATCATTTTCGGCGCTAACCTGGTAATTTTGTTGCGTCAATAAGTCAGATAGCAAACTAACTAACTCAGCATCATCATCAATAATTAGTACTTTCCCATTCATAACAGTACTCTTTTTTATAAAACACCTCAGATTTTATAGTAATTCTGGTCCATATTTTGGCCTTTACACTATCTTTACGTTGCCTTTTCGTTGCTTTGCGTTGAATTTCCTACAATTCATTATGCTTTTTTCGAATAAATTAACTCGGAGTCGAACAAATGAAGAAAATTATTGCAGCATTTGGATTATGTTTATTAGTTGTAACATCTTCTTATTCTTTTGCGCACAAAAGAGGAGGAATGATGGGAGGGGAGCCTGGATGGGGTATGCATCATTTAAGATTTCTTGATTTAACTGAGGAACAACGTCAGCAAATTAAATTCTTTAAAGAGCAAATCTTACTACCTGCAAAAGAAAGCTTTAAAAACAATAAGATAGACAGATCGCAATTACGTGAGTTAATTCGTGCTGATGAATTTAACGAAGCCGCTGTTACTGAATTTATAACAGATATGCAACAATCATCGACTGCGTTTCGTGTTGCTCAGGCGCGATTTCGCCATGAAGTTTGGCAAATTTTAACGCCAGAGCAACAAGAAAAAGTGGATGAAATGCGAGACAAACGGGGTAAAAGAGGTCATCGTAAAAACTAGTACAACTATTTAGTTAATAAACTTTTAACTTTTTAAAAAAGCGGGTCAAACCCGCTTTTTTTGTGTCTTGGCATTACTTTTAGTTAATTTTTTACCCAAAAAAATGCTGCTTTATCTTAATAAACCGTATATTTTTACCGACAATCGGTTTAAATATGTTAATGCAATAGAGTCAAGGCTCATATAGAAGGTAAAAAAATTGTAATTACTTCGAAAAGTCTGGTAGATTATGTTGTAAAAGGTACTGAATTATTTTGTTCACTCATTCACGATTTAGAAATATGAATTTATCAGAAGAAAAGAAAAGTCAGATTAACGCAGTTCAAATCTTTAATCGGTTATTAGAGTTCATCCCTGGCGGTGCTGGTGTTGGAATTAATGACCGCGGAGCAAGTGCGTTAATTGCTGATGCTATTCAGGTAAGTCGTTCTAATATGACTCAGTCCCGTCAACGTAACAGTATTCCAGATGCCGTCGTTTCATATTGCATCGAAAAGGGTATTAGCCTCGATTACGTTTATGGAAATAATAAAGCGCTTATCAAACGCGAAGCTGAGAAGCGTCAGGATGCAAACACTATTAGTGTGCTTTCTGAAGCAATGGACTACCTGGAGAAGATGATTACCATCATGGATCGGGCCAACGTAGCGAAGAAAAAAGAATCGTTAATGCTGGTCGTTCAATTAATTAAAAACCTTCAAAATGATCCTATGTACTCAGAAAATGAAGTATGGGATCAAGTAGAACTGGTTTGTAATTCAATGGCGTCGGTTTACCCTGTCGCTAAAGAAGAAGAGGAAGCAAAACCAGAAATAGTTGAAGAAGAGTTAGAAATTGAAAGTTAATCAAGGTTGTTAAATGAATTGTTAATAGACGAGTGAAGGACATATTTTTCACTCTTCTAATTTCTGACTTTTCGTCACTAGATTAATCTTCAGATATTTTTTGCGATAACAGATATAAAGGTTTATGGACCTTTATATCTCGTTCTATTAAGTACAGTGTATTCAACGCTGCCATCAAATATCATTTCACATCACTTTTATTCCAATTTGAATAAATCCATCAAACTGAATCAAACACACCATCAATTGTTAATCTCAACCAGAGTCTGTTTGCCGTTGAAGGTAATTATTGCAGCAATTTATCGCGTGTTTATTCAAGGCTTCTGGCTGTATTGTGTCGTTTTTCTATACAAGTAGGCTGTAACTCACTAAAAAAGTGCGACTAGCAATGTTCATGCAGTGCTTTAACCAATGAATGGATTTGTTTCAATGGTGTTCATATTGGGTTCTACGCCATGGATTTAGATGATTAAATTTTGAGTCTTGTACTTTATCTAAACGAGAATTGAAGTCGAGCAGCATTTTCCCGGCAAAGATCAACGGGCCCTATATATTCGTTTTAAATGCCTTCACTTGTTATCTAATTAATCGAAACAGGAAAGTGACGTAAGTAAGATGCTTGATGTTGTTTGCTATTATGGGTACTATAGTGTGAATTTAAACTACATCAAAATAGCAACAAAGTATCAATATTAACTACAAAGATTAAATTAAGTCGTTATAATAAAAGCAGTTTTGAACTATAGGGGAGGCACAAACGCTTTCTGTATGAAGGCTGTTTGTAATGTACAACGTAGTTCTGATGTGCATAAAGTTGGATTATGGAGTGCTTAATGACTGTTTTAAGCCTGATTTATATCGTTACCATTGTTTGTCTTGCTTCTGCTTTACTCACTGTTTTAATTCGGTGGCATAAACGAGATAAAGAGATTCGAAATACACTTGAAGAAGCTATCAAATTTATTGAAAGCTTTGATGATCTAGACCAAATTCTTGATCAGAAGAACAGGGCGATGCAGTTGAATATTAAGCTAAATGAACGGCGGACATTAGTGCCGAGGCTTCAAGCGATTAAAGAAAGCCGCCCATTATTATCTGCTGGGAAAAGTGAGAGTAAAAAAAATGATCAGGAAACTAATCACTGATTCATTGCTTCGTATAATTCTTTTTGAAAACTATCGTAATTACCCGTTAGCGTAGCTCGATAGCCGGGAAGGGCTGTCAAAATTAGTTTTCTGACATCAATAGAATTGCTGTTTGTTGTAACAGACATGGATGTATATGCATCGTTCACTGCATTGATTAACAAGCTTTCATCAATTGATAAAAATTTCCCTATAGGTTTGCCTGAATCTGTGAAACCAGCAGGATCATAAAGGTACATAAAATCAACCGCCGGAATATTTAGCCCCAGCGCGAGTTTAAATAAAGTCGAGCTGGTTGCCTCACTTGTCCCGTTTCTAACACGATTGACTTGCGCAGTACTTAAATCAAATCCCTTTTCTGCAATAGATTTGCTTACCGCTTTATCGCTGGTTAACCCGTTTATCTCCATAAGAAAACTGATGTTATTGGAAAGAATAATCGACGGGATTTTTTCTAGCTCGGCAGCTGAAATTTTGTTTTTTAATGCTTCGGGAACTAATTTAGAAAAACTTTCCAATATAGCGCTCATAATCTCAATATAAAGTGATTGCAGATGTGATATTAATGATTATAATAATCTCACATATGAAGTTACATCTATTAACCAGACTTAATGATAGCACAACAAATGCTGGAAAAAAGCGTAAATGCAACAAGCTATAGTGAAAGCAGACTTTCTGAAGTTCGAAATAAAATCAGAGAGATGGGGCGTGGCGCCATTAGTTTGATTTCAGAAAATGCTGACGTAGACAAGACAACTCTCGGAAGATTTGTTGGAGGTAAACAAGATATCTCAGCAAGTAAGTTTCTGAGAATTGAGTTTGAATTAGCTCGTTTAGAAAAGAAAATGCAAGCACGTTGATCGCCTAATCAGGGCTTTGTGTCAGTACTTGAAGAGTTTAATGACATCCGTGTCAGTGAACGTGTTTACTGTCTTCTCTTTTTATTATTGCAATAAAAGGAGGCTTTAACGTTTAGTATCGGTGTTCAAGGTTAAGCTCTTTTAGTTTTCGTGTCAGTGTATTCCTTCCCCAGCCAATTTTTCTGGCTGCTTCTTGTTTTCTTCCTCTTGTTTCATGCAACGCCGCCTCTACTAATATTCGCTCAAGATCGGGTTGAATGGTTTCAAGTAAATTTTCGTCTCCTTTTGAAAGGCACGCTATAACGTGTTCGGAAAACACTTGTTGCCATGACATATCGTGCAGATTTGTAATGGATGGCTGGCTGGGTGAAATCGTTACTTCATCGGGTAAATCAGTAATTTCGATGATCTTGCCACTGGCCATAACCGTTAACCAACGACAAATGTTTTCTAACTGTCGGACATTGCCCGGCCACTCAAAATTAGATAGAAGCTCCATCGCTGAGGAACTTAGTTCTTTTGGTTCAACTGCCAGTTCTTTAGCTGCGGAAATCAGAAAGTGTTGTGCTAACTGAGGGACATCCTCTTTACGTTCGGACAGAGCGGGAATGTGAATGCGAATGACGTTAAGTCGATGAAATAAATCTTCTCTGAATTTGCCTTCTGTTACCAGTGATTCCAAATTTTGATGCGTTGCTGCAATAATGCGAACATCAACAGATATGGGAGAATGTCCGCCCACGCGATAAAATTGCCCTTCAGCTAATACACGCAATAGTCGAGTTTGGATATCAATGGGCATATCACCAATTTCATCCAGAAACATCGTTCCGCCATTCGCTTGCTCAAATCTTCCTTGTCTTACATTAGCGGCGCCGGTGAATGCACCTTTCTCATGACCAAACAATTCTGATTCAATTAAATCTTTGGGGATTGCTGCCATGTTGAGCGCAATAAAAGGATTGGATGCTCGCGGGCTATGTTGATGTAGTGCCTTGGCCACCAGTTCTTTACCGGTACCAGATTGTCCATTGATGAGCACGCTGATGCTTGATTTGGACAGTCGACCTATTGCTCTGAATACTTCCTGCATCGCAGGAGCTTCTCCAATAATCTCTGAAGATAGTTTCAGTGGTTGAGCTGCTTTCGCGGCCTTTTTATTGGTTTGTTCAATTGCTCGTTGAACCAGCGCAATTGCTTCATCAATATCAAAGGGTTTTGGCAGGTATTCAAATGCTCCACTTTTATAGGCGTTAACTGCACTATCCAGATCAGAGTGTGCAGTCATAATAATGATGGGCACATCAGGGTGTTGTTCTTTTATTTTTTTCAACAACGTCATGCCATCTTCACCTGGCATTCGAATGTCAGAAACAACAACTGCTGGTGTTTCATAAGTAAGACGTTGCATCAATAGTTCTGCGTTAGCGAAACTCTCAATAGGAATACCGGCACTTGTTAAGGCCTTTTCTAATACCCACCGTATTGAATTATCGTCATCGACTATCCAGGTAACATTATTGTTCATGACAAGGTTTCTCCGTCATTGGTAGGTAAATAGTAAATTCGGTATGACCAGGTCGACTTAAACACTCGATGCGACCTTCATGTTGCAGAATCAGCATCTGAGCAATTGACAGCCCAAGACCACTACCAGTTTTTTTGCCGGAAACCATTGGATAAAACAGGGTGTCTTTCAAATGGTCTGGAATTCCCGGTCCGTTATCAATTATTTGAATGGCTATGGCTCTGCTGGTTTGTTTATCCATGTTAGGTGGAGAGAAATTAACACGGGTTTTTAATGTAATGTGTCCGCCTTGTGTCAATGCTTGAATGGCATTCCTGGTTATGTTTAACAGTGCTTGTTGTACTAAACCTTTATCTATAAAGACGGCTGGAATACTGGGATCATAATCACGGTCAATAGTGATTCCGTCGGGTGATTCGTAACTACATAGCTGTCGTGTTGACTCAATAATTTCATGAATGTTGCACCATTCTCGCTTAGGCATTTTATTTGGGCCTAGTAAACGGTCAACAAGCTGTTGAAGGCGATCACATTGCTCAATAATAAGACTTGTGTATTCGTTTAATTCGTCATTCGGCAGGCTTCGCTCCATTAGTTGTGCGGCTCCACGAATACCACCTAGTGGATTTTTTATCTCATGAGCGAGTCCTCGTACTAGCTCTCTGGCAGCCATGTGCTGACTGATCTGTTGACTTTCTTGAGAGATTTTCCGTTGTTGATCCAGTGTATGAATTTCAATAAGCGCATAGATTTCGAGCTCAATTTTTAGTGGCGTACAATTGACTTCAACAATCGCGTGCCTGCCATCTGGAAATCCAACGGTGACTTCAGAGTCCCTGAAAGACTGTTGATAAGCTATAGTTTCGACAATGTGATTCGTTGGGAAACTGAAAAATTGGAAAAGTTCACGAACTGAGTGACCGGTTAGTCGCTTTTCTGCCAGACCTGAAAAAGCAGCTGCTTTACTGTTTAACCAACGAATATCGAGATTTCTGTCAACCAGTAACATTGCAGTATCGGTCGTATTCAAAATAGACTGGTGCAGATCGCTGTTGCTTATATTCATGACATTCATTACCAAACATACAATTGCACCGATATGGTGCGAAATCAAAGTAGTTTATCTGTCAGCTGAATGAGTTGCACTAATTTGGTGTAATAATTGAGTGTCTGAGCAGATAAAAAGTGACGGGTTTACTTACTGCAATTACCTTGCCTGATTCGCTGATAAGCGTAGCCACAATAGTATGCTCACCACGATCAATATTATTCAGGTTGAATGTTGTTTGTCGGGCGGGAAGTTTGGATGAAACAGCTTTGCCATCAAGAGTCAATTTGATCTGGTTAGCATTATAGGATGGTGTTTCTAAGCTAACTCTAACTGCAATATTTCCATTATTTTTTCGAATAGATTGTTCATTAGTTGGATATAGAATAGTGATTGTCTGTGATGGTTGGGCGATGGTGGAAATTTGATGCGACTTGGTAGTAGTAGATCGATGAACAGTCGAGACGATATTATTTTTTGTTCCTGGTTTGTACTCGCTTGCACCATTCTGGTGCTGATCGCTCCAGGTCGGATTACCTTTACTATTCTTTGAATACCAGATGACATCATTAGTGTTGCCAGCTGCATTAAGGCAAAAAATTCCAGATATTATAAATAGCAGGACTCGTTTCATGCTGTATCAAAGAACGCGTAATAAAAGGTTTAGTTGACTTTAATATGTCCTGAACTGAGTTACCAGTAGAAATAAAAAAGGCCTACATAAAGCAGGCCTGAATGATGGTTAAACCCTTAAGAGGATTTGATATTAAATTAAACGCTGTAATACATTTCGAACTCAACAGGGTGAGTTGTCATGTTCAGTTTAGTAACTTCTTCCATCTTTAACGCGATGTAAGCATCGATAGCGTCGTCATTCATCACACCGCCAGCTTTAAGGAACTCACGATCTTGATCAAGTGCTGTAAGTGCTTCTTCTAAAGATGCTGCAACGGTTGGAATTTCTGCGGCTTCTTCAGCAGGTAGATCATATAGATCTTTATCCATTGCATCACCAGGGTGAATTTTGTTTTTAATACCGTCAAGGCCAGCCATAAGCATTGCAGAGAATGCAAGGTATGGATTACCTGTTGGATCAGGGAAACGAACTTCGATACGACGTGCTTTAGGAGATGGAACAACTGGAATACGAATTGATGCTGAACGGTTACGCGCAGAATAAGCCAGCATTACCGGCGCTTCGAAACCAGGAACAAGACGTTTGTATGAGTTTGTTGAAGCATTAGCAAAAGCATTAATTGCCTTTGCGTGCTTAATGATACCACCGATGTAGTAAAGGGCTTCTTCAGAAAGACCGCCATACTTGTCACCAGCAAAAATGTTGTCGCCATCTTTTGCTAATGACTGGTGACAGTGCATTCCTGAACCATTATCACCAACGAGTGGTTTAGGCATGAATGTCGCTGTTTTACCGTAAGCATGAGCCATGTTATGAACAACATACTTGTAGATTTGTGTTTCATCCGCTTTAGTTACAAGATCATTGAAGCGTGTGGCAATTTCATTTTGACCCGCTGTAGCAACTTCATGGTGGTGAGCTTCAACAACAAGGCCCATTTCTTCCATAACCTGACAGGTTGCACTACGGAAGTCGTGAGATGAATCAACAGGAGGAACTGGGAAGTAACCACCTTTAACGCCAGGACGGTGGCCCATGTTGCCGCCATCAAATTCTTTGTCTGAGTTCCAAATTGCTTCAACATCATCAATTTTGTAGAAACAAGTACTCATGTCAGCTTTAAAACGTACTTCGTCGAATAAGAAAAACTCTGGCTCAGGACCAAAGAATACTTCATCTGCAATACCTGTAGAACGCATATATTCTTCGGCACGTTTAGCAATTGAACGAGGATCACGTTCATAACCTTGCATAGTTGCAGGTTCAACGATGTCACAACGAATAATTAATGTGGTTTCGTCAGAGAATGGGTCAAGGACAGCTGATGCTGCATCTGGTAATAACACCATGTCTGATTCGTTAATGCCTTTCCAACCTGCAATAGATGATCCGTCAAACATTTTTCCGTCTTCAAAGAAATCTTCATCAACCTGATGGTGAGGAATAGTAACGTGCTGTTCTTTACCTTTCGTATCAGTGAAGCGTAGGTCAACGAACTTCACTTCGTTTTCTTTTATTAAATCCAGAATTGCTTGAGCCATTACCTGTCTCCGGTTGTCATTTTAAATTGATTATTTGAAGTGTTTTGCTTATCAGTACAGCAACTTTGCTTCCTTATAAGCCATAATTGTGCCATACCAAAAAAGTCTTATATTTCCATATATTAGAGAAATTCAGTTATTCAACTTTAATATTAATGCACTAAGTTGGTGCGTATTTTGTCAGTTTTGGTGCGTTTTGTTGTCGTTTGATAGTAGACGTTCAGACTAAATCTGCATAAGGCTGACGAAAAAAAGAACAAACGATCTGTTTAATTACATATAACAACGGTAGAATACGCGACCTTTGGCAAGAGCGAGCTGTCCGAGCAACGTAAAAGTTTCGTCGGTATACGCATGTCAGCCGTAATTATTAAGTATTTTTTTGATATTTGAGGCATGTCCCACAGTGATAGAGAAGTTAAGAAATATCGCCATCATCGCACACGTTGACCATGGCAAAACAACGTTAGTTGATAAGCTACTTCAACAGTCAGGTACGTTGAGTAACAGGGGCGATGCCGAAGAACGAGTCATGGACTCGAACGATCTTGAGAAAGAGCGTGGTATTACCATTCTGGCGAAAAACACCGCAATTAACTGGCAAGATTACCGCATTAATATTCTGGATACTCCAGGGCACGCGGATTTTGGTGGTGAAGTTGAACGTGTACTTTCAATGGCTGACTCAGTGCTGCTTCTTGTTGATGCAGTTGATGGTCCTATGCCGCAAACTCGTTTTGTAACTCAAAAAGCGTTTGCTCATGGTTTGAAACCGATTGTTGTTATTAATAAGATTGACCGTCCAGGTGCTCGCCCTGACTGGGTAATCGATCAGATCTTTGATTTGTTTGATAATTTAGGTGCAACTGATGAGCAATTAGATTTCCCGGTTGTTTATGCCAGTGCATTAATGGGTTGGGCTTCCAACGAAGAAGGCGTTGAAGGTTCAGACATGACGCCACTATTTGAAACTATCGTTGATAAAGTTGCGTCACCTGAAGTTGATCTTGATGGTCCATTCCAGATGCAGATTTCTCAGCTTGATTATTCAAGCTATGTTGGTGTTATCGGTATTGGTCGAGTTAAGCGCGGTAAAGTTGCGGTTAACCAACAAGTAAGTATCGCATGTGCTGATGGCACAACACGTAATGGTAAAGTTGGTCAGGTTCTTGGGTATCTTGGTCTGGATCGGTATGAAACTCAACAAGCCGAAGCCGGTGATATCATTGCTGTTACAGGTCTGGGTGAATTAAAAATCTCTGACACGGTTTGTGGTCCTGATGCAGTTGAGGCGCTTCCTCCTCTGTCAGTTGATGAACCAACTGTGACCATGACATTCCAGGTTAACACCAGTCCGTTCGCTGGTTTAGATGGTAAATATGTTACTTCAAGAAACATTCTTGAACGTTTAGAGCAAGAGCTGGTACATAACGTAGCTTTACGTGTAGAAGAAACGGCTGATCCTGATAAGTTCAAAGTATCAGGTCGTGGTGAATTGCACCTGGGTATTCTTATCGAGAATATGCGTCGTGAAGGTTTTGAACTAGCTGTATCTCGTCCTGAAGTTATCATGAAAGAAGAGGGCGATACTGTCCTTGAACCGATGGAAACGTTGACGATTGATGTTGAAGAAGAACATCAGGGTTCTGTTCTTGAACGTCTGGGTGAGCGTAAAGCTGAAATGACCAACATGGTTCCGGATGGTAAAGGCCGAATTCGTGTTGATTTCATTATTCCTAGCCGTGGTTTAATTGGTTTCCAAACTGAATTTATGACATTAACGTCAGGTTCTGGATTGATTTATCATTCATTTGATCACTACGGTGAATACAAAGGCGGTAATATTGGTCAGCGTAACAATGGTGTGCTTATTTCTAATGCGACAGGTAAAGCACTAGCCTACGCTTTATTCAATCTTCAGGAACGTGGACGTCTGTTTACTGAACATGCTGATGAAGTTTATGAAGGCCAGGTTATTGGTATCCATAGCCGTGCAAATGACTTAACGGTTAACTGTCTTAAAGGTAAGCAGTTAACTAACGTTCGTGCTGCCGGTACTGATGAAGCGTTGACGTTAACACCAGCGGTTAAATTCACACTAGAGCAAGCTCTTGAATTTATCGATGATGATGAGTTAGTTGAAGTGACGCCAAAGCATATTCGAATTCGTAAGAAACTACTAACAGAGAATGAGCGTAAACGCGCTTCTCGTGCGAAGTAATTAAAATTCGACTCAATAAAAAGCCGCTGAAAAGCGGCTTTTTTAATGCTACTCTCTCTTGCTTGTTGATATTAAAGTACAAAATTCTAATGCAGAGAGCGATTAAATTGCTTGAAACGCTTCGGACAAGTTTACCTGTAGTCCGACATTTCATTATTAACTACTACCAACGTTGTAACGGTGATCAAATAACAATTACCGCGGGTTATTTATCGTTTGTGTCTTTGCTGTCTCTGGTTCCGTTAATCACAGTTATGCTGTCGGTTGTCTCTGCGTTTCCTGTCTTTACCTCTGTAAAAGATATGCTGCAAGAATTTGTGTTTTCTAATTTCCTGCCTACATCTGGTGAGCAAGTCCAAAATTACATCAATTCATTTGTAGATAATGCTTCCAAAATGACTGCGGTCGGTATCCTGTTTTTGGTAGGGGTCGCGTTGTCTCTGATTTCTGCAATCGATAAATCTTTAAATCAGATCTGGTTGGTTAAAGAAAAACGAAAGATGGTTATTAGCTTTGCTATCTATTGGATGGTATTAACGCTTGGTCCTGTATTTATAGGCGCGAGTGTTGGCGCTACTTCTTATTTGATTAGTATTGCAGACTCAATCACGCCGGGGTTTAGTACTTTTTTAATCAAGCTTTTGCCCTTTGCTATTTCAACAACTGCATTTGCATTGCTCTATATGACAGTACCTAATACTGATGTTGGTATTAAGCCTGCATTTTTTGGTGGTGTGGTTGCAGCTGTGCTATTTGAACTAACTAAACGTGTTTTTGCGTTGTACATCACAAGCTTCCCATCATATGAAGTTATTTACGGTGCGCTGGCAACGATTCCTATTCTCTTTTTGTGGGTCTACCTTTCGTGGATAGTTGTATTACTTGGCGCTGAGGCTACTGTGACCCTGGAACAATTTACGTGGAAAGAAGATGAGCATTCAGAAGATTTACCCATTAATTCAGTCCAATAAAGAATGGTTTATTGAGGCTTCTTCAGGACATCGTATTTATGTAGAAGAGTCTGGTAACCCAGACGGCATTCCCGTCATCTATTGTCATGGTGGTCCAGGCGGTGGAACCAGTCCTGTTTTTCGGAGCTTTTTCAATCCAGAAGTCTATCGCATTATTATGTTTGATCAGCGAGGTTGTGGGAAGTCGACGCCTCATGCAAAGCTGGAAGGCAACGACACATGGTCGCTAATTGAAGATATGGAAGTTATTCGGGAGCAATTAAATATTGATAAATGGGTGGTAAGTGGCGGCTCATGGGGGAGTACGTTATCACTTGTATATGCGATTAGTTATCCTGAAAGAGTAACCGGGCTGATACTCAGAGGAATATTTTTGGGTAGAAAAGAAGACTATGACTGGCTATATGGACAACAGGGCGGGGCTGCTCAAATCTTTCCTGATTTCTACGATGAATTTATGAATGTAATCCCGGATACGCCGCCGGGTGATGAGATTAATCGTTACTACGAGTTGCTAACCAGTGATAACGAGCTTCAACGACTACATGCCGCAAAGGTCTGGTCAATATGGGAGGGACGTATTTCTACGTTACTGACTAAACATGATGTTAGTGATCACTTTTCTGATGCACACCTGGCATTGAGTCTTGCTCGTATTGAGTGTCACTATTTCCAGAATAATTGTTTTCTCGAACCAGACTTTATTATTAATAATATCCACAAAATTAACGATATTCCCGGTTTTATTATTCATGGTCGCTATGACATTGTTTGTAAAATGGAAAATGCAACTACGCTTGATAAGCATTGGGAAGCAGGGAAGTTACATATTGTCCCTGCTGCAGGTCACTCTTCTACAGAACCTGATGTATCTCGTGCGCTTTGTCAGGCTAGTGATTCACTGGCAAGATTCTTAACGCGTGGTTAATTTATCAATTTTTGGTTTTTAAGGGTTTGCGTGAAAGCACTAATACAACGAGTTAAACATGCCCGTGTTGATGTTGATGAGCAATGCGTCGGTGAAATAGAACAGGGTATTCTTGTATTGCTGGGCGTAGAAAAGCCCGATGATGAGCAGGTTGCCAGAAAACTTGCCGACAAACTGATCGGATATCGTATCTTTGAAGATGAAGAAGGAAAGATGAACTTAAATGTTCAGCAAATTAGTGGTCAGTTATTGGTGGTTTCTCAATTCACGTTAGTTGCCGACACAAGAAAAGGGACTCGCCCCAGTTTTTCATCAGCAGCGCCACCTGTTCAAGGCCGAGCGCTTTACGAGTATTTTGTAAGTTACCTGAAAGATAAATCGTTGAAAGTACAAACAGGACAGTTTGGTGCTGATATGAAAGTTGGTTTACTAAATGATGGCCCTGTTACATTCATGTTGGAAGCTTAGCAATGGTTCTTGAGAAATATGCTGCTATGTCGAAAGAACTGGTTTCGATGTGGCATTTGGGAATTCCAATTACAGCATTTATGCAACTGGATATAGAGACTTGTGATGAGCAATTGTTTTCACTGACAGCTGACTTGAACTCCAATATTAATGTCCATCAAACGATGTTTGCTGGGAGTATTTATTCTCTGGCCACGTTGACAGGGTGGGGTGCTGTTTATACAGAGCTACGAGACAAGGGTATCGATAACAAAAACATTGTTCTTGCCAAAGGTGAAATAGCCTATAAAGCACCGATTGACCACAAGCCTGTAGCCATGGTGCAAAGAGATCAGTTAAGCCTGGATATAACTCTGTTAGAGCAAAACAAGAAACTTCGAGCTGATCTGGAGGTGAATGTTGTTTGCCAAAATGTGATTGCAGCACAGTTCAACGGTCGGTTTGTTGTTTTGCCTAATAAGCAGGTTTCTTAGTTCATTTCCTCAAGTCCTGGTTAAATTCACCAGACTAAATTCTACCGGTTGTACTATCTAGCTGATTTTAAAGTAGAAATATTATGGTGCGTAAGTTGCAATTCAACGCGCCAAAACAAATCACCTTATGGAAAAATAAAGATGAAAAAATTGATTGCGCTAGCGATGGTTGTCGGCCTCAGCGGTTGTGTTGTACATGTGAGTAAGCACAAATCTAAAGATTTTGACAGAAAAGAGCAGACTCTGACTTTACAAGCTTCTGACTTAAGAAACTTAATTGCTGAAACAGATGATGGCGACGTAGTTATAAAGGGTAGTGATACTGATCTAATTACTGTCGATGCTGTTATCAGGGGGCCTCGGACGGATTCAGAAAACTACACATTAACACTGGAGAAAACAGGGAATTCGGCAATACTTATTGCAAAGCTTAATTCCAGGTTTGCTGCAATCTATGTAGGGCGATCACCTTCAATTGATTTAGTTGTAAATGTGCCTTCGTCAATGTTGATTGATATCACCGATGACTCCGGCGATTTGGAAATTCAGGACATAAACAATCGTGTGTCCGTCAATGATGATTCAGGAAGACTTGTTATCCGAAATATCATTGGTGGTGTTCAGATTGATGATGATTCTGGAAGTATTGAAATGGACAATATTCAAGGTAGCGTTACGATTGATGATGATTCCGGTGAGATTGTCGTAAAACATGTTCAGGGAGATGTAACGATTGATGATGATTCAGGAGACGTAGAGTTACAGGACATACAGGGTAAGATTACGATAGATGATGAGTCAGGAGATATTGTTGTTAGAAATGCGCAGGCGCTGACAATAGAGAGTGACGATTCAGGTGATGTGATAGTTCGTAATGTCGGTCAATATGACGGGCAATGAGAATTAATCGTTGCAATTGATTAATATTTAACTATAATAGCCCAGCTTTAATGGCTTAACAGTATTTAAAGCTGGGTGAATCCGGCTCCTAAGTCTTTGAAATATAAGATACCAGGCGCCAGGTTGGAGGTAAACTTCAACTACTGAGATTCACAAAAATGAAAATCTCTCCGATTTGGAGAGAACTGGTTATATAAAACGACTACGTTTCCCCCCAATACGAAGGAGGAGATGTGGCTTGTTTTATGCTCTTTTTAAATGCTCTTTAAATGAGGCTTTGATTTTTAAATGGCTAATCAAAGAATTCGTATTCGCTTAAAAGCTTTCGATCACCGTTTGATAGACCAATCAACTCAGGAGATTGTTGAAACTGCTAAGCGTACTGGTGCTCAGGTTCGTGGTCCGATCCCACTACCTACTCGTAAAGAACGTTTCACAGTTCTTATTTCTCCGCATGTAAACAAAGATGCGCGTGATCAATATGAGATCCGTACGCACAAGCGTCTGATCGACATTGTTGAGCCAACTGATAAAACAGTTGACGCTCTAATGAGATTAGATCTGGCCGCTGGTGTTGATGTTCAAATCAGCCTTGGCTAATCAACGATTCAAGAGGTTTTAGGAAAATGGCTATTGGTTTAGTCGGTCGTAAAGTAGGTATGACTCGCATCTTCACTGAAGACGGCGTTTCTATTCCTGTGACCGTTATCGAAGCGACACCTAACCGTGTAACACAAGTATTCTCTGTTGAGAACGATGGCTATAGTGCGTACCAGGTAACTGCAGGCACTAAGAAAGCTAGCCGAGTAAATAAAGCTCAGGCTGGTCACTTCGCGAAAGCGGGTGTTGAAGCTGGTCGTGGCTTGTGGGAATTTCGCTTAGGTGAAGACGAAGGACAAGATATTGAAATTGGTAAAGAGATCACTGTAGATGTGTTCACTGATACCAATAAAGTCGATGTTACTGGTACCTCTAAAGGTAAAGGTTTCGCAGGCGTAGTTAAGCGCTGGAACTTCAGTACACAAGACGCTACTCACGGTAACTCACTTTCTCACCGTGCACCTGGTTCAATTGGTCAAAACCAAACTCCGGGTCGTGTATTCAAAGGTAAGAAAATGGCTGGCCACATGGGTGCACAGCGTGTAACAACTCAAAATCTTGAGTTAGTTAAAGTTGACGCTGAGCGTAACTTGCTATTGATTAAAGGTGCTGTACCTGGCGCTATCGGTGGCAATGTTATTGTTAAACCTGCGGTTAAAGCATAACGCCTGGGAGATAGATGATGGAATTAGTAATTAAAGGCGCTGAAAGCGGCCTTGAAGTTTCAGAAGCTACTTTTGGACGTGAATTTAACGAATCTCTTGTTCATCAAGTGGTTGTTGCTTATGCAGCAGGCGCAAGACAAGGTACTCGTGCTCAAAAAACGCGCTCTGAAGTAAGAGGCGGCGGTAAAAAGCCGTGGAGACAAAAAGGTACTGGCCGTGCACGTGCTGGTACAATTCGCAGCCCAATTTGGCGTACTGGTGGTGTTACATTCGCTGCAAAACCACAAGATCACAGCCAAAAGGTTAACCGCAAAATGTACCGCGGAGCGATCAAAAGCATTCTTAGCGAACTTGTTCGCCAAGACCGTTTAATCGTTGTTGAAGATTTCAGTGTTGAACAGCCTAAGACTAAAGAATTAGTTGCTAAGCTAAAAGAACTGGAACTTAAAGACGTACTAATCGTAACTCCAGAAGTTGATGAGAACCTATTCTTATCTTCACGTAACTTGTACAAAGTTGACGTTCGTGATGTTGCGGGTATCGATCCTGTAAGTCTTATTGCTTTTGACAAAGTGCTTATTACAGCAGCTGCAGTCAAGCAAGTTGAGGAGATGTTGGCATGATTACCGAAGAACGCATCCTGAATGTGATTGTCGCACCACACATTTCTGAAAAGACAACAATGTCCGCTGAAAAAAACAACACAGTTGTTTTTAAAGTGGCTAAAGATGCCAGAAAGCTTGAAATCAAGAAAGCTGTAGAAAAACTTTTCGAAGTTGAAGTTACAGGTGTTCGTACTGCTAATGTTAAGGGTAAAGTAAAACGTACAGGTATGCGTCTTGGCCGTCGTAATGACTGGAAAAAAGCATACGTTACTCTTAAAGAAGGCAGCGAGCTGGATTTCGTTGGCGGCGTTGAGTAATTAAGGAGATTGAATCATGGCACTAGTTAAGTGTAAACCAACTTCTCCGGGTCGCCGCCACGTCGTTAAGGTGGTAAACCCTGACCTTTATAAAGGTAAGCCTTACGCCCCGCTACTTGACAAAAATAGCCGTTCAGGTGGTAGAAATAACACGGGTCGTATTACTGTTCGTCACATTGGTGGCGGACACAAAAAGCATTACCGTATTATCGATTTCAAACGTCGTAAAGACGGTATTCCTGCAAAAATTGAACGTCTTGAGTATGATCCAAACCGTTCTGCAAACATCGCGTTAGTTCTTTACGCTGATGGTGAGCGTCGTTACATCATTGCTCCAAAAGGCATCAAAGTTGGTGACTCTATCCAGTCTGGTGTAGACGCGCCAATCAAAGCAGGTAATACATTACCTATGCAAAATATCCCAGTTGGTTCAACTGTTCACAATATCGAACTAAGACCTGGTAAAGGCGCTCAGATTGCTCGTTCAGCTGGTGCTTATGCTCAGATCCTGGCTCGTGATGGTGCGTACGTAACACTTCGTCTTCGCTCTGGCGAGATGAGAAAAGTGTTAGCTGAATGTCGCGCAACCATGGGTGAAGTTGGTAACGCAGAGCACATGTTACGTCAGCTTGGTAAAGCTGGTGCTAACCGCTGGCGCGGTGTTCGCCCAACTGTTCGCGGTGTTGCAATGAACCCGGTAGATCACCCACACGGTGGTGGTGAAGGTCGTACATCAGGCGGTCGTCATCCAGTTACTCCATGGGGTACTCCGACGAAAGGGTATAAGACCCGTAAGAATAAGCGTACTGATAAATACATCGTACGTCGTCGTTCTAAGTAATTAGTGAGGAATAGCCATGCCACGTTCTCTCAAGAAAGGTCCATTTATTGACCTACACTTGCTGAAGAAGGTAGAGAAAGCGATGGAAAGCGGGGATAAAAAGCCAATTAAAACCTGGTCCCGTCGTTCAATGATCATTCCAAATATGATTGGATTGACCATCGCTGTCCATAATGGTCGTCAACATGTTCCAGTATTCGTTACTGATGACATGATTGGTCATAAGTTGGGTGAGTTCGCTCCTACCCGTACATACCGCGGCCACGCAGCGGATAAAAAAGCAAAAAAACGTTAAGGGGTAAATAATGGAAGCTCTTGCTAAACACCGTTTTGCCCGCACTTCTCCTCAGAAGGCACGTTTGGTTGCTGACCAAATTCGCGGCTTAACTGTAGAAAAAGCACTAAACATCCTTGAGTTCAGCCCTAAAAAAGCGGCTGAGCTTGTAAAGAAAGTTTTGAATTCAGCAATTGCCAATGCAGAGCATAACGATGGTGCTGATATCGACGAGTTGTATATTTCAAAGGTTTTCGTTGACGAAGGCCCTACAATGAAGCGTATCAAGCCTCGTGCGAAAGGTCGTGCTGACAGAATTTTAAAGCGTAGCAGTCACATTACTGTGGTTGTATCGGATAACTAGGAGATAAACGATGGGACAAAAGGTTCATCCTAATGGTATTCGCCTGGGTATCTCTAAGCCATGGAGTTCAACCTGGTACGCAAATACTAATGAATTCGCTGATTTCCTGAATGGTGATCATTTAGTTCGTCAGTATCTGACTAAGCAACTTAAAAATGCTTCAGTTTCACGTATTGTTATTGAGCGTCCAGCTAAGAGCATTCGTGTAACAATTCATACTGCTCGTCCGGGCGTTGTAATTGGTAAGAAAGGTGAAGATGTAGAAAAACTACGTCAGAAAATTTCTTCAATTGCTGGCGTTCCAGCGCAAATCAACATTTCTGAAATCAGAAAGCCTGAGTTAGATGCGCAACTGGTTGGTGATAGCATTGCTAGCCAGCTTGAGCGTCGTGTTATGTTCCGTCGCGCTATGAAGCGTGCGGTACAAAACGCTATGCGTATTGGAGCAAAAGGAATCAAAGTAGAAGTTAGCGGTCGTCTGAATGGTGCAGAAATTGCTCGTACAGAATGGTATCGTGAAGGTCGTGTTCCACTACACACACTTCGTGCAGATATTGATTACGCAACTTCTGAAGCGTTAACAACTTACGGCATCATCGGTGTTAAAGTTTGGATTTTCAAAGGTGAGGTTCTTGGCGGACTTCCACTTAAAGAAACTGAACAACCTAAAGCACCAAAACGTCGTAAGAAAGGTGCGAAGTAGAGGTAGCTGGCAATGTTACAACCAAAACGTACGAAATTTCGTAAAACACAGAAAGGCCGTAACCGCGGTCTTGCGCAAACAGCTAATAAAGTAAGCTTTGGTGAGTTTGGTCTTAAGGCTACAGAACGTGGTCGTATGACAGCTCGTCAAATCGAGGCTGCGCGTCGAGTTATGACTCGTCATATCCGTCGTCAAGGTAAAATCTACATCCGTGTTTTCCCTGACAAGCCAATTACTAAGAAGCCACTTGAAGTACGTATGGGTAAGGGTAAAGGTGGAGTTGAGTACTGGGTTGCTCAAATTCAGCCTGGCCGTATGTTATACGAGATGGAAGGTGTTTCTGAAGATTTGGCACGCGAAGCGTTAAACTTAGCTGCTGCTAAGCTGCCGTTTAAAACAACATTTGTGACTAGGACGGTAATGTAATGAAAGCAAGCGAACTTAAAGACAAAAGCGTCGAAGAGCTGAATGCAGAGTTACTAAATCTTCTTCGTGAAAGATTTAACTTACGTATGCAAGCCAGCACAGGTCAGTTAGCTCAAACTCACCTACTTAGACAGGTTCGTCGCAATATTGCTCGTGTTAAGACAGTCTTAAGACAGAAGGCGGATGCATAATGAGCGAAAACAAAATTAGAATCGTTGTTGGCAACGTTGTTAGTGACAAAATGGATAAATCCATTACTGTTGCTATTGAGCGCAAAGTGAAACACCCAATTTATGGGAAGTACATCAAGCGCACAACAAAGATCCATGCTCATGACGAAAATAATCAGTGTAAAGCTGGTGATTTGGTCAGTATCCGTGAGTGTGCACCAATTTCTAAAATGAAATCATGGACACTTGTTGAGATTCTTGACAAAAAATAATTGAATCTTTTTAAACAAGATTTAGTTAATGAAAAGCCTGCTCTATAGCAGGCTTTTTTAATAAAAACAGCCAATTAAGTAACCAGTTGTTATGTTTTAAAAGCTTACTCTTTACAGTCATGTGAAAGTTTTGCTATTAATAACAGCGTCCCTTCTTCGTACTTTCCTCAATTGTTCAAAAAATCACAAATAAACTATCTATACCTTGATTGTTCTGTTACAATACGCCGCCCTTTTATTAGGGATTTTATATTTTTAAGTAGTTGGTCGACAATACCGTTGGCCTATATTAATCGAGAACAGGCGGAGCACTGAGATGATCCAAATGCAAACTAATCTGGACGTTGCTGATAATAGTGGCGCTCGCAGAGTTCAGTGTATTAAAGTCTTGGGTGGTTCGCACCGTCGTTATGCGACAGTTGGAGACATCATCAAAATTACTGTAAAGGAAGCAAATCCTCGCGGTAAAGTTAAAAAAGGTGATGTTTTAAACGCTGTTGTGGTGCGGACAAAGAAAGGCGTTCGTCGTCCGGATGGTTCAACTATCCGCTTCGATAGTAACGCGGCTGTAATGCTAAATGCCCAGCATCAGCCAATCGGCACTCGTATTTTCGGTCCAGTGACAAGAGAACTTCGTTCTGAGAAGTTCATGAAAATTGTTTCTTTGGCACCGGAAGTTATTTAAGGAGTCACGATAATGGCAGCAAAAATTCGTCGAGATGATGAAGTTATCGTTTTAGCTGGTAAAGATAAAGGTAAGCGCGGCAAAGTGCTTAAAGTTATCACTGGTAAAGACAGAGTTATCGTTGATGGCGTGAATATGATCAAAAAACATGAGAAGCCAGTTCCTCAGCTTGAGAAACCAGGCGGCATCATTGAAAAAGAAGCTCCTATTCATGTATCAAACGTAGCGATCTTCAACCCTGCTTCAGGTAAGGCTGATCGCGTAGGATTTAGACTTGAAGACGGTAAGAAAGTCCGTGTATTTAAGTCTAATGGTGAAATTATTTAATTAACTGTTGGAGAATACGATGGCGAAACTGCATGAATTCTACAAAGAGACAGTTGTAGGAAATCTAAAAAAAGATTTTGACTACACTAGTGTCATGCAAGTCCCTCGGATAGAAAAAATCACCATAAACATGGGTTTAGGTGAAGCGCTTGCAGATAAGAAAGTGATCGAAAGTGCGACTAAAGATTTAGAAGCTATTACTGGTCAAAAACCAGTAGTAACAAAAGCTCGTAAATCTGTAGCCGGCTTTAAAGTACGTGAAGGCTTTCCTATCGGTGCAAAAGTTACATTACGTGGCGAGCGCATGTGGGAATTCTTTGAACGTTTAGTTTCAATCGCGATTCCTCGTATCCGTGACTTCCGTGGTTTAAACCCTAAGTCTTTTGACGGACGTGGTAACTACAGCATGGGCGTACGTGAGCAAATTATCTTCCCAGAAATCGATTACGATAAAGTAGATAAAATTCGTGGTATGGATATTACTATCACAACTTCTGCTCGTAACGATGAAGAAGGTAAAGCACTACTTTCAAGCTTTAACTTTCCGTTTAAGAAATAGGGGGCAGTCATGGCAAAATCTTCAATGAAGGCACGTGAAAACAAACGTGCGAAGCTAGTAGCTAAGTACACTGAAAAGCGTCAAGCTCTTAAAGAAATCATCAGCAGCGTAGAAACTTCTGATGAAGAGCGTTGGGATGCTGTTCTTAAATTACAATCTCTTCCTCGTGATTCGAGCAAATCACGTCAACGTAATCGTTGTCGCATCACCGGTCGTCCACACGGCTTCCTTCGCAAGTTTGGCATGAGCCGTATTAAACTTCGTGAAGCAGCAATGCGCGGTGAAGTTCCGGGCCTTAAAAAGGCAAGCTGGTAGAATCACGGGAGTAAAGAATTATGAGCATGCAAGATCCTATCTCGGATATGCTTACGAGAATTCGTAATGGTCAATCCGCAAACAAAGTTTCAGTTACTATGCCGGGCTCAAAGGTAAAGGCATCTATTGCTAAAGTACTTAAAGATGAAGGTTTCATCACTGACTTCGCTGTATCTGGCGACGTTAAGCCTGAACTTTCAATTACTCTTAAGTACTTTGAAGGCAAGCCAGTTATCGAAGCACTTCAACGTGTAAGCCGTCCTGGTCTTCGTATTTATAAAAAGCGCGACGAACTACCTAAAGTAATGGGTGGTTTAGGCGTAGCAATCGTTTCTACTTCAAAAGGCTTAATGTCTGACCGTGCAGCTCGTGGCGCTGGTATCGGTGGTGAAGTAATCTGTTACGTATCGTAGGAGGTTGGAAAATGTCTCGAGTCGCTAAAGCACCCGTTACTATTCCTGCTGGCGTTGATGTAACAGTTAACGGCCAGGATATCAAAATTAAAGGTTCCAAAGGTGAATTATCACTTAACGTGAACCCTGCTGTAGAAGTCATCGTAGAAGAAAACGTATTACGTACTCTTCCTCGTGCGGATTTCGCAACAGCAAACGCACAAGCCGGTACTGCTCGTGCTCTTATCAACAACATGGTTATTGGTGTAACTCAAGGCTTTGAGCGTACACTTAAGCTAGTTGGTGTTGGTTACAGAGCTCAAGCGAAAGGTAATCACTTGACGTTGAACCTGGGCTTCTCTCACCCTGTTGAAGTAGAAGTACCTGCTGGACTAACTGTTGAAACTCCAAGCCAGACAGACATCGTTCTTAAAGGTGCGGATAAGCAGTTACTTGGTCAGACGGCCGCAAACATCCGTTCATATCGTCGTCCTGAGCCTTATAAAGGTAAAGGTGTTCGCTATGCAGATGAAGTTGTACGTCGTAAAGAAGCTAAGAAGAAATAGGTTAGGTCGATGGATAAGAAATCAAGCCGCCTACGTCGCGCAGTACGTACTCGTAAAAAATACATAGAAATGGGTGTAAACCGTTTGGTAGTACATCGTACTAACCAACATATCTACGCTCAGCTAATCGCTCCTGAAGGCGCTGTAGTTGCTGCTGCTTCTACTGTTGAAAAAGAAGTACGCGAAGCTGCAAACAGCACTGGTAATATCGAAGCTGCTAAAGTAATCGGTAAACTAGTTGCTGAGCGCTCGATCGCTAAAGGCATTGAAAAGTGTTCTTTTGATCGTAGTGGCTTCAAATATCATGGTCGCGTTAAAGCTCTTGCTGATGCAGCGCGTGAAGCCGGTCTTCAATTCTAGGAGTTAACACATGGCTAATATTGAAGCAAAACAACAACCAGAACTGGTAGAAAAGCTAATCGCTGTAAACCGCGTATCTAAAGTGGTTAAAGGTGGTAGAATTTTCAGTTTTACTGCTCTTACAGTTGTTGGTGATGGCAACGGTAAAGTTGGCTTTGGTTATGGTAAAGCACGTGAAGTTCCTGCTGCAATTCAAAAAGCAATGGAAAAAGCGCGTCGCAACATGATCACTGTTGAACTGAAAGGTGACACACTTCAGCACCCTATTAAGGGTCGTCACTCTGGTTCTCGTGTATTCATGATGCCAGCTTCTGAAGGTACAGGTATCATCGCCGGTGGTGCGATGCGTGCAGTACTTGAAGTAGCAGGTGTTCATAACGTTCTTTCTAAGTGTTACGGTTCAACAAATCCAATCAACGTTGTTAGAGCAACAGTAGACGCACTGGACAATATGAAGTCTCCAGAGCAAGTTGCTGCTAAGCGTGGGTTGTCTGTTGATGAAATCCTGGGGTAAGACACCATGGCTAAAAAAACGGTTAAAGTAACTCAAGTCCGTAGCTCAATTGGTCGTTTACCAAAGCATAAAGCTACACTTCGTGGCCTTGGTCTTCGTCGTATTAACCACACAGTAGAGTTAGAAGATACTCCTTGTGTGCGTGGTATGATCAACCAGGTTTCATATATGGTTAGAGTGGAGGAGTAATAAATGCGTTTAAATACATTATCTCCTGCAGCTGGTTCTAAGCCTTCTAAAAAACGTGTCGGTCGTGGTATCGGTTCGGGTCTTGGTAAAACTGGTGGCCGTGGTCACAAAGGTTTAAAGTCTCGTTCTGGTGGTAGCGTTCGCCCGGGCTTTGAAGGCGGTCAAATGCCTTTACAGCGTCGTCTTCCTAAATTCGGTTTCACTTCTCGTAAGAGTCTTGTTACTGATGAAGTAACATTAGCTGAAATCGCTAAAGTACAAGCTGACGTTGTCGACTTAAATGCACTTAAAGATGCTGGCCTTATTTCTAAAAATATCGCTTTTGTCAAAGTAATTAAGTCTGGCGAGATTAACAAAGCAGTTACTGTTAAAGGTATTCGAGTTACTAAAGGCGCTAAAGAGTTAATCGAAGCGGCTGGCGGTAAGATCGAAGAATAAAGGATACTACGATGGCAAAACCAGGAGCAGATTTACAAGGTGCGCAACAAGGATTACAAGAATTAAGACAACGTCTGTTTTTTGTATTTGGTGCGATTATTGTTTTCAGACTAGGCTCCTTTGTGCCTATTCCTGGTATTGACTCTGGCGTATTAGCTGACCTTTTTGAACAGCAAAAAGGCACCATCATTGAAATGTTCAATATGTTCAGTGGTGGTGCACTTGAACGTGCATCTGTAATGGCGCTTGGCATTATGCCGTATATTTCAGCGTCAATTATAATGCAGCTTATGACTGTTGTTCATCCTGCTTTGGCTGAATTAAAGAAAGAAGGCGAGACTGGTCGTAAAAAGATCAGTCAATATACTCGTTATCTGACTGTTGTACTGGCTACTTTCCAGTCGATCGGTATTGCTACAAGTTTACCGACACTGATGCCAGGTCTGGTTGTTAATCCGGGCTTTGGTTTCTATTTCACAGCAGTAGTAAGTTTGGTTACCGGAACAATGTTCCTAATGTGGCTAGGCGAACAAATTACAGAACGTGGTATTGGTAATGGTATTTCTGTACTGATATTTGCAGGTATTGTTGCTGGTCTTCCTTCTGCATTAGCAGGATTAGCAGAGCAAGCAAGACAAGGTTCAATTCAACCATTACTACTTGTTGTTATTGCACTGGTTGTCTTCGCTGTAACATTCTTTGTTGTCTTTGTTGAACGAGGGCAGCGTAGAATCGTTGTAAATTATGCTAAGAAGCAACAAGGTCGAAGAGTGTATGCTGCGCAAAGCACACATTTACCTTTAAAAGTTAATATGGCTGGTGTTATACCGCCGATTTTCGCTAGTAGTATTATTTTGTTCCCTGGAACATTAGCGAGCTGGTTTGGTCAGGGTGAAGGGGCAGCAGCTGATGTGCTTCAGTCTCTTGCTCTTAATCTTTCACCGGGACAGCCGCTTTATGTAATGCTTCTTGCTGCAGCTATAATTTTCTTTTGTTTCTTTTATACCGCATTGGTATTTAACCCAAGAGATACAGCTGACAATTTGAAGAAATCTGGCGCTTTTATTCCAGGCATTCGTCCAGGTGAACAAACATCAAAGTATATAGATAAAGTAATGACGCGTTTAACCCTTGCTGGTGCGCTTTATATTACCTTTATCTGTTTGGTGCCAGAATTCATGATGATCGCATGGGATGTGCAGTTCTACTTTGGTGGGACGTCACTTCTGATTATTGTGGTAGTTATCATGGACTTTATGGCTCAGGTACATACACATTTGATGTCTCATCAATATGAGAATGTACTTAAAAAAGCTAACCTTAAAGGCTTTGGCCGATAATTGGGTTAATCACGGAGTTAAGCAATGAAAGTTCGAGCTTCCGTTAAGAAAATTTGCCGTAACTGCAAAATCATTAAGCGTAACGGTGTTTTACGCGTGATTTGCATCGAGCCTAAGCATAAGCAAAGGCAAGGCTAATTAACGAGTCGCAAAAGTGAGCGCTGAATAACTGGCGCTCATTATTGCAAACAAGTAGATGATTGAGTATCCTTACGGGCTTTTCAATCATAGGTCAATAATTTTATAGGAGAATTGTTAGTGGCCCGTATAGCTGGCATTAACATTCCTGATCATAAGCATGCGGTTATTTCATTAACCTCGATTTATGGTATCGGCAAAACTCGTGCTAAGGCTATCTTAGCGAGTGTTGGTATCAGTGAATCTACTAAGATCAGTGAACTAAATGAAGAACAATTAGATATCATTCGTGACGAAGTTGGCAAATACACTGTAGAAGGTGACTTACGTCGTGAAGTGTCTATGAGTATTAAACGATTGATGGACCTTGGTTGTTTCCGTGGTCTTCGTCATCGCCGCAGTTTACCACTTCGTGGTCAACGTACTAAAACCAATGCGCGTACTCGTAAGGGTCCTCGCAAGGCTATTAAAAAGTAAGCGGAGATAGATGATGGCTAAGACACCAACCAGAACCCGTAAAAAGGTTAAAAAGCAGATCGCTGACGGAATGGCGCATATCCATGCTTCTTTCAACAATACTATCGTGACGATTACTGACCGCCAGGGCAACGCTCTTTGTTGGGCAACTGCAGGTGGTTCAGGCTTCCGTGGTTCTAGAAAATCAACTCCTTTTGCAGCTCAGGTTGCAGCAGAGCGTTGTGGAACTATGGCACATGACTACGGCGTTAAAAACTTAGAAGTTTTCGTCAAAGGTCCTGGGCCGGGTCGTGAATCAGCAATTAGAGCTCTGAATGCTTCAGGCTTCAGAATTACTAATATTACTGATGTAACACCTATTCCTCATAATGGGTGTCGTCCGCCTAAGAAACGTCGCGTATAGACAATTAGTGGAGAGATAACATGGCAAGATATATCGGCCCTAAGCTCAAGCTAAGTCGTCGCGAAGGAACAGATTTATTTCTTAAAAGCGGCGTAAGAGCAATTGACTCAAAGTGTAATATCAACACTGCACCGGGTCAGCATGGAGCACGTAAACCACGTCTTTCAGATTATGGTTTACAATTAAGGGAAAAACAAAAAGTACGTCGTATCTATGGCGTATTGGAAAAACAATTCCGTAATTATTACGCGGAAGCAGCTCGTACTAAAGGTAATACTGGTGAAAACCTATTAGCTCTTTTAGAACGTAGACTGGATAACGTTGTTTACCGTATGGGCTTTGCCAGCACGCGTGCAGAAGCGCGACAGTTGGTTAGCCATAAAGCAATCGTCTTGAATGAGCGTGTAGTAAACGTTCCTTCTTACAATGTATCACCGGAAGACGTTATTACGATCCGTGAAAAAGCTAAGAAGCAAGCACGTATTCAAGCAGCACTTGATATTGCAGAGCAGCGAGAGAAACCGACTTGGATTGAAGTAGACGCGAAGAAAATGGAAGGTGTATTTAAACGCTTACCAGAACGTTCAGACTTGTCTGCGGATATCAACGAACAGCTAATCGTAGAGCTTTACTCTAAGTAAGGCTGAGAGTTAAGAGAGGATAAAATGCAGGGTTCTGTTTCTGAATTCCTAAAGCCAAGGTTAGTAGAGATAGATACTAAATCCGTGAATCATTCAAAGGTTACTTTAGAACCTCTTGAACGCGGTTTTGGTCATACATTAGGTAATGCACTAAGACGAATACTACTTTCATCAATGCCTGGTTGTGCTGTGACGGAAGTTGAGATTGAAGGTGTTCTTCATGAATACAGTGCAAAAGAGGGTGTGCAGGAAGATATTATTGAAATCCTGCTTAACTTGAAAGGTTTGGCTGTTCGTCTGGAAGGGAAGGATGAAGCTATTCTGACCTTAACAAAGTCTGGAATAGGCCCTGTAACTGCTGGTGACATTCAGCACGATGGTAGTGTTGAAATTAAAAACCCTGAACACGTTATTTGCCACCTTACCGGCGAAAACAGTGATGTCAGTATGCGCATCAAGGTAGAACGTGGTCGTGGCTACGTCCCAGCTTCACAAAGACTATCCTCTGAAGCAGATGAGCGTCCAATTGGTCGCTTACTGTTAGATGCTTCGTTTAGTCCGGTCGAGCGTATTGCTTATACCGTAGAATCTGCCCGGGTAGAGCAAAGAACAGATCTGGATAAGTTAATTATCGACATGGAAACTAACGGTACGATTGAGCCTGAGGAGGCTATTCGTCGTGCTGCTACTATTCTTGCTGAGCAATTAGAAGCATTCGTTGAATTACGCGATGTAACTGAGCCAGAAGAAAAGGAAGAGAAACCAGAGTTCGATCCAATTCTTCTTCGTCCTGTGGACGATTTAGAACTGACTGTCCGTTCTGCTAACTGTTTAAAAGCCGAGCAGGTCCAGTATATTGGTGATCTTGTTCAGCGCACTGAAGTTGAGCTTCTTAAAACACCTAACTTAGGTAAGAAGTCACTTACAGAGATTAAAGATGTTTTAGCATCAAGAGGTTTATCTCTTGGTATGCGTCTGGAGAACTGGCCTCCTGCCAGTATCGCAGATAAAGATTAATCCGCTGGATTAAGAGTAAAGTTAGAAGGATAAGGTCATGCGCCATCGTAAGAGTGGTCGTCAATTGAATCGCAACAGCAGCCACCGTCAGGCAATGTTTCGCAATATGGCTGGTTCATTGGTTAAACATGAAATCATTAAAACCACTTTGCCAAAAGCGAAAGAACTGCGTCGCGTTATTGAGCCGCTTATCACTTTAGCTAAAAATGACAGCGTTGCTAATCGTCGTCTTGCTTTTGCTCGTACACGTGATGACGTTGTTGTTGGTAAGCTATTTAACGACTTAGGTCCGCGTTTTTCAGAACGCCCAGGTGGTTACACTCGCATCATGAAGTGTGGCTTCCGCGCAGGGGATAAAGCCCCAATGGCTTACATCGAGTTTGTTGATCGTCCTGTTGAAGAAACAGTCGTTCAAGAAGAAGAGTAAGTTAAAAAAGCCGAGGTTATCCTCGGCTTTTTTCTTTTAAAGAGAAAATATATCGTTATTGACTTTTGTTAACGTCAATTTTAGAAAGAACCTCTTCAGACACACCTGCATTTTTCGCTTCTCTTATTACTTTCTGAAATTCACTTTCATTTAGAGAGTTCAGCGCAAGCTTTAATATCTCCTCCCTCTCCATATCATCAGAGCTTTTGAATATGTCAGGTATTACAGATGCAGCATATTCCGGGAAGTCGTTAATAATAAATGCATAAATGTTTGTTAGTACATCTGGGTAGCTGTTTATATATTGGGTGAGTATTTTATTTGTATTGGTAGGTGATAAAGATATTTTATGTTTTATAGCCTTAAAGATCTGGTCACTTGTAAAGTCTCTAACTGTGGTATCTATTTCTGATGCATATGGAGGCTCTGCGCCAATAGCGATATCAATAATAGTTTGTTTGTCCGCAATCTTTAATTCCAGTGCTACATCGACAATATCCTGACATAAAGCCGGCTCTGCCTTTATTGCTGAGCTTATTACATCCTCATAATCTCCTGGGTAGTTCTTCAATGCGGTTTTTACAATAGTATCGACTCTACTAGGGTAATGCTTGATGAGTGCTTTGACACTCTCACCTACGGATTTATGAGGCGTAATTTGGCTTTGAAGTAATTTTAACGTAACACCATCTGAATCGCTTGCGGCGAAGACTGGCAGGAAGAACGAAGTGGTGCAAATCAATGCACCTGCTAAGATGTATCTCGGAATATTTGTATGCATATAATAGTTCCAACACTGCGAAAGAACGATAGTTACTATCGACTTTGATACATTAATGCACAGAAAGTTCAAACATTATTCAGTTATCGCTTAAAAAGATCATTTTTACGATCTTTCTTTAAAAAAGCCTTGCAAACAAAATCGAACTGCCTATAATGCGCCACCACTGCAACGGGGCAGCGGCAACGCCAGCAACGTAGCAGGATGCAGAGGGTTTTAAAGGTAATCTGATGCAGTGGATTTAAAC
>CBFHMJ010000033.1:0-196016 GCA_965656875.1 Alteromonadaceae bacterium
CAAGGGATTTGCTCACTCCGGAAGTACAGAACGTTCGTACGGGTATCACTGAATGTACATTAAATGAAAGTGGCAGTTGTACCAGTGGTGAACAGATTTCCTCGGTGGCTGATTCGGTTGTTGTGGGGACCGGTTTATGGCGTCGGTTTACTGACCTTTTCTCAGGCAGGAAGCTGGATGAGGCTACGAGTCCGGGGGAGCGAAGGTCGTCCTTGTCTACAAAAAGGGGGACGAAAACGTACACAGATGGATTTTATTGGATTGATGAAGATGGTAATTATAAGCATTACTATGTGTTAGATACGGATTTATGTCATGTAAGTAGTTGTAATCCAGATAACGTATTTATAGATGTAAATAAGCGTTCTATTCCATTTACCGATGCATACGGAGATGGCTACCATAAGTTACTCGGGGGGCCTTTAGATTTCGAATGGGCTCCTGATTTACTTTCTCCTAATCCTATTCTTCATGTCAGTAACAGTGTGCTTCGAACTAGTGAAAATATCGCGCTCCCAGGGCATTTATTTGATGGTTATGTAAGGCACTCTGTAACGGTTACTTCTAGTGGTCGAGTGAGGGTCACTACCATCGGTGCAGGTGGTGCCTCAAATAAATTACATGCTGGGTTTAATAATAATGTCGGTATACAAGGGTTTTCAGGTATGCATAGCGATCTTAGAGAGATTTATCAGTGATCATGAATAAATTAAAGTTATTTTTAGTTTTGTGTTTGATAGCCCTAAATGCATGTTCGCCAAGTTATGAGTCGCCAGTTATTGATTGGCGCCAACCGTACACACATAATCTGGAGAGCGTAAATCGTATTGATTCGACTATTAAAGAATTTTCGAAGAAATATGGTTTTGAGGTTAGAACCAATAAGACTCGGGAGGAAATTCTGGGGGAGGTAAATGGCGCACGATCTTTCAGTTACTGGTTAATTCTTGAAAGTCAAAATAACCCTGGAATAAATGTTATAAGTGATGGCGAAGATTATCGAATAATGATGTTCGAAAGTGGTTTTTCAAATAAGCAGGAGCTTATGTTGTATAAAGATCATTTATTTGGGTTGTTACAAATAGAAGAGTAGCTTAAGAATTGTTGTGCAACTCGACTCTGTAATAGATTACGTATAACTGCCAAGTTTAAATATAATCCTTGAAGCGGTTTTCGAATTCAATCATAAAAAGATAGGAGCTATTGGTAGTCGAGCGGTAGATTTTCTAACGAAAGGTTACGGTTTTAAAATAGGTAGAGTTGAATTCTGGTATAAATTGCCAAAATTAAATGGTAGAACTTATTTTTCCTTCAGATTTAAAGATGGAACAACGTTAAGGTTTCAGCGGGGGAATTGGGGGAAAAAAGATCAACCATGGTATCAGCAGGAGTATCTCAAGCTACCTGGAAAGACAAATAAACACAGGCCATGGCAAGGGTTGTAAGCAAAATGAAAAAGACGTTTATTTACCGAGTTTCTAAGTATGCTATTGATGATGTCCCAAGAGGTCTATTTGACGCGGATTACATTTCATCATCATTACTTATAGGACTGCGTTTGGAGGATATGAAATCTTCCAGTGATGCATTGGAAGCTGGCTTTAATAAAGTTAGCGACATAACTTATATACGGGAAACTAGTCAGGGCATCGAAGATTCGTTAGATAATATGTGTTCGCTTTTTATTTCTAGCTACATATTCCAGAGTGAAAGGGGAATTGGAATTGATTTTGATGAAAGAAGTAGTGAAATTGACAATTTCATCAAGAATCTAATTTTTGGCCCATTGAACATGCACAAACGTAAAAAGGAAAATATTGAAATCATTGCTGATGGTGATTTTTATATTAGTGTAAATCGTATTTTTATGCTTGATTCTATGGAACCTGTAATTCTTGTATTAAACAAAGAGATAAATGATTAGAGTGTTATTAAAAGCCCTGGCTAAGCATCAGGGCTTTGTAGCTTTTAGAGTCCATAGGTGAATATCATTCTATGACCCTAATCTTTGTCAGCGAATTAATCTCAAATCTGCTCTTGATTAACTTATAGAATATCCTCAAGAGATTAACCACATTCCCTCTCCCCCGTCTCATAGGTGGTGTCGCCAAAATAATTTGAGGTGTGACAGCGCTTATTGCAAATACTATCTCATGAGTTGTGGTTTAGGTTTAACGGCCACCGAATTACGTACTATTAGCCCCATGGACCAATGGTTTGCTGTAGACAATGAAATAGTCCAGCAAGTTGCAAATGACATCAGAGGTGGTTCATATACAGTTACGACGCTGTCTGAAACTACTACTTTGTACAGGGTTTACGGTGGCAGCGCTGGCAAGGTCGGCCCTTACTGGACTAGAGACAAACCCAGCGGACCACTTCAATCACAATTTGATTCGGCTCTTGCTTCTCAATGGGGTAACTCTTCACAGAGAGTAGCCACAATGAAAGTTCCTAAAGGCACAACCATTTATGAAGGTGCTGCCGCTCCTCAATCAACCGGTGTGGGGCAAAACCTTGGTGGTGGTAATCAAGTGTATATTCCGCATGTCGATCCTGAGTGGATTCAATAAAAAGGTAATAATATGAACTCATTAATTCAATTACTCATTAGTTGTGAAGTATTGCTACGATCAGTCGGCGAAAATTTTTGGGCTGGTAAAATTAAGGCGATTATCCAAAAAGGCAGTTCAGAATGGGATATTTACCGGCTCGAAGATATTCTCTCCTGGTACGGAGGAATGGGGTCATTTAATGACCTCATTATATCAGTGCATAACGACCACACGTTAATTGGACAAGATGAAGAAAAGTTAAATGATGAATTGAGTAAGATTCGTAGTGATATTTATCAAGAGGTTGCGCGTCAAAAAAAATTCAATAATTCAATGTTACAAAGAGTATAGACCCTAAAATTCTGATAAGTCGTCAAGGGAAAAATGAGATGTCAGGTAGCCAAGTAAAACGGTTACGACGAGATATTAGAGAAAATGGCTTTGATCAGAGCAAGCCAATCGAGGCGGCAGATGTTGGTAATGGCAGGTTAATTATTTTAGACGGCCATCATCGAACAAAAGGTGCCATTGGTGCCGGTATTAAGGAGGTTCCTGTCAATGTACAAAAAGCTACGAGAGAACAAGCAGACCAACTACTTAGGGAAGCTGCGGAGGCACGACTATGAGTAGTCGGTATTCTGTAGGATTTTTAATTCCCCAAAATTCAAGTCGGGTTCTTGGTAATGATGGTTGGGAGTTCGAGAGCGACTCTAGATTACCATCAATTATCGAATCTTTATTAAAAGAGAATTTATCTCTGGTTGAAACATCGCCTGATTTTTCGGCTTATGAGGGAAGGGGCTTAAAAGTTAGCGTGCTTAAAGATCAAAAAGGAGAAATCGAAAATATTTATTTTCGATTTTATGATGGAGTTGCTTCTGAACTTCCTGGTTTTTTACAGCCCTATCAATCCAATGAGAACTTAGATTTTTTTATTCCCCAATAGCAGTGAGCCCCGCCGTCGCGGGGCTCATTTTTAACCCATTGTAAAAACCAATTTCTTGTCATACACCTCAATGGTGTAAGACGTCCCGATCTCAAATCTAGATTCCTCAATCGAACGCACTGCTGAATTAAAATTCGCATACACTGATTTAGGTGCATGCTCTGTTTCGAAACTTCTGAAAAAGCGTTCCATGGGGCTGTTATTCCAACAATTCCCACGGCGACTCAAGCTTTGACGAATACCATAGCGCTACAGGAGTTGCCTGAAGCTTTTACTTGTATAGTGGCAATCCTGATCGCTATGAAATAGTAGTTTTTCAGTAACCGTCCTGGCAAAGGCACATTCAATTACTAATGAATTGAATGATAATTTTGAATAAAATTTACCTGTTCGTGACTGGGGACGAGCACTTGAAGAAATGAGAAAAGAATTAGGTCTTCGAAATGATCATCATGGAAGAATCTTAGATAATGGCGATTATATAAATGATGCAGGTGAACTGCTTGGAAATATTTCAGATTATTTACCATGAAAAATTACAAAATCACTTCACGTCGAACACCCATTGATCCAGCTTATGAATCATGTGAATCCACATACGTAGAACTATTAATATATTTAGACCAGGAAGGTGCATCTTACGTGACAAAAGTTCTTGGAATTGAACCGAGTAAGAGTCGGACTGTGGGCGAAAAGATTACAAATTCTCGAGGTATTCAGCGAACAGTAAAAAATACATTTTGGAGTCTCTCCTCTGAAGGTAAAGTGTTGTCAAAAGATGTAAGACATCATTTAGATTGGTTACTCAATCAATTGGGTAATAAACAATTCCAACTATCACAAGTGCAAAATTCTGATGCAATTTCAATGACGGTTAATTGTATTTGGCGCTCAAGAGGCTCTGGTGGGCCAACGCTATGGCCAGAGCAGATGGAAAAGCTTTCAAATTTAAATCTGGAATGTTCTTTTGATATTTATATCTGGGACTAAAAATTAAATTTCAAAGCTTTATGCCGACGTTGTTTCACTGTAAGTGTGATTTTAACCAGTGAACACGTATTGAATGCTGCTTTTTTATAGTAAGTTCTACAGCATGTATGTCCTGTCCAATATGGGTACTAACCCTTCGAGCATGGCGGATATTGTAACTAATATAGTTCAGGGGGCGGCTTATCGGCACTTCAATATGAGGAAGTCTTGCAAGGAAGTCTGAATAGCGCCATTGGTCGCTATTCAGCTATCAGTTTCTGGTATCAGGCCATTTCTGCGGTTAACTGTGTTGCTAACCATTCCTGAAGTGGCTTGATATGAACTTCCTCAACCCATTTAGCTTCCAGATCTTCGATCACATGATGTTCTGAAACCATCTCACCGTATTTGTATTCTCGAATGATTGGATGCAGGAATTGACTGTGCTCGGAAGAGGACACATTGTCACGATGGATTCGATCCGCTGAAAACGGGTCGAATGATGGGTCTGTGCCATATTCCAATGTTACGGTGAAAAGCTGTGGCAGTGTTGCGCCGATATTTTCCAGCACATGTTGGTGCGGTAGTGTTGGCCCGTAATTGACGTGACCGTTTTCCGGATAGAAGTAATCACACATGAAGCCTGGTTGTTGCCACATTGCGCCAGATTCATTCACTTGATCTAACACACGTTGAGCAACATCTTCCGCAGCGACTCTCACTTGTGGATAGTCGATATCATGTTGTTTTTTGTTCATGATCGTGGCTAATGCACGGCAGTTATAACGGAAGCCATGAATAAAGCCAGATGTCGCTTTGCGATAATCCAGTGAGTGAGTTAGCGTACCCGCAAAATACATGTTGGGCTGATTGACGGATTCAAAACTACTGGTGAGTTCCGGATATTTATCTTTGATGGTCAGGGTCGGCTTAGCGGACTCATCGAAGATTGAGGTGTCGACAGCAAAACCTGTACAACACAAAACTTTGTCGTAATAGATTTCTTCTTCTTCGCCCTGAGCGTGCATATATTTAAACACGACAGTATAGCCTTCACCTTTGCGTTTAATACTCAGGATTTCGGCATCCAGTACTGCATGCTGAGATTTCAACTGGTACGTATCGAGAATATTGTTATTAACGGCTCGAAGGTGGCCCACATAGTGAGTTTTCCAGGCAAAATTAACTGAGTTTGGGCTACAAATATGAATGTAAGAGCAAGCCCCGACCAGGTGATCGCCTGTTTCAAATGCAGAGTTTCCTTTTCCGATAATCAACGCACTTTTATTTTCAAAATCTGCGACATCTACCGACATATCGACGTAGTTGTCGGCTAATTCAATACCATTAATGTCTGGGATAAATGGTTTCTGGAAACCGCTGGCGATCACTAATATGTTGGCCCGATAGGTGTTTCCTCTGTCGTCTTTAATCAGGTACTTTTCACCGTCCCGACTAATGACTTCTGCGCGTGAATCATACTGAATTTTAATGTCGTACTGCTGGGAGAAATCATTCAGATAACTGACCAGGCTGTCAGCCGATGGAAAGAATTCTTTATCATATTGTTTGAAAAGTAGGGAATAATCATCGGTCAGTAACGAATTCCAGTCGTGACGCATGTTAAATTCCGGGTTGTCACTACCGGTAAAACGTTTGTTGATAGAGATTAATTTTCGGTGTCTTGGAAAGGTTTTATAGAAGTTACCTGCCTGAGATCCGGCTTCAAGTATCAGATAATCTTTTTTGTCCCGTTGTAGGTAATACCCCAGTTGGACGCCAGCAGGACCAGCGCCAATGATTAAATAATCCAGTTCATATGTGTGTTTATTCAGGCTGTTCACTATCATGTATCCCTGTCGTGTTATATATGAAAAATCAATGAGTTATTTGTTTTCGATTCATCATACGCTGGGTAAATTTATCAACTAACTCTCCAGACACATTATAGGAGCAAATTGGTTCAGTTGATGTAACATTTGACCCGTTTAGGTAACGAGAAATCCGAATCAGACCAGTCATTAAGCGGTTAAAATTCTGCCTGCTACTGAGATTCGCATCTGTGTTGCAGGAGAGGATTATGCTTCACATGAATAACTCACTGTATTCTTATTTGGCACTACAAGTATGCATAAATGAAACGCCTTGACAAGATGTTTACCTATAGAGTGATGTTTAAAATAAATGTTAACAATGTCCTTGATTAATCAATGGTTTTACGTGTTTTTGTTGTTAAAACACGAAGTTATGGTGTAATTATGGTTACTGAATCTTCATCTAATATGCTGGAAATCGAAAATTCAACCTGATCAATTTTGAAAAAATGTATTAAATGAGAAATTATAAAATAAATTTATTTAACAATGGGTTAATGTGCTTTTTATCTAAAATCGTGACACTTGCTTACCGCATCATGGTCATTATTAAGAAAATATTTTCATAAAAAATTTCTATTTATTTAACACTTTAATTGACTGGTACATATATGGATGTATTATCAGAACATGTTTCTAATAGATGTAAATGATTCGTGTTTCTTACTCAGGTTTTTGTTCATAAGCGTTAAAGTAAGCAGTCACTTTATTCAACTTTCAATCGACCCTGAGATCAGAAAAGCGGCATAACGACGGAATCTGGTTAATGAAGGCGTGTGTGGTAAAAGCGGCTGACGGGACGCCGCTTAATGTAGGTGTTGTTTCTGATAGTGATGATAAGCCCTGGGTGGTTGTAGTTTTACCGTTTGCTTTTGAAATTGAAATGGCGTCGGTACTATTCGATAGCCTGAAACATGATTTCAATCTTCTGACCTGGGAATCCCGCCTAATCCTTGCAAACCCGGATCAAACAGTCTCACAGCAACAACTGACTCTGGACCATCATGTGTCTGATTTAATGAGTGTGATGGCAGAATGGCACGTTAGATCAGCCGCATTAATTGGCTATTGTTCCGGCGCTGGCGTTGCGATGGCGGCGGCACAACACCATCGAAAAATGTTCTCACAACTTGCTTTGATAAGTGGAGAGTATTTACTGGACGATCCCAGCTGTTTGACTCAGTACAGCGACGATATCAGCAATTTGCTGACAATTGCAGCCAAAGACGAAAACATGGCGTCGTTTGTGTTGGACCGATTGCAAAACAAAAGCCTTAATGACGCATTCCCCGGTGTAAGCCTGCCATATACCCAACCTCATTACTTTCATCGCTATGGTTTGAATTATCTGAACTACCGACAAACAGACTTTCTGGCGATGGCAAAGACGATAGAAACCGTATCATTAGTGATTGCTGCGCTGGATGATGAGCAAACCAATGTTGCCAGTGCTGAATGCATTTACCATCAGCTTCCTGATGCAACTCTGATTAAAGTCGATGGTGATCATTATGAAGTTTTACGGCCTGACTCCATGGTGATCGACCGGATAAAGACATTTTTGATGGTTGAGGATTGCGGTGTGATATGAGCATTAGCAAAACCTTTGAACAGATAGCCGCTGCTTATCCTGAGCAAACAGCAATACGATTTAAGCAACAGCGAATAACTTACGATGCGTTAAACCGTCGTGCTAATCAACTGGCTCGATATATCGAGGAGCAGGGCATTAAATCGGGCGATACCGTTGCCTGCTATTTTCGTCGTAGTCCGGAAGCAATTATCACGATGCTGGCAATTCTAAAGTGCGGTGCCAGCTATTTACCTCTCGACACTCAGTCAAACAAAGAGCGATTGCAGTTTTGTATTGATGCCGCCAGTGTCAGCCTGACGTTGACCGATCAACCTGATTTATCACTATCTGGTTGCGCTATTTCAGTTGTTGATGAGGCTCACCCTTCGTTTGACATGGATGACAGTAATTTATTACTGCATATCTCCCCGGATAGTTGTTGTTATCTGATGTTTACATCAGGTTCTACCGGTGCTCCTAAGGGCGTTGTTGTTCCTCACCGCGCAGTTCTCAGACTGGTTATTGAACCTGATTTCATTGCTATTTCTCCAGAAGATACCTTCTTCTTGTTTGCACCGCTAAGTTTTGATGCCTCTACACTGGAAATCTGGGGCGCGTTATTGAACGGCGCGACCCTGGCAATTTATTCCGGTGTCACGCTGGACCCTAACTTATTCAGTGATGAAATTCGTGATCATCGAGTGTCCGTTCTTTGGTTAACGGCGGCGTTGTTTCATTTGGTTGCTGCTCGGTATATCGATGTTTTTGCTGGTATCCGTGTGGCTTTGGCGGGTGGAGATGTCGTTAATCCTGACACAGTTTGCGCACTGCTGGAACAGTATCCGGGCATCACCGTCATCAATGGATACGGACCCACAGAAAACACTACATTTACCTGCTGCCATGTGATGACTAACGACAATCCTCCGGTTGATAAGGTGCCTGTTGGTAAAGCCATTTCCGGCACTGTTTTACATATTCTGGATGACAACCAGCAACCGGTTAAGCCTGGGCAGGAAGGTGAATTATTTGTGTCGGGGGCTGGTGTCGCGCTTGGTTATTTAAATCAACCTCATTCGCCAGAGACATTTTTTACTGACGAAACAATTGCGCCAGGGCTTATCTACCGGACAGGTGATTTAGTGGTTGAAAATCCACGGGGTGAACTGGAATTTATTGGACGAAAAGATAATCAGGTCAAAATCCGGGGTTATCGTGCATCGTTGGAAGATATTCAAACACAAGTGACTGCGTTACCTGCGGTGCGAGAAGCCATCGTGTTTCTTGATAAATTCGATGATGGTGAACAGGTGCTGACGGCACACGTTGTTCTATCCACACCAGACTCATTACGCGCCATTGATGTTAAAAAACAATTGAAGTCCAGGTTGCCTGCCTGGGCAGTACCAGACAGTGTAAAACTGTGCCTTGAGCTTCCTATTACCGTTAATGGCAAGCTCGACAGGAAACAAGCCAGTACGATTAAAACAAACAAAAAGATAACAAAAGAGTAGGCCGATGAATCACGACGATATTTTTACGACGATCTCGAACATGGTTCGAGAAAAGCAAGTATTACAATCTATTGAAAACGATGATGATTTTTTTGATGCAGGGGCTTCATCATTGACAATCGTAGACTTGCAAATTCAGGTTGAACAAACGCTAAACCTGAAGGTTCCCACCGAGAAGTTGATGGCGGAGCCAACAATCGCTGCATGGGCTGCAGCTTATATAGAACAGGCCAGCCCGGTCGCGAGCTAACCGCAAATCAAGGATAAAGGGGACACTGATGAAAAAATTTAGCCTGACACCTGAACAAATAGAACAATTTCGTAAAAACGGTTATGCGGGTCCATTCGATCTGTACGATCAGGATGAGATCAAACAAGCATACAAAAAGCTTCGTGCCGCATTATTCGATAATAGCCACAGTCCTTATGGTCTGGACAATCGAAGTGTTACGTTTGGTTATGACCGTCACTTAGATGTCGATTTCCTGAGTACTCATATTGCTCAGAATGAAATTGTTGATCGCGTGAACAGTATTCTTGGTCCGGATGTTATTTGTTGGCGTTCTGAATTGTTTCCGAAATACCCGGGGGATGAAGGTACTGACTGGCATCAGGCTGATACATTTGCTCATGCGTCAGGTCAGCCTCAGGTTGTATGGCCTGATAACAGTGATTTTGGTGGTGCGATCACTGTCTGGACGGCAATGACTGATGTTTCAGAAGAGAATGGTTGCTTGCAATTCATCCCGGGAACGCACGAAGAAATGTTCTATGACGAAACTAAGGACATGAAATACACACCAGACCAGGTCAATCTGATGGAAAAAGATGGTGTAAAACGCGGTTTCTTTGGTTATGACTATCGTAACTTACAAAAAGATCCTGAGTTTAAGCCAGACGAATCAAAAGCTGTTTCTATTGAGATGAAAGCGGGTCAGTTTGTTATCTTCTGGTCGACATTAATGCACTCATCACTACCTAATTCAACGGAAAACAAAACACGAATGGGATTTGCTTGTCGTTACGTGCCTGCTGCGACAAAAATCTACCCGGATTGTGACGAAATCGAAGAATATGGCAGCAAGATGAGCCTGGATAACTATGGTGTTGTTGTTGTGTCTGGTGAAAATCCGTCAGAACATAACCGAGTGGTGGAAAAGAATCTGCGTGGTAAACGATTTAAAGAAGAGTTAGTTGAAAGTTAACACGCTACGCGACGTTTAAAAGAAATTAAAAAACGCCCTGGCAGTCGATTGTCAGGGCGTTTTCTTTTGTAGGAATTTGATACCTTGCCAGAGAAGTAGATAACCAAAGATCAACAGGAGGTAATTTTAAAGTAAATAATCTATTAACTTTATACCAAGTATAGAGTAGCATCATGTACCCACACTTCTAATGAAAACCAATCAGGTTAAATTCGATGCAAATTAAGACAATGTGGGTGCTTTTCATTTCAATATTCTGGATCATGCCTGCCCTGGCTGATAAATCAGAGACCAAATCTTTTACTCCACAGCAGCAAGCCCAAATCTTACAGCGTGTTGCTTACCAACCCGTGTTACCACCAACAAATACTTGTGTACCTGAAGGTGGCGTGACCAGCGCTGAAGTCTTCGCCTGGCAAGTCTTTGCATACATGAATCAACCTATGCTTCACGACCAGATCGTTAATATTGATACCTTCCAACCCATCAGTAAAAACGATTTCTGGACAATGGCGCCGTTCTGGCAATTCCCTGAAAATGCGCTGGCCCCACGTTGGGCGATGATGATCAACCAAACGCAAATCGCCACGGCGAAAGCCCCTTTCATTAACTTTGCGGCAAAATGGCAGTGTAGCGAAGAGACCTGTTTAACCACCAATGCTCCGGTTAATGGTGCGGACGGAAAACCAATGAAAGTGTTCGACATATACGGACAGCCGGTTTTCTACGAGCAACGGTTTAATCCCGCATGGATGTATTCAACCATTAATTTTGAAAAGGATATTGCAGCCGGGGTGCAGAACTTATTCAACATGGGAAAATGCCGGGGTGACGTTAATATTCCTGCAGTGATGAGTAAAATTGCCTGGCGACTATTACAGCCGAATGAAGATAAAAGTCGTTTTATAACGATGAAACAAGGCAATAAAACCTGGGGCATCGTCGGTATGCATATTGCGGCAAAGACCAGCAATCACTGGGAATGGATTTGGAGCACGTTTGAACAGGTGAATAACTTTGAAGGTTATGAGTTTAATGGTAAGCAAATCCCGGCTGGTTTTAATGCATTGCAACAGGAACCGATCTGCGTTCAGGATCAGTGCGCTACTGTGTTAAAACCTTATCAGCCGTCAAAGCAAACCTCGGTGATCAACGACATTGTTACACCGGGCTTTGCGGCACAGAAGTCGCCATTGGCCTACTATCGGTTGCTCGGTACACAACACAAATTACCGGATGGTTTATCAATCAAAGAATATAAAGACTCTGATTCCGCTGCAATCAATATTGAACGATGTAAACAAGCGATTGCTGACCACAAACCTTTTTATGTGACTACCGACAATCGCTATATTTTTACTCTGAGTTATCAGAAATGTGACCAGGTAGCAGAGATAATAAATCCGTTTTTATACAATCCAATCCTGGAGCCGACTCATCACAAAGCACCTGAAGATAATTTGAGCTGTATTGGTTGCCATGTTACTGCCACGTTTACCTTGCCATCTGGTGAGAAACGGTCATCTGACCTTTCATTTGCGCCACAATCATTTTTTGCTACAAAAACTGGGGATAAGAAATGACGAAAAAAACTGAAGCGTTAGGATTCTTGCACATATTATCACGCGATAAAAATGTACGACAAAACTGGGAAAGAACACCGAACTGGCCATTATTTTTTGAGGAAGATGAAGCCAGTGAGCCCGTGACCAATGCTTTGAATCAGCTTGGTGGCTTCGCGTCAGGTAATTTTACTGATCCAAAAGAAAACCAGCGCAAATGGCACATCGTAGCGACAAATGTGTTAGATACATTTTCGCCTCAATTTGCGAATCCGGTCCCTGATGTTGAAAATCAGGCGTTTTTTGATGTGGTACCGGATAACTGGGAAACCTTGCCGCACCTTGCTGTACTTCTGGCATTGATTGCTTACAACGAAAAAGAACGAACTGCGTTTAAAGCCGATCCACAGACCTACTTGAACAACATTCCTGAGCCGGACAATAAGTCACTGGCGTTATCAACAGACATGGCTGAAACACTGGTTGCGTATGCTCAGGACCCAAATCTGACCACTGAACAACGCAATGATATGTTGGATGAAATGGTGAGTCAGTATTATGAAACTCAGGCGAATATCTGGTAAATCCACATTAACTCGATGAAAACTCATCCGTTTATTCCTCTAATGCGGCAGCTTGGTCAACAGCAGCCGCATGATCGTTCAGTTGTTGAACTGCTTCAATCTGTACCCGCTTACCATGCTCAATACCTGGAATACCGATTAAATGGCGACAGCCAACAGGATTTCCTGTTTTGCATTAATCAGCAGCAGTCCCTACAGAATGTCCCCCTGAGTCAGGCGGTGATGTCACATCTGGCGATATTGCCTGAGTTGCGTGAGTTGCGTGAGCAATTTCCAGAATTGCCGTTTATCTGGCTGGAACATGACGGGATTAATCAACGACCAGTCTCTCGTCCGTGTTGGCATGCCTGCATTAAATCCGATTACCTGAATTCCGCACCGAATCATCAGGCAGATACCAGTGTGCAACGTGTCCTGGCGGTGATTGAACACCTGGCTGGCGGTCCGTTAACCGAGCGACAGCAACTTAGTCAGTTGATCGATGACATAGACAGGCACGGCCAGCTTATACATGTATCCTGCATGCGAGCCAGACAGCCCGCAACCGTTAAGTTTTTTGTGAAAATCCCGGCACAAACAGTCGCTGATGTTATCAATGCCCTGAACTGGCCAGGCGATAAAACACGATTGCATCATGAACTGAAACAATCCTGGTTTAAGCCTGACGCACAGGGGATGATCAGTCTGGATTTTAACTGGATTGACGGACTGCAATCGCAACTGGGTATTGTTCATTCTCGTATGACCTTATCGAATCAGGATGGTATAGCGCGAATTTCCAACCTGATTGAACAAGATGTTATTCACGGCGATGACGCGATCTCTGCGGTAACTGGCTGGCTTCATCCTGCTGCCAATACCGGACTCACGCGCTGGTTGGATATCAAAGCCGTGATTAATGACGACCAGCCAATCAGCTACAAACTGTACTTTGGTTGCCAGCAATTGAGTCTCGACACCTTAATGCCCCAGAATTGCCCCTAAGATAATTCCACAGAAATTCCCAACGCTGCCAACGTGTCGAAAACTGCTGGTTGAAAGCCATAAGCCTGTTGTTGATGCATTAAGGTGATGAGGTGATCCCTGAGTGCTATCAGTTCGGACACTGGCGCGTTTTGTCGTTGTCTGATAACCAGTTTTACTCGATAACTTTCAACCAGATACAAGTGTTCATCATGAGTTTCAGCCAGTGTAATCGCCTTATCGATATGTGTGGCGGCCAGTTCAATTTCATCCAATTGCAGCGCCGCTTCCGCGATAAAACTGATGTGAAATGCCATCGTGGCGACAGCCCCGGATTCCAACAGGGCATCGCAGGTCTTTTCCATCATTGAAAGTAAAGAAACATCGCCATCTCCGTTCATACACAACGCCCAGCCCTGAACAATCTGCCCGAAACTTTGCCACAGCATCAGATTATGTTTTTCCGCGAGGGCCAATAATTCCTTAGCTGTGCTTAGGGCGGTTGAAATATCTTTGCGAAATGCACTCAGATGAAGATAACGACATAAAGTATGGGCCAAATCGCCTGGATCAGGTTCTTTGCTGGAGTAAACGAGCGCTTTATTTGCCAATAATTCGGCGTTATCGTTGTCGCCCAGTGTCCATTCGACGATGGCCTGTACGATGATGATTGCAACCGCAGGATCATAAGTGAACGTGCTGGTGAGGTGGTGATGTTTATCGTAATCATAACGAGGTAATACTGTATTGCTGACCTGTCTGGCGGCTAAAAAGTTGCCTTGCTGCCAGTCGATTCCCATCCGCATTAACGCCGCAGGAAAACATAATTCGTCATCGGTTTGTTGAGCGGCCAGTTCTATTAATTCATCGGCTAACGGGCTGGCAATCGGATAATTTGCCTGAACCAGTTGGGTAATACAGCAAGACCAGGCAAACAGGAAAGAATCCAGCGGGCTGTCCAGTTTTGCGGCGAGTTTGGTAATAAGCTGTTGATTGTCCCTTACCTGTTGGCAGGCATAGCCATAAGTACCAGATAATGCGATGGTTAATAAACTTCGTAGATTGATCTCGCGGGAAACGCGTGCCTGATCGTCAGGTAATTGCTGTAATATCGCGAGTGCAGCGTTAAACATATCGAGACTTTGATAGCTGTTGCCTCGGTCCATCGCTTGCTGTGCAGCTTGCTGCCAGTATTCAACGGACTGATCGAAGGATTCAGCATCGCCATAATGTCGGGCAATAGCCGCCAAATCTGGCTGTGCTTGCGCCAGTAGCTGATTCACCAGGGTTAAATGGACATGTTGTCGGGTTTCCCGGGTCATGGAATCATAGGCCGCATCGCGCACCAGTGCGTGTTTAAACAAGTAATAATTGCCGCCGACGCGACGCTGTATTACTACCAGATCTGCTTCGATTAATTCGTTAATATCGAGCTGAATTTGTGACGAACTTTTACCAGAAGCCGCTTGCAGTAATTCATGTTCAAACTCCCGTCCAATCGCCGCAGCAATTTGCGCGATTTCTTTGGCAAATCGCAGGTTGTCCAGTTGCTGGTGTAGCAAGCCTCGTAAACTATCCGGAATATCGTTCAGTCTGGCTTCTGGGCTCAAACTGACCTGATGTTCAGTTTCATTCAGCCAGCCTTTACTCTTTAATGTGTCGAGCAATGCCTCGATAAACAACGGTATACCATCGGTGCGAGTGAGCAGCGTATCTTCCAGTTCTGGTGATAAATGACGGCCACTAAAGACTTGTTCCAGAAAATACATGCTGTCCTGAACAGCGAGTTTTTCAACCTGAAACGTTTTGACTGGTAACGCTCGCGAATCGGATTCAGGAAAAGCATGACGGGAAGTGGTTATGATAGTTGGCGAAAACTCGGTGAGTTGCTGAGTATAGTGAATAAACTGGCATGTTATTGGGTCGGCCCAGTGTAGATCCTCAATCAGCAAAATGTCAGCGTTTTCTGTTCCAGCATCAAATAGCAGGGCGCTAAGGCAACGAAATAATCGAATCGTTTGGTCACTGCCTGGTTTTACCGGTGTGATGCCTGGCGGTAAGGGTAGGGCAAGCCAGGCAAAAACCAACGCAATGGATGTTTCATCGCCCGGCTGACGTGTATTTATGGCATTGATTAACAGCGACGTATTATTCTGACGAATGTCAGAATTGCTATCCAGTTGAAACAGTTGCCGTATCAAGGCTAACACCGGATACAAGCCACTGTTTTTCTGTTCAGGCAGACACTGAGCAATGCGAAATCTGCGTGGTGAACGTTCGATCAATTCCATCAGTAAGCGAGACTTACCGACGCCTACTTCTCCCTGAACATGTATCAAATGAGGCGTAGGTGCTGAAATCTCATTTAAGAGATTTTGTAATAACGGCTGACGTGCGACAAACGGTGTTTTCGCTCTGTGTGTGCGCAAGAATCCAATCGCTTCTGCCTGGCGTTCACCCACCAGAGACCAACAGGCATCCGTCGCAGGCTGAAACTCATGCCAGGTCAATAACTGTTGCTGACTGGAGGTGCTACATAAAATCTCATTGTGTCTGGCTCGTCTGGCCAGTGACATCGCCAGGTTGATGCAATTACCTTCTGGAATAGCATCGTCAAACACGGTGACTTGACCGTGGTGTAACCCCAGATTCACCGATAAACATACGTGTGAATTCTGGATCAGTAACGGATTGCGATTATTGATGTCTCGTATTACTTCAAGCGCAGTTCTTGCTGCCAGACGCGCATCATTGTCATTACTGGCGGGATAACCGAAGTAAAATAACAAGGTATCGGCCAGGTTTCCGGCATTAAATCCACCAAATCTCGCAGCTATATCCTGAATATGACTTTTCTGATCAACATGAATCGCGTCGATGACTTCCGGGTCCTGATTGTTACCACGGGTTGTATCAATCGATAAAACGACCGCCAACACCGTGACATATCGCCGTTCGCTCATACGAGTAAAGGAGACCGCATGATGCGCAAGTACGGTTGCATCATCGTCCAGTTCATTGGTTATCGTCGTGGAGGGAGTCTCTGCATTAGCCTGATTTAATTGTCCTACCAGATTCGACACATTGATCGCGGTCAGTAACTGATACAATTCTGTACTGTCAGTCACCCGTTCACTCAGTTTTTTCTTCAAAACACGGCGTAATAATGCCGCCAGTGGATGTCCGGCGATGGCAGCTGGTAACGGGATTTCAGCCTGATTCAACTGTTGATGAAACACAGAAGCAATGCCGGAACCTGTTACCGCTGGTTTGCCAGTCAAACACTCCAAAAATACCAGCCCCCACACATATAAATCCGTTTTATCGCTGGCCGGTTCACCTCGTAATTGTTCAGGTGCGCTGTAAGCGGGCGTCGCCAGTGTTTCCTGAGTAAGCGTAATGGTTTTGTAATCGACCTGATGAGCTTCCTGCGCCAGCGTGCCAATGCCAAAATCCAGTAATTTTGTATAAAGCCGCGTACCTGACTGGCTCAACATAATATTGGCTGGTTTGATATCGCGATGAATAATCCCTTGTTGATGGGCATGCGCCAGGGCATCTAATACCTGCGTCATAATGTCCGTTGCTGTTATTGCTGATAAAGCGCCTTGCTGTTCGAGGTAGTCTTTTAGTGTTTGACCATCGACGTATTCAAACACCGCAAATAGTAGGTCGTCTCCGCAAGTACCTTTGTCCAGTAACTTTACAATCCCGGGATGATGTAACCGACCAACCAGCCGGGTTTCCCGTTCAAACCGGTCAATGTATTGCTGTCGTTTCGTGGGCGTGAGCGTTGGTTCCAGGGTTAAGAACTTAATAGCAACCGGCTGCTCTGTTCGTTTATAAATGGCTTTATAAACCTGACCAAAACCGCCTTCGCCGATTTTGTGTTGTAAGGTATAAGCAGGATTGTTGAATAAGGTGGCAGGTGTAACAGGTGATGAGGTATTAACGTGACGAACCATATTGATGTAGTACCAGATAAATGAAGAAATGTTAAATTAGTGCTTCATAAATCTGATCGTAAACCATTTTTGTTAAATCACAATGGTATTAATGTTAATTATGGGTTTTGAAGTTCATCGCGGTGAAAAGGGCCTTGTCAGTTTTGTACAAAGCCCTTTTTATTCATAGGTTGTCAGTTATTGATTTAAACGAATAAACCTTCTGTTGTCTGCATTGCCTGAGCACTATTGAATTCAAACAAAATTTCATCTGAAAAAAACAAAGCACTTTATCTATTAACTATTAACCCGTTTTCGTCTGACTAGCATTGCCATAACTGACAAACCGATTAACCAGTCGCTACTGCCTCCGCCAGACCCTTTACTGGTAGTACTTCCAGACCCTCCATTTCCTCCGGTTCCCCCCGAATTTGTTGGTTGAACAGTAATGGAGATAGTCGCCTGTCCTGTAAGATCGAATTGATTACTGGCTGCCAGTGTCACCGTAATGGTTTGCGCTGATGACACTTCGGGAGCCGGACCGCTCAAACGCCAGGAGCCATTTGGGTGAGAAACAGTTAACCAACCGGGCTCGTCGATAGCGGTGACTGTGATGGTGCCCTGGTTCTCATCGTTGACAACAAAGTCAGTTGAAAATGCCTGACCCGACTCCACGGTGTAAGTCTCTGCGCTGAACTGAATGTCTGGTGTCTGGGCAGAGAGAACACGAATGGAGAATGAGTCAGTGGTTGCTGTCGCCTGCTCGCTATCAGTCACCTGAATTGCGATGTCGTTGTAATACCAGGGTTCACCCGTTGCGACACCTTCAATCTGACGGGTTTGTTCATTCCAGTGAAGCCAGCCGGGATTGTTCAGAATAGCGATAGTCAATGCGTCATTGTCAGCATCGTTAATTGTGACGGGCAGTGTGACACTGGTGTCTGGCAGGATAGTCATATCCTGTATTGCTGCGGTAATGGTTGGTGTGTGGTTGAACAGACTGGTCACAGTGGCAGTGTCGGGACCGGCGCTTAATTCATAATAACCCTTGTCGTAATCAGGCAAGCTGATGGTAACGTCACCTTTTGCGAGCGGACTGACTGTGACATGCCGTGTACTATCGACAGTTTCACTGCTGAGGTACTGGGCGTTAACCAGATTTAGCGTTGAATCATCAAATGCACCAGCTTGTTCATTAGTGGTAAAAATCAGGGTAAAAGTGATTGTTTCATCGGCGATTTCATGGTCATCGGGTTGCTGAATATAAGGCCGTGATGCGTCAGCCGTCATCCCTAAAATATCAATTTGATGAATTGGAGAGTTCGTTGCCGCATCAGTCAGTGTTAGTTGTGTTCTGGCTGAATGAACAGGATGAAAATACCAGGCCTGTTCGGCGAATGCCTGTGCAGAAATTGCTTCAGTTAACGGGGTTTCAACGTCTGCATCAAACCGCTCATTACCGTTGCGGTCTGCAAACACAAATCCGGCCTGATTATTGTAGTTAAAGGTTAAAACTTGTGACATATCAGCACTGACATCCAGGCCGAACAGCACTGGTTTTATCCTGGCTGGGTTGTCTTTAAAGCTATAAAACGTGGTGTTTTGACCCGAGGTCAGTGCCTGGCGACTCGTGTTAAATCGGTAAGTATGCAGCTGTTGGTCGGGTTGCAGTGTGTTGAGTGGAATACGAGATGTCAGATACAGGTATTCACCGCTGAGTGCTACATGTGCCAGTTGCTCATGTTGGCTGAATGATGTTTCACTGCGAACTGCCGCTATAACATTGTTTGCTGATAATTCTCGATAGTTATCCAGGTAAATCAGTGTAAATCCGATTTGCTGCGAGGATTGTCCATCAGCAACCAGATTGTTTAATAACACGTAGGCACCATTATCATCTGAAACAACTTGAAGTATATCGCCGAGTAATCGGTCGTCCTGAATTAATACAGCGCCACTGTCACCAAAAGTTGAATCAATGTCGCCCTGAGCATTAAATCGCACAATCGCAATCCCGACAGGTGCTTTAGTATCCTTATTAAACGCGGGACCAATAATGATGGGACGGGCTTTCGCATCAAAGGTTGCCTGCCAACCATATTCCAGTTCACTGTCAGGGAAGAAAGTGAAATCGTTAAAGGTATCTTGTGCAAACTTTAATGGTCGAATGTTACCGCTTTCCTGGTAAGCAGGGTCTGCTTCACCGTTAGGTAACAATCGTGTGAGAGCTGAAGATGCAATGTAATCTCTGCGATCCGGCAAAGCGGCTTTGGCTGAACCGGTAATGAGCAGACGACCACCATCTTGATCAGCGAAAGATGCTTTTACCTGGCCATTTGCTTCATCGATATATGTGAAATTCTGGTTGTCAGCGTAGGGTAACAGCACATTATCCGGACTGATTTGATATCCCGTCATAGCTCGCTGTGTAATGCTGTAAAACACATCATAGCCAGTTGTACCCCGCAACACCTGAAGATTACCTTGTGGTGTAAGCCAGCTGTAACCTGTGGTGATCACATTGAGTTCATCAATGTTGCCATCAGTCTGATGCCACTGTTGCAACGCCGGTGTTAGTAATGAAGTGAAATCAATATCGCTTGATTGACCATTCATTGAAATTGTCTGCCTGCTTTCATTCCAGTGAAAACAAAGCTGACTTCTGGGATATTGCATGCCGCAGGGGAAGTACCCTTTACTGTGGTGGCTGAAATCCAGCACATACTGATCATCATCAAAAAACAGGTCATTAATGACTGGTGTCCAGCCTGGTCGTGGCGTATTTAATCCAACTGCGTGTTGACGTTGCCAGGACCAGTCGCCATTAAGTAAGGTTTGAGTCTGAAAATCAGATGTATTAACCCCAAGGTTATTTAATGCATAGATAAAGGGGGAGTCCTGCTGACCGAAAATAACTAACTCATGGTTAGCATTCGCTTTTGTCGCAAAAGCCCGGCTATCACGATAATCCTGTTCCAATCCATTACTCACCGACGTTTTTTGTAGCACAGTCTGATTATCAAGCATGGCTATCTGTAACGCTGCGGTTGTATCGACTGTATTCAGGGTTTGTAGCGTTACATAGCGTTGGTTGTCGAGAAATGCGGCAAACTGATAACTTTTAGTATCGTTGCTCTGTTCCCAGGAAGCTTGTGCCAGTGAGCCATCGGCGTTAAAGCGATCCAGTCGGAGAATATTGGAGTAAGCATCGTTATCCAGCCCGTCATCCGGATCAAGGCGTGAATAAGTGCCGCTGAATACTGAGACTATCCCAGTTTCTGGATCAACGTGTATTCGTGCGCCTAACTGAGTGGCCGGATAAACATCACCAGGCATAGTCGTTGGCAGAAAATGGGTATCAGGATTGTCTTCGTTCGTCAGTCTGGAAATTGTTGTTCCGACGCGGGTGGTATGAAAAATATAAAAACGATGATCATTTCCCAGTGCGACAAACAAAGAACGAGGGTTTGCACTTGCTGGAGCTATCTCGTTTAATGTTATGGTTTTAAATCCGGCATTACCGAAACTGACATCCAATTCGCCGGACTCAGACAGTCGCGCTGTCAGAATGCGGTTTTCTTCCTGACCCAGCTTAACTTTATAAAAGCCTGTATTTGCAGTGCTATCTGAATTGCTCTCTGCATTCAACGCGATATCGTCAATGGTTACATTAATGCCATCGACTGTGTTGGGAAAGCAAAACACACCGCTTTTGTTAGTAGGTGTCTCGCTAGAATGGATTTGACCAAAACGATTATCCAGCTCACCGTCAGCCGTGAGTCTTACCAGGCAAGCTTGTTCATCAATTGTTATACCGGTGATCAAAATATTACCGGTTGATTCGGGTATGAAGCGGCTCTCAGGGCTGAAAGCCAGGTTTCCCATATGGCTAAGTTGAGCGCTGATGAAACTTAGACCTCGATTATCAAATGCTTGATCAAACGCGCCATCGGGCGTGATTCGATAGACGTCTGTACCATCTCCCGGTATCAACAACAGGCCGCCATCTGCCTGAGGAATCAAATGATCGATTAACTCATAATTGGTTAATTCAGGGGTAAAGAAGGCAAGGTCAGACGAGATAGATTGTAACGAGAGTAAGCCATTATTCGCCCAGCCTGTGTCCAGTTCAGCCGATTCATTGTAGCGTTTGATATACCACGCCGGATTGCTGTCCAGATTATCTGCTACCGTAACGTAGATATTCCGCTGTTGGTCTACTACGGGTTTAATGGCTAAGTCAGTTCTATCCCGTTGAAATGATAAGTCGATAATGGCGTGACCATTATCTCCAAAATTTAGATCCGGTTCAGCAACCGAAAAAGAATGAGAAGCGGCTTGAGATGATACCGTAAAAACAGACAGAAAAACGGTGGCCAGGGTGGAAAAGGTTAATCCGGGCAATCTCGCCCGGGTACTGCGAATATCCATACAAAATCCTTCTACATCATCGAACATTTGTTCAAAAACTGCGAATTAAACCAACAGACGCCGAAAGTTATCACAGCTTAATTTTCAGGTAAACAAACCTCGACAGGGTATAGCCCATTATTAAATAAAATAATGTTGTCCTGTATTGTATGGATGAACAAAAGCGACTTAACGCTCCACATTCCCCAACATAAACAACACTTTATCGAAGAAACGTTCAATCAGGCGTTTTTCCTGGGTGATGATCTGTCCGGTGCCAGTGCTGTTCGGTGTGAAAGGAACTGCAAAGCCGGTTGTGGTGGTAAAGGCGTCTGGTAAGGCAATATCTACCATAAATCCTTCGCTGCCTGGTGTGAGCGATAAGGTCGTGACGGTGCCTTCCAGGTAGCCGAATTCAACGGCTGGATAACTCGCCAGTTCGATATTTACCGTTTGGCCTTGTTTTACTTTGCCGGCACCTTGTTGCTCGATTAGCATTTTGCCAACTTTACTACCGACATCTTTGAGCAGAGTGGCGACGGTTTCGCCGCGTTTAACGTGCTGGTTTTCACTCCAGTAGGCGGATAATGAAACTTGTCCGTTGGTGGGGGCCGTCAATAAATATTGATGTTTCCATTGGTTGATCTGGCTGTTCAGCGCGGCCAGTCGGGTGGTAACGGCTGTGGTCAGGGATTGATGTTTTTCTTGTTGTTCCAGTCGGAAATCACTCAAACGTTGATCGATTTCTTTGAGCGTGATGTTGTATTGTTCGACCTGAATGTCGATGTCTTCCAGTTGTAGTTGTTTGTCCAGATGTCGATTGCGTAGTTCCAGCAACTCGGTGTCTGCCACCAGACCGGTTTTGTTCAACTCGACTTTTTTATCCAACATTTCGGCTTCCAGACTGATTTTTTGCTGCATCGTGTGCCGTTTGTTTGCCAGCCGTTGTTGCAATGACGTGTAGTGACGGGCAAGAGATTCGCTGTCCTGGATACGTTTGCTCAGGTAGGACGATTGATTAAACTGGCTGAGTTCATCCAGCGCACGTTTTAGTTCGTTCACGCCAGGTTGTAATTCGCCAAGCCCGGCAACCGGTAACTGACTGGCGGGGGCATTCACATCAACTTGCAACAGCTGCTGTTCGAGTTCGATCAGCTTGTCGTAATTGACACTGGAGTCGAGCAGGGCCAGTTTGTCGTGTTGTTGAACGCTTTGACCGTTTTCGACAAAAAAATGAATCAGTCGTCCATCTGCTTTGGCGACCAGTTCAATGGGTGGTGTTTGCGTGGTCAGCGTGATTTGGCTGGCGATTTTGTCCGGATAGCGAATAAACCAGGTCACAGAGAGCAGAATGATCATGATGATAAAAATCAGACTGATGCCACTGCGAACAATCCACGCGGGCTGGCGGCCAACAATGTGTTCAACCGGGCTGTCTTCAAAGGCGGCATGTGTTGGCATGGCTTAACTCCCAAGTTCCAGTTGGTTTTTCACAAGGTCGTAATAGCGGCCTTTCTGGCTACTCAGTTCGTTATGGGTGCCTTGTTCGACAATCTGACCCTTATCCAGCACGATAATTTGATCAGCATTTTTTACAGTACTGAGACGGTGAGCAATGATGACAACCGTTCTGCCTTTGAAAAAGTACTGGAGATTTTCCTGAATTTTCTTTTCGTTATTGGCATCCAGCGCTGAGGTCGCTTCATCGAAAAACAGGAAGTCTGGGTTCTTATAAATGGCGCGGGCAATTAATACTCGTTGGGTTTGCCCGCCACTAAGTCCCAGGCCTTCCTGGCCAATTTTGGTGTGAAAACCCTGGGGTAATCCCTGTATTTCTTCATAGATATTGGCTGTTCGCGCAGCCTGATACAGTCGTTGATGATCAATACGCTCATTACCCATCGCAATATTACGCGCGATGGTGTCATTAAAGATGTAACCATCTTGCATGACCACACCACAACGGCTGCGCCATGCGTCCGGGTCCATGACATCAAAATCCTGTTGATCGATGGTAATACGGCCACTGTTGAGCGGATAAAACTTTAGTAGGAGCTTCATCAAGGTGGTTTTTCCACTGCCGCTGGCGCCGACAATCGCGGTGGTTTTTTTAAATGGAATAGTGAGATTAAGGTGGTCAATGACGGGTTTGGTGTCATGGCGAGAATACTGGAAACTCACATCATTCAGTTCAATATTGCCATCTGGAATCGTTTGTACCAGCTCAAACCCTTTCATATCTTTTTCGTCATCCATGTCCTGGATTTCGCTGAGTCGGTCGATACTGATTTGTGCATCCTGTGCGAGACGAATGAACTGAATAAGCTGTTCGATAGGCGCGTTCATTTGCCCGAGAATATAGGTAACCGCCATCATCATACCGAGGGTCATGTTGCCGTTAATGACCTGATAAGCCGCAATAAAGGTGATGAGAATGTTTTTACCTTCATTCAAAAACAGGGTTCCGGCTTGCTGATATTGCTCCAGTGCCAGTGATTTAAGGCGAACGTGAAACAGCTTGCCTTGAATATTTTCCCAGCCCCAGCGCTGACTTTCTTCTGACTGATTGAGTTTGATTTCCGGCATACCGTTAACCAGTTGCACGATGGCATTCTGATTGGCTTTCATCTGACCAAACTTTTCATAGTCCAGGGCTTTTCGGCGGCGTAAGAACAGTAAGACCCAGCCGATGGACAGTAAACTGCCGATAAAAAAGATCGCAAAAATGGTGCCGGAATAAATGCCCATAATAATGCTGAAAATAATGAGGTTCAGCACAGCAAAGACAATATTAATGGAATGCGAAGTGAGAAATTCCTCGATTTTTTGATGGTCGGATACCCGTTGCAACACGTCGCCAAGATTTCGTCGGCTGAAATAGGAGAGCGGAAGCCGCATCAGCTTCATTAAGAATTCTGAGATCACGGCGATGTTGATACGGGTTCCCATGTGGGCGAGTATCCAGCCGCGAATAAATTCGGTGGCCGTTCGGCTTAAAAACAGCATCAACTGGGCGATTAAAATCGCGTAGAGGAAGTCGATATCCCGATTGCCAATACCATGATCGACCAGTGCCTGGGTCAAAAACGGAAAGATTAAATTGAGCAGTGAACCAAGCAGAGCACCAATACCGAGTTGCCCTAAAAATTGTTTGTAACGGAACAAATGACTCATCAGGCGTTGTAAGCCGCCTTTTGCTTTACCTTTATCCTGATCTTGTTGTTCAAAGCGCTCAGTGGTTTCAAAAAATAGCGCGATACCGTGATCGGTATCATCCGACCAGTGTTCTTTAAACTGTTGGTAGGTCAGAGATAATTTTCCTGAACCCGGATCAGCGATATAGACTTTATCTCGCGTGATTTTATAGACAACAACGTAATGACTTTGGTCCCAGTGGACAATGCAAGGAAGGAGTGCGTCTTTAAAAAATGTATCGGCGTGTAATTTAAGTGGATAGGTTTTATACCCCAGTTCCATCGCGGCATTATTAATGCCAAGTAGTGTTACGCCTTGCTGACCTTTGTCACACATGTCTCGCAGACGATTAAGACTGAAGCGTTTGCCGTGAAATTTTGAAATCATCATCAGGCAGGTAGGGCCGCAGTCCATAACATCCAGTTGTCGTATTAAGGGGAATGGCTTCATATATTTGTATTTATTGTAAATATTACTGGGGGTATATCATCAACCTGAGTTTACAAAACGTCAACCCAGGTTGATGTTTATCTTACTGCTTTTACATAAAATGTCCTGTTACAGGAAAAAGCAGGCGGAGTTAAGCAACATTAACAACCGCAAAAGCTGGTATGTTCAGTGTCAGAACAGCAGTACCAGCTGGCCTGGTTATCTTGTGAGCATACTTTTGGCTTACCGCCATCAATTTGCTCCATTTGCTCGTCAGAGAGTTTCTTTTCCTGAGTCAGTTGCATGATTGCTGATTTATTAAGTTGTAATTTAGCTTTTGTATTCATAATTATTCTCTTTATTTATTAATATGTAATTGTTTTACTGCTTTTTTTTCAATCTGATTACTTATTGTTTAACAAGTAATCTTTGAAATTGGGATTTCTTCGTTACAGCCGCCACTTTTTTCAGTTGTCTTTCGTGAGTGGGCAATCCTCTGCATAAATGTCCCATTACAGGAAAAAGCAGACGGAGTTATGCTTCATCAGCAACCGCAAAAGCTGGTATGTTCAGTGTCAGAACAGCAGTACCAGCTGGCCTGGTTATCTTGTGAGCATACTTTTGGCTTACCGCCATCAATTTGCTCCATTTGCTCGTCAGACAGTTTCTTTTCCTGAGTCAGTTGCATGATTGCTGATTTATTAAGTTGTAATTTAGCTTTTGTATTCATAATTATTCTCTTTATTTATTGATATATAATTGTTTTACTGCTTGTTTTTCAATCTGATTACTTATTGTTTAACAAGTAATCTTTGAAATTGGGATTTCTTCGTTACAACAAAAATTCCACAGGCATGATTCAGTGTGCTAATGGTTACTTGTTTAATTTGTGTTGTTTCTTCTTGCTTGCTGTTTGTAATAACGGAGTAAAAAGTCGTAGATCATCAGTTCATATTCACGACCTTTGTGTTGTAGCGCCCGATTGGTAAACATATGCAAATAACTGGTTGCGATGCGTTCTAAAGAGCAGGTTAATTGTCCGCACGTTGCTTGTTTGTGGAGTTGGTTAGCAATGGTTTGCATACTCAATGAACGATTAGCAAGCACATCAAAAGCGGCGTGAAACCGGCTATCTGATACACCGATGCTTGACGGCTGACTTAGTAATGCGGTGATTTGACCCTGATATCTGCTGTATTTCTTACCAATAAGCTGACGCAATCGTCCGGTTTCGTTGAACTCTTCACCATAGCCACGACGGAGCGATTCTATGGTTTTAAATCGTTGTTCATTGGTCAATTTCAGTCCTGACAAGAGTTGGTCACAACCCACTAATGTGACCTGCCAACGGTAGTCGTCATCCTGTTCAGCAAACAAAGGTAGTAGCTGTAATACACATAAGCTGTCGATGGTGAAGAACTGTTCGGCAATAGTTATTCCTTTGCTTCCACCATAACGTTCTACCTCTCGTAAATAGGGAACGACTTCGATACGGCTAATGAGCTTTTGTTGTTGAGCAACATTCAGGTGTTGCCAGAGTTGATTGGCGATCCGGGTTGGATCGTCTTTATCTGCAAGTTGGATACGTAAACGGATGTGCCAGTCAGGATCGCTGAACCGTAAAAAGAACAGTGATTTTATGCGTTGTTGCATTTTCAGCGTCTGGAGCCAGTCACTCAGATGATGATCGAGTATTCGATCTGCACCCTGAACGCCAGTGTATATCTTGACACAAAGCCATTCGTCACCGGGTTGAAAGGCGGTGATGGTATTGGGCGTTAAATCATTGTTTGCTGTTACCGCGCTTGTAGCCGCCACCGGGGTGAAAACAGGCGGTGGCTGACGGGTTGCCTGATACCGGAATGATGGATTCCTTAGCGGTACCACTAATTCATGTTGTTTAATCTTACCGTGCTGAGTAACCGGGTATTGCTCACCGTCCGGATACTTTTCTTCCAGATCAATCAGCGTTAAATGGCGAGTCTCTGACAATAACGTGTCGAGATGTAACGGATTACGCAAATTAATGGTGATAACCAGATCGTTGTGTGACCAGCATAACCATTCAGGCAGTTTGTACTGCTCCATTAATTCGGTTGTCGCCTGTTGGTAGTGCTCGTCAGCCGTATTCGCCAGGGTTTCCAGCGCTGTTCTTTCGACCCGCCAGCGTTGTGCCGACAAAATTAACTTACCCAGTGTGACTCTTGGAAACCAGGGTAGTTGCTTAATAGGATCGGACAGCACAAAGCGTGGTAAATGTCGTTGTTGATGTTGCACCGTGGATAAAAACTGATAAATACCGAGGCTATTTTTAGAAAAGTTGTGGGCAGAACTAAGCCGTGGGATGACTTCTTTTTGTTGTGACTGTGACCAGAGTTTCACTCTGTCATGTTCGATATAAACCATCAGATCCGACAGGGTAAGCGCGGTTGTTTCATCGTTATTGGTTTCAGCCAGAATTGGAATTTCCATATCTCGCAAAACGGGGCGGGCAATCACGTTACCGATTCGGCCTTCGGGTAGATGGACAATCTCCGCTAATAATGCGCCGTCGTAACAAGTGGCTTCATAGTTCAGCGTTTGCTTTACTGCCTGTTTCAGGGTGTCATCCAGATGACAAAAACGACCCAGTACAATGGACGGAGAAGGGCCGCTGGCACCAAAAAAATTTGCCTTGAATTGTCCTCTCGCTACCGCTTGAACTGACTGTGCGAATAATGTGAAGGTTGCCATCAGCGTCGGTGGATTCTGATGGACCGGGGTTGAGGCGATTATATTAATATCGTTCTGTGTCAGCGAAATTTCGGTGTGTTGATGACGCTGACATTCCCCCAGTTTTTGCAGCAATAAGGTATCAATGGTACGCCACGCAATCACTTGCTGTTGTAACGCTCGATTGGTGGGTAAACCCTGAAGTAACGAACTGTCGATTCCTTTGTTTTCTGAAAATCCAATGCCGCTTTCATCATCCAGTGCGTCCAGCAAAGGCACCATAGTTTGTTCATAGCGACGCAAAAACGCTTGTTTAAATTCAGCCAACATGTCATTCGGTTTTGCTGGCAGTTTTTGTAACAACATCAGATCTTTACAAAGGCTATTGGCGACCCGTTCCGATAAAGTGAAGTTGCTGTGTTGTTGATAGCTGTCCGTCTGAATCATTCGGTTTTCAGCAATATCAATGGGCAGGGTGTTGAGCTGTTGCTGTAGCTGTTTATATTGTTCGACGGCGTTCTCTGAAGCTTGATCCATCTGACGCAGTGTCTGGAGTATATCGTTCAGGGTATCTGCAATTTCAAGACAGAGCGGATGTGAATCACCGGATTGACGCAATGCATTGATAAAGTGCTGTTCGCTATTTTCGCCTGTAAGGTAAAACGGTAAATCAGGTAAAAGAATGTTGTTATTAATCAATTCGATAACAAATGGCCAGGCTTCTTCAACGCTTATATCTGAATCCAGTTGATGGAGTGATTCCGCCAGTTGCCAGGCGGTGCAATGGCCGTTAGCTTTTGTTAGCAGGTGTTCGATATAAGGGTTATAACTAAATGCACTGAGTTGGTAAGACTGCTGATTATTTTTACTGATTGCTTCAATGTAACGATAGGTATCGCCAGTCTGATATAAGCTTTGATTCGTTGTCAGCGGAAGATGTTTAATAACCTCTGGCTGCTGGCTAAGATGTTGTTTAAGTTGAAAAATAATTAAAGCATCAAGCCTTGAATAGCGTTTGGCAATGCCATCATCCAATGTAAGATTCAGTGTTTCCCCAATCATTCCAACACTAATCCCTGCAAACAAGCCGAAGGGTGTGCTGCGAGATGTCATGCGAATAAAGTATTTACACAAAGCCTGTTCTATTTTCCGTCCTTTGCTGCTGGACGGATCACGCTGCCAGTGAGCAACTCGTTCAAGTAACGATGGCGAGGCGAGATAAAGTGCTTCCTGTACATCGGGTTTATTTAACCAGTGTGCCAGTTGCTCGCGGAGTTGTTGTCTGGAACCTTGCCAGTCAAGCAGGGCTTGTTCGCTTTGTAATGGAGTACGTAAAACAACGAAATGATCTGGTTTGAGTATGGATGGCGTTGCAGATTTCATGAGCCAGTTACCTTTTAGCTTAGTGCCAGCATTTCGCCCCAGCTCGGGGCTTCGTTACTCATTGCTGCCAAAAGAGCCAGTCCGATACCGGAATAACCGGTGAGTAATGCCGCTCGTTTCTTCTGAAATTCAGCTTGCAGGTGTTGTGTTTGCTCAGTGACAGGTTGGTTAAGGCCTGTTAAATCATCAGATTTCGTTGCTTTATCAAGTGTGATGGTAAGCCAGCGTTGTGCCGCTTCAAGAACCTCTGGCAACGGAGCGTATTGATAAATATACTGATAAATCAGGAAGATACCGGAGCTACCGTGACATAATGCGCCATCGACAACATGACCATCGGCCTCGTCGCGATGCGTTGTCGCCAGCGCGGTATCAACACCAATATTAAACAATGTGTCATCATCCAGTATCCGGCCTGCGCGCAATAAAATCAGCGCGGTCGTGATATCGCCATAGCACCAACCGAGTCGGGCTTTAATGCCTGTGCCTGCAATTCCAGGAAAACGACCATCAGGGCAATCAGATAATCGTTGTTTGACAAGCCAGTTGCAGCTAAGCGTGAGTAGAGTAGCAACCCGTTGACGGATTGGGTGCTGGCTTAGAGCCGGTTGCTCAAGGACGTTGGTTAAAAATGCGATAACACCCGCATTGCCATGAGCTGGACTGAGATTATATTGATGGTCTGTGTTGGTACGTTGTGGCTTATGAAATGCCGAATCTGGCCGGGTTTCCCAGCAAATCCCGTCAGACGTTTCGGTGGCTAACTGTTCGAGATGTTTTACCACTTGTTCGACAATGTATTGACCGCTGGGATATTGGCTTCGACCGGCACCGTAAATACCGATTCCACACAAGCCATAGAGCCATTCGAATTCTCCCTGCCACTCTGATTGACTAAGAACCGTATTCAGGCAGTCGTTAATGTCATCGTTGGCATCTTCGTCATTGGAAAATCCTAGCTGATCCAGTGCCCAGCCAAGGCCCGACAGCCCTCGGGCTAGTGAGAAATCGAATGGATAGTCGGCTGCTTTGGTAAATAAGGTATCGGTGATGGTTTGCTGCAATGAGGTTTTGTTAAGATGAGGAAGTTGCTGCTGACATTGTTGTAGAAAAATCAGTTGGCCGGTTAATCCACTCGACAATGATAAGTCGACTTCATTAGTGGAGTTGGATATCTCATCAATAATTCGGTTAATTAAATAAATAATTGTCTTTTGTTGATCATCGGTAGCTAAAAAAGGCCAATCGTATTTGTTACGCATGTCAAAAAATCATCCCGCATTTATTGTTCTCAAGTACCTTTTAAAACTAATAAATCCAGTGAAACGTCATTAATCGCGAATTTAATAGTTACATATGTCACCAAAAGGCATACTTCAAGCTACAGAATTTAAATAAAACGTTTCAAATAACTTATGGAAATAAAATATAACCTGTAGTTATTTGTGTGGATGGGATTACTATTTCAGAAAATAGATAAATCTATATTGAGCATACGACTAGTTTAATAATTTATAGTTAATAAAAATGAATATTTCAGAGCATCTGAAATAGTGATAACTATTCATATTTTTAACGGATGCTTGTTTGAAAAGTGCAAATTAAACGCTCATTAATTAAGGTATATGCGATTATTCAAGTTGTAGTGAGGAAAACTTTCATTCATTGGATGACGATTCAGGATTTTTGGTAATGAATCTGAACAATAATTTAACAGGCTGAATTAGATGAGAGAATGAAGTGACTGTAAATGTACTTCATTTGGTGTAAGTAAAAACCGAAATAATGATTCCTGATGATGGCGAAATTAATCAGATGTGTGATGAAAAAAATTAGCGACTTAAAAGTAATGGCTTAATTTTAGGAGGATTCTGGTCAAAAATAAGACACAAATGCGTCAAACAGGTCTGATGAGTATATTGATAACGTAATGATTTAAAACGATATTGGCTAATTGTCAGTTAAAATTTAGTTTTAAGGCCTGAAAAACAGTGGTTCATTAGCAATTTGTACAGACTGAATTGACTGACAGCTAAATTCATCAAATCACTATTGCACATATAGACATTTATATAGCGTGATATTACGACAGATCTACCGACAACAAATCGCCTGGTAATTGCAATTTATTGAATATTAGTGTGCATTTTGTCAGTCGAGCACATGCGTCATTTCTGAATTTCTGGTCAGAGCAGCTTAAATATTCATGGCATAAACGCACCAGTCAATTCCGCTAAATCCCTTCAAATACAAAGCCTCCCGATGTTTTAAATATTTTGTGATTTACATTTTAAGATTCAATTATCTGAAGTATTTTCTATTTTTGCGCCAATTTTCGTTTGACGCCGTTCAGAGAATGGGTATATGTTGATGGCCGTTCCTTAACTAAGAACGGTTAAGAACCAGTTGTTAATAATCGATTTGATACCACTGCAAAATTTAACATTTCAACTAAAAGAGAGCTAAAACATGAAAAACAACAAGAAGTCGTTTGCGTTCAAAGTTGCAGAAAAAGTTAACGTGGCTGAAGCACAGAAAAAAGAACAGTGGAAAGCCCGTGAAGGTGTGGCTGTGGCTGGATGCACAATGGGACGTTTTGATCTTCAGTGGGGTTCGTCTCGCGGTCAGGACAACGGATTGTACTGTTAATAATTGCTTTTAGGAGAAAACACTATGCAACAGAAAAAAGCATTCGCGTTTAAAGTCGCACAGCAAGTAGAACGCAAAACTGAAAAGAAAACTGAGCAGTGGAAAGCACGTGAAGGTGTTGCCGTAGCCGGTTGTACAGTTGGTCGTTTTGATCTTCAGTGGGGCACGTCTCGCGGTCAGGACAACGGTGATTTCTGTTAATTTTCTTGCTTTCAGGAGATAACACTATGCAACAGAAAAAAGCATTTGCGTTCAAAGTCGCACAAAAAGTTGAACGTAAGACTGAAACGAAAAATGAGCAGTGGAAAGCACGCGAAGGCGTCGCTGTGGCTGGTTGTTCCGGAGCACATACTTTCCCGTATGTGGATTTTATGGCCGTTGACCGATATGGCCGTGACCAGAACGCATTCTGTTAATTTTTGTATGAGCGCTGATTAAATCAGCGCTTTTTTTTGGTTTGTTTCATGATACTAATTGTTTCGAACGCCTACGATTTACATGTTGATGTGATTGAACCGATTCTTCGCGATAAGGCCGGAGAACGCGGGCTTAATCTCAAATCAACTTACTTTCGCTTAGATTTAGACCGCTTTCCCCGCGACTACGATTTTCACTTTACCGTGACGACTCAAGGCCAGCGACTGAATGGCTTTATCACTGACTTAACGACTCAGACAAGAATACAACTTGATCAGGTTACGGCAGTCTGGCTACGTAAACCGGGCGAATATGCCTGGCGTGATCCTGACATTTCGCCTCAGGAGGCTGCATTTGGTCATGATGAATGCGAACACATTCTGATGAGTATGTTGTATTCCCTTGATTGTTACTGGATGAGCCACCCAATGTACATCCGAGGTGCGCAATGGAAAGGCGAACAGCTACAACGTGCCGCACGAATGCAGTTTGATATCCCATCGTCCGTAATTTCAAATTGCGGCGATCCCGTTAAAACATTTCGAAAGAACAGTGCTGATGGGATCATTTTCAAAGCTCTTTCTTCGCCTTCGTTGGCGGCTGAACAGGTTGCGCCGGAAGAGCGCAGTACACAAGGTCTGAACACCACATTGATTGATGATGAGATGGCAAATGATCTGGATGCCATCAGCTATATGCCCGGCCATTTTCAACATTGCATAGAAAAACAATACGAACTACGAGTGACAGTGATTGGTGAGAAGGTTTTTGCTGCCAGGATCAATTCTCAGCAAGATGACCGGACAAAAATAGATTTTCGAGATTATTCGGCTGACATCAAGTATGAGTTAGCGTCGTTATCCGATGAGTTAACTCAGCGTTGCAAGGATTTTGTACATAGCTACGGCCTGAATTATGGGGCAATTGACCTGATTGTGACGCCGGATGAAAAAGTCCTGTTTTTAGAAAACAATCCGGTAGGACAGTTTTGGTTTGTGCAGCAACTTGTACCAGAGCTAAAAATGATGGAAGCGATAGCCGATTGCTTGCTGGATGCAGAACAACAAAGAGCTTCAATATGACAGATTCAACCGATACCGCCGTTTGGCAACCTCTGACAGAACAAGATATTCAACATCAAATCGCCAGTCTTGAGCAACTAACGGATTGCCCAACCCTGGTGATTGCGACTTCTCATCTGGACATGGCATTACTTCCTCCTTTATATGAAAGATTGTCCGATCTTGAACCGAATCAATGGTTGAATGTGGTGTTGTATATTCGAGGTGGTGAAGTCAATGCAGCGCGTCGAATGGCGTTATTGCTAAAACATCATGCGCCACAACTGCGTTTTATTATTCCTTTTCATTGTGAATCCGCTGGAACCCTTCTTTCACTTGTTGCCGATGAAATTGTCGCCGGGCCAATGTCGATGTTCTCACCGATAGACCCACATCTTCACGCCGAAGCCGGGGATAATACGGCTGATTCTCCTGGTGCGATGAGCGCAGAAGACATACGTCAGTTTAGTGAAGTCATGGAAAACTGGTTTCATCTGGAGCCACAATCAGCGGCTGAAAATGCGCTGACGTTGTTAAGCGGTAGTATTTTTCCCACGACGATGACGGGCTTTTATCGGGCAACCGAGGAAGTAAAGATGATAGCTACCGAATTGTTAGCTCGACGGCAGAATGCCATAAAAGATAATGAAGCCGAGCAACTAGTGTCACATTTACTTCATGGTTTTTATTCTCACAGCTATGCGATTACTGATGAAGAATTACAGGCACTAGGTTTGAATATCGTAACCAACAAGGCGGTTGAACGGGTTAGCTGGAAAATAGGAAGTCTATTGAATGATAGTTTTGGCGGAAGTTCTCGTCAGGCGGCTGAAGATGAATGGGCTGACATCTATATCGCTGACAAATACGGTTGTTCAATTCGTCGTCAACGTCGTCAACATCTGGTCGGCAGCTGGCATCAGGTTTCCTGGTAGAGAAGACCATTATTCAAGCGGAACAAAATAACAATAACAGGGGAAAATCATAATGGAACCCGCCATTAATTATCCGGCTGAACTGGCTCGGGTAACGGTATTCTGGGTGTTGTTACTGGCAGCGGCTGGTAAAGCAATGACCTGGAACGATGTAAAAGCAAATCTGACCGAATCTTTTCGTATCCCCCTTTCTTTATCTGGTTTTGCTACCAATGCATTGATCTTATTTGAATTATTGCTCGCTGTTGGTTTAATGGCTGAGCGAGAAATCAGTGTATGGTCGGCATTGATTGCTGGTGTTATGTTCCTGGCGTTTGGCTTGATGATTCTGGTGTTTTTAGTGCAGGACAAGATTATTCGTTGTAACTGCTTTGGCAATAAAGAACAACGAATCTCCTGGCTGGATTTAGTGCGGAACAGTTTGCTGATTGGTGGTTGTGGTTATTATGTGCTGACTCAGGTATCAGTTGAGTTGTCGCAATCAGGCCGGTCCAACTGGATGTTGACGAATCCAGGCATTACACCAACGGGCATCGAGCAATTGCTGATTTTGATCTGTGGTTTAATCATGATGCAACTGATCATTAATTTGTCTGAGATTAAGGCGTTAGTCATGGCACCTCTGAATGGAGAAAGCGCATGAATGACGCATTAATTCCTGTCGTATTACTGGTCTTGTCTTTAAGTGTAGCCATTAATTTGCTTTTAACATTTCGCTTATTTGCCGTGGTTCGCCGTATTCCGTTGTCATCAGACAATGCACGACAGTTAGAGCAGGGGGATGTACTGCCAGCCTTTGCAGGTGAAACATTACTGGATAAACAACAGGTTACTATTGACTCGCTGGAACCGTTACCGACGGTCGTGGTGTTTGTCGCACCAGGTTGTCCGAAATGCAAAAGTAAATTACCAGAGATTAGTCAGATGACTGAAGCGATGGAACAAGCCGGTGTCAGGTTATGGTTGGTCGGTTTGGGTCGTCGTTGGCAAGTAAAACGATTTTTAAAAGCATCAGGTCTGATGCCCTGGACAATGTTACTGACGGATCAGGACAAGAAAAACCTGAACCCGTCCGGTGCGTCGCCCTTTTACTTGTTCTTAGATGAGCAGCGAGTGTTGCAAGCCAGTGGTTTGTTAGGCGATGAAAACTGGCAGATTTTTGTTGAACAAATGCGTGAGATAGCGGCATGAATCAGTCCTCTTCCACATCATCATCTACAGACATTCCTACGTCTTCTCAATCCGCTTCGTCGGATTTATCATCCTTGCCGAAGAATGCATCCTTGCCGAAGAAATCAAGCTCAGCGGACTCTGTTCATTTATCACGGTTACGACTGGTCAAACCTTATATCTCCAGATTGATGCTTGGAGTATTGATGATGTTGTTTACGGTGGCCGTTGAACTGAGTTTTCCAAAGTTGGTTGCCTTTATGGTGGATGGTCTGGGATCTGACTTTCACAAGCAATGGCTGAACTGGATTGTACTGGGGTTGGTGGTTGGTTACATTTTTCATGCGTTGGCGCTGATGGCACAACAATATTTGTTTGAGTCCAGTGGAAGCATGATAGTTCGGGATATTCGACAAGCGCTGTATGCGTCAGTTATTAAAAAGCCGATTACATTCTTTGATAACACCAGCGTGGGTGAACTGTGCAACCGTTTATCATCTGACGTTGAAATGCTGCAAGACACATTAAGTACCAGTCTGGTTATGACAATCCGCTCTCTGTTACTCATGGTTGGTGGCATTGGTTTGTTGATAACGATATCACCTGTTCTCAGCCTGTTGATTGCAGTCATTGTTCCCGTCAGCATTTTGTTGGCAAAAATCGCGGGACAACAATTGAATAGTAAGTCTCGAGCGTTGCATGAAAAGCTTGCCGACAATACTGATGTCGCTCAGGAACATTTTTCTAATATCCGTCTGATCCACGGTTTCAATCAACAACAAACCGCGTTTAAGCAGTATCAGGAAACCACTAATCATTCACTTAAATTCGCTTTGTTAACGGCCAGGCTGTTTGCTGGTTTTCACGGCGCTATCAGTTATATTCGTTCGTTATCTTTAGTGGCAATTTTATGGGTTGGTGCCGGGCTAATCACTGACGGCGAAATGACGATAGGCGGTTTAACCAGTTTTGTCATGTACACCACGATGGTGTCTGCTTCTGCGACTATGGTCAGCTCTTTCTGGAGTCACTGGATGCGTGCGATTGGGGCGACAGAGCGGGTGTTTGAACTGGTGGATGTAGACATGTTGCGTCAAACGGAAAACCGATTTCAATCACCTGATCAGTCTTCTTCAGACATCGACGGTACTATTACCTTGTCTCAGGTTGACTTTGCTTATCCAACCCGGCCAGAACAGCCAATACTGTCGAATTTCAATTTATCAATTAAGGCTGGCGAGCGGGTAGCAATTGTTGGTTCGTCCGGTGCGGGCAAGAGCACGATAACCAGTTTATTAGCGGGTTTTTACCTGGCGAATGCCGGTGAAATCCGGATTGACGGACAGGCGATTACCCCTGAAAACATCACTTTGCTTCGTGACAATATGGCGATTGTAGAGCAGGAACCCGCATTGTTTTCAGGCACCATCGCAGAAAATATTCAGTTTTCCTGTGCGCATAAATCGATAACTCTCGATGAGATAAAGGCCGTGGCCGTGAAAGCGTTTGCTGATGATTTTATTCAGCAGTTTCCTGATGGATATGACACCGAAGTTGGTCCTCGCGGCGTGCAGTTATCGGGCGGTCAAAAGCAGCGAATCGCTATTGCCAGAGCATTGTTAAAAGATCCGGCGATCTTGATTCTGGATGAAGCTACCAGTGCGCTTGATGCTGAAAGTGAGCACCAAATTCAACAAGCCCTGACGACACTGATGACAGGTCGAACGACGATTATGATTGCACATCGGCTTTCTACAGTGGTGCAGGCTGATCGGATAGTTGTGATGGATCAGGGCAAAATTGTTCAGCAAGGTTCGCATGAAGCCTTGTTAAATGATCAAGATGGATTTTACAGGCAACTGATTAGAGCGCGTTGATCTTGTCGTATGAAATTTTGTTCGAGTTCATTGGTTAAATGATGATATGGGTAATGCTTGTGCGAGTTTCAACGGCGTTTTTCTCTGCTTAAGTAGAATAGTCAGTGTTGTGATTCAATGAACCTGAAGTCTTGTATCAAACACGACCAGCGTTTGAAAAACCCGCCGACAAGAGTCGATAAGCGCTAATAAACAGATGCGTTAAAAAACAGGTCCGTTCGGTAATAGCAACAACAAAGTTTGCAGTATTCACGGCAGTGTGGGGTGAACATTCGTTGATGGTTAGGGTGGACCACAAATGTTCATAGGGCGTAGGTTGCCGTATTGTCAGGATGTTATCCCGGTTGCTACCGAACGGACCAGGCCGAAAGGCTAAAAGAGCAACTGGCAGTCATCGTCGTGGGTGCTGTTGCTCGAATGAAAGAATAGAACATAACGATTTAGGAACGTATTACACGCTATTACAAACCTTGTTGAACTAATCACAATGCCTGCATAATTTTCATCGAAAGTCTCCATTTGGATAAAAACTGTTTTTTCCCGTTCAGTCTGTTTGGTGAATCATTGCTGAAACATAAAATAGCCATTGTTGAAAGCGCTTTCATATCCAGAAAACCTTACAAGACTGTGAAAAGTTATTTTATGGCGAGACTCTTTAGCGATTGCCACCCTGTATATTCTTTAACTTACTGAAATAATGAGTGTATTTGACGTTTTTTGGTAACTTTTTAAGTTTCTGTTATAGCAGCCTCTGCCTACTCATAACAAATTGTTATTAGTGACAGAATGTAAAAAAATATGAAGAAATCTTAAATGTATAGGTGATACGTGCTTTAGCGCTTAATAAATTAGCCAAACTATCGAATTTACATCGTTTAAGGTACGATCAACTAAACAATTGGCTGAAAATCCAGCTGTAAAAAATCCGATTAATATAAAACCACGATGTTGAGTAACATCCTAACCTCACTTGTTATTTATTCATAAATTATCGATTAAATATGCATTCTGATTGTTACCTGAAATGCTCTGTTTTAGCTAAAAGACTGACAAAATCCAGGGTTAAATGGTTAACAAGTGCATGGTAAGTGCATCTATTCTGTTTTCATCTCAAATGTAAATTTCCTCATAGCAAACACCATTTTTGACCCTTGGCCCCTTGTTGCCGACTAGCAATAATTCTGACATTCTGTGCCCCTTTAATACACATGGCAGTCTTGTTAAGCGTGTTAAAAGCTATATTTGCGGACTTTTATGGACGTAGTGTGGCTATTTCCTGCTTAACAGTGTTGCTGGTTTTTAACATCAAACGAGACGATTTCTTATGTTGCATACCATAACCCTGGTGAATCTGGGGGTGGATACTCAATTGCCGGAACAGTCCAGTCTGACTGATTTAGTCGAGATGGTTGATAGTGCAATTCCATTCAGTTGTTTGTCCGGCATTTGCGGCTCATGTGTGATTGAAGTGACAAATGGACACCAGAATCTTTCAGAAGAAGAGTTCGATGAACGGGCATTTCTGGAAACACTGGGTTATGAGGATAAGAAGTACAGATTAGCCTGTCAGTGCAAGCTGAAGGGGCCGGTAACAATCAATACAGCACCCTGACAAGCACTGAATACATGATATTGATTCACGAAACTGAATACGCTTGAAGTCTATTGTTAATAGAAGGATAACTAGTATGAACCGTTGTAAGAATACTGGCTTAGGTCGTGAAAAACCGTATCTCAACCCGACTCAGTCGGTGTTATTCCGTCAGGAAATCGATGCCATCATTGATCAACAAATTGATGAATGGAATGCCAAAGTTCCGGCCACCGATGAGCATCAGAAAAAAGAGGACAGTTTCAATTATCCTCTGTATGCCCGCGGATTGGCAGAAACGGCGATCCGGATTCGATTATTGCGAGTGATTGAATCCAAAGCGATTGCAGAGATCGCTAAAATTAGCCCGGAATCAGCCAAAATCTGGGCTGAGTATGAATGTGACGAGATGCTGCATGATGAAATGTTCATTCAGGATCTGGAAAAAACCGGCACATCTCGTGAAGCGTTCATGGATATCGAACCTTACATGTCAACCAAGTTACTGGTTGGCTTTTTCTCCTACCTGCTTGACCACGAAGGACCGATGGGTGTCGTCGCTTATTCCTATTTGGTGGAATACGTCAACGTTAAGCTCGAACCGGGCAAAATTGAAGGCCTGTCGCTCATCCTGGGTAAAGACATGATTGCAGGTCAGATTGCGCATTCTCATACCGACATCAATCACGATCACCCCGGAATGGTATGGGGCGCGTTACGTTATCTGATTAACAGTGAGGAAGACAAAGAAGCGCTGAAAATGTATCTGCGTGAGTTCCAGGACCTGCTGGCAATGTTCTTCCGCGAAATCAACGAGGAATTTAAAAACGATCCTGTCACCGGGAAAGTTGCGTAATTCCTGATAACGCATGTCGTGATCCGCCTGAAGACTCCTGATTTCTTTCACCATTCAGGCGGGTTGCGCATTCTACCGTTTCCACCTTTGACCAGCTCCCAATGGTTGTGAGTAGTTTCATAGTCAGGACGAGGTAATTGCTATGAGTATGCCGGGTTTTTTAATTCTAAGTCACGTCGGATTTTCGTTTGTTGAAGCATTGGCTGATGAGATCAAATCGTCGGATCAGCACGTTTTTATATTGTCGTCTAAACCTGAAGTTCATCATGCTGGACGGGTAGCTGCGCTGAACTTACTGGCAACCCGGGCAAACGTGACGGAACGTCATGAGCTGACATGGGCTGATGTACAACAAACAATCGATGACATTAGCCAACAGGGTTACAAACTTAATGGATGTATTTGTGTCTGGGAGGGATACCGTCGTCTGATGGCGCAGGCAAATCATTATCTGGGCGTAGATGATCTGCTACCACAAACTATTGAATTACTGACCAATAAACTGGCGTTGCGGCAATTGTTACAGGCAAATCAGCTAACATCAGTGATTGCAGAGCCGCTTACAGCAGAATTGTTGACACGTTACCAACATGAAAATGCAAAGAAATTCATTAAACCAGTAACGGGTATTGCTTCCTTTGGGACTTTTCGACTAACGCAGTCACTGGCCTGGTCAACCCTTGAAGCACTTCAGGAAGATTTTAAACAAGATACTGTTTTCAATAGTATTTTTAAGCCAGATTTTCCATTTATGGTAGAAGACTTTATTTCCGGCGTGGAAGTGAGTTTTGAACTCATTATGGAGCAGGGCGTACTTCATCCGATTGCTATTCATGAAAAAGTTGATGTAGCCCATGAGTCACTGACAACGCTGGAAAACGCCTGTGCCAGTCCGCCAGTTAATTTGCACCAGGAAGAGATTGATGCGGGCATTACCTGGTTGAATCAGCTGTTTGAATTACTGGGGATCACGACTGGTTGTTTTCACCTGGAAGCAAGGTGCGATGATGGTCACTGGGAACTTATCGAAATTAATCCACGAGTTGGTGGTGCGCTAATCTCTCAAAGCGTTGAGTATCTGACAAAGGGACACTCCATGCTGAATCTGTGGATTGGCTTGCTGAACCAGTCGAATCACTATCGTTCGGAATATTCGACATTACTGGATGAATTATCCGTCACCGGACGCCATCCGGTTCGTCGAGACAGAGCCAGTTTCTTCCGCGTTTACTTTGGACATAAAGGCACCATTGCGGCCATTGATGAAAGTCAGGATGGCACCGTGCCTGTGGTGGCTCAGTTATTTGCAAAAGCGGGAGACACGTTCGACAGCGATGCTCGGGAGAACTTTATCGGTCAGGTACTTTGGCCGTTGGACCCTGACAATTTGCAGGCAAGTTATTCCCGAATTAACGAAGAGTCGGAGCAGTATTTGTCGATTTCTTACGTGAACGATCAGGTTGCTGAATCGACAAGGCTATCCTCGGAACAATCCTTAAAATCAATGGCTAATGCATTATTGATCATTGATTTTAATTTATCCCGTCGTGGTGATGTGGCGCATATTCGTGAGTACTGTGCCCGTGAACATGGATTAAAAACGGTATTAATTCGACCGAATCCAACCGCAGAAGACAAACAGTTAGCGGACCTGGTGATTGATCTTGATCCACTGGTTGAAGGATTTGTCGATGACGCGAAACGTGCGGTAGAAACCTTGCCCTTTTCGTTAATTGCCGGACTGGTCTTTTCCGATAATGCCGTACACACCGGGGCTTTGCTGCTGGATGCGCTGGACATTGGTAATGACTGTCACACGCTGGCGGAAAATGCATTCTGTAAGCTGAAATACCGGGTCGCAGAACAATGTTGCAAACCTTACTTATCTGCACAACAAATCTTTGTACCAAACGTGGAAGAGATTGATTCAGTCGCTTCGCTGGCAGATTTTATTGCGACAAATCCGCAAGGCGTGGTGATTAAGCCAACGACTGAGGGCAATAATCGAGGCGTGATCCTGATTGAAGACACAAGTCAGGCTGATGTCCCGGCGTTACTGGATGAAGTCAAAGACTATCTGGCGAATGGTATGATTGCTGAACAGATGATCCCGTTTAGTAACGAGTATTCCTATGACGGCATTGGCTCAGCGGATTTCATCACTGAAAAATTTAATGCGTCTGGTCGTTATCCCGTTGAAATTGCACAGCTTGTACCTGCCGATGTGACGCCGCAACAGGCTGAATTAATTCGCAATACCGGCAAGCTGGCTAATTTAATTGTTGGTCAGAACAATGGGCCTTTCCATAACGAAATCCGTATCAATGACGAGTTCACCCAGGCCGCCGTGGTCGAAGCGAATCGTCGTCCTGCGGGGATGAAAATCTGGTCGCTGGCCAGTCTGGTTTTCCAACAGGATTTATACGGGCTTTGGGTAGACACCGCGATTAAACGAGCGCGTTTACTTGAACCGTTTACACCGCATGGCAGTGCGATGACTATCATGCTGCCACCCACCGAACAAGGCTGCTGGCCGCAACTGGTCAATAACCTGGATATTTTATTCGAAGGGTTACAGCAGCATCTGAACGTACACTATCCCCAATCTGACGGGCATTTGAACTGGATTAATATCGAACAGATTGCTTCTGTGGAACAACACATCAATGTACCTGCTCGTGATAATGGCGATTTTCTGGCGTTGGCCGTGGTGAGTTCAGACTGGCCAGCGGCTGAGATGAAACTCTGGTTGTCAAAAATCCAGTCGAGTTGGTATCAGGTTGTTGATCGTTTTCTGGCACGAGACGTCGAGACAGTGGCTTAAGGAGCTGACTGATGAAAATACTGATTTTACATCGCATTCCCTATCACAAAATTGATTATCACCGTGGTATCGATCACGAGCGCCATGAGGTCATTTATCTTGGGATTGAATCGGCGTTGGCTACGATCCCGGATGACTTGCGTTGTGAGCGTTGGTTACGCCTGGGGGAAGCTGCAACTGAACTTGAAGCCATTGAAATTCTGAAACAAAAACAGGTGCATGTTGACCGGGTTATTTCCCTGTCTGAATACGAGTTGATGAGTGCGGCGATTGTACGCCAGGCGTTCGATATTCCCGGCGCAAGCATCGAACAGACGAATCTGGTGCGCAACAAACTGGTAATGAAAGAAGCAGTAGAGCAGGCTGGATTGAGGGTGCCAAAAAATATGTCATTGCGAGCATATCAACAACAGGGCAGTGCAAACTGGCAGGGCAAAACGGTGTTGAAGCCCGTCGATGGTGCGTCCAGTGAAAATGTGCTGATCTTCGCGTCTTTGACCGAAATGGATGCTGCATTACAGCAACAAACGACCGGTGTAACAGCGCTTGATAACGGTGACTGGGATGATTGGGACGTTGAAGAGTTTGTTGAAGGCGACATCATTCATATCGACGGACTGACGTTTGATGGTGAACTGCAACTGGTGGTCGCCAGCAAATACATCGGTACTTGCCTGGGGTTTGCTGACGGTGAACCGTTAGGGTCCGTTCAGATCGATACTGACGCCTGTTTACGACGCTGGACCGCTGAGATTCTGGCAGCCGTTCAGATTGATGCGGGTAGTTTTCACCTGGAAGCCATTCAGCACGGTGATGAACTGGTATTCCTGGAAGTGGCAAACCGGGTGGGTGGAGCCGATGTCGTGGATGCAGTAGAACAGGCGAGTGGTGTCCACTTACCGTCTGCTGAATTACAGGCCTATCTCGGCGAGACGCCTGCCATTCCGGATAACATCAATCTGGATCGTAAATTCGGCTGGTTTGTGTTTCCGGGTCATCATCTCGACCAGGAATATTGCGATGTTCGTCATGCTGAACCATTCAAGGACAGTGAGTTTGTCCTGCGCTGGAATCAGTTAACGCCGGATAAACCACTGACGCGACACATTACTTATCAATCGGTCGAAGTCCCGGTTGCAGGTTTAGTGGGTGCTGCGCAAAGCGATCAGCTGGAGCAGTTCATGAAACGGATGTTTGCGGAAATCTGCGTTGTGTAGTCAGCCGTAAACGCTACTTTTGTCCGGGCATTTCCTGAGAATACTGATCGTCATTTGCCGAATCTTGTTCCTGGCGATGTTGTGTCAGTCACCTCTTACCAATCGAGGATTCGCCCGGTTTTTTCTAACGGAGCCAGGGTCAACCGATCCTGAGTCAGGAGTCATTGTGCAAACATCTTTCTTTTTACGATTCATTGCGTCGCGATTCTTAGCGGCGTTGGGTGATCAGGTGTTGCTATTCGCTGTGCCGTTGATCATCTACACCGAAACCAAGTCGGTTACGCTGGCCGGGTTAGCCTTTTTTATTGAATGGACGCCCAGAGTTTTGTCGTTACCGGTTGCAGGTTCGTTGAGTGATCGTATGGGAGGGCGCATTGTTTATCTGGCGGCTGATTTGGTGCGGGGGATTGCGGCAGTTATTGCATTTTATCTGCTCACGCTGGAGCAAAACCTGTTTGTTGTGCTCAGTACCTTGATGGCGGTCGTGGCATTTTTCTATGCTCAGTCGTTTATTGCGATGGAATCAATGGTGCCAAAACTGGCCACGAAAGAGGAGTTACCCAAGGTTCAAAGCTGGTTGCAGGGGATTGAACAGGCGTCGCTGTTACTGGGGCCAATGATTGGTTCGCTATTCGTGATCTACACCGAAACCTTCTATTTGATTCCACTAGCTGGTGCTTTATATCTGGCGGGTTATCTCGGGATTTTATCGTTGGAATTACCCGAAGTGGCATCGAAAAAGCTGGAACAGTCAGGTTTTTTCGATTTGCTGAAAAAAGTGAAAGCGGACTTTATCAAAGCGTGGACGATTGTTCGGTTGCGCCCCAACTTACTGTTGCTGACCTTAATGAGTATCTCGGTTAATCTCATCATTGGTACGGGGATGGCGACGGCTGCGATGATGGCGACCGGATACTTTGGTGCCAGCAAAACGGACTTTGGTATTCAGCAAAGTTTTACCGGTGGTCTGACGCTGATGGTGTTAATGATCCTGCCGTTTGTCGTGCATAAAATTAATGTATTCTGGGTTGGGATTATGTCCTATCTGGCGATTTGTCTGGCTTCGCTGGTGATTGGTGTTACGTCATTCTTCTGGGTTTATGTCTTCTGTTACGCCTCAATTATTGCCGCTGGTGATCTGTTTAATGTCTATATTCGAACAGAACGCGCTTTACTCATCCCCAAAATGCATCTTGGTAAAACCATTGGCTTAATCGTTTTTCTGAATCAGCTCACGTTACCGCTCAGTGGCATTATTGTCAGCTTCAGCCCGGATGAGGCATCCACCAAATCTTTGTTCGGCGTGATTGGTGGATTGAGCATCGGGGTTATTATGTTCTGTTTCAGTCGGCTTAAGTCCCATTCTAAAATCTTGCTGCCGCAAGAATCCTGAACCTGAAGAAGTGAGTGAATGATGAGTATTCTGGTTCAGGCTAACAAAAATCCTGTGGTGGTGTTCGCCATTGTGCTGGTGGCGATAGTTAGCGGGCTGATCAGCCTGTTTTTCCTGCCTGTCACACTGTTTCCGGAGATTGAACGACCGTCGATGGTGGTAAACACCACCTGGCGAGCGGCATCGCCTGCGGAAGTCGAAGCCGAGATCATCGAGCCTCAGGAGCAAATTCTGAAAGGCATAGCGAACCTGGAAGAAGTCACGGCTACCGCGTTTGCCGGTGGCTCACGAATCAAACTGGTGTTCAAACTTGGCACTGATATGGATGAAGCACTGGTTGACGTCATGGGACGGCTGGCCCGGGTTCGCAAGCGACCCGTTGATGCGTTTCCACCGGTGATTGATACCAGTAGCCCGTCAGATTCATTAGTCTTTATGTTTGTTCAGTATACCGGCAACGATGGCCGGGATATTGATGTATTCGAGGACGAAATTAATACCTGGATCGTGCCCTGGCTGGAAGATATTGATGGTGTGGCCTCGTCTGAACTGTTTATTTCATCGGACCGCCAACTGGAAATTGCTGTTGATAGTTTTGCTCTGGCGAGTTATGGCCTGACGTTGGAAGATGTTATTGCGGGTGTCAGAGGGATGGATAACTTTTCAGGAGGCTTTATCCCGGTTAACAGTAAGCAATTCAGTCTACGATTTGAAGGCGAACAACGGGTTAATGAAGTAGGCGCGATTGTATTAAGTAAGGCGCGTGGCCGTCTGATCCGTTTACAGGATGTGGCAACCATTGAAGAAACCCGAGGCAGAAAACGCCACTTTGTGATTCAGAATGGTCATTCTGCGGTTGGCATTAAATTAATGCGCAGCAAAGGGGCGAGTGTACTGGATACCTTAATGCGCGTGAATGAGGCGCTGGTTGGTATTAATGAGCGTGTACATCCGATGAACCTGCACGTTGAACTGTCGTTTGATCCATCGGTGTTTATCGTTCGGGCCATCAGCTTTGTAACCTCTAATCTGGCGTTGGGAATTGTACTGGCTGCCCTGATGTTGTTCTGGTTTATTCGGCATGCGGGTCTTAGTTTGTTGATCACGCTATCGATACCCATCAGCTTTATTGTGAACTTTCTGGTGTTGTATCTGGCTGGTCGTACACTCAATGTTATTTCTCTGGCGGGCCTGGCGTTTGCCAGCGGAATTATTCTTGATGCTGGCATTGTGGTGTTGGAATCCATTCAAAGTCAGTTACGTCGGCAACAAGGTCAGGCGAACAAGAGCAAAGCAATTATTGAGGGCGTACTGGCAGTAAAAAGTGCGTTGTTTGCCAGTACAGCCACGACCTTAATCATCTTTTTTCCGATTTTCTTACTGGAAGATGTCGAAGGTCAGCTGTTCGCAGACCTGGCTATCGCCATCATTATTTGTGTGCTGGTCAGTCTGGCGTTAAGCCTGACGTTATTGCCGGTATTAAGCCGTTATGTTTTGGGTGATAAACCTTTGCCTGCGTCAGCGGTGACAATCCGGCTAGGCCAACTGGCAAGCCAGATTGCTGAAAAAACAGCAACTCGACAACAGCAACTGATATGGGTTGCAGGTTTAACCGCAATCAGTCTGGCGAGTGTGTTGATGTTACCAAAAGTGGACTATATGCCCGCCGTAAAACGGGATGCGCTGGACACGATTATGAAGTTTCCCGCAGGTTCAAATATGGCATTTATCGAACAGTCGTTAGCGATGCCAATAGCTCAGCGGCTTAATGCTTACCTCGATGGGTCTAAAACACCCGAGCTTAAAAACTATTATGTTGTCGTGTCTCCCGGTTATAACGGACTGGCAATTCGCACCAAAGATCCGGCGGATCTCAATGCGTTCAAGGCGGTGATCAAAGACGAAATTCTGGCTGATTTACCCGGCACCAGTGGTTTTGTGATGCAAGGGGCGTTGTTCGGTAGTTTCAACAGTACTCGCTCACTGGGTGTAAACGTTTATGCTGACGACTATGAGGATTTGGTGCTGGCGACTCAACAAGTTGCCGCTGCGATTAAAGGACTGGGCGAGGGGTATAACACGCGAATTTCACCGTCACCGGATAATCAGGTGATTGAATACCGTGTTGAACCGAACCTGGAACGGTTGGGCGAACTGGGAATCAGCCTTGCAGAAGCCGGACATTATATTCAGGCGCTGGGTGAAGGTGTGTACGTCGGTGAACAGTTCGATGGCCTGAATAATCTCAATATTATCGTGACTAATCGTTCAGCGATTACCACGTCGCAACTGGCTCAAATGCCTGTCGCTACCCGGGAAGCGGGCGTGATTGCATTGGGTGAGATTGTGCATTTGACCGAAGTGTCTGTGCCACAACAGATTCAGCGTATCGATCAAAAAAGTGCGTTAACCATCACGGTTTATCCACCTGAGCAGGTGTCGTTGACCGAACTGGCAAACGACATCATTACGTTGGGCGACAAACTCGCATTGCCTGGCGATGCCAGTATTAAGTTATCCAGCGCCAGTGACAAACTTAATAAAGCGTTGAGTACTTTGTTGTATGCTTTTGCCGTTGCGGCATTTTTTCTGGTGGCATTACTGGCGATTTTATTTGCCCGAATTAAAGACGCATTGCTGGTGACATTGTTGTTACCGTTTGCCTGTGTTGGCGGTATCTGGGCATTGGCGATAGCGAACCTGATTGTGACGGTTAATCTCGATCTGTTGACGGTGATGGGCTTTATTATTCTGCTTGGTTTAGTGGTCAATAATGCCATTTTGCTGGTGGACCAATGTCGAACTGAGCAACAACAGGGGGTTGATTTAACGACTGCGGCAAATCGTGCGCTGGCATCGCGGATTCAACCCGTCATGCTAACCAGCATTACCAGTGTGGCCGGTATGTTGCCGCTGGCGATCATTCCTGGACCGGGTAGTGAAATATACCGAGGGCTGGCAATAGTGATTGTTGGTGGTATGACTGTCAGCACGTTGTTTTCACTGGTACTGATGCCCTGTTTGTTAAAACTGGCTGGCAGCAAGGATCTGTTACTGAAAAACGAATCGAACAATGAAGTCGGTGAATCGGCTGGTCTGGACTCTTCTTTAATACGCTCAAATGAGGCTCGCTCATGATAACTCTCGCTTCTCGTAATCATTATTCCCGTTTGTTGTTGATGCTGCTGGCGATTGGAACATTCAGTCCATTTACAACGCAGGCTGCCGACAAAGCAGTAAAAACTCTGGATATTGAACGGCAGGATGTTATTCAGTACGAGCCAGCCTTTGGTACGGTCGTCAGTACGCATAATTCGCCACTGGCGACAGAAGTATCAGGGAAGATTATTGCTTTACTACCTTTGGGGACTCAGGTCAGCAAAGGCGAAATCATCGCTCGTATCGACGCTGCGTTTTTAAAGCTGGCTCTGGAAAAAGCGAAAGCCAGCCTGGGGAAAGCACAAGCAAAACGAGATCACCTGAAAAGTCGTCTGGCATCCTATCGTTCGTTAAACAAAATCAGCTCTGTCACAGAAGATGAGCTCAGACTGGTTGAAAGCCAGTATCGAATGAGTTTGCATGAAATTCAGGAATGGCAACAGGATATTGCTGATACCGAAGTCCGGATTGCCCGCAGCGAACTCAGGGCGCCATTTGACGGCGTGATCACTGAACATATGACGCAACTGGGCGCCGCAGTAGACCGGTTTGATCCGATAGTACGTTTACTGGATAACCAACATTTGGTGCTACATGTGGAAGCGCCAGCCAACTTGTATCATCAGATAGAACCCGGGCAAGCTGTGTTAGTGAACTACCAACAACAAGAGTTTGTATTAGAGGTACTAAGTCGCTATCCTGTTGAAGATTTTCACTCACGTAAATTTATTTTCAGGTGCCGTGCTGACTCAAGTTTTGTTATTGGTTCGTCAGCCACTGTCCAGGTTCCTCGCAATAAAGTGAAAGATGCATTCCGTATTCCTTTTGATGCCCTGATAAAAGTTAAATCCGGCTATGAAGTCGCGATTGTCGATCAGGCACAAACAGTGAAAAAAATTCAGGTCGATAAGCTGTTTCATCTGAATGAAGAAGTGGTAATTTCGGGTAAAGGGCTGCCTGATAAAGCGGAAATAGTGACACACGGAAACTTATGGGTAACCACCGGAGACAGCGTTAAACGCCTGTAGTCTGTTGAAGGAAACCAAATGAAGTTACAAGATTTACTGGCGGCGATAGCCATTACCGCCGTCTGGGGATTTAACTTTTCCGTGATCAAAATGGGGTTAAATACCCTTGACCCGTTTGTTCTTGCCGGATTACGTTTTTTATTGTGTGCTGTCCCACTGATATTTTTTCTGCCGAAACCTGATGTTCCGATGAAAACGGTTGCCCTGTATGGCCTGGTTTTCGGGGCCGGTCTGTGGGGTATGGTTAATCTTGGTGTTTATCAGGGCGTATCGCCGGGCGTATCTTCACTGGTGTTGCAGTTCAGTGCTTTTTTAACGGTATTCATGGGGTTTTTGTTACTGGGCGAAACCATCAATAAGCAACAGTTACTGGGCTTTGCCGTGGCGCTGGTGGGATTAGTGGTGATTCTGTCGTTAACGGATGGTTCGGTTACTGTTATTGGTCTGGCGATGGTGTTATTCGGTGCGCTGAGTTGGAGTGTTGCCAATATCATTATGAAAAAAGCGCAAACGAAAAACGTGTTTGTGTTCCTGGTCTGGTCTTGTTTGTTTGCACCGCTACCGTTATTTATTATTGCTGGCTTCACCGGTGGTGCCGATGCTTTCCTTAACTTACAAAATAACCTCAACGGTGCGGCTATATTCTCTGTATTATTCCAGGCATATCCCACTACATTGATTGGTTACTGGGTCTGGAATTCATTGCTACGTAAATACCCGGTGAGCAGTGTTGCGCCGTTATCCTTGTTGGTGCCAGTCTTTGGTTTTGCTGGTTCTGCAGTGATGTTTAATGAAGTCATTAACGACGACAAATTGTTGGCCTGTGGCCTGATTCTCAGTGGGCTGGCTATTACTTTGTATGGCGACAAAATAAAGTTGCTCTTCCGACCTGAACTGAAAGGTTAATCTGATTCTTAGCTTTTAGTATTCATCTTACTTATCCGGCGTGCGATGCGCCGGATAACGCTTACAATCATCTTCAATATTCAACCAACTCACCGCGTCATTTGTGTAGATATGGTAAGTCGGCTGAAATACATTTGGATCGTCCATAGATCCGGTCGAAATCGTTGTATAACCAGGATAATCCTTGTGACGATAGGTCAAACTGGTGCCGCACTGGTCACAAAATCCACGTCGTATATGGTCTGATGAATGAAACTCCTTTGGCTGACCAGTTATCCAACGGACTTGCTCGGTTTTAAAATCAATCCATGCAGTGGTTAAACCGCCAGTCCCTTTGCGGCAGGTTGAACAATGACAATAATCAGAATCGAACGGCAGAGCGGTTGTCTCGTAACGAATGGCACCACATAAGCATCCGCCAGTGATTACCGGATTTTTATCCATAGTTGTAACCTCTTAATGATTGTTATTGCTGAATCAATGAGCAAGAAAGCGATTACTTTACCCCGAATTGGTGGTTTGTTGCATCTTGTTACATCCGGGAAGTGATTTTCCACTATTGCCATTTTTAGCTGTGATAGGCTCTGTAACGTTTTTGGCGTAAGTTAGCTACGATTAAATGATTTCTTAATAATCGGGCAAAGGAGAAAGGTGTGGAAACAAGTTCCAATCAACGGTTGATCATCCCGGCGGTGATTGTGGCAGCAGGTATTGCGTTAGCTGCCTGGTTGCTGGGCGAAGGATTATTGAAATTTAAATCAATGGACAGAACGATAACAGTAAAAGGACTGGCACAAATGGAAGTGAAAGCGGATACCGCCATTTGGCCAATCCGTTTTAAAGATGCCGCGAATGAACTGGAGCCTTTGGTGGCAGGTGCAGAAAAGAAAACCCAGGCGGTTGTCAGCTACCTGAAACAACAAGGTTTTACGGATGAAGAAATCAGTGTTTCCAGTCTGTCGGTAGTCGATAAGCTGGCCAATGAATACTCATCAGGCAACAACCCTGGCTTTCGATATGTCGTCACATCAAATATTACGGTCTACACGAACCAGCCGGATAAAGTATCTGCTGCTCGTGCGCAAATGGGCCAGTTAGCTAAACAGAATATTGTGATTGCACAGGACAGATACGAAGGACGAGTGCAATATCTGTTCACCGGACTAAATGACATCAAACCCGCGATGGTAGAGCAGGCTACTCATAATGCTCGCACCGTGGCTGAAAAGTTTGCAGCGGATTCAGATTCCCGCTTAGGGAAAATCAGAACGGCTCGTCAGGGACAATTCTCGATTAATGATCGGGATTCCAATACGCCCCAAATTAAGAAAGTGCGAGTGGTTAGTACGCTTGAATACTATCTTGTTGATTAACAGCAGTACTTTTTAACAACAGTACTTTTAACAACACGAACACCGCAGTCTGCACTGAATGGCTTTTTCCCAACCTGGCCGAGGATGACCAACACGGTAAGCAGACTGCGCTTTTTAATGAAAGTAACATTTAATCTTAAACCGGATTACCGGGTTTTAATTGCGTCATCTTTAAGTTTTCGCCACATCGACAGTACTTCACTGACAACCAGTTCTGGTTGATCAAACTGAATATAATGACCACTCTTTTTCGTTAGAATCGCCTTACCTTGCGGAAATGCTTTCGTCCAGTCCTGCCACAACTTGCCCCATAACTCACGACCTTTATTGGTAAAAAACAGATTTGGCGGATTTTTGGATGGTTTGATTGACGCAATGACCGTGACGGGAATATCAGGGATCGCCGGGTAATCGGGTAATGGGCGTTTGCTCCAGAAATCCAGATACTGATTCGACATCTGGTTTTTCATATCATCCAGTTTGATTTGTGCGATCTCTTTGTTGCCCTGCTTTAAATCTATCGCTCTTAATATATCCACATCATGTTCTGAAGATGGATCAAGCATGAGTAAACCCGCGATTCGTTTGGGATAAGCAGCGGCGAAATCTCTGGCTACACTGCCGCCATAGGAATGAGCCACGAATAATACCGGCTCATGAATGTTGAGATGATTTAAAACTTGCGAGGCATGGCGAGCATAGTCTGACGACATAAAATGTTGTTTCACCTGGCTGGAATTTCCGTTGGCTACTCGCGAATAGCGCACAACAGTCGTGTGTTGTGTCAGTTGATCATAGATGCCGTCCCAATCGGTCAGCGGTGAATTACCTCCTGCTTCCAGGAAAATAACGGGCGAGCCTTTGCCAGAAATCTGATATTCGAGCTGCCATTGCTCGACCGGCGCAAAACCGGATTTACCATTGGCTAAGCCTGACAAAAACATAATGCATAGAAAGAATAATTGCCTGAAAACAGACTGAGATTTAACGGCCATCGTAATACTCCTGATTAACTGACAGGCGGCATTATACGCAAGTCATTGAAAAGGCGTTATAGCGAGAGCTGGGTTAACCGACTTTACGAATAAAACACGGCTAACCAGATAGTGGGTTTATGTGGCAAGGTCCAGCTAACTTTATGCCGGGTATGGGCTGGAATATTCAATGAGTCACCTTTATTTAAGGTGATTTCCTGTTCGAATTGACCATCATCCGAATCATTCTTTTCAATGATTAATCGTGCCGATCCTTCTAATACCACCACCCATTCATGTTCGTCCTGATCGTACCAACCTTCATCGGGCGATGACTGACCATAGGAGACAATACGCTCAATTCTCGTATTGGGGTTATCAGGGTCTATTGACCTTTGATGGTGATTTTTGCAGCGTTTGTCGCGTGTTTATACAAGGCTTTAGGTTGCGTGGTGTAGTTATTCTACATAAGCGGGCTGAAACGCAGTAGAAACGTGCGACAAGCGCTGTCCATGCCTTCATTTAACAATGAATGGATTCGTTTCAATGGCGTTCATGCTGCGTTCCACATCATTGATTTAGAAGACTAAATCTGCTGCTGTGCGCCTTGCCTGAACGCCATTGAACTCGAACAAAATTTCACCCGCAAAGGTTAATAGACCCTGACTAAATCTGAAAAATGCTCCTGGCTGGTGTCTTTGGGTAAATTGCTGAACAGATTCGTCATGGTGGAATAGTCTCAGTTAAACGAATGAAATCAAGAAATATTGTTGTTTTTGACACGGGAATCAAATGTAGCAGCTTAACTGAATGATGTTAACCATCGCTGACCATTTGACACAGATGCTTAATATTTGGTTGATCGTCCTGGATTCATCAACTGAACAACCGGATACTCAATACATTGATTTAGAAGACTAAATCTGCTGCTGTGCGCCTTGCCTGAACGCCATTGAACTCGAACAAAATTTCACCCGCAAAGGTTAACAGACCCTGACTAAATCTGAAAAATGCTCCTGGCTGGTGTCATCGGGTAAATTGCTGAACAGATTCGTCATGGTGGAATAGTCTCAGTTAAACGAATGAAATCACGAAATATTGTTGTTTTTGACACGGGAATCAAATGTAGCAGCTTAACTGAATGATGTTAACCATCGCTGACCATTTGACACAGATGCTTAATATTTGGTTGAGTGATTCGACATTACCAATTGAATGACTGGATTCCCCATGAACAACACCAACAATAATACTAAGTACCCGAAAACAAAGAACACGATAAATCTGGCGGCAGTGGCTGGGTTAATAGTGGCAGGATTAATTGCTGGTATCGTCTCATTAGTCTGGTTTGCAACGCCAACAAAAGGAACGCTGGTCTGGGAGTTGTCTAAATTACTGATGCAATTTGTCGTCATTGTCGTTCTTGGTGGTATTGCCAAAGCAGTCATAGATGATCATGTAAAAGCCAGGGAAAGACGTACAGAAACCGTGCGTTATTACAAGGATATTCAACAACGTGCGGCAAAAGCCTACACCGATCTTAAACGTGTCAGACGAAACCTGAAAATGGATTTCGCCCGACCTGAAGGTATTACACCAACTGATTACCGAACGTTCATCAGCGATATCAATGATATTCAACTTGAACTGGAGATGTTGAATATTGATGTGAAATCATCTGGCAATGAATTAAGTGAGTTATCAAATCAGATCAAAGCATTGGAAAGCTTTGTAAAAACTGTGGTGGACGGTTATCGCGGACGACTGGCTACACTGTCTGAATTTGGCGAAAGGGAAGCAATAAATCAACTCTCTGAACCTGAACAACAGTTTTTGTCTGATGTACGAGGTAATGACTGGTATCTCAACGTAGTTCGCAGTTCACAACAGGCCAGAGAGATATTGCATGGGTTGATTTATGGTGGGTAGCCATCGATTATGGCAAGCTAAGTTCAAGACATTTAACAGGGATAAATTGATGTGTTGAATTGGCTTGAAGCTGACTCAATTTTGGAGTATCTCCCCAATTCCAAAATTCAGGGTCTTGAATCTGAGTCAAATGTGTAGATTTAGGCAAATAGACCCAATGAACTACATAGTCGTATAGTGCAGCAGCTGGTTTGCCTAATGCAATCATACTTGCTACGCCAACAAGAGCACCATATGGAAATGTACGGTTGGCTTGCTGAAAGAAAGTTGCCGTATTAGGAGTATTCCATTGATTAGAAGTATTCAATTTGCTCTTTTCATGATTTTCTTTAACTTGATTAATATTATCTTTAAGAAGAACTTCCTGCGCCTTAAAACCCATTAGTTCAAATAGTTTTATGCTTGTCGTTACGGTCAGTGCCATATCACCATGTTTACTATTCATGCCCGCTGTTACTTGTTGGTTAATTACAGCTTTTGTTTTCAATGGATTCGATGACCATGTGGTGGGTATGAAATCACATAATAATGAAGAGTACAGCACATTAGCATCCCACATTTCTCTTCCTTCTACGCCCTGATTACGTAGAGACTCCTTTAGTAAAATCATCAGACCTGTACATAAGTCGTAATCTAAATTGTGATCTGGGGTGTTTGCGTAACCAGACTTGTAACGGCGTTCGATACGTTTTCTTATTTTTTCACTGTTCTTTATATTTTCGAAGGGTGTTTGGTTCTCATAAACTGTTTTTTTTAGCGCTTCATATTTGGCTTTAATTACAGGTTCGTTCAGATTATTCATCATGGCCATAACGACACCTGCTAATCCACAGTTGCCACGATAATTCTGGGTCACTTTCGACCCATCTGCTTGAATCACTTTCTCTCTGTTTATGATTTCCGGGTCATTCATAGCTAGTAAATAATCTTTTCCCATTTCATTGGTCTCCTAACTGTGTTGAACGGACAAATATGTCCATAACTTGAAATAAGATAAGTGTATAACGGTGATTTAAAGGGATACTCGGTGATTATCATGTTTCCAGATTTATGCATCTATTCAACACTGAAAACACATTACTTGACGAAAAAGGAAATGAGCAATCTGATAAAATGCTGCGAATTTGCATTAAAGTTCACGTATTTATATCGAAAACGCTATTAACATTCAGCTTTATGATTTTATTTGTTCTAAATAAGATAAAAAATTCTCAGATATATTGAATCTAATTAAGGTACTTGATATAAACCCTGTTCCTGAATAACTTTGTTACAAGTTTGTGGAAACAGAATGCTTCATCATTCAGATACCTTGAAAAAGTATGCTGTCATGAGCCTTTCTATCGTGGGGCTTACATGCTATTTGCTATTCATGACTTTTAATCCACTGGGATTAAAGTCAGATTCCTTAACCTGGTCACGTCAGTATTTCCTCCACATTTACGACTTTTTCAACAGCGATATCAACCTTTCTGAATTTGGCAGTAAAGTCAGTGTCGTTCGTATTGACGATAAGTTTGTTCGAGAGAATGGTGAAGAATGGCCAGTGTCTTTTAATTTACAAGCCAGATTACTGCAACAAATCGCAAGTTATGATCCTGATGCTGTTTACATAGACTGGACACTTAGCAAAGAACGGCAAGGAATGACGGCGAAGGAGTTTTCTGACGTTTTAGCGCGTTATCCTGATATCCAATTCTTTATGCATACCCCAGATTCCGGTTATGTTCTTGCAGATTTAGCAGAACATTTTCAACGTGTGTATGGTCACACTGAAAATCCTCTCAACTACTTAATGCAGGATAAACGGGGCAAACCTCGTGCTGCACTGGAAATCTATCGTACGTTATGTTCAGCAGGGACGATTACTTGTGAATCTGATGTGTTCGAAGCAGATAGTCATATTGCGCTGTTTATTCCCGAAGCTGTCTGGACCGGGAAATCTGAGTATCAGGCATGTTTCGATGATGAAACATGCAAAAAAGTACTACTTGATTGTAGTAATGGAAATTGTCAATTAAATGTACCGCTAACGGCGTCGATGCTGGTTAACAGTGGTAACTCAATGGTCGGTTTGAGTGATGAATTCTATCAAGCAATCGAACACGAACTGTCAGGAAAAGTCGTGTTTTTATTGGCTGATATGGCTGCGACGACGAACTATATAAAGCTCAACAATATACCTGATTTACCGTCTAATATTGTTCATCCCATTGCGCTGTCTAATTTAATGTCGTTGGGTGACAACGTACTAAAAGTACCTGGCGGCTTATTCAACATCCCTGGCAATCAACTAATCCAGTTTATGTTCATTGCTGCCACATTAATGATATTCCACAAAGGGTTATTACAAAAAAGCTGTTTAACGTTTGTGCTTTTGCTTCTTATCACATCGGTCTTCACCCTGGTGTATTTTGTGCTGACCAACAGTGTAATCAACTACATCGGGTTGATCGTTTTTTTGATACCCGTGGCCGTTATCAAGCACCCATTCTTTTGTGAACTGTTTTCATCAAGCTAAAAACCAACTAAACAAGGAATCATAATGATTATAAAAAATATGGCTTTGTTGGCAGTGCTGTTTACTGTTACGACCGGGACATCGGCAATGGCCGAGGAAAAAAGTAAGCCTTCGACCATTGTTAAGTACATGGCAAAGAAACTTGAGTTATTCGATGACAAACAAGAGTTTACCAGACGAATTGATCGCAAGGACTTACCCAAAGTCCCAGTAACCATTTTACAACTGGATGCTGAAAACGACATGGTTCAGATTGAGCTTGGGGATGGTCAACAAGTGTGGCTGGACAAGTACTATTTGAAGTTGAATATCACCAGTGAAGTGAAATATAAGTGTTTGTTGCCTGCAAAAGAGAAAGAGAAGTCTGATGCAACAATTGGCTTTGGCGATTGTAAGTAAGGGATAACAGCATGAAACAAGTGATTACAACTTTCATTCTGGCCGCAATGACAGGTATCAGCGGTTGCCAGACGATGGACAACCTTTCTGCAACAGCTAGTACGGTAGGGGCCACTCTTGGCAATATGGTCAAAGGGGAAACGCAAACACAATTTGACGGAAAGTTCATTGATGATCGCGTAATAAAAGAGCAGGAGATGTTAGCTGGCATGAAGCCAAAAGCGATGAAGGATTACCAACTAAAACAAGCTGAACGTGAGAATCATCCGGGTGCCAGAAAAGTTCACCTGGCCAAAGATAAAGATTTAGAACGTTATCTTCAAAATATCGCTGATAAACTGGTTGCTGGCTGGCCTGGGCAGCAAAAGACGATCACGGTCAAATTATCAGGTTCTCTGTCATACCCGCCACAAGTAGAAAAAAATGGCACGATTCTCATTCCGTTAGGCGCGATTAAAAATTCTGATTCAGAAGATGAACTGGCATTTTTGATTGGTCACGAAATCTCTCATATCTTTCTTGACCATTTTCAGCGAGTAGAGAGTGTTAAAGCGACCAAAGAACTGGTTAATGATGCACGGGATCTGGGGGTTGCGGCCTACGCGATTGAAGATTTCCATATGGTGGACAATCCGGGTTCAGACTATAAGAAACTCACCTACAGCCCAACTCAGAAAAACATTACTAATCAAGCAAAGGTTCGCTTTTATTCTGGCGTGTTGAAATCTACCACCGAACTTATTTTTGATACGTCGTGGCAACGAGGCCAGGAAGATGAAGCTGATTTATTAGGGGCCGATCTTGCTGAAAAAGCAGGTTATTCCCTGAGAGCAACTAAGGAAGTATTAGAACGACTCCATAACTACACAGAAAAAAACAAACTTGCTAATGACCGGATGGCAAAAGGTATCCAGGCGACTTTAGAATCTGCTTTAACGCTGGATGCTGACAAGATGGGAGAAGCGGTTACTCAGGTTGGAAGCGAATTGGCCGATGGTCTGATTTCCACGGTTTCTGATTCATTGACGTCGTCTTATCATGATGCGCTTGAACGGGAAGAAATGTTAACGGAATATGTTGATCGGGAACATAAAGCGGCACTGGCTCGACGAATTACAAAAAAGCAACGCCAAAAAATAAAAGCCATTAAAGCAAAAAAAGGATTTGTGAACACAATTGAAGGGCTGGAATTACTCCATGAAGCTCAAGCCAGACTGGCTATTGACGAAATTGACACAGCCAGGACGTTGTTAAAGTCAGCTTCTAAGAAACTGGACAGGAGTTTTGCACCGTTAAACAAGGTTTGGTTCGATTATTATCAGGCTCGTGGTCAACATCGACTGGCAAAGAGAGAACTATCCAGAGTTGACTGGTCAATGGCTTCCTACGAATTCAGAGTTGACGCGATTAAGTTTTTTACTCGTCAAAACGAATTCAATGATGTACTTAACCTGTCAGCCGATTTAATTGAACATCCCGATTACGCAAAGACGGTATACGTTGACAACGTGATTGCTACCTATAATTCAGGCGAACAAGAACTGGCTAAACAAAAGCTTAATGATTGTTCTGATGTGATGGGATCGTTCGCAAGCGAATGTGTATCGTTAGTCAATGCCCTGAATGGTAAAAAAGCGAACATGCCGACAATGGCAGCAAAAAAACCTTCTACCGGGATAAGCTTCAGCGACTTATTTAACGGATTGAAAAATAAAAATTAGTGAAATAAATAATGGCACTTTCCCGGCAGGAAGTGCCATTTTCATATTCAGCTATCGTGTTTTTCACGATTGTTTGAACTGGCTTCACCATTACACGATGAAAACAACCTGCATCTAATCATCATTCTCAATGTCTCTAACTGACTTAAAAACTAATTGAGAATTATGTTATGAAGTATGCATACCTGTTGTTATCAGGTTCACTGCTGGTGAGTTTGTCCACGGTTGGAAAGGAACTCAAAACACCAGATTTTTCGTTGTTGAATCAGCAGATTTCCCAAACAAAAGCATTCGCTAAATTACCGTTTGGCACGTCAATCATTGCGATTAAAAATGATGAGATTATTTATTCCGAGCATAGTGGTTTTGCTGACGTCGCAAATCAGATCCCGGTAAACTCAAACACTCCGTTTTATATTGCCTCTGCGACTAAGCCATTCACCGCCCTGACTATGTTACTCAACAAACAGCAAAAACTGATCGATACGTCTATGCCGTTGAGTAAGATGTTTCCTGAGATTGATATCGCCGGTGTGGACTCATCACGCGTCACAATAAAACACTTGCTGACTCATACCAGTGGAATAGAAAACAATGGGTTAGTCCTGGCAACTGCTTACAGCGGTATTTACAACCAACAAAGTTTAGAACGTTTAGTGTATAAATCGTCTACTTCGGCCGGCAACGCTGTAGGGGATTTCAAATACAGTAATGTCGGTTACAACATCGCAAGTGTATTTACTGACCGAGCACTGAATCAGCCCTGGCAGCGTCAGTTACAAACGCAAATCTTTGATCCACTGGGGATGAAACAGACCTCTGCGACCCGGAGCGCGTTTAAGTTCAAGAGTAATCCGGTCGCAAAACCTTATTCGATGATCGTGCCACCTCGGAGCGAATCGGTTTATCTGGAAAAATATGATGATACGCTGCATGCCGCTGGTGGAATGTTTGCCAGTAGCGGTGATCTGGCCCGTTTTATCAGGGCGCAGATTAATCAGGGAAAGATTGATGGACGACAAGTATTTCCTATTGGAGTCATTAATAAATCGCAACAGAAGCAAGTAACAATTGCCACCATGTTTGAAAACTTCACCCGAGATGGATACGCCTGGGGTTGGTATACCGGGGATTATAAAGGTGAACGAATGCTGCATCACTTTGGCGGTTTTGCTGGAACCTACGCACATTTATCCTTTATGCCAGAGAAAAAATTAGGTTTAGTCGTGCTCAATAATGAGGATTTTTTGAGCCGAAAACTGACATCACTGATCGCTGACTATGTGTATGGTGTATTGCTGAATGAGCCTGATATTAATCAGACCATTAAACAACGTTTTGCAGCGTTGAATAAAAAGGTTGTCGGAATTGATTCGATGGTGTCTGAACAGCAGGCACGGATACAAAGCCGGACATTGCAGCTTTCATTGCCGAAGTCTGATTATGTGGGGGAGTATCGCCACGGTCTGTTAGGCTCGATGTTTGTTTCACTCAATCAATCTGATTCGCTGGTTTTTTCGTGGGGTAGGCTTCAAGCTGAAGCAACAGGACTCAACAAACCGGATCATGTGCGTATCGCATTCAATCCATCGAAGGGAGAAGTAGGAAAATTCAATGTTGATGCAACTCAGGGTGTTCAACAGTTTCACTATGACGGCCAGGTTTTTGAGCGAGTACCATGATGTGCGAGTAGGGCGTGTCGATAATGTCAGAAGCAACCGATGATTGCTTCTGACATACTGTGTGTAACTTAGTCGATGTTAAGTCACTGATATTAAGTGAATGACGTTATGCGACTTTAGTACATACAAAAATCGCTCGTCCGATTTCATCTGCGCCAAAATCTTCTTTTACCCGGAACATATATATATTTTCAAAACCTGCATTGGTCAGACTGCTACGAATCTCCTGTTCGGAATAGCATTTCTGATCGATGATGGAATCATGACGTTGCCATAATTCACCCGCCCGATGAAATGATGTAATGGTTAAGCGGCCATCGCCGGAAGCTTTATCGTAAGTTGTGTGAGCAGTACACACGACATCATCTTCAACAACATTAAAGTTAATTTCATTGTTGTCCTGGCCCCAGTAGTATTCAAACCCTTCTTCCATACGCAAATCAAACAAGTAGGTGCCGCCCGGTTTTAGCGCCTGTGCAATATTGGTGAAGATCATTTCAAGCTCATTGAGTTTGATGGTGTGGTTCAGGCTGTCGCACAGACATAACGCAGCATCGAATGGCTCATCAACGGTGAAATCCCGTGCGTCGGCAACAAAAAATGAAGCGTCTGGTACTTTTGCTGAAGCTACTTCAACCATCTTTGAAGAACCATCAAAACCGGTCATTTTATAGTTGCGTTGTTGCAGCGCTTCAGTCACTTTGCCCGTGCCGCAGCACACGTCCAGGATCGTGCTACCTTCAGGATTTTTAGATAACACAAAGTGTTCTATGGCAGGGAACACATTCAGGCTTTTACCTTCAACGTGCTTTTCGTACATCGATGCAATAATGTCATAAGCTGCATACTCAAAACTGTCCGTCATAACGACTCCTAACTACTCATTTGATGCTTTTAATAAGCATTTATTGTTGATTAGAATATTGAAAAATACTAAATAAGAATTGTTTAAATAAACCTTTGCGCTATTGAGTTCCCGACAACGAATGTCGGGTAACTCATCAGGGTCTACAGACCCAAATATTTATGATGAATTAAGAAATTAAGTGATGGATTTTCTGATCATTTCGCAGATTGCCGGGTAATCATCGTGAATAAAAAAGTGGTGGCCAGAAAATTCATGAATGGTGAATCGTCCTTTGCAATAATTACCCCAGTGTTCGAACGCTTCCATCGACACTAAACGATCATTGTCGCTGTAAAATGCTGTGATAAAGCCGTCAATCTGTATTGCAGGCCCTTGATGGCGGTACGTTTCAATGACTTTATAATCGTTTCTGATAATGGGTAGGAACGTTTGTAATAACGCTGGAAAATCAAAGAGTTCCTTTGGTGTGCCATCGATTTTCTTAAGTTCAGCGATCAGTCCCTTGTCATCGAGAATGTGATAATCAGGTTCGGTGTAGCGGTGTTCCGGGCCATTTCGACCGGACAGGAACAGTCCGAGAGGTTGTGGCAATCCTTCAGCAATCACTTTGCGTACTAATTCGTACACCACAACGGAACCCATACTGTGACCATACATCACCCAAGGCCTGCCACTTTGCAGTTCAGGCTTTATCCGCTCAAATAAATCATCCACGGTGGCCTGCATCGTGTCGGTAAAAGGTTCGTTCATACGTCTGCCGTGACCCGCTGGTTCTAACGGAATAACAACAAATTGGTCGCCCAGCGGTTGCTGCCATTTACCATAGGTGGATTCGGCGATGCCTCCCGCATAAGGAACAGCAAAAAAATTAATTTTTTCCATCGTGTTTTCCTTGATTAGCCATACGCATACTCCAGATTAAAAGCTGATATTGATACCAAGGTCGGCTCGCCAGTCAAAAGACATGCTGCCAAACTCGCTATCGTCTTTGCCCATTGGTAGTAATACGTCCAGCGTGATTTCCGCATTGTCGAAATAGCGTGAACTCAGGTTAATGGAACCGAGTGTTGAATGATCTTCCAGCCCTCGGGTAAAGCTGAAACCCCAGCTAAAGTTATCAGTGAAACGGTTGCCCGAGCCTTCTGTCAGTGCGTCCTGACTGATGGTAAACGCGAAATAACGATGTTGATTGCGGCCATAGGCAAGGGAGTTAAGCCAGTTTGCGCTTAGCATTCCTTTGGGGGATGCGGGTTGGTCCAGTGCGCCGTAGATTTCTCGTAAGTCGTCTTTGTTGTAGGCATCCTGAATGTAGTAGTACTCGCCACGAAAGGTCAGATGGGTATCAAGCATCTCATAAGTGAGACCCAGCAAGTAAGTAAGCCAGTTACCACGTTCGTCTTTTAAATCACCGGGTGCTGGATAGGTAATGACAGGTAAATTGTCATCTCCCGGATTTCCGGTGAATTGTTGGGTGGTGGTCTTGCGATACTGAGATTTTTCGCGCATGGCGATATTAACGGTAGTCGACAGCTCGCCTTTACTTTCACCAGTGAATACCAACGGATCGCCAGATAAGGACAGCGCCGCTGCGTGACCGGTTTCGGCTGAGTTGTAATAAACCACATTAAAATCAAAGCCATCCAGCGTGTTATTGGTCCATTTTGCGCCAACACCGGTGCGTTCTGCACTGTTATCCAGGTTGAGTAGCAGGGTGTAACTGTTACCCCGGGTAAACCAGTCAACAGACACCGAGTCAACGCCTTTTGCATTGGTCAGATCAAGGCCGCTGGGGTCCAGCGGTGGATTGATAAAATCTGATGCGACATAGGCAAGACCATGTCCCCACAGAATACGCTGACGACCCACAGTGAGTTTCATGTTGCCCGCGAAACGATGAGAAAAGAACAGCTGATTGTATGTCGCCTTGTAATCATTCTGAGTCTGAAAACCACCATCGTCGGCAAAAATACCTTGATCGTATTGCAACATGTAGGCATCAAACACAAAGGTGGTTTTACGGTCAGGCCGGACTTTTACTTTAGTACCAATGATCTGATTGACGGTATTAAAACCGTCTTTATCCGTTAAAAACACGCTGTCGTCATTCAGGGTTTCCATACCGAAATTCAAATTCAGCTCGGTATCTACCCGAACACCTTTACCAGGGCGTGGCAGTGCTTCAGCTGTAAAGCTGGTGGCTGCTGTGGCCGCAATACATACGGCACACAGCGAAGTTTTAACCGTCATTCCTTGTTGTCGCATGTTATTCCAGTGATTCCAGATAGCCCAGGCTGAACATGTAGTCATCGATACCATCTTCTACTTCTACGGCATCAAAGGTCATCACGCTATGGCGGCCTTTTTCCAGGTGATTTTCAATGGTGGTTTTCATCGGCACTTTGTATTCGCCAATCATTTGATGATCGAAGTAAGCAATGGATTTGATCATGGTGTTTGAAATGGCGTAACAGTCATTACGAATGATGGTTTTGTTGACTGGATCAATGTAGCTGACAATCCGGGCATAGCCTTCTGTGCCCGGGCGTGCTTTTAATTCAGCGCGAAGCACAGGCTTGCCGTCCAGGGTTTCATCGCTATGCGCCACAATGTCGTAATCATCAACCAGATTCAGTTCCAGTAAGTCGTAGTTGTTCGCATCGGTGCCCATAAAGCTGTCACGGGCTGCGATACGAATCGAACGATTGATTTTGCTGAAGTACATCCACAGATCATCGGAGGATTTCAGGATGTATTTGCCCTTATCAACCCGAGGCGCCAGGATTTCGATCAAGACATTGTCGTCTTTGGCGAAGAACTCCATCGACAGGCTTTTAGCGACCTTTTCACCCTTGTAACTGGTGATGCTCATGGTGGCGATAGCCGACGCTGGAAAGCTGTTTTTTTCCAGGCTGTTAAAAAGCTGCTTAATATCAGCAGAAACCTGTGGAGCTACTGTTTGCGGGGCATTGGTGGTGTCGGTGGCCGCAGAAACAGCAAACGATGCACCAAATGCACAGCTAACAGCCAGTGTCAGCGCGGTGAATGTGTTACGCATGAGATTCCTCCTTGTCGTTTGCACTGGCTTCCGGCACCTGGGCAATGCCATCGACAATCGTGGTTTGATTCACGTCTTTGCGTTTATTCAGATCGTCAGCTGACAGGATCATGCCATCACGCATTCGTACCACCGCATCACAGTGCTCGATGATTTCCGGATCGTGTGTTGAGAATACAAATGCTGTGTTTTCGTCTTTGTTTAGCTGTCGCATCAGTTCAAGAATGCGTAACGAGGTGACGGAATCCAGGTTCGCTGTTGGCTCATCGGCCAATACCAGTTGTGGCCGATTAACCAGCGCCCGCGCTATCGCAACCCGCTGACGTTGACCGCCGGAAAGTTCTTCCGGTTTGTGGTCAACCCGGTCTCCCAGTCCAACCGATTCGATCAGGTGCATGATCCAGTCTTTCGTGTCTTTACGTTTTTTTGGCTTGTCGCCGATTAGCGTCGGCAGTTCGATGTTTTCATACACACTCAGTACCGGCACCAGGTTGAACGACTGGAAGATAATGCCGATTTTTTCGTTTCTCAGTAGCGCTTGTTGAGTGAGATCCAGGTTAGATGAATCAACGCCGTCAAAAGTAACAGACCCTGCTGTTGGCGTATCGAGACAACCCAGCATGTTCAGAATAGTGGTTTTACCGCTACCAGACGGCCCGGCAATGGTAATAAAGTCATTGGCGTTGACCGAAAAGTTAATGTCTTTCAGCGCGTGAACTTTGGTGGCACCCAGATCGTATTCTTTGCTGACGTTAGTAAGTTTAATTTCCATGATGTTCTCCGAAAATTTGTGTTGTGTTGCACTGACTAGCGGTCAGCAATGGCTTCAGTAATAGGTTTTTTAGCTGCGCTGGTGACGATGAAGAAACTCACCTGAGCGGTCACTAATTTGCAAATGATGAAAGGCAGAATAAAACCACCGATATCAAGCGCCGGGTAGAAATGCGAGGCACCGATAAAGGCTTCAAACTGCGGGTTGTTGATTGGAATACCCACATCAACGGTCAGCAGGTAAGCAATGACCGCAATACCAATGCCTGCAAGTGATGACAGATCAGACAGCAGGACATTTTCCATCATGAAGAGTTTACGAATCATTTTTGGTGGTGCGCCGAGTGCGCCATACGTCGCGATTTCCTTGGTCCGTTCGATCACGGTCATAACCGTGGCAAAACCCATGCTACAGCCAAGAATGGTCATAATGATCCCGACGATGATGAAGAATCCGGCTTCAATACCAAACACCAGTGAAGAGAAGAATTCTGCGCCATCTTCCCACCAGGTCGCGTCAAGCGGTGGATTGTTGCTGATCAGGTATTGTTCAATCAGGGCATTGACCTTTGGCATCAGGACGTCTTTTTCGGCGTCTTCCGCCAGATGAATGTTAAGGCGCGTAATAACTGTTTCATCGTTCAGTAGTACGCGAGCGGGTGCCAGACTGGTATAGACATAGTTGTTAAACCAGGCTGAAAGACTGTTAGTTAAGAATTTACCAACGACCGTATATTCCACCAGATTTACTCGACGGTTAACGGTTCCGGCCAACAGTGGAATCGTGTCGCCAATCTGAATGTTATGACGGCGGGCCAGATCTTGCGGCACGATGATTTCAAACGCACCGTCTTCAATCATTCTGCCGTCGGTCAGCGTGAAGTTATTGATTAGGCGAGGTTCAATCGCGGGATTAAACGCGGCCATTTTGAACGTCACGGTGTCGTCCGGCAGATTTAAGCGAACCGGTAGGTCGATGCGCGGTGAAATGGCTTCCACACCTTCCAGCTTTTCCACATCATTCAAAAATGGCGCGGGTACACGCAGGTATTTATATTCACGGTCGAAAACGTTTTGGTCGATTTCTTTATCGATGGTGGACGACACGTATATTTCACCCGTCGCCAGTTCCACCAGATTCTCGGTGAAATTACGAGTTACACCCGCTAAAAACTGGGCAAAGTACGCCATAACAAAGGCAGCGAAAAAGATGAGTCCGGCTTGCAACAAGTTACGGCCACCGTTTCGGAGCAGGCTTTTAAAAACCAGGGACCAGATAGCATTCATTGATAGTGTCCTCTTGTTGCTTATTTCTTGTTACTGAGTAATGAAACCAGATTCTGACGTCCGGCTTTATGGCAGGTTGTCCAGGTGACCAGCATGGAAACGCCAATCACAAGAACGCCACCGATGAGGCTGCCAGCGATATCAATCACCGGGAACATGACTTTGCCGCCATAGATGTACTGATCAACCTGGTTGGCCGCCTGAATCCCGCCAGACAGATTAATGCCCGACAAAATAGCAACACCCAGCGTGAATCCGACCAGATAGCCAATCACAACCTTCAGGAAAACTTCCAACATAAACATGCTGGTGAGTTTGCCCGGCGTCATACCGATAGACATCAGCGTGCCAATTTCAAACCGACGTTCATGCAGCGTAATACTGGTCAGAATCAACACAGTGACCAGCATGACCAGAATGATGGTGCCAACCTGAATGGCGCCCATGCCTTCAGCAATCACGGAGATGTTTTCGATAGAGGTTTCCACGTCGTAATAGGCATAGGTTTTGAGGTAAGCAAAATTGCCGGTGAACTGTTCATTAAGCTGTTGCTTCAGTTGCCCGATTGCTTCTTTATTTTGGAATTCAGGTTTTACTCGCACGACGATTTCAGTCGCCTCACCGTCCAGATACAGCAGTTCATGCGCGGTATCGATGTTGATGAAAAACACATTGTTGATGAATTCATCAATCAGTACCGGCGTATTGACGATATCCGACAACGTGTATTCGGCGGCGTTGAATGAATCGTTCGGTGTTTCACTGAACACCACGATGCTTTCCCCCTGATCAAGACGCGTTTTCTTCGACAGATAACGCGAAATTACCGCATTCGCACCGTCATTCAGCGGATGAACAATATCGACTAAATCCGTACAAACCTGACCTTCTGTTTGCGGGTTAACGGCAATGATCATCGCTGGTTCAGAGGTATTGTCATCGCCAATCAGTGAACCAAAACGAATACGTTCTGAAGCGGCCTCAACAAACGGCAACGCTCGAACTGAGGCTAAAATTTGCGGTACATCATTACTCGCGATCACCGGTAATTTTTTAGATGACGTGAACTGAAAGAAATCCACAGGTGCGGCTTCCGGCTTAATCACCAGATGGCCGGTTAGTGTATTAGTGACACTTTGCGTTAACGTGCGATTAATGCCACCAATTTGTCCCAGGGCAACGACCAGTAAGCAACTGGCGACCATGACTACTAAAATGTTGACCAGGAAGCGCCAACGATGTCGAAAAAGGTTTCGAATAGACAAGCTAAGCAGCATGTTACTCTCCTGTTATTGTTGTTATGGTTCGACACAGAGCTGCGACTCTGTAAGTTGCTGTTTTCATGGTTACTCCAGCGGTGTTGCGTCAGAAAAAACAGTATTCAGCGCTTCGTCCATGACAGTCTTAAACCGCGACATGTCAGGTTCGAAGTTGCACAAAATATCCAGCACAATATGTTCATCGTCTGAGGTGGCGATGGCATAGAAGCTGGCATAATCAAGCTTGCCCGGTGAATCGAGCATCTGGCTGGTCGCAAAATCGATAATCTTGCGATATTCCTGGCCAGCTTTTCCTGCATAGTTCAACAGGATCATCGGATCTTTCTGCGACAGTTTTTTCGGGCTGGTCAGTCCGACAACATCCCGCCATTTCACTAACATGCCCAGATTCAACACCATGTTCATAAAGTTGATGTTGTAACGGTTCAGGCTTTGAATCTTCTGGTTCATGCCCGTGATCATTTGTGATGGCGTGCCTGATGTATCAATCAACAGCGGCACAACATCGACAAACAGTCCAAGGGTGTCGAAGAACGGCAGATCGTGGTATTTCCGTCCCTGGTAAATCAGTTTCATTGGTACATGATCAATGCCGAAGTAACGTGCCAGGCCGTAACTGAGCAGCGACAACGTGACTTCAAAAGCAACTTCATCGTCATCGCTGATATGCCAGTCGGCCAGACGAACCTTGTATTGCAATTGCGCAATTTTAGGCTGACGGTTAGCGACGATATGGTTCTCAACCACCAGGCGAGTTTCACCGTATTTATCGAGTTCGAATAACTCGATCATTTGTTGTGGTGTTATGCCCTGTGGTCCGGCATTGATCTGGTTCAGGTATTCATTGAAGCTGCGCACCGGTGGCATAGAGGCAGTTGAACCGGCTCGCAACGTGCGGTAGCGATTCACCAGTTGTCGACGTAACACCTGGCCGCTCATGTTGTCGAAAATTGAGTGGTCCAGATTAAACAACAGGGTGCATTGATTGAGTTGATGACGAATCAACACAACGTGGAACATGATGCCGTTCTCACTGTCAAAATCGGCCTCATATTCGGCGGTCATCAGGGCTTCAACCACTTGATTGCGTGCGGTGAACGTTAAATGAGACAAATCCAGGTAAGGCAGTGCCAGCGATGCAGGCGTCTGATGCTGTAGCCAGCGATGTTTGTTCATGAAGTTGCGTTGCAGGCTACTGCGCATTAATCCCTGACGGCGAACGACATCAACAAAGGCTTGATTCAGTAATTCCCGATCCGGGATTTCATCAAGCTCGATTTGATACAGAGATACACGATTGTCGGTTTTCAGATACATTTTCTGGAACGGACTGATCGGGTAATCCATCTCAACCGGTTGATTGGTGACAGACATGCTCAGACGACGTTGTGCGGTTTTAACTTGCTGCACCAGTTGTTGAAACTGTGGTTCAGCCAGTTCGGCCATCGCAAAGTGTTCATCAAATCGTGTCTGACTCAGGGTATTCACGCCGTCCAGCATTTTTGAAAGCGGGAAGACATAATCTGGTTGTAATGATGACTCTAAATGCAGTGCCAGTAGCTCATCGACCAGCGCTTGTCCTTTGTGGTTGCTGGCGGTGAGTTCTTTGTCATCCAGATATAACACACGGATTTGTCGGCCTGCGGTTGGCGCGGCATCGTCATTCAGCTGTGGCAACAACTGATAATGTTTGATGGTGGTATGAAGCCCGAGTTGACGTTGTAAGTGCGCGACCAGTTCTTCATCGGATTCAACGTGCCGTGATGTTGCCCCGTAGTTCTGATGCAAATAGCTGGCAAGTTGCACGACTTTCGGGAAGTTAAACACTTCATTTGGCATGATTTTAATGCCGTGTTTTTCTAATTCCGTCGTTAACTGAGCCACTTTCAATGAGTCACCGCCAAGGGCAAAGAAATCATCATCGGCAGAAATATGATCGAGGCCAAACAAAGGCTTCATCAGGTCAACTAACAGATTGACGTAATCTGATTTACCACCCGATAAACTGGTTTCTTCCTCTGATGCATTGTCTTCGACACTGGACACAGGTTTACGGAGCATGCTGCATTGGGATGGCTGAATACAGGCAGAAACCCAGCTACTGTCCAGAGCCGCAAACGCATGTTGTAAATCCTCTACCGAAGGAATGTGATGCCAGCGGTCTGTGGCATCGGCTGATTCCAGCGCATCCTGGAATGGAAGAATATATTGATTGCCTGGCGATTGTCCGTCGGTCTGTTTGTACATTAATGAACGGAAGCGATTGCCTGCATGCCAGCGGGTGTCGTTGTGGAATGCACCATCAGCGAGTTGACCATCTGCCAGGATAGAAATCATGGTGGTGTCATGAGCTTTCAACCATTCGCTGGCGTTATGGTAATAAGTATCGTAAGCACGCCAGGCCGGATGAATTCCGCCGTTAATGTGAGCGAACTCATCGGTGCTATCGGCCAGGATCACATCCAGTACCAGCACACCATCTAATTCATGACTGTTTTCATCCCGGTTATCGCTGTTACCAAAACTGTCTGCCAGTGCTTCGTCCGTGTGGTGATGACGCCAGATAGCCTGATGATTGACTGTCCGGTCCGGTCCGGATTTGGCCTGAGCGATGATCAAACCAACATCTGTTCGGCGTTGCGTCGCAAGGTCGCTCGGCCAGGTGGCAACGGTTTCGAACGGTAATTCTCGAAGAATGTCTTCCCAACGCGCCAGTGATACCAGCGGTGATAATTCACGTTCATCGGCATCAAAATGCCACCAGCCGTCAGCCATACCCCACGCTAAATCTACATAGCGGCGGGTGTTGGTGCGCTCCAGCAAGCAATAGACTCCCCGGTCATTTAATAGCTGTTCAAGATTGCCAGAAACCTGACCAATATGGCGGGTCGCATGGACCACGTTATAGGCGTATATTAGGTCGAAATAGCCTTCAGGCAGTCCCTGATTTTTGGCGGGTTTGCTGATATCGAACAGGCCAAACGTCATGTTGTCGTAGCCCTGTTCCAGTGCATATTGCTTTGCATCAGCCAGGAATGTACTTCCCACGTCAGTGAACCAGAATTCAACGTGTTCAACGTCAGCCAGCATTGGCATGATACGGCGCATTGCCATCCCGTAGCCGCCGCCCACTTCCATGATGCGAATGGAGGAAACACCGTTGATCAGACGTTTAAACACATCTTCAAACAGGCTCATGATCAACTCATCTTCAACTTGTTGAACAGAACCTGTATAGGTGTCCTGAATCAGTTGATTAGAACCATCCGGATACAATACTTCAATCGGTTGAATTTCACCGTTCAGGACTTGTTCGTAGCTGTCGATTGCATGGCGCAGCAGTTTAAGCTGACCATCAAATAATGACGTTATTTGTTGAATATCTTTTAAAATTAAATCAGTCGAACGCACTTCATCCAGCGGTTTAATCAGGGTATAGACAGACTCTTCACCGGAATCATCCTGGTTTAAAAAGCCGTCTTCTAACAACATGTGGATAAAGTAGTCTGCATAACGATGTAATTGTTCAGGTAAATCCAGCCGGTTTACCAGAAGGTTACGACTGAACACATCACCGGTCATCAGTTGGGTTTTGGTGGCTAAGAAACTGGACAACCAGGCCATGCAATACTCATCAACTAATCGATGCGCTTGTGTCAGATCCGGCAGTTTGTAATGTTCCTGCCAGGAAAGCTGTGTGTCGTGCAGGCTGGCCGTTAATCGTTCCAGTAACTGATTAATCGCAGGTACGACAGGTTTTCTCAAACTGAGTTCAACAGGCGTAACTGCCGCACCAGAGGCGAGTTGCAGTCGTTGTTGGAGTGGCTCAACCGGATAACCTTGTGGCACCAGTAATGCCAGATGTTGATTGCTGAAACGTAACGGACCTGGCTGATATTCGTTATCTGCCGCCAGTTCAAAGGCATAACGGTCACGTTGTGTCAGACGAATGACCGGATGTTTGGCCTGTTCATCGAAGATTTCACGTTCCAGTCTTTTTGCCAGTGCCTGAATCGCGGTGGCTTTGGTGTCGTGTGGAATGTACACCAGGCGCAGGTTGATTTTAGTCAGGCTTGCCTGGAGTTGACGTTGCCATAACGCCAGCTGTTGTTCGTCTGCTTCATCAATACCATTTTTGGACTGAATCAACAGCATGAAGGTAAATGATTGATTTGGATAATCTTCCGTCAATACTTTACATAATGCGCTGGCCCGTTGTTGCAAGCTGAGCAAACTTGGTGTTTTGCTGAGATCGGTCAGCGACACCATCAAATCAGGAATGTCATCCAGTTGGCGCAGTGTGTTCAGTAAGCGACGGATGGATGCTGGTGCATCAAAATCTGTGCGGTATTTGTTGTTGCCTGTGGTCAGCTCGGACAAGCCCGGGTCAGCAATATGAATAACCTGAGAAACTCGTAAGCCGCCAATGGCGTTGATCAACGGTGCTTTGCCATTATCAGCCTGGAAATATAAACACGGCTGTACGCCTTCGCTGTATTGTTGAACGGGTGCCAGTGCTTTTTGCCAGCTAAAGCTGTGTGGGCCGGATAATTCCGTCGAGATGGCATTGCTGACGGTGGTTGGGCTGCTGGATTCATCCAGATCCAGTTGAGTCAGTAAGCTACCGATGTCGCCACGACCAATTGAAAATTCTCGCTGCGCAAACGGGTAGAGCGGTAAGCGGATCTTTTTACGTTGTTCATCGCCATACCAGGCTTTCCAGTCCACATTGATACCGTTGGCCTGAACATCGCCAAGCGCTTGTACAAACACCCGGAAATCATCCTGCTCATCGCTGTTGGCTGCGGCCAGCGTTGAAATAGTGCGAACTGGTTTGCTTGCCGATTGTTTGGCAAAAGCCGTCAGAACTGTACCCGGGCCGACTTCAATCAGAACCGTGGTTGGATCACTGGTGATTTGAGAAATGCCCTGGTTGAATCGAACGGCCTGACGAATGTGCTGCTGCCAGTAAGCCGGGTCGGTCGCTTGCTCGGCGGTGATCAGTTCGCCGGTGACGTTCGAGTAGTAGTTCAACGTTGGTGCTTGCAGCGATAGTGAACCAACAAACTCGCCAAACTCCGCCAACATGGGTTCCATCATAAAGGAATGGAAAGCATGAGACGTGTTTAGCGCCTTATGTTTGATGTTATTGTCTGCCAGGTGATTCGACAGGGTATTAATCGCTTCAAATGTTCCGGCAACGGTGCATTGTTTGGGGCCGTTAACCGCCGCCAGATTGACGTTACCCTGCAGTTCAGCCGATTCCAGCAGTGGTAACAAGGTTGCTTCGTCGGTATTGACCGCTAACATAGCGCCAGCGTCCATCGACTGCATTAAACTGCCGCGCAAACTGACCGCAGCAATTGCGTTTTCCAGCGTAAACACGCCTGCCAGGGTCGCAGCTACAAATTCACCTAAACTATGCCCGATCATCACATCGGGTTTCACACCATACTTCATCAAGGTTTTTGCTAAGGCATACTCAACAATAAACAGGCACACCTGTGTCATATGAGTTTGTGAAATTTGTTCTTCAGCAGTGTCGTTAACGTGGCCCAACAACAAAGAACGCACATTGCCAAGACCAAGCCCGTCGCAGATGGTCAGACAAGGCGTTAGCTCGGCTGCGTAGTCTGGTAACGTCTGAAACAGTTGCTGACTCATCGCCGGATACTGAGTGCCTTGCCCCGGGAACATAAAGGCTGTTCGGGTTTGTGTCAGCGCGTCCTTTGCCATGAGTTCTGGATTGTATTGTTCATTTTTCAGGGCGTCGTGAAGTGAGGCGACAGACTGAAATGGGATCGCCTGACGAACCGGCAGCCCGCCGCGACCAATATGCCAACTCCAGCATAAATCGGCGGGGTTCAGGTTTGGTTGTTCGGCCAGAAGCGAAATCAATTGCTGTTGAATTCTGCCTAACCCATCCTGATCAGCCGCTGCCAGAGACAATAAATGCCAGGGTTTGCTGGAATCAGAAGAGGTTGCTGGCAGAGCTTCTTCCAACACAACATGTACATTCGTGCCGCCGATGCCAAATGAACTGACGCCTGCTCTCAGCGGAAGTTCATCTGCCGGGTTTTCAGGATGTGGCTGGCGTTGCCAGTCAACCGGTTGATCGACCAGATAAAACGGACTATTCGCAAAATCGATGTTTTTATTGGGTTCCGATACATTAATCGTCGGTGGGATCGTGCGGTGTTGCAAAGACAAAACGGCTTTAATAAACGATCCGGCACCGGCGGCTGTGTCCATATGACCAATATTGGATTTTAATGATCCAATACCGCAAAAGTGCTGTTTGTCACTGCGAAATGCCTTTTTTAGCGCTTCGATTTCAACCGGATCGCCCAGGTTAGTACCCGTGCCGTGTGCTTCGACATAACTAATGGTGTCGGCTTCCACTTCTGCCAGAAACAAAGCGCGGCGAATAACTTCTGCCTGACCTTCAATGCTCGGCGCGGTATAACCGACTTTGCGTTCGCCGTCATTATTGATGGCGCTACCTCGAATAATGGCGTAAATCTGATCGCCGTCTGCTTCGGCATCTTCCAGTGACTTCAGGACCAGAGCCGCCATGCCATTGCCTTCGATGGTACCGTTTGCATCGTCTGAGAATGCCCGACATTTACCATCGGCTGATTTAATCATGCCATCTTCATAACCGTAGCCATTTTTGTGTGGCAAGGTCAGGCCAACACCCGCTGCCACAGCCATATTACAAGCGCCGGTGAAAATGTGACGGCAGGCCATATCAATCGCCAGTAAAGACGTTGAACAGGCGGTATGAACTGAAATCGCCGGGCCATGTAAATTCAGTTTGTAGGCGAGGCGAGTTGCCAGAAAATCTTTGTCATTCAGTTGCAATGCGGCGAATTGACCAGCTGCAGACTGAGTAGCTTGTAAAAACGTGTCCAGTTCCCAGGTGAAATTTCCGGAAGCACCGGCAAACAAGCCGATATTACGCTTTTTGCCCTGGGTATCATTGGCATAGCCTGCATCTTCCAGTGCGTGATAAACACCCTGATGTAACATGCGAACCTGCGGGTCCATCATGGAAACATCGCCAGGGGTATAGCCAAAGAAGTCGGCATCGAATTTATCGAGATCCGGGAACACACCTTTGGCCCGGACAAAATTTGGGTTGTCCAGTAAAGACGGTTCAACACCGGCCTCTAACAACTCGTCATCAGTGAAGACATCGATGCTGTCTTCCCCTGAGACCAGATTTTGCCAGAATTCGTCTATTGACCTGGCGCCCGGGAAGGCTCCTGCCATCCCGATGACGGCAATTTCAAAGCCAGTACGATCGGTTTTAATAGCCATTACTCTTCCATCACTCGTTGTAGTTTGCGGGATTTCATCAGATTTTTACGGGCGCTTGATAAGCTGGCCGCTTCTTCTTGTTCTTGTTGTTTTTCGGCGGCTTCATCCGGGTTCAGGTATTGAGCCAGACGAGCGACTGAGGTGTGTTCAAACATCACAGTGACCGGGATGTCTTTGTTCAGGGATTTTTTCAGTCGATTGTTTATGGTGATCAGATTGAGCGAGTCAGCACCGATTTCGAAAAAGTTATCGAACACGCTCAGTTGGTCCAGACCAAGCACTTGCTGGCAAATGTCGGCAATGGTGCGTTCAACATCATTACGCGGTGCAACCGCCGTATCGTTACTGAGTTTTACGGCTTGCATTGCCTGTAAAGCGTTACGGTCAACTTTTCCGTTGGTATTGAGCGGGAATTTATCCAGACGCATCATGTGGCCTGGTACCATGTAACCTGGCAACATTTGCAGCAGCTTTTGGCGAACTTTCTTTTCGTCGATAGTCGGTGATTCACTGACAAACCAGGCATGAAGTTGTTTTCCGGCGTTGTCGTCATCTTTCACCATCACAATGGATTCAGTGACCCCTTCAACCCGGTTGATCGACCACTCGATCTCGCCGAGTTCAATGCGGAAACCACGGATCTTATGTTGAAAATCTTTCCGGCCTTGCAGGTCAATATTGCCGTCTGGTAGCCAGCGCACAATGTCGCCAGTACGGTATAACCGTTTACCTGGCTCGTAAGGATTTGCGACGAACATCGTTGCCGTTAAATCATCACGTTTGATATAGCCATCGGCAACACCATCACCGCCAACACAGAGTTCACCGTAAGCGCCTGGTGGTAACAGATTCAGGTTATCGTCCAACACGTAACAGGTTGAATTATTAATGGGTTTACCAATCGGGAAACGAAACTCTGACGGCTCCTCAATATGATAAGTTGCACTGAATGTGGTGTTTTCCGTGGGACCGTAACCATTAACGATATGAATGGTTGGATTGGCTTCCAGTACTTTTCGGGTGTGGACCAGCGACACAACATCGCCGCCAACCAGCAATTGTTTGATGTTGGCAAACAGGCTGATATCGGTATCGACCAGTTGATTGAACAAGGCAGAAGTAAGCCAGATGGTGGTGACCTGTTCCATGGCGAACAGCATCTTCAATCGGCTGGCGTCCAGGATCAGGCTGTCGTCATACATACACAGCTTGCCGCCGTTTAACAAAGCGCCCCAGTATTCAAACGTGGTTGCATCAAACACTGGTGCGCCGGTAGACAGAATCACCTGCTGTTCATCGAAGGTGGCAAAGTTGGTGTTTTTCACCAAACGAACGATATTTTGTTGGGTGATGGCACAGCCTTTTGGTTGCCCGGTTGAACCCGAGGTATACATGATGTAAGCCGGGCTTTGTGGTGTTAACGGCTTTGGAAATCCTAAATCTGGCGAGTCGCTGGCACCGTCCATTGATTCCACCAGTAACCGATTGACGCTGGCAGGCAAACTGCTGACATAATCTTGATGGCTGATCACAAACTGACAGTCGGCATTATCAATAATAAAACCGAGGCGCTCTGTTGGGGCTTTAATGTCGAGTGGCAGCCAGGTCGCACCTGCATATTGCACGCCGAGAATTGCCATGATTACGTCCGGACAACGAGGTAACAAAACGCCAACGGTATCGCCGGGTTTTACGCCTTGCATGCTCAGACGAAACGCCATGTTAATCACATGCTGACGCAATTCGTTGTAGGTGTACTTTTGTTGGTCGCCTGTCAGGGCGATACGATCACCGTATTGAGCGACAGTTTGCTCGAACAACTCAGGCACGGTTTGATCGGCCGGATAATCGACCTGGGTATTGTTAAAGTTGTTCAGAACGGTGTCTTTTTCCTGGTCACTACAGACCGATAGCTGGCTGACGGTAGCAGCCGGATTGCTGGCAATCGCATTAAGCAGTGTTTCCAGACCTCGCTGTAACTGACTCATTTGCGAGGCATCAAAACGGGCCGCGTTATAGGTGAAATTGATGGTGGTAGTGATGCCTGGATTCACAATGAGATTGAAGTCGTAATTGGTTTGTTCGTACACCTCAACATCAGTCACGCTCAGTACCGTTGGATCATCGCTGCTGGCGATGTCTTTCATGCGCTCTGCAACCGGGTAGTTTTCAAAGGCCACGACATGATTAATTAAGTCGTTCCCCAGAGGCGATTGCTTTTGTACATCATGCAATGCCATAAATTCATACTGACTGGCATTAATGAGTTGTTGATGCACACGGGTCGCTACACTGATAAATTCTGCATCAGCGTCGGCTTTAACGCGCAGTGGTTGGGTATTGATAAACAGTCCAACCATGTCAGCAACGCCGGTTAACGCGGCAGGGCGACCACTGACAACGGCACCGAATACAGCATCGTTGGTGTTGTTGTATTTTTGCAGTAACACGCCCCATGCCGCCTGAAAAACACTGTTGAAGGTGATTTGATGTTGTTTGGCGATGGCATCAATGGCGGCTGTCAGTGGCTCATTGAGTGAGAAAATATGGGTGGCGGTAATCGCGTTTTCCGGCGTGTCAGTCACGGTGCAATCAAACCACGGAATCCCGACGGCTGCTTCGTAATCGGCCAGATTCTGTTTCCACCAGCTATTGGCCAGCGCTTCATTTTGTTGTCCAAGCCATTGAATAAAGCTGGCGTACTGATGAGGTTCTTGCAGTTGATACTGGCTATCGTTTGCCAGTTGTTCAGGCGTTTTATCAGCCAGTGCTTCGTAAAAGCTAAACAGATCGCCAAAAACCAGACCCAGACACCAGCCATCAAGAATAATGTGATGAAACGTCACGATCAGACGATGTTGATGCTCTGTTTGTTTGAGCAAGGCGGTGCGCAACAGTAAATCCTGCGATAAATCAAAGCCTTTGGCTTTCTCCTGAGACTTCCATTCATCAATAGCGCTGTTTCCGGCCTGAGAAAAGTCGTCAGTTGCCAGTGTTACTGTGCGTTGCTTCAGAATGATCTGACGAGGCTCATCGGTTTTACGGTAACTGAAAATAGTGCGCAACACCGCGTATTTCTGGACAACCAGATTCAGAGCCTGTTCAAAGCGTGCGTGATCGACCGGGCCAGTGAGATGAAAATCAAACTGCTCAACATAAGCAGTTGTCTCCGGATTTTTGGCGTATTGCACCAACATGCCCCGTTGCATAGGCGCAAGTCCGAAGATGTTTTCGATATTCTCTTTGCTCAGTTCGTTTGCCTGGTTTTGCGATACAGTCATAAATCGTTCCGGTAATTGTTTTTATCGCGTCGCAGCAGTGTTTTAAACCACTGTGACGGTTTATAAATCGGTTCAGAAAATGTCGTCCAGAATGTCATCAAACTCGTCTTGTTCGAGTTCGGTGACGGTAAAATCAGTCGCGGTTTTTTCCGTGTGTTGCTGGCCTGAACAAAAGGCCGTGATATCGGATAACGCCTGCAGGTAATCATTCAGCAGAGTGTCAGCCTGATGAGAGTTAATGCGTTTGGTGTCGTACATCAGTTCAATTGTCAGTTGTTCATCACGAACAAACAGCACCAGATCCAGTGGCAGGGTTTGTTCCAGTTGTGGGCTGGTGGTCAAACTGCGATCCAGCGGTTGTACCTGCTGATCACCATCCAGCAAGCCAAGGTAGTTGAAGCCTATATTGGGTTGAATGCTGGCCAGTTGTTGTTGTTCGCTGGTGGACAGTTGGCTGGATAGCCAGCGTAATAAGCCAAAGTCACGGCCATTGCCCGGCATTCTGCGCACTCGCTCTTTGACATCCTTGATGAGATCGCCGATTTCAGTCTGTTCATTGTTCAATGGGAATGGACAGGTCGCCGTAAACCAGCCAACAGTACGGCCTGGTTCTGTGGTGTCTGACTCAGGGATTGGGTCGCGGCCATGAGTTTCCAGGTTAACAATCGGTGAGGTCAGCGTGGTTTGCTTGTGTGAAGCCAGCGTTAAGGCGGCCAGAAGCAGGTGCCAGGGTTCAGTGTTGAAGGCACTGTTGGCATCGTTCAGTAGCTGTTCGGTTAAATCAACCTTGGCAGATTGCTGGGTAATGGCGGCATCGCTGACCCGTCCGGGGTGTTCATGCTCAGTACCATCAACGACTGAAACGCCATCAACATGTCTTGCCATTGCCAGCCAGTAGTCTTTTTGACTGAGGACTTGTGGAGAATCTGCGTGTTGTAGCAGGGCATTATTCCAGTCTTGCTGGCTGACGGTTTTTGCCGGTAGTGTGGCGCTGCTGTCGTCCAGTAAGGTCATTAAGTCGTTTAACAGCACGCTCCAGCTAATCACATCTACCACCAGGTGATGAATGGCAATCACCAGTTGCTGTTGAGTGCCATTATTTAAGGTGATTAATCCCGCAGCGAGATGAATACCGCGTTCAATATCAATGCCTTGTTGTAGTGTCTGAACAAATGCCGTGAAATCGTCTTCAACCAGTGATGAGGTATTGAACGTTATAGTTTTAACGACACAAGCGGGCTGTTCAGGTGTGTTAAATCGTGCGTTGCCCTGTCGATCAAACACAACGCGCAACATATCGTGATGAGTAGCCAGTTGATGCAGTGCAGCCTTCAGTTGTTGTTCTGTTATTGCTGAATCATCAAGCGTGATCCGCATGGCCTGATTAAAGTGATTGAAAGCGTCCGGCGTTAGCGCTTGCTGTTCAATGGCGTCGATAAACCAGCGTTGAATCGGGTTCAACGTTAATTCACCGTCACAGGCAACTTGTGGCACGACAGTAGTTTGCTGTGTGGTCGCCGCGTGTTTGGCTAATGCTTCAATATTCTGATGCTGGAACAAGGTTGCGGTATCTATGGTGATACCCTGTTCTTGCAAGCGAGCAACAACCTGAATGCCTTTGATGGAATCTCCGCCGACAGAGAAGAAGTTGTCAGTGACGCCGAGGTCGGCACTTTGCAGCACGTCTTGCCATACATCCAGCATGGTTTGTTCGATGTTGTCACGGGCGGCAACGGTTTCACCTGTGGTTAACTGAGGTGCCGGTAGTCGGGTTTTATCCAGCTTACCGTTGTTGTTAAGTGGGAATGATTCGACCGGTGTAACGGCGACAGGCACCATATAATCCGGCAGCGTATGACGAAGATGTGTAATCAGCGCCAGGCTATCAAAGGTCTCTGCCTGTTCAACCATCACCCAGCTTAATAACTGGCGAGTACCGGACGTATCCGGATCGGCTGTAACATAGCTGTCGATTACGCTGTCGTTCTGGTTCAGAATCGCTTTAATTTCGTCTAATTCAATTCTGAAACCGCGTATCTTGACCTGATGATCTTTACGGGACTGATACACGATGCTGCCATCTGGCAGACAAGTAACAACATCACCGGTGCGGTACAGTCGGTCGCCCTGAACGAACGGCGATGGAATGAAACGTTCATCAGTCAGATCCGGGCGATTCAGATAACCCAGTGCAATACCATCTCCACCAATAAATAATTCACCACTTATGCCAAATGGCACAGGCTTCAGATAATCATCCAGTACATAAACCCGGGTGTTGGCGATGGCCGGGCCAATCGGTACGGTGACTGCTGAGTCTGGTAAATCATTAATGACGTAACCAGTAGCAAACACAGTGCTTTCAGTTGGGCCATAAACGTGGATCAGCTTACCGGGGCCCAGCGCTTTTCGTGCCTTGATAACGTGTTGCACCGAAACGGCTTCACCACCGAACATAATGGTTTTAATACTACTCAGTGCGTTCAGCAGGTTATCGCTAATGATGTTAAACAATGCTGTTGTGACAAACATCGACGTGACTTTCTGGCTGGTGATCACGTCAGCCAGTGTATGAGGTTCCAGTGTGTCTTCTTTGCTGGTCAGAATGACGCGACCCCCGTTAAGCAGTGCGCCGTAGAAATCGGCCACGCAACCATCAAACGCAAAACTGGAGATTTGTAGACAAACGTCGTCTGGCGTCAATGTCATGTAATTGGTATCACAGACAACCCGGGTGACACTCTTATGGCGAATCTGTGTGCCTTTTGGTTTTCCGGTTGTGCCGGAGGTGTACATCAGATAAATCAGGCTTTCGCCATTATTGCGAGCAGGCGGATTGCTGACCGGATTATTCGATAAGTCTGACTGATCGATGATTAGCGTTGTTACGGCGGTATCCAGATGCTTCATTGACGAGTGCGTTAGCATCAATACCGCGCCGCTGTCTGCGAGGATACCCTGATTGCGGTCATCCGGATTGGCTCCATCCAGTGGCACATAAGTCGCGCCTGCTTTTAGAACTGCCAGGATTGCAATCGCCATATCAACCGTGCGAGGCAACCATAATGCGACAATTTGCTGGTGCTGAATGCCTTGTGAAATGAGCTGATGAGCGAGTTGATTGGCGGCCGTATTTAAGGCGTCATAGGTGAGTTCAACCTTTACTTTATTCCCTTGCTCAACAAACCGGAAAGCGACAGCGTCGGGTGTTTGCTCGACTTGTTGTTCGAACAGCACTTGTACTGCATCGCTGGCTGGATAATTCGTGTCTGTCTGGTTCAGCTCGATCACCAGTTTCTGGTATTCATCAGGCGTCAGGCAACTCAGGGTGCTCACAGCGGTTTTTGGCTGGGCGATGATTTGTGCTAACACTTGCTCGAAGTGTGTAGCCATTCGATGAATGGTATCGGCATTAAACAGGCTGGTGGCAAATTCCCAGTCGATGGTCATGCCATGTTGAGCCGCCTGATTTTTAAGTTCACGACAGATAATGGTCAGGTCAAATCGTGCAATTCCCGTATCGACTGGCAGCATCGACACACCATCGCCATCCAGTCCCATGTCTTCATTTTGCAGCACAAAATAGATGTCGAATAACGGATTTTTTGCGGTGTTTCTCGGGATGTTTAGTTGCTCAGGCAGCAACTCAAACGGGTAATCCTGATGGGCAAAATCGGCCAGTGTTTGTTGTTTCAGCGCTGTCAGAATATCGCTGAATGATTGCGACTGATCGATGTTGAAGCGCAGCGCCACCGTATTAACAAACATGCCGATCATGGTTTGCCATTCACGGCGGCTACGCCCGGCAACCGGGGTGCCAAGCACCAGGTCATCAGCGACCTGATATTTCGCCATTAAGACCCGGAACACACCAGACAGCAACATGAATAACGACACGCCTTCAGCGGCAGCCAGCGCTTTACACTGAGCCAGTAATTCGTGACTGATTAACGACTGAACCTTCTCACCATCAAACGATTGAATAGCCGGGCGAGGGTGATCCAGCGGCAAAAGTGCTTCCGGAACGTCTTCGCTGAAACGTTCCAGCCAGTAATTTTTATGCTGTTGTTCGAGTGTATCGAGCTGTTGATTGTGCCAGTGAGCAAAGTCTTTGTATTGCAGGGTTAACGACGGTAGTGCAACGCCTGCGATCAGCTGCAAATACTCGGCAATTAACAAGCCCATAGAGGTGCCATCGGTGATGATGTGATGCATATCCAGGATCATGTAATGCCGATGGTTATCTGCACTGGATGCAAAACCCAGGCGCATTAAAGGTGGTGATGACAAGTCAAAGGGTTGAATAAAATCACTGGCCCAGCGTTGCACCGCGTCGGTGTGGTTGGTCAGAGTTTGATGGGTCAATGAAATCGTAGCCTGTGGAGCGATGACCTGAACCGGTGTTTCGCCGTGCATGATAAAGCCGGTCCGCAAGCTGTCATGCCGCGCAATTAGCTGATTAAACAAGGTTTCAGTAGTAGACAGATCCGGCAACTCATCAATCTCGACCACCGCGTTGACGTTATAAGCCGTAGATTCAGGTGCTAATCCGGCCAATACAAACATGCGTTGTTGCGCTCGCGACAGGTCATAGTGATCCTGTTCTGGTAAAGAGCTAATAACAGGGTAATTTGCTGTTGATGTTGGTCGAGCCTGTTTGTTTTGTAGTTGCTCAATAACGCCAGGTGTATGGCTGATCACCGCAGTGACATGCTGGATAAACGCACCCAGATTACTGGCTGCCAGGATATCGCCTGGTTGCACATCAATGGACAGCAAATCACTAAGAATATGTGTGATTTTGGTGCCTGTGATTGAGTCGCCGCCGAGCGCATAGTAGTCGCTGTCTACGGTTAAATCGTCATATCCCAGCGTTTCTGCGATGACCCAGGCGACGAATTTTCCAGCCAGTCCATCAGGACTGTCGTCATTACTGATCCCCTGAATTCGCGCTGGTTGTCCGGTAATTAACTGGACTATTTCGGCGGTTTCATCAACGGTCTGTTCTGCCGTTTGCGTCACTACGCGTTTTGTTGGTAGTAACCAGAACGTATCGCGTTTAAACGGTTGGGCGGGCAGGTGAACCCGCTTACGGTCAGTATCGGCAAACAAGGCCAGCCAGTTAATTCGAGCGCCATCTACATAACATTGAGCGATTGCCGTCAGTTCCTCTGCGGTTGCTTGTGCAACATCAAATCCATCAGTCAGGGCTTTCGCCTGCTTATCAAGCTGGCTGCCAGACAACGAATTACTATTGGTTGAGCGAATGATGTGTTGTGCAGATTCATTCTGAAGAAGTGCGTTACACGCTGCTTCAGCTTCATCCAGAGAGTTGACCAGCAGCGCAACCCGAATGTCGTGCTGTTCGCGACCTTGTGCAGCGGTAAAACATAAGTGGATCAGATCAGGTTGTTCGTCACGAATAAAGTCCAGATAACGTTGAGCGGTTTGTTGTAACAACTCATCCGTTCGTGCCGACAACACCAGTAATTGTGGCGACGTGGTTTTATGGCGTGCTTGCCGGTCAGATACCGCGTCTTGTAACACCAGATGGCAGTTCGTGCCACTCAGGCTGAAAGAACTGATCCCGGCATAACGGGGTTGATCCGACATTGGCCAGTTTGACAGTGAATCGTTGACATAAACCGGACTGTTGGCAAAGTCGATAAACAGATTGGGCTGATTGAAATTCAGGCTTGGTGGCAATTGTTGATGCTTGTAGCTCAGTAACACTTTACTGAGAGAAGCCAGACCTGCGGTTGCCACAGTGTGACCTATGTTGGTTTTTACACTGCCAATGCCGCAAAACTGTTTACGCCTGGTGTGTTTTGCCACTGCATTACTTAACCCACGGATTTCAATCGGATCACCCAGATTGGTGCCGGTGCCGTGACTTTCGATATAGCTCAGCTGTTCTGGTGAAATATCGGCTTTTTTCCAGGCTTTAAGTAATACATCTTGTTGGGCGCGGGCATTCGGCGCGGTAATACCGTTAGATGCACCGTCGTTATTGACCGCTATCCCTTTGATAATGCCGTAGATGGCATCGCCATCTTTTTCAGCCTGTTCCACAGTTTTTAGTAAGAAACTGGCGACACCTTCACCCCAGACGGTACCCGATGCTTTATCGTCAAAGGTTCTGACCATAAAGTCATCATTTTCAACATCGCCGACGATGCCTTTGCCGGGTGCAAAGAACAGATTGGCAGCGCCTACCAGCGCGGATTCACAGTCACCCGCCTGAAGTCCCTTAATCGCATAATCCATCGCGACCAGTCCGGATGAACAGGACGTATCGATGACCAGTGCCGGACCTTGCAGGTTTAGCAGATAGGCAAGACGACTGGCAAACACAGCCGTCCAGGAGCCAGTTATAGAGTTAAAATCTTTGTCTTCAATAAAATTCAGGTAGTTACTGAACAGGCGATGGGTGTGATCATTTCCCGCATAAATGCCAACATTCTTACCTTGTAAATCTGTGCGGTTATAGCCTGCATCTTCAATCGTTTCGATCAAGGTTTGCAGAAACAGCCGATGATACGGGTCCATGTGTTTCGCAATGGCAGGTGGAATGTTGAAAAAATCATTGTCAAACTCTTCGACCGACGACAGGAAACCACCGTGGAATAATTCAATATCATCATCTTCAATCGACGTTAGTTGTTCCCGACGTTTCTCCGGGAAAGGACGAATACTGTTTTTGCCCTGAGCCAGATTGTTCCAGAATTGTTCCTTGTTATCGGCCTCCGGGAAACGGCAGGCCATACCGACAATGGCGATATCCTGATTAGCAGCCTGTTCTGGCTTCACGCCATCAACCACTTTGAGGAATTCGACTGCTTTGTCTTTTGGCAACGACCCGGCTTTTACCTGTTCAATCAGGAAGCGCATCAGGTCTTTTTTGTTATCTGCCGTTACTTGCGTCACTCGCTTGTCTCCGCCTGTTTAGAATGAATCCAGTAAATCGTCGATAGAGCCTTCGCCATCGACCACACTGTCGAGCATGTTGTCCCAGTCTTTCTCTTCTGCTTTTTCGCCCGAGGCACTCTCATCCGCTGGTGGCTCAACACCGCGTTTGTCGTCGATGTATTCTGCCATCACGTCAATCGCCGGGTACGAGAACACATCGGAGATATCGACCAGCCCGGGATAGTATTCTTCAATGACTTTCAGCAGGTGAGTGGCGATGATGGAGTTACCACCCATGTCCTGGAAGTTGGTGAAAATATCGATTTCAGCCAGACCGAGAACAGCGGCGTAGATTTTCGCCAGCGTTACTTCGGTTTCTGTGAGGTCTTCTTCACTCTTACCGCGAATATCAACGTCTACATCGTCTACACCTGCATCCGAGTTGTCGCTGGCGGCGCGTTTTAGCAGAGTTTCAAGTTCAGGCACCAGTGCCACTGGCAAGTGATGCAGTTCTTCCGACAGTACGGATGGGTTGACATCGCCTGGCACAATGCCATTGATTGGTTGTTCTGTGCTGGCAGCAAGAATAGCTTCGAGCTTGCTGAATGCCTGTTCAGGTGAAATCAGCGTGAACGGTGAATTGTCATCGCCAATACCATAATCAGCAGCCATGCCCACTTCTGCCCAGCTTGGCCAGTTGATTGAACGGACAAAGGTATGATTAGTCGCGATGGCATCCATAAAGGCGTTGGCGGCGGCGTAATCGCTTTGACCTTCGCCAGCAGTTAGTGCGGTGGTTGATGAGTAGAGCACCATAAAATCAGGTGTGATCTGCGCGTCGCGAAGTGCATTGAGTAAGAATGCGGTGCCGTTTACTTTGGCGCTCAGTACTGAACGGAATGTCTCAGGCGTTTTACGCAGAATAAAGCCATCACCTGCGATACCGGCAGTATGGAATACTCCGTTGAGACCACCTGCCAGGCTGTCTGCTTCTTTGATAAGTTGTGCAACACTGGCCGGATCGCCAATATCGGTAGCGATGTAGCGTACCGACGCCAGACGTTTTTGTAAGGCAACCAGTTTGCTGTAACGAGCCGCTTGTTTTTCATCATCGGCTTGTGTCGCTAATTCGCCCCAGGCGTTGCTATCAGCCAGTGGTGAACGGCCCGTCAATACAACATGAATATCGAGGTTTTGTTGTTGCGCCGTTTGTGCCAGATAGTCGGCTGTTGCCAGTCCAAGACCACCCAGACCACCGGTGATCACATAAACACCGGATGTGATCGCTGTACTGTTTTCAACCTCGGCCAGTTCTGTTGGGAATAATTCGGCCTGACTGAGCTGTTGTTCTCGTAAGGCGAAACGTTTGCCCGGCGGTAATGCTATCAGTTGAGCAACACTGTGTTTGTCCACCGATGTGACATCCAGCGTGCGCGTGATCAGGTCTGCATCTTCCTGAGCAGCGGTTAACGCGAGATAAGCGACAGACGCACCCCACGGATTAACGGCTTGCTCCTGATGGCTGGTTGCCACACTTTGTTGCGTCAGCACCAGTAAACCGGCATCCAGTTTCACTTTATGTTCTGCATTCGCTTTGATCAGGCTAAACAGCGCGTCATTTGTGTTTTGTTGTAACGCAATGACTTGCTCATCGCTGATGGTCGCTGTGTCTTGTGGTTGATTCATCACAATCGCTACGGCATCAGCCGATTGCAGTTCGCCTTGTGCCAGTTCGGTGGCGTTTGCTTCATTCAGGTCTGCTAATGGGTGAAGCGTTGCGTTAAGTCCTGCTTCTTTAAAGGCAGCGGCTAATTCATCGTTAACGACCTGTGCAAACACACTGATGGTATCTGGGATAATTGGTTTTTCGTTTAAGTCGCCCGCTGGCACCCAGCGAAGGCCGAGATAATCGTTTTGTGCATCACCATTGAAGTTGAAGCTATGAACCCGCTTAGTGACATACCCGTTGATTTCTGCCAGCACCTGGCCATCTTCATCGACCAGTACCACATCGTAGTTGTGTGTTTCTTCACTAATATCGCCTGGCTTGATGTAGCTGTACATCACCGTGCTGAACGGGCGGAAGAATCGGAAAGACTTGTACATAAAGGGCAAGAATGTATGACCGCTGTTTTGTGAGGTCAGGTTCATTGCGTTATCCAGCATAGACGGGTGGATCAGGAAACTGTCTAACTCTGCCTGTAAATCGGTGGGTAGTGAGAGCATGGCAAGCGCGTCTTTATCAAAGCGCTCACCGTGAGTCCAGGAGCTTCGTACCGCGTTCCAGTGTGGGCCAAACTGGAAGACGCCAGTATCCATTTCTGGATTGTAGTGTTCTTCCACATCCGGCATTTGTTTTTTGATGGCCGCAATGTCTGGTGCGGCTGTTGGGCTGGCAGTCAAAGCGATAGCTTTACCTTCAACGTGTTGCTGCCAGTCGCCTTCGTTATCTGTCTGATTACTATCGATACTTTCAATCACAAAACTGGCGATGTCGCCGGATTGTGTGACGGAGACCCGGACAACGCGTTGTTCATCATCTTCCACCACCATAGGTTGCAGGAAGAAAATGTTTTGTAGTTCAAGCGAGTCCAGGTTCAGCGCATGGCTAACGGCGAACCGCGCCATTTCAAGATATGTTGTGCCTGGCACGACGCAAGTGTTCTTGATTTTGTGATCGGACAGTACCCAGTGATTATCTGCTGAGAACAGCGATTCATAGGTCCAGCTGTTATCTGACTGAGCGACCTGACGGTCAACCAGCGGGTGTAATCGTGAGGTAAAATCAGCAATCTTAGTGATTTTCGGCTCGGCCCATAAACGTACACGTTCAAACGGATAGGTTGGAATGGCAAGACGTAGCCGTTTTTCATCCCGGTATACATCCGCCCAGTTTACGTCTGCACCGTTAACATAGTGGCTCGCCACTAAAGCAATTTGTGACGGTGAACCGGCTGATAACCAGCTTTCGAGCGATGATGCAGCATTGAGGCTGAGTTCTTTCTTCGCTTTATCGGTGATTTCACCAGCTTCTCGCTGGGTTTTCTTCTCAGAGACGATGCTGTGAGTGCCATAGAATACCGAATTGTCAGCACTGACTGCTTCACCTGATTCCAGTAGTGCTTTGGCCATCGTCAGCTTGTTTTTCAGCTCGTCATCGCTACTGGCGACAATCGCAATTCGACTGGCGTAATGACCTCGACCCAGATTCGCGGTGTAACATAAATCGGCCAGATTCCACGGAGCGTCAGACTCATTCAAACGCTGTTGGTAACGGTCCAGATAATCGGCCAGCAAGGCAGGCTTTTTAGCTGAGATAGTCAGCACATAGGCTGGACGAGTCGCTTCATTAATGGCGGCTTCCTGGGCTTCCTCAATAACCATATGGCAGTTTGTATGGCTGAAACCAAAAGAGCTGATCGCTGCTCTGCGCGGGCCATCTGGCTGCCAGTCACTGAGTTGGTCATTGACGTATAACGGACTGGTCTGGAAGCTGATGTAAGGGTTTGGTTCACTAAAGTTGATGGTGGGTGCCATCTTTTTGTGTTGAATCTGCTTTACGACTTTAAACAGTGATGCACAACCGGATGCTGCAACCAGGTGGCCCATATTGGTTTTTAAAGAGCCAATGGCACAGAATTGCTTTTTCTGAGTGTAACGACGGAAAGCGCCGGTTAATCCTTTAAATTCGATTGGATCACCTAACACGGTGCCGGTGCCGTGTGCTTCGATATAGCTAAGGGTTTCAGGATTAATACCTGCGTTTTCCCAGGCTTTAACAATGACGTCTTCCTGAGCATCGGCATTTGGCGCTGTCAGGCCGTTTGATGCACCGTCGTTATTGATGGCGCTGCCTTTGATGACGGCATGAATATGATCGCCATCTTTTAATGCTTTTTTCAGCGGTTTCAGCAACACAAGTGCGACGCCTTCACCCCAGACTGTGCCGTTTGCGTTGGCATCAAAGGTTCTGATTTTTCCATCTGACGATTCCACAGAATCCATTGTCATGCCGCCCTGGAATTCGGTATTGAGTTCGCCCACGATAGACAGGTTAATTCCCCCGGCAATCGCCAGATCACAGTCACCGTTAACGACCGCCGACGCACCCATATGAACAGACACCAGGCCCGCAGAACAGGCGGTATCAACGACCATACACGGACCTCGGAAATTAAACAGATAGGAAATCCGACTCGCCATGATTGATTCCCAGGTGCCTGTGAGTTGCATCGGGTCTTTTTCAGCACAATAGCGATACAGGGAGTAGTTGGTGTTTTCTTTACCGATATAAACACCAACGTCTTTACCAAACAGGGTTTCACCGCCGTAACCTGCGTCTTCCATTGCTTCCCAGGCACACTCCAGCGCCTGACGCTGGTTAGGGTCCATGTGTGTTGCTTCGCTGGGCGGAATGCCAAAGAAATTGGCATCAAACTTATCGATTTGCTTCATATAACCGGCTTTAGCATGAGCGCGGTGAATGTCTTTTTCTGCAATCGCATCGCCGATTAAAAACTCGGTGTAGTAGGGGTTACGCAGAATATGTTCGAAATCTTTCTGACGTTCTTCCGGGAAATCATCGACACAGTTGACGCCATCCCGTAGCAATCCCCAGAATTCATCTACATTTTCTGCCTTTGGAAAACGACCTGACATCCCAATGATGGCGACTGCATTGTCGATATGGGTGTCAGTGTCCGCGGCGTTGGTCACAGCGGGTTTTGCCTGGCTCAGCTCAAGCAGAAATTCTTTTGCCTGCTCCTGAGTAATAGCCTTGGCTGCGACTTGTTGCAGGATGTAGTTTTTAATCGAATTCATGACAGTTCACTTTTCCGGTTAATCTGTTACGTCGGGTTCTTCTTGTTTTAGGTGTTACAGCAAGTCCTGAGCTTCTTCGGCGGATAGTTCGCCGGAAGCCAGTTTTGCCAGAATGTCATCCATATCTTGCTCGGCTTGTTCTTCGTTTGCCGGATCGACAGGCTGCGTGTCCGCTTCTGTCTGCGGCGCACTGTTGTAGCCGAGGACTTTTTTCAATTGTTCTGCCTGGGTTTTGATGGTGGTCAGGCTGAATAAATCGGCCATTTCCATCATGCCAGGGTGGAGCTGATCAAATTCTTTGTATAGCTGGGTGGTCAGAATTGAATTTCCGCCCAGGTCGTTAAAGCTTTCTTCGTAGTCAAACTCAGGCATCCCAAGAACTTTGCGCCAGGCGCTGGCGACCAGGCGGTCAATGTCGTCCGGATCACTAATACCTTTAAGCACAACATCAGGCATGTCGCCTGCGTCAGCAATGGCCGCTGATGCCACGTCAGTTGTGTTGTGTGTCAGGTGGCGTTCCAGCGCGGGTGACGGAATCAGGCCAAGGTTTCGGATATCACTGAGGCTGGCACTGGCGTTCAGGTCGGCCAACACGACAGATGCAGGTAGTTGTTCACCGGCGTGCATGGCCCGAGCCAGTAAACTCAGTGCTAAAGCGGTATCTATTGGTGCAAAGAATTCGTTTTCATCAACGGCATCCCACTGCACTGCAATGCCGGTTTCTCGCCAGGCAGGCCAGCAGACAGAAAGCGCGGGTAATCCTTGATCACGACGATACTCTGCCAGTGCATCCAGGAAACTGTTGGCGGCGGTGTAATCGCTTTGACCTGGATTACGCAATACGGTGGCAATCGAGGAATACATGACAAAGAACTGAAGTTCGTCACTCAGGGTGAACTGATGCAGATTCCAGGCACCTTGCGCTTTGCCATCCACAACGTCGTGGATTTGTTGATCGGTTTTGTTCAACAGGTATCCCGCGCCAGCACGACCTGCGGCATGGATGACACCATTGATGCGTTGATGCTGATCACGAAGTTGATCTGTCAGGGCTTTAACGGCGTGTTGATCTGACAGGCTGATACCGTGGCAACTGATAGTGGTGCCTGTCGCTTTAATAGCTTGTAATTGTTTGATTTTTTCTCTTAAACCCGGGGCGGTTTGTGGATCATCCAACAGGGCTTTCCAGTCATTCTCGGCGGGAATATCACGGGTGCCAATTAACGCCAGGCTTAAGTGTCCGGTGCCGTTTTTGTTTTTGCTGACGCCGGTTTGTTGCTGGTATTGAGCAAACTGTTGGGTTAAATACCAGGCCAGTTCCATACCCAGTGCGCCTGTGCCACCTGAAATCAGATAAACGCCGTCATCGGTCAGTTTGATTTGTTCTTCAAAATCCAGGTTAAGAATTTCAAGCTGTTCAGTCAGACGTTTGTTATTGCGGTGCCAGACAAGCTGACTGTGATTAGTGGTTGTGGTATCCCAGGCCATCAAATTGTCGATAAGCCAGTTTGCGCTTTCATCGTGTAAATCGTGACGACTGATATCCAGACAGGACAGATTCAACTGTGGATTTTCCATGCCAGCGATTCGAACAAAAGCAGCGACTGCCGCCTGATCGGGTTCCACTTCGTACTGTTGTTCGTCATCCAGCGGAGTTGTTACCCCTTGGGTGGTCAGGACGAAACTTGGGCCGTTTATCAGCACTTTTTCCTGTACCAGGCCGTTTAACCAGCTCTTAAGTAATGACAGTGACTCAGATAAATGTTCGACACCGGTTGCGTTGAAACTTTCGGTTACTGCGCCCGCATAGATAACAGCGGAAAACTCTTGTTTGTCGAGAGTTTGCAGTTGCTGACGGACCGCATCAGCAGTTTCCTTGTCATTAGTGCCAACATGAGGTGGCAGGTATAAATCAACGACATGGCCCAGTTGATGATCCAGCAGGCCAAGCAAGGCTGTTTGTACTGGCTGTCCGTTATGAATAAACAGGACAGATTCATTGGTAACGGCTTCATTGCGTGCATCGTCTGGCAGTGTCGGTAAGGTGTCTGCTGATTCCGGCACATGTACCGCTCGCAAGGCGAATAACTGAGGATGTGAAGGCGCTTGATCAAACGATTCAGAGTCAGGCACACGTTTAATGGTGTATTCGTCAATACGGCCGCAGACATCGCCATGATTGTCCATCAGCCGAATGTCAAAGGTATACATTTCGTCGGTGACATGTCGAGTGGTAAACCAGACGAACACTTCATCCGGCAGCTTGCTGGATACCAGGAAATTTTTATAAGAGAACGGCAGGAATAAATCACCATCCCCCAACATGTGATTTGCGGCATTTACCGCAACATCTAGCAGAGCCGGATGCCAGGCGTAGATCTCGCTTTCATGTGCAAACGGTCCAGGCAGTGCCAGCTTGACCATGAATTCGCTCATGTCATCTTTATGCCAGCCATCGACAAACGAGTGATTCCAGCGGTCGCCGATATCCAGTCCCTTACGCACATCGTCTGCCCGGGAGAACAACAGATGTCGGGAAAATCCCGGAATCAAACTGACTGGATTGATAACTTCAACTTCCGGCGTTTGTTCTTCCAGTCGAATGGTCGCTTCTGCATGAACTTCCCAGTCTAAATCTCGCGAATGGGCGTTAATCCCTTTGTCATCCCGGCTGACGATACGAATGCTGTAACGCTGGCTGTCTTTTTCCTGCACCTGAATATGTAAATCGCGGTTTTCTTTCGGATAAATGGCGAACGGTGATAAGAATTGCACCCGTTCAAACACCAAGGGCCACGGGTGATCATGATAGTGAGCTCCCCGCAACTGAATGGCGACCTGCAACATGATTTCGATATAGCAGGTACCTGGTAAAATACAGACGCCTTTGACGATATGGTCTGCTAGTTCCCAGTGTTTACGAGCGCTCAGATTCACGCGATACAGATGGAAGCCAAAGCTGTCTACCACACACTGATCCAGTAATGGATGGTTAAAGGTTTTTGCGCTGGCACCTTGATTCAGTGCGCGTTCCGCTGCGACCGTAGCTTCAACCCAACAGCTTTCCTGAGCGAATGGGTAAGCCGGTAAGGAAACTCGACGACAGTCGTATCCGCTGAACAACATGGCCCAGTCAGGATTCGCACCCCGAACCCAGTGCAGTTGTAACTCGGTTAAAATGTGCTGACGATTGTTCTGTTCAGGTGAATCTTGATTTGACAGCAAGCTGTTTGCCTGCTGGCTCATTTGCTGTTGTTCGCTTTCGGTCAGTTCATGACGGTTTCCGCTGGATTGCGGCACTACTTTAAACTGATTGAACTGCCAGGCGTTGCTGGTGGCAATCGTGCCCTGACTCAGGAATTGCTCCAGTGACTGAATGGCACTCTGGTGTGAGTCGGCCAGAATACCCAGTCGGGTTTGATGATGCATCCGACCGAGCGCCGCAGTAAAACAAATATCCTGCCAGCGTTGTTGTAGCCCTGATTCCCCTTTCAGGTGAGCTAAAAAATTCCGCGCCTGACGCTTCAGTGCATCAGGGTTGATCGCGGATAGCAGAAATAAGTGTTCCTGCTTATCTGCAAGGGGGTTTTGTGTTGCGGGGGGATGAATCTCGTTAGCTTCACGAACAATGACATGGCAGTTAGTGCCACTCAGACCAAATGAGTTAATACCGGCTACCCGTTGCTGGCCCTGAGCAACTGTCCACGGGCGTAATACATCATTGACGTACACCGGTGATTGTTCAAAAGGGATATTACGGTTAGGCGTATTGAAATTCAGGCTTGGCGGCAGTTGACCGTGCTGGATCGCCAGCAATACTTTGCTGAGTCCGGCCAGGCCAGCACCGTTATCCATATGACCGATATTGGTTTTGACACTACCAATACCGCAGAATTGTTTGCGTTGCGTGAAGCTGGAAAAAGCTTGTTGAATACCTGCAACTTCAATCGGATCGCCAAGTCGTGTCGCCGTACCGTGAGCTTCGATATAACTGACTTGTTCAGGTTCCAGATTGGCGTCCTGTAACGCATCCTGAATTAATCGCGCCTGTGCATCAGAGTTTGGTGCGGTGATCCCAACAGACAAACCATCCTGATTGATAGCACTACCGGCGATGACGGCAAGAATGTTGTCGCCGTCTGCAACGGCTTGATCATAGTTTTTCAGCACAAACGCAATCACGCCTTCAGCGGCAGACGTGCCATCACTGAAATCATCAAAGGTTTTCGTGCGTTCATCAGCCGCAATTGTGTCCTGAATATCTTTCGTGCCAACGCCGGTATCGTCTCTGTCCATGACGGGCAAATAGTCAATCTTGACGGCACCGGCAATCGCCATATCACATTCATTATTTCGGATAGAACGAATTGCCTGATGAACACCGACAAGGCCAGAGGAGCAGGCGGTATCAATCATCATGGTTGGACCGCGTAAATCCAGTTGATAGGCAAGACGACTGGCGATGATGGATTTTACGTTGCCTGCTACCGCGATTTCCGGTGCATCCGGTGCAAAGGTGTGAATAATGTGACGGTAATCCTGACCAAAGTCGGCGCTGTAACCGACAAAAACACCGGTTTTACTGCCTCGAATACTGTCGCCGCCATAACCGGCATCTTCGAGCGCTGACCAACCGGTTTGTAAAAACAACCGTTGGTTCGGGTCCATCAGATTGGCTTCCTGTTTGGACATGCCAAAGAAGCGGTAATCGAATTTATCGATATCGTCCAGGAAGCTTTCTCGTTGATAGTCCTGTTCAGAGATGCGATGAAAGACACCGCGCAAATGGAGATATTCTTCAAATGCTTCACGACGCCCTGGTGGTAAATCACGAATTCCCGTTTCGCCATTGGCTAACATGGTCCAGAACGCGCTCAGGTCATTGGCACCGCCAATACGAGCAGATGCACCGATGATCGCCACTTCGGTCGAACCTTGCGGTGTGCTGTCATCCGCCTTTACCAGCGTGATATCGTTGGCTTTGGCATCTTGCTGATTGAGCAAGTCGTCGAGTGCCAGGTTTTTAATGTCCATCATGCGTCCTCATCAACCGTTAAAATTTGCTTACTGAACAAACTGAGCCAGTTCTTGTTCACACCCGGTTTGCTCCGCAACCTGACGGAAGCGCATTTGCATTTCCTGTTCAGTAGCGCCTTTGCAGGCCATGATTTGCTGCAATAACTTCATCGCGGTTACCATCTCATCCGGGCTGGCAGTTGAACCGGCTGTACTGTGTTGTTCATGCATGTCTTTCAGTTGTTGATAGGGTTGTACAACACCTTGTTGATAGGCATCGTTATCGAAGTTGGTATTACGGGTAGCGACGGCCACGGCCATACATTTGCCCAGTACGGTTGGTCGTTCTTTCAGTGCCTGAATGGCCGGTTGAAGTGCGTCCTGCATCGCTTTTTCGTCGTCTGGTTTATCCAGTGCAAAAGCAGACACGTTGGGTAATGTGGTCGTTGCCAGTTTTTTCAGGACATCCTTCGGACCCGCTTCAACAAACGTGTCGATGTTGGCTTCCTGGGACAAATACAGTAAAGAATCCTGCCATTGAACTGGACTGGTGATTTGCGCAATTAAAGAGGTTTTGATGCTGTCACTGTCACCATGAGGCTGAGCTGTGACATTTGAAATCACCGGAATATGTGGCTCTTCCAGGTCAATGTCGTTGATGACATCAGTAAATTCTTTTGCGGCAGGCTCCATGTAAGGGCTGTGGAAGGCTCCACTGACTCGAAGCGGGATCACATTGCCACCTTCGGCTTTCAGTTGTTCGCCCAGAGCTTTGAGCTGTTCAACATCGCCAGACAGGACTTGTTGACGCGGCGAATTGTAGTTTGCAACAACAAATGTTTGGCCGAATCCATCCATGCTGTTACAGATTTTTTCCAGATGTTCGCGGGTGAGTTTGGTTGCGGCAGACATACCGGTTTTACCGTCATTGCCACAACGAGCCATTGCCAGACCGCGAGCGCGCGCCAGCTTTAATCCATCTTCAAGACTCATTGCGCCGGCAGCGACCAGCGCACTGAGTTCGCCAAGGCTGTGACCCGCCATTGCGCCCGGGGTTAATCCCGTTTGTTGCTGAAATACCTGCCACGCGGCGACACTACAAAGCAAAATCGCAGGCTGGGTGTTTTCAGTACTGTTCAGTACGTCCGCTGATTCGGCAAAACACAGGTTTTCCATGTCCAGCCCCAGGGTGTCTGACGCTTTGGAAAACATCTGGCGAACGATTTGATGTTGTTCAAACAGTTCTTTGCCCATGCCCACGTACTGTGAGCCTTGCCCGGAAAATAGAATTGCTAGTTTTTTCATGATGTTAAACCTTCCTGAGAAGCAGCGATGATGGCTTTACTTAAGCGGACGTAATCGTTAATCAGGCCATATACCGGTTGTTGACTAAGGCGCTGGTGGTTGAATTCCACCCGCAGAGCGACGGATTCAGCGTCGCTGTCATCAATAATGAGTTGAAAATCAAAACGTTTATGTTGAGTTGATGCCGCATCGCCGACATGGCGAACCAGAAACAGGCAATCGTTGTTCACTGTGCGATCTGCTTCAGGTGGCACCGGAAAAATACTGGACGCTTCACGTTGATGTTTGACGAGCTGGAAAATCTCTTCGATCTGAGTCAGGCGGCTAAAATCCAGTTGTAACGGGCGATAGCCTTTACCTGGCTGATTCAGATAAAGCGTGATCACGTCCTGTTCCAGTCGTTTGTGCAGGAAAAATCCCTGCAAGCCCACCAGTACATCGGCCAGACTGACATGATGGTGTGATGCCAGTGCGGTAAGCTGAGTTGAAACGTCCGCGCCTGGTTCAACCAATAGCTGACCAACCTGATCGGCTTGATTGGCAGAGACATCAAAAAACTCAGTGGGTAGCGTCAGCGGGTGATAATCCGCTGTTTGTTGCGATGCCAGCTTGTCACTAACCAGCGTTGCCAGTGCGCCAATAGTTGGATTGGCGAAGATATCAGTGACATGAATTAACCCCGGCCAGATTTGGTCCAGCTCGTTGTGCATCAGCATCAGGCTGAACGAATTGCCACCCACATCGAAGTAGCTGACATGGCGGCTGATCTGCTTATGACCCAGTAATTTTTGCCAGACATCACGGATATCCCGCACGACAGCGTCATCCTGTTCATCCGTTGTCTGTGCTTCATCGTCGTTACTGTTCTGTGTCTGCCAGTGTGATAAATCGTCCGGTAATTGATTTCGGTCGATCTTGCCGTTAGGCGTCATGGGTAATTCATCAAGCGCGATAATCAGGCCCGGTACCATGTAATCAGGTAGTTGCTGACGGAGTTGCTGGCGAAGTCTGGCTTCAATGTCCTGTGCGTGGGTGTTGTCTTTTTCGGTGAGCTGACAGAAGGCAACCAGCATCGGATTGTGTGGTGACAGGTGTCTGACAACGACGGCGCCTTGTGCAACGTCCGGACTTTCATTCAATACACTGTCTATTTCAGCCAGCTCGATACGATAGCCCCGTAGTTTGACCTGATGGTCATTTCTGCCGTGGTACATCAGCTCACCGTCCTGATTCCAGGCGGCCAGATCACCAGTCCGATACATCAATTCACCAGGTTCGAACGGGTTTGCGGTAAAAGCGTCGTCGGTTTTTTGCTGATCAAATAAATAACCATTCGCCAGGCAATCACCGGCCAGATACAAATCGCCAATACTGCCAATCGGCATCAGTTGTTTTTCGTCGTTCAATACATAGGCGTTGGCGTTTGCCAGCGGTTGACCGAGAGAAACATGTGAGGCGTTCGTCAGGTTTTTCACACTGGCCCAGACGGTCGCTTCTGTCGGGCCATAGACGTTAAAAATGTTCAGGTCAGTGATTTGTTGTAACTGAGGTAAGAGTTCTGCCGGGAAAGCTTCGCCACCAATGAGCAGTCGTTCAACCTGGGCGAATGTTTCAGCCAGTTCCGTGGCGTTTGCTAACAGTTGCAAACGGCTTGGGGTGATTTGTACGACATTGACATTTTTATCGGCAATTAACCGGGCCAGCGCGGTCGGGTCTTGCTGCTGTTGTTCACTGGCGAGTACCAGGGTGCCGCCGCGTAGCAAGGTGACGAAGACTTCTAACACGAAAATATCAAAACTAACGGTTGTCAGGCCCAGTGTGGTCGCATCGTCCGGCCAGTTCAGTCGTTCAGCTATAGCCGTTACAAAACTGGTTAATGCGCCGTGTTTGACCATGACACCTTTGGGTTTGCCGGTTGAACCTGAGGTGTAAATGACATAAGCCAGTTGTTCAGGGTTGAGCGCTGGCAGTGGCTGACGACGGCTGGCAGCAACAGCCCGAACTTTGGCCGGATTGACCAGAGTGCCTTCCCAGTTGTCATCGGTCATCAGTGCCGGATCAGCGACCAGAACACTAACCTGAGCATGGTTCAACATGTAGTTAATGCGTGCTGCTGGATATTCCGGATCAAGTGGGATGTATGACGCACCTGTACGAAGAACTGCCAACAACGAAATAATAAGCTGGGAATTACGGGGTAATAAAACGGCGACCTGTTGGTCTGGTGTTACGCCTTTGGCGATCAGAACATGGGCCAGGCGTTCGGATTTTGCCAGCAGTTGTTCGTAGCTTAAATCGGCATCGGTGGCTTTAACGGCGATGCAGTCTGGTAGTCGTTCAGCAACCGGCACCAGACGATCAGGGAGTGGGGTTGTGTCGTAAGATTCACCCGACTGATTAAATGTCACCACTTGCTGTTGAATGGCGTCCTGGCTGAGTTGCGCTGCGTCTGTAACCGGACGATCTGATTGCTCACTGAACAATGTTAGTAATTCAACGTACTGGGTTGCCCAGGCTGCAATAGTTGCTTCATCAAATAAGCGGGTGGCATAGATGAAATTGCAGTATAAGCGGTTTTTCTGATCCGTAATTTCCAGCGTTAGATCGAAAGACGCGCCAGCAATATCGACCTGGCAGGGTTCAAACGATAAGCCAGCCGCCTGTTGCAGGCGTCTGTCACCAGTTTCATAAATAAACATGGTGTCGAATAACGGATTTCGGCTGATATCTCGTTTAACATCAAGCGCTTCAACAATGTATTCAAGCGGGGTATTACAGTGGGTGTAGGCCAGACTACATTGTTCAGTCACCTGTTTAATCAGGGCATCAAAGCCGGATTCAGGGTCGATTTTGGTGCGAATAGCCAGCGTTTGCGCAAACATGCCGACTGTACGATCGAAAGGACCGTTAGCACGACGGTCAAACGGAATGCCAATACAGATATCCTGCTGCTGACTGAGTTTGTAAATCAAAGTACTGAACAAGCCATACAGCACCATAAATGGCGTGGTTTTTAACTGCCTTGCCAGTGTGCGCATTTGTGTAGTGTGAACTTCATCAATCACCAGGTTATAGCTGGCTCCTGCGAAGTCATTGGCAGGACTGCGACGACGATCAGACGGCAGATTCAGCGGTTCTGGCAATGGTGAAAGATTTTGTTGCCACCAGGCCAGTTGTTGTTTGAAGGCATCCGAGGCAACAAACTGTTGCTCCCAGGCGATAAAGTCCTGATAACTGGCATTAACCGGCGCGAGGGAATCTCCCTGAGGTGACTGGTACAGTGCGATCAAATCTTCAGCAAGAATGGAGACTGACATACCGTCAGCCACCATATGATGAAATTCAAACACTAATACATGACGCTGCTCAGCGATATTGACGACCCGGATACGCCAAAGAGGAGCCTGAGAAACAGCAAATGTTTGTCTGTCCTGGTTGATGGGGCCTTCATGACCAGGCTGGTGTTCTTCAATGATGTCTGGTGTGAACTCATTTACCGGCACCAGCGCCCTGATCAGTTTTCCGTCATCGAGCTGGTAGCTGGAGCGGAGTACCGGGTGACGAATAGCCAGTTGTTTGAAAGCATTGGTTAACCGGGTGATGTCCAATTCACCCGCGACGGTCATTGCACCCGTGATGCGGTAAGCTAAATCGCCACCTTTCATCTGGCTTAGCACAAACATCCGGCCTTCTTCTGATGACACGGCGCTGAAAGCTGTCTCTGTGTTTGTCTGAGCGATGGCCGTGTCAGCACCTACCTGGCTGAAATCAGCAACTTTGGTTGTTGAGCCAGCGCTTGATGGTTTAACACCACCGCCTGGACCACCGTTCGGATCAGGAGCGCCCGCTTTACGGAAGCTGAAACCTCCGGCGCGTAATTGTTCTGTTGCCCAGACAGCTGCTTCAAAGATTCGGTCGCTGTCTTGTTGCGTGTGTGCTTCTGAGAAGAAACAGGTTCGGCGTTCCCAGACGAAAATACCTTTCAATTGCATCAGACGGAAAAACAGATTCATTTCGAGGGAATGACGTGGCATGTCTGCCGCAACCCCTGAGTCAAATCGGTAAACGGACGCAAAAGATTCCATGGTGATAGGGACGTGAGCTTCTTCGAAATACGCATTCAGACGGTCAACAAATGCCGTTGTCATGTCGGTAATTCGTTGTTGCAGTGCCGGACCTTCAGCTTTAAGGCGTTGTAATACTGCTTTTGCCGCCGTCATGGTCAATGGGTGCTTACAGAAAGTTCCTGCGAAAAACGTTGTTTCAGCCCCAGGCGCAGATGCATCGCCAAATTGCCAGAAACCACCGTCAATAGCGTCCATGTAACGAGTATGCCCGGCGACAACACCGATGTGCATACCACCGCCAACCACTTTGCCGTAAGTCACTAAATCTGCGCGAACATCGAAATGGTGTTGTGCGCCGCCAGGATGACAACGGAAGCCAGTAACCATTTCATCAAAGACCAGCGCTATGCCGTGTTGTTCGGTCAGCGCACGGAGTTGTTGCAGGTAGGCTTTTGGCTGTAAAGCGGGTTTACGGCTTTGCACGGGTTCTACCAGAACCGCTGCAATGTCCCCGGCCTGTGCTGCAATTTCTTTTAACGATTTTTCCGTTGCGTACTGAAGAACGATGGTGTCTTCAATCATGCTGTCGATAACACCTGCCGTCATAGGTTGTGAGCCGTGTTCGCCCATGTCAGCCAGCACACCATCAAATGAACCGTGGAAGGACGTGACAAAGCGCACGATTTTTTTGCGTTTGGTGACGGTTCGGGCGAGGCGTATGGCAACCATAACGGCCTCGGTGCCTGTGTTGGCAAAGGCGACACGTTCACAACCTGTTAAGTCCTGAACCAGTTCGGCAACATCGCCTGCGATGGCGGACTGTGGTCCAAGTTCGATGCCTTTTTCCAGCTGAGCCTGCATCGGCTCTTTGATAAAGTCCGGGTTATGACCGAATAAACAGGTGCCATAGCCCATCGCTGTATCAATGTATTCGTTACCGTCGATATCCCAGAACCGAGAACCTTTCGAACGTTCAGCAACCAGTGGGTAAGTAAACTCTTTGGTCGAAAGCGTGAAATTCAGTGTTGAAATCCAGTCAGCGAAATAGGTGCGATGCTTTTGTGCATCGACTTTTGATTTTGGCGTTCTGGCGATGAGTTCATCAGACAGACGTTTAACGAATGCGCGTTGCTGTTCGGTTAAATCGTCCTCGACCAATACAATATCCCGGCTTTTGTTAATGCCTTCGCTAATTGCTGACACCGGGGTTTTGATCAGGGCTGCGACTTTCCCCGCATTTGCGGGTGGCGTTGCGGCACTGACTGATGGGGTTTGAACAGTCTCAGCTTGCGTGTTGACGGTTTGCAGGTTTGCAGTGTTTGCGACAGGCTGACCACCAAGCAACGCCAGTTGTTGCTGCATCAGTTGTAACTGTTGCTGAATAATTTGCTGGTTAACCGGCGCATTACCCGTTACTTGAATGGCTGACACCGCTTGCTGTGCTGGTGTAGCCATCACAGGGGCGGTTTCGCTTGTTGGTGATACCGTGCCTGTCGTTTGTATTGGCGGCAGAGGTTGCACTGCTGAAGGTGTTGGCTCCGGTGTTAGTGATGCTCGAATGTCATCATTCATTTCGCTGTTAATATAGTCGGCAAGCGCTTGTGGTGTGTGCAGTTCAGCAAAAAACTGAGCCAGCGTAATTTCTGTGCCCCAACGTGCGACGATGCGTTTATCCAGCTGTACCAGCATGAGTGAGTCTACACCCAGCGCAAACAGGTTAAAGTCATCGGTTAGTTCGGACTCATCAATGCCCGTTATCTGGGCGATCATCACGCTAACTTCCTGTTTTATTGTGTTTACACCATAGCCGAGCGACGTGTCTGATGTCGTCATAGCCTGGGTAATCTCCTCATAAGGTTGCTGACAGGCAGCAACGACGGGTGCGTGTGTTGTCGGGGTGTTTGCTACGTTTGTATCTCTGGTGTTGGCTGCGGCTTGATTGAGTGGTTGATACCACCACGCCGTCTTATTAAATGCGGTATTAGGTAAACCAGCCATTGGGCGAGGTTGACCGCCGTGGAAAGCGTTCCAGTCAATGGTTAGCCCATGTTTCCAGGCCTGTGCAACGGATTCGCAAAACTGAACCCAGCTTTCTCGGCCTTCCCGAAGGCTTGGTAAGAACAGGTTTGAACCGTTATCAATGACCTGAGCGGCCAGCCCGGTCAAGGTTGCGGTGCCACCAATTTCAATGAGTGCATTCTTTTGTGTGTCAGCAATAACGTCCAGTGCAGCCTGGAAACGTACCGGCTGGCACAGGTGTTGGCTCCAGTAATCCTGGCTGATATCGCTGGCCGAGGTAACAATGGTTCCTTTTTGGGTCGATAACAGCGGAATAACCGGGTCGGCAAACTGAATGGTTTTCAGGGTGTTTGCCAGGCTGTCGGCAGAGGCAGCCATCATTGGAGAATGAAACGGATGTTGGATGTTTAATTTTTCTGTAAAAACGCGTTGCTTCTTAGCGTTCGCCAGTACCGCATCAACCTGTTCAATATCACCAGAAATGGTGACGTTTTCCGGGGTATTTATGGCGGCAATCCAGACTTTGTCGTATTCAGCAATCAGCTCATTGACTACATCAAGACTGGCAAGAATACCCGCCATTTTTCCTGTCGCTGCTGCTGAATCATCGCCCGTCATTGCCGTCATGGCTTGCCCGCGAGCAATAACCATGCGCACTGCATCTTCCAGGCTGACAATGCCAGACACACAGGCCGCAGCATATTCACCTATGCTGTGACCCACGACTAAATCAGGTTTTACACCCAGAGACAGCCAGAGTTGTGCCAGCGCATATTCCATACTGAAGATGATCGCTTGTGCATTGGCACTGTCATTCAGTGCGTCGGCATCATCGCCAAAAATCAGTGACAGAATGGATACGCCAGTCCGGTCGGTAAAGGCTTTATCACAGGTCTTCAGTGTTTGGTTAAAGACCGGGAATTCACGAAACAGGCTGTCAGCCATGTTGAGATAGTGTGAGCCCTGACCAGTAAACAGGAAGACTACCCGGGGAGCGTCCAGACTGATACTCAATGGTGATGGGCTGGATTCGGCTTGTTTAGCGGCGACTTTTGTCAGTTTTGTTGTTAGCTGCTCTGTGCTGCTGACCAGGGTTGCATATCGGCTGTCGTAAGCTGAACGCTGAAATTGTGTTGCCCGGGCCAGTTCTGCAATGGACACTCCAGACAGATCGGCTTCAGCAAACTGTTTAATTGTCGCCTGCAAGCTGGCCGGAGATTTGGCGGACAAGGTGATCAGGTGTTGTTCCGTCTGATGCAATGCCGGTTGTGATGCCAGGTCAGACGCCTCGGATTGAACGTCAGTTGGACCAGCGATGATCATATGTGCGTTACTGCCGTTGATCCCTAACGAGGTGATACCAAATAGCGGCGAATTTTCGCTGGCTGCGATTGGTGTCAGGCGATCAACTACTTTAATGGGGTTGTCCTGCCAGTTAATTAACCGGTTAGGTACATGGAAATGCAAGTTAGGAGGGATCTGACCATGATTCAGGCTGAGTACGACTTTTTGTAAGCCTGCCATGCCCGCTGCTGCTTCGGTGTGACCAATGTTGGATTTTACGGCACCGACCAAAATTGGGTTGCCGGTTTCACCGAACACTCGGCCTAACGCTGAGGCTTCTTGTGGATCTCCCAGTTTAGTACCAGAACCATGTGCTTCAATATAGCTAATTTGTGCTGGTGTCACGTTAGCGTTTTTCTGGGCTTTACGGATCAGTTTTTCCTGCGCGATGCCACTTGGAACAGTTAAACCACCGCTGTGACCGTTATGATTGATCGCGCCGCCTTTGATTACGGCAAGAACATGATCTCCATCACGTTGAGCATCTGACAGGCGTTTTAAAACGACAGCACCACAACCATCACTGCGAATATAACCATCAGCATTATCATCAAAACTGCGGCTGCGTCCGGTACCTGACAGGGCATTCATTTGCGAGAAACAAACGTGGCCGTCTGGCGTTGTCATGATGTTCACACCCGCAGCAACGACCAGATTACAATGGCCGGTTTGCAAGTCTTTGACGCCATTATGAACGGCGGTCAGCGATGAACTACAAGCGGTATCCAAGGCAACACACGGGCCTTTCAGGTCAAATGCCCAGGCGATACGGCCTGCTGCGGTATTGAACATGGTGCCGGTGTAACTGTAAGCGCCAGTCGGGTGACCATTTTCTTTGCCGACGGCCAGGTAGTCGGTGATAGAAATACCGACATAAACGCCGGTGTCAGAACCTCGCAATGATGGGACGGCAAATCCCGCATTTTCAAAGGCTTCATGAGTTACTTCAAGCAGTAAACGTTGTTGCGGGTCCAGTGATTCTGTTTCTGCCGGAGAAATACCGAAAAAGTGAGGATCGAAAAGCTCCGGGTGAGTGATAAAGCCGCCTTCGCGTGTCGCCAGCCCTTTGGCGCTATCAACACCTGGCCAGCGGTCATAGCTGACTTTTGTGACCGGATCGGTGCCACCGGCGAGTAATTCCCAAAACTGTTCCGGCGTGTTTGCATCGCCCGGGAAACGGCAAGCCATGCCAATAATGGCGACGGGCTCATTGGTTGTTGTGGGTGATATTTCATCTGTCGCTTCTGATGTGTCAGTAGGACTCGAATTCTCAGCCGGATTCAGGGCCTGGTGGACACAGCTTGCTAAACCATGAACGCTAGGGAAATCCAGTGCTGATGTATCGGACAGTTCGACTGAGAAATGCTGTTCGACGGATTCCTGAATGTCGATAAGTCGCATACTTGGAATGCCAAGGTCGAAGAAACTGGTGTTGTCATCCAGTTCATCCAACTTTGCTTCACGTAGAACAAACTGGTGAATCCATTGCTGGATGCTGTTCAGATCGTTCGTTGTAGTCGTCTCTGTAGACGGCTTATTTGCGACATTCTGCTGATTAACTGGAAGTTGTCTGGGTTGTTCGGTGATGTTCAGTGCATCGTCGAATTCGCCTTCCAGGAAACGCTTTCTTAAAACGTAGCGTTGAACTTTGCCACTGGTCGTTTTGGGAATGGACTTGGTCGGTACGACATAACTAACTGGAATGTCGAAGTTTTCCATGACGATGTCACGGACTTCCTGCACCTTTGGTACAAATTCTTCCGCTGAACGTTTGTGGTAGACAAATACCGCCAGTTGTTCGCCTTCCTGTTCGGGGTGAGGAATAGAACAGGCGATATAAGTATTCAGCGCATCGTCTCCCTTAACACGCAAAATGGCTTTTTCGATATCGTGAGGGAAGTAGTTGATTCCGCCGATGATGATCATTTCTTTGATTCGGTTTGCAAATACCAGACGACCATCTTTCAGAAAACCTAAATCTTCAGTATTTAACCAGCCCTGGTCATTAATACTGTTCGCTGAGGCTTCCGGATTGTTGTAATACTGCGATGTAACGTTGTCACCACGAATTTCAACCTGACCGACCACGCCTTCAGGCAGTGGCTCACGGTTCGCATCGGTGATTCGAACTTCAGTAGATGGGTAGGGTACGCCGCAATCAACCAGACTGACAGCATTCGGGTCATTTTCTGGTAATGACTGTATCTTGTCGCCAACATGCAGGTATTCGCGGTGAACAAAGTGTTCAATGACGCCATCGTTAAATTGACAGGAAGAAACGATCAGTGATGCTTCAGCCAGCCCGTAAATGGGACGCATGGCTTTCGGGTGCATTTTGTACTGTCCCATTTCGACCATAAACTCATTACAAAGCTTGGCGGAAATCGGCTCAGCACCGTTCAGAATTGCTTTTACACAAGACAGATCCCAGTCCCAGTCCTGTTTTTTACGACGATTGTAAAGCTTTAAAAAGTGACGATATCCAAAGTTAGGCGAGCCAAGGATTGCTGCACGGAATTTGTGTACAGCATGCATCCACAATGCAGGTGACCAGATATAACTATCCGTTGGGATTCTTACCTGGTTGGTTTTTGCAACAACCGCAGCCAGGTTATAGCCAATCATGCCAAAGTCGTGTGACAACGGCTTCCAGCTACAGAACACATCGCCTTCTTCCCAGTCGGACATGTGGATAATGTCTCGGATATTAACGAGAAGATTTTTATGTGTTAGTGCTACCCCTTTTGGCGATCCGGTAGAACCCGAAGAAAACTGAATAAATGCGATAGCTTGTTCTGAAACGTCCGGTAACACGGCATCTTCGGCGCTAACGTCATAATCTTCAGGATTAAAACATCTTGGTACGATATCGTTATGCCAGAGTGCCAGCGAATCCAGTTCGTCATCATAGCGAGTGGCATGTTTCAGGAGTTTGTCGTAAATCTTTTCGTTGTCAGCGGCGAGAAAAGGGTTATTGAGTTGACGCCAGACCTGCAACACTTTCATGCCGTTGTCGGGCTTTTCTCCTTTTTCCAGCGGAATCGGCACAATGCCGCCGAGTAAACAGGCCCAGTAAGCTTCAATGAGTTTTTGTAACGACGTGTATTGAAGTACCAGCTCATCACCTGGTTTGACACCGTGTTTTTGTAGGGCCGCAAGGCAGGATTTTGCATTGTCCAGCAATTGCTTATATGACAAAAATTCTTCATCAGTAAAGCTTGAGACAAACCAGATGCCTTTGTCGGTTTGCGCACTGGCGAGCAGTGCGTCGTTCAGCGTTTTAAATTCGAACATAGCTAGTTACACGTCGTTTTTATAATTGTTTGACTGTTTGGTCAGTCCTGAATTCAGGTTGCAGACGGCTGGTGACATACAACCAGGTCACTTATAAATATTTGTTTTTAAATGCTTAATCTATTCTGGGTAGAGCTTTTTCAGTCCTGGTTTGAAGTACTGTCTCAGCCCGTAATTTGAAATCATCATCTGTTGAATCTGCGTTGTGCCTTCGATGACTTCTAATACCCTGGCTTCACGATAGAGTCGCTCAGCAGGGTAGGCTTGCCAGAGTCCGTTACCACCAAAAATCTGAACGGCGTTATTGGCAACTTCGGTGGCAATACGTGAGGTGAATAATTTGGTGACATTGGTTTCCATAACCGCCGCGTCATCGTTGGCTTGTTTCATATGCGAGATTTTTTCGCACATGGCACGACCGGCATGAACTGATGTGACGCCATCGGCAATCATGGCTTGAATTAGCTGATGTTGGCTGATTTTTTTATCGAACTGTTTACGAGTTCGTGACCAGGTGACCATTTCTTCCAGTGCAGAACGAGCAATGGCGACACCTGCCCAGGCAATGCTGAAGCGACCATAAAACAAGGCTTGATTCGCTACAAAAGTGAACCCCATACCAGGGCGGCCAATCAGATTGGTTTTAGGCACCGTGACGTTTTCGAAGGTAATTTCACCCAGATGAGCACCTCGGCTGGCTAACAAACCGGACATAGGCGTGGTGCTCAATCCTTTACGTTCACGTTCAACCAAAAATGCATTTGTGGCTCCGTCTTCATTAGCGGCGAAGACGAGAAAAAGATCGGCTACAGCGGCATAGGTGATCCATTTCTTTTTTCCGTTTAGCACGTAATGGTCATCTTTTTCTTCAAATCGGGTTGAAACGGCGCTGGCATCTGAGCCGGCATCTTTTTCAGACAGGGCAAATGCTGCAATCCGATCTCCGGTAGCCAGCTGAGGTAGCCAGTGTTGTTTCTGGTCATCAGAACCGAGTCTGGCGATGGTTTCGCCAACCAGGCTGGAATGTACGGTTAGCAATGCTCTGGTGTTCGCACAACCCACGCCTATCTCTTCAGTAATACGCCCCCAGGTCAATGCGTCTATTCCGGCGCCGCCGTACTCCTCTGGTAATACTGCACCTGCCAGTCCTGAGGTACACATTTCCCGTAGTACACTATCCGGAACGCCTTGATCTGCGTCGAATTTTGCCGCGTTGGGCCGTAATACATCCGTTGAAAACTGTTTTGCCACTTCAAGTAATGGATGGGTTGAGTCAGCCATGATTATGCCTCTTGTAATTTGCTCACCAGTGAGTGCATTGCGTCGATTGAACTGAAGTTTGTCAGCACAATTTCATCGTCCGGCACTTCCAGGTTGTATTCACTTTCCAGGAAGTTCAGTAAACGCATGGCGAAAATGGAATTAACGAAACCACTGGTAAAGATGTTGGTGTCGTCATTCAGTTCCACGTCATCATCAAAAACATTCATGTTGCTTTCGATGAATTTTCTCAGGCTGTCTCGGCTAAATTCTGTATGTGACATGCTGCGTTCTCTCGTTTATCTGTCTTAGTCTGCGTTTAATCGTTATTCAATAATGACTTTGATGTAGTCCGGGTAGTCCTGAACAAGTGATAAATCGTTTTCAAACAATATGTTGCCTTCTTCATCACGGGTAATTTCTTTGAAGTTAGCAAACTGATAAGTCACCAGCATCTGACGATTTCTTGATGTACGTTTAAATTGCGCCTGAAGCGTATGGCGTCGCTGTTGCGCTTGTTTCATCAGGTAACTCAGTAACACGCTGCCCACGCCTCGGGCTGCCGTTCGGCAACTCATTAGCAGCAATTTAATCATGTCGCTGTCATCGCCAATTTCGATGAGGGCCAGACCAATTTTGCCGTAGGAACCGTATTTATCTTTTAATTCACAAACCAGTAGCTCATGCGTTGATGAGTTCATGAAGTGAGTAAGTTCTTCTCTGTCGTAAGTAATACCCGTTGAATTTAACTGGTTAGTACGTTCGGTCAGTTCTTCAGCGCGAAGGAGATCTTCCGGTTGCGCTGCTGAAATGGTGAATTCCATATCCAGTTCGGCAAGGAAAGATTCTGGCGTGCCCTGAAATTCTTGTTCATCAGTCTGACGTTTCATGTCTTCCAGATAACGAATACGTCGTTGTGCTGCGTCATCGGTCAACTTGATGGTTTCTATACGGGGATGTTCAAGCAAGGCCTGGTATTCTTCGGCGTCAATACATTCCACATCGGGATGTAATGCCTGAACCTCGTCACGTTCAAACGGTTGATCATCAATGAATAAAAAGGTGTCGATGCCGATATTTAGCTTCTCTCTGATGGTCGCTACAGCAGATGATTTAGGATTCCAGCTAATTTGTGGGTATAAAAAATAGTCATTCAGCCCGAATTCTTTAAGTTTTTCGATGGCATCGTCATAGTTATTTTTACTAGCAATCGATTGCAGAATGCCTTTTGAATCTAAAGCTTTAATAACATCAACTATTTGTGGCTTTAGCGTGAGTTCGTCACCTTCGACGAGAACGCCGGTCCAGAGAGTATGATCAAGATCCCAGACTACGCACTTAACGTGTTTACGGATTTCAGATGCACTGGTCATGTCGATTTACCTAAATAGGGTTAAAACCGTGAGTTAAGCTGACGAAACGTCAGTTGTATCGTTAGTATTTGTAAAAACCGTGGCCGCTTTTTCTACCAAGCAGGCCGGCATCGACCATTTTTTGGAGTAACGGGCAACAACGAAATTTGGAGTCCTGGTAACTGTCGTACAGGATTTTGAGCGAGCTGACGACGGTATCCAGGCCAATTAAATCGGCTGTTTCAAGCGGTCCCATCGCATGTCCGTAACCTTCTTTAAAGACCGCATCAATGGCTGCGGGATCGGCAACCTGGTCCTGAACTAAGAAAGCGGCTTCATTCATGAAGAGGTGTGATAATCGATTGGCAACAAATCCTGGAAAGTCATTCACCAGGATCATCTTTTTACCCATCGATTTGAGTAAAGATTTAGCACGATTGATGGTTTCATCACTGGTATGAAAGCCTTTAATCGTTTCAACTGCGGGTTTCATTGGCACTGGATTCATAAAATGCATGCCAATAACATTTTGTGGTTGTGGCATGAGAGCTGCCACTTTTGTGATCGAGATACAACTGGTATTCACACCGAAAGCAGTTTCGGGTGAACAAATATCGGCTAATTCGCGGTAAAGCGATTCCTTAAGCGACCATTCCTCAGGAATGTTTTCGATAACCCAGTCAATCTGATCGAACTCATCCCAGCTTAATGTGTAATGAATTAAGGAATCCAATGCGCTTTTATCCAGCGTTTTGTAGGCCGGATTTGTCATCTTGTACAAACGTAGATTTTGACGAATCGATGCTTTTGCTTCGTCTAAAGCACCTGGATTTGTGTCTTTTAACACGGTTTTGATACCAAAAGCAGCGAGGTTCAGGGCTATGTCACGCCCCATAGTGCCCGCTCCGATAACAGCAACTCTCATTTTTTTAATCCCAATCGATAACCAGTACCCCGGCGATTGAAAAATCACCGGAATTTATATTTGTTATTATTGTTCGATTTAAACTTATGCAGTTTTAGAACTTTTAGTTGTTATTATTATTTTAATAGCCATAAACGCGGGTATTAGTATTTTTATTCAGCGTCTGGTTTTAATCTGGACCAAAGATATACACGTTAATGATTAATCTAATCTACAGATTTATGGTGGATAAAGTAAATATCACCCATTTATGTTTAATGAAAATGTCATTCATGTAAACGCTCTTTAAAAGATAGTATTTTCCTGCATCTTTAAATGCAACTTTTTTGTTACATTTATTTTTGTGTGAATGAAAGAAATTGCTATTTCATCGTCTGGGACATGGATTAAAGTAGACTTACAAGTGTAAGCTGAAATCACGTAAGCCAAATGATGATATAAATACAATAAAAACAATATTATAAGTGGATTTTTCTGTTGGAGGATATATTTAGGTTTACATCTCGGAGAGGTCAAAATATAACCAAATGTATATAGCGAATTGGAATTAAAAGTCAAAAATAGAATATTAAATAATATATTAGTCAATTAGATAAAGCTACATTAGCAGTTGTTAGCCGAATTCTCTTTACCTGATAAAGATCCATTTTTAGATTTTTTCTTGATAAGCAAAACAATTAATTAACAATGTTAATATAATGTTTTTGTTTCAGGTAAAAACATATTTCATAAAAAATTCATCTATAATTGTGTTGATTAGATATGCATTAACCAGTTCTCATCTGGTCATCAAATAAACCAATAATCGGTTGGTAAATTAATGCAATCGTATGCATTAAAAACCAGATAATATGAATGGGTATCAATGAAAAGAAATCAGGATAATGAAGTATTTCTTCTTTATTTAAAGAAACATACATGGCAATAAGGTACTGTTGACAATTAATTCCGGCAGGCTATATCTTGGAGTCTGGTGACTGTTTTAACGCTTGAAGGTAATCGGAACATTGCTGGACGGAAAAACTGTGTTCTGGCTGGTTTATCTGACTTTTCTTGCAGTATTACTATTGGTGAGTCTAATTCATTGAAGCAAAAACAAAATGTGGCACCTGCTCCGGCTGAACTGGAAGAGCCGATAGTTGATGGGAAGGTTGATGATGAGAACAACTCGTCAGGCAATGTCTCACAGGAAACCGGTGAACCAACACAACAGGAAGAGCAATCCAGGTCGGAGCAAAAGAATCCGACATTCCGCCGTCACTGGAACTCCGGCGATTCAGTGAAAGCGCTCATCGTTGATACCAACAGTTTCTCTGCTTTTACTACCAAACAATTGCTTAATAGCTTGCCAGGCTATCCAGATCTGGAAACGGCTCATGTAGAGACCGTTAATGCCGCGATCCGAGAATTACATCAAACCGAATACAATCTTATCGTCACTGAGTTTGAATTAAATGACGGCAAAAATGCGACTCACCTGATAAAGCTAATGAAAGAAGAGCGCTTTTTTGAACCCTCTATTGTCGTGTTACTCTCTGAACAAACCCGCCAGAATATTATTTCCGTCGTTAATGCCCAACCTGATGAGCTACTGCTCAAACCTTATCAAATTTCAGTTTTTAATCAGCGCGTATCAAAATCACTACAGAAACAAAGAGATACCAGTTCAGTTCGACGAAAACTGGTTATTAAAGACTATGATGGTGCATTCAGCGAAATTAACGATATCCTGAATTCAGGAAAACGTTCATTTGCGTATTTTTGGTGTATGCGGCAAAAGCTTGAGATTCTTCGCCAACAGCAACATTTTGGGCGGATTATTGATTACACCGAGTTTTTGATGTCAGAAGTTGATGTTGAATGGATCCGTACCAGTCGTATCGAAGCGTTGGTTAAAAAGAACATGCATGATGTGGCGATGGATGAAATTACGGCATGTTTGAAGAAGTATCCGTTAAGTGTAAACAGCCTGGTGTTAAAAGGTGATCTATTACATGCTCAGAACAATTCTGCGCAGGCCGCAGATTGTTTCAAACAGGCGTTAAAAATCTGCCCTGAGATTGATAGTGCGCTGGAAGGTTTAAGTCGCTCTGCCAGTAACACTAACCGCTATGAAGATGCACTGTTTGCGGTGAAGCGGCTAATAAAGAAAATCTCACAGCAGGCTGATAACGAGGATGATAACCATGTTAATCATTATCATCTTATAGCGAGTTTGTTGGTTCGTCAGGCGGAGAATAGTGAGGACACAACGGTAACTTCAGCCATCAGTCATGGTGTTCGATACCTTGCTGAAGCGTCTGCCAGATTTCCGTTTGCCGGGTTCGTTACAACCCATAAAGCGTTATTAGAAGCCTATAACGATGTTGAGAATGGCAATCTGGAAAAGGCTCAGGAGACCCTGAGCAACATCAACAATCTGCAATCAACGGTGATGCAAAAGATGGTGTTTGTGGATGCCGTTGTTATATTAAGGTTAGCTAATCAAAGTAAGCAGGCTAATGAACTGGTACAGAACTGGCTGACGACAGGTGGTAATCTGGTTACATTGGAACGCATTGATAATCGCACAAAGAAACTGATGCGAAAGCCATCTGTTGAAGGTCAGGAACATGAGGCTGATATCTTGATTGAACTGGCTTATGAGCTGGTTGAAAAAGAACAGGAAGAAAAAGCGACTGATATTTTGAAGTATGGGCTGGATAAAAATCCGGAATATTCTGCAATTAATCTGGCCTGGTTAGAAGTTTCTTTGATTTTCATGAAGAAATACAAGCTGTTAAACGATATGGCCTTGCAAAGTAAAAAATCGTTTGAAACACTTAAGCGTAACAAAGATTTTAATACGAAGACCGATGAGTTCACATCACTGGAACGAGAGTTCAAGTTAGTCATCAGTCGTCGTGAAAAACAAAATCAATCTGAATAATCGTTTTGGAAGGCAACCACCATGAACAAAGACGAGAACCTTCATCAACTATTAGACAGTTATTTAGAACCAGACAGCGTGGAAAATGGCGATGAGCATCAGGACGAAGGTCCAAATGGTGAAAAGCGTCAGTTTGTTCGTCGCCGTTCTGAGTGGCATGGTGTTCTGGTTCACAAAGAAAATCAATTTGACGATATTGTGATTTCTAACGTGAGCAGGGGCGGTGCGATGATTGCCAGTCAGTATCGTATCGAACCCAATGAAAAAATCATGTTGAATTTTACGGTGACCGTTGATGATCTTTCTCATATTTTTACGATCGAGGGAATTGTCAAATACCTGCTGGAAGACGAAGAAGAAAACGACAATAAAATGGGTATTGCATTCACGCATGTTAATCCGAATGATGCTCAGTTTTTGGATGCGTTCGCCAATAAACTGGTTACCTGAGTCCTGACAGATTCAGCAAGTCTGTAAATAGCAGCCAGCATTAAGCTGGCTGACTGTCATTATCAATCAATTCAAAAAACTCATTACACAAATTTCCCCATTATCAGTCGTATTCATGCTTGTTACGCTACACCGATAAATTATGCGTGTTCTGGTCGCGCAATCTTTAATGAAATGAACGGAGGTGAGCAACATGAAATCGATTTTGATCACTGGAGCGACGGATGGTATTGGCCTTGAGACCGCTAAAATGTTAGCAACAGAAGGGCATACACTGTACTTGCATGGTAGAAATCCTCAGAAATTGACTCGTGCCGCAGAAGAAGTTGCTATGGTCAAAAATTCAGGGCCGGTGAAGACATTACTCGCAGACTTGTCGATGATGGACGATGTCGTGAAGCTGTCCGAACAGGTGAGAGAACAAGCACAAGTGCTGGACGTTCTGATCAATAATGCTGGTGTTTTTAATGCAAAACCGGACAAAACGATTGATGGGTTTGATATCCGCTTTGCGGTTAATACGTTTGCGCCGTGGTTATTAACCAATAAATTGCGTGATGTATTGCATCCTCACAGCAGGGTTATCAATGTTTCTTCTGCGGCTCAAGCACCTGTTGATTTGACTGCAATGGCTGGAGAAAAAACCTTGAGCGACAGTGTTGCTTATGCGCAGAGTAAACTGGCTTTGACCATGTGGTCACGTTACCAGGGGTTGAAACCGGGCAATGTGTCATCACTGATTGCTGTAAATCCGAAATCCTTGTTAGGCAGTAAGATGGTAACGCAGGCATATGGCGTTGCTGGCGGCGATTTGGGCATTGGCGCTAATATTCTGATGAGAGCAGCCGTTTCTGATGAATTTGTAACAGCGACCGGGCAATATTTCGATAATGACATTGCACAGTTTGCCGATCCGCATCCAGACGCGATGGATGATAGTAAGGTGGCTCCTGTGCTGGAACAAATTGACCGTTTAATGAGTCCCTGGTTGTAATCTCCATCTCGCCTAACCTGAACTTACTGGTAAATTCGCCCCGGGAATACGACAGTTTAATACCGGGGGCTTACTTCAACAGATGCTGGTCCAGCGCCTTAATTCTCACCCTGGTTTGATCCTCATTTTCTCTTCTTATTGATGATTTATAAAAATCTTGTACAACAATTATCTCGGTTATAAGATATATCAGATTTTCAATGGGTATATGTATCTTATTGAAAACAAACTATTTCACTGTGAGTGCTGGTTATTTAATTGGCAGGGCTTAACAGTCGAAGTTTTAAATCGATAAAAACAATAATAAAACAAGGATTATGGTCACAGACTTTTCGGCCTGATTGTAACTGGACACAAAATTTATATTGGGATATTCAAATGAGAAATGTAGGAAAAACAATCAAAAAATTTGTTGCGTTAGCGTTTACCCTTACGTTAGTAGCTTGTGGCTCAACGCCGCAACCAACGGTCACTATGGATAAGAATGTTTTTGCAAACAAAGATCTAAAAGTCGGCGTTGTGTTTGTTGCACCCGCAGAGAAGGCAACAACGCATATTTATGGCGCGGCCTGTTTACTTTGTTACGGTGTAGCTTCTTCATTAACGTCTTCACTGGATAAACACCTTGAACGAGCGATTGATGACAGTGAATTGCAAAACATGAAAACGCTGGTGTTATCAGAGTTCAAAGAACTGGCTCCTAATGCAAAGATGGTCGAACTATTCCGTCCAATTGATAAGCTGAAAAGCTTTAAATCAAGCCCGGGTTACGCAAAAACTGATTTCCGTTCGGTTAAAGATGAACAAGACATCGATGTTTTGGTTGTTTTCCAGGTTTACGCGCATGGTGCTTACCGTAGCTTCAGCAACTATATTCCGAATGGTGATCCTCAGGGTTATGTTTCTGGCTTATTGTTCGCTGTTGATTTGGATACCAATGCATATGTGCAATATCTGGAGCTGGATACTCGAATTCAACCTGTTGGCGAATGGGATGAAGGACCGAATTATCCGGGTGTTACAACATCGTATTACCAGGCTGTTGAGAATACGAAAGACAAAATTCGTACTGCTATTTAATTAATTGGGTAGCAGTCTCATGAAATCACGAGTTTTTCTATTCGGTATGATTCTGACGCTGGTCGGGTGTGGAAGTACGCCGTACACCGACGATTACACTCGACACGTCAACACGTTAAAGCAGGATCACTTTACACCAGCAACCTTCAAGTTTGGCTTTGATGGCAATGAAATGGTTGATATGCGTGGTGACTATCAGCGACACGATGAAGCAGCAGCCACACCAATCTTGTATCAGGGTGGTGGCGGTGTTGCTGGTTTGTTAGTCCAGATTGGTACGCATTCTTCTATTATCAACGCAGAACGCAATAGCAAGCGAGAAGCTGAGCAGCTAACTGCAAACGCTCAGATTCAACCGTTGATCAACCTGACTAAGGATATAAAGCTCGACTCGCTGTTAGGTGAACTTAATCATCAACGGATTCCGGGTGATGCGCTTACGAATGACGAATTGCATGTCCGACCGATATTTTTCAGCAACCACAACATGACAGAGCTGTCGCTTAAGTTGATTGCCTGGGTGCCGGAGAAAAAGGTAAAACGGGGTCAGACAAAACGTTTTAAATACAGCAACCTCGTACAAGTCTATGCGCCAGCATTGAGCAATGAAGATAGTATCAAGCTATTAGAACAGGATAAAACCCTGGTCAAAAAGCTGTTAGCTGACATGTTGTCAGTGGCTATGGGCGTGGTGAAAAAAGAACTCACTGGAGGATTCAGTGATACACCGTTAGCGGCTAAGACCTGGTTTCGTGAATCCGGCGGTAAGAAAGAAGTGATCCGTGGTTCACAAGTTGATGAAACGTGTGGTTATCAGATCATTAAAAACTTACGTGCCTGGTATATTGTGTTACCAAAAGACGCTCAACAGATGTTGAGTGCTGGTTCTGCCTCAGAGGATGAGTTAACCGCGCAGTGTTAGCGAGCGAAGTGTTCGTTGATGAGTGTCGATTGACGCAATGTAAATGACAGAACCGGAAGTTTTACTTCCGGTTCTTTTGTACCTGGCAAATAGCTGAAAAGTTACTTTGAAAGATCAATAGAACCATCAGGTTTGTTTAAAATAATTCACAGTCAGGCTTTGGTGGGTCCTCTTCGGATTGCTCCATTAAAGACAGTAGCTGATTAAGTCTCTGTTCAATGGCTTCGCCAGATTGAAGCTTATTGGCAGCTTTATTTTTGGCTGTATTAATCAGAGAAATTAGCCTGGATTCTGTAGAGGAGGATATCTCGTCATTGATATCCAGAGAATTAAAGAGTTGTTCAAGTTGGATTTCAAGATCGTCAACAACCGCAAAGATACTTCTTTTTATATCATCATTCTGATCACTGAATTGTTGCACAGTTCTCCTTAACGTTGACTCTACAATGATTTTTCTAACGCACTGCTCGATTCCATCCATCATGTAAGCTAAATAATCTCTCATTGCGCCTGCTGCTTCTGTATCTTTTGGCATGTTTTTAACCAGTAAAGAAGCATGTTGCCAATTAAAAGCCGCTCTGTGATTTCCAAATTCCATAATTTTTTGGGCACCATTCAGAGACTCAAGCAGAGCTGAATCAATATTTTTCGTTATCTCATCATCGAAAAAACAGACCGGATCATTATCTCTGATTACTAAAGAGCACCTAAGCCCAAATAATTTGGTAAGTGTAAAAATTTCATTGGCCAGATGGGGCATGTTTCGACAGCGACAAGAGTTACGTAGAAAACTAATAATTTGTCCCAGATAAGATAAATCTGATAAGGCTTTTATCGCAATTTCATCGGCATCTTGATGTATCTGATGTTCAGTCGAGGCCAGTAATATATTAATTTTTTTTGTAAGTTCTTCAGGATCGGCAGGTTTACTAATAAAGTCGCTACCACCAGCGTCATAAGCTTTTAACCGTTCATCAAGAGAGCTTAGACGAGATAAAAAAAGAATCGGCAATTTATTGTCCGATTGTCTAATGATGCTAGCGGTTTCATAGCCATTCATGTCTGGCATTTGGATATCCATGACAATTAGTTCTGCTGAGAAATCAGTCAGTATTTCGAGTGCCTTTAATCCGGTTGCGGCTGTCTCGATGGAATGCTGTTCGGATAGAGCCCCTGTTAAGTATTCCAGTACAAATTCATCATCATCGACAATTAGAATGTTAGCCATTGGAAACTCCGTTAGAATTATCACTTAGATGAGGTAGTAATGGACATTCATTAAACCAGCGAGGTAAATCCAAAGGTAACATTGGCCTTGCAATAAAATAACCCTGAGCCAGGTCACAATTCAAAGACGAGACAACGGCTAAATCGTTCGCCGTTTCAACGCCTTCCGCGACGACTTTCATGTTTAGTCTTCTGGCGAGTTCAACACTGGATACAAGGATAGCACTGGACGCTTCATTGTTTTGGGTGTTGTGAACAAAGCTTCGATCAATTTTTAATTCAGTAAATGGAATCTTTTTTAGCTGTTCCAGGCTTGAATATCCTGTTCCAAAATCATCGATACTTAACCCAAAGCCTTTTAATCTAAGTCGAAGCAATACATCCAGTGAAGCGACCAGATTTTGTATCAGTCTGCTTTCTGTTATCTCAAGAACTATATTTGAGCATGTTAAACCTGTCTCAGTGACTTGTTGTTCCAGGATTTCAGGCAAGTCGATGTTGCATAGAGAGTTGGCCGATAGATTTATACTAAGCGTAATAGTTGTTTGCAAAGATTGTGTTAGCTGTGACAGGTCACGTAACGCCTGACTGAAAATACAGTGGGTCAATGAGTCAATAACGCCTGCCTTTTCAGCTAAAGGGATGAAATGTGCGGGACTCATTAGCCCCTTTTCTGGATGTTGCCATCTGGCCAAAACTTCAACAGCTTGAAAAGCATTGTCTGACAGACGTATCTGTGGCTGAAAATAAGGAATAATTTGATGATTTTGGATTGCAAGCTCTAATTCTTGAAGCGTGAATTTATTATGTGTGTGTTTATGCTTTAAAGTTATGGTTTGGATTGATTTACTTAATGCATCTTTTAGCACTTCTGATGAGACTGGTTTGCTAAGTGCCTCTGTCAGGTTAAGCTGATGCGCCATTGCCAGATTTTTTGCTGTATCCAGAATACGATGATCTTCAGCACTAAGTAATATTACTGATCCTTTAAACTGGCTTTCAGCCAGATTCCTCAAGACTTCAATTCCATCCATGTCAGGCATATTTAGATCAATAATAATGACATCATATTCCTGCCCTTCGTTAACTTGCTTGATTGCATCACTACCGGATAAGCAATTCTCGAAATATTGAATGTTGAGTGATTGCAGCGTGAGACTTATAAATTCCTGAGTAAAGGGGTCGTCATCAATCACCAGAATTTTTAAAGATTCAATATTTAAAGCTACTGTCACGTCAGAACTCCTCTTGTGCAATACCATTTACAAATCACGCAGCAGAGTCATGTACCCAGCCTGATATAGATTACCTCTTAGAGTAAAAGCTAGAACACTAATTAGGCAGTTGCCAATAAAGCAAACTATATTTCCGATAACGGGGTTTAACCCTAATTCAGGAGACATAGAAATAACATGATCAAATTTCTGAAAAGCTTGCTAATAGAATCTAAGATGGTGAGCTTGAAAATTACAGTTTTTATGAGTTTGCTCCTACTGACCGGATGTGTGGAGCATGAAGAAAGTCAGTTAAGAGTAGGAACTAATGTATGGCCAGGCTATGAAACGTTATATCTTGCCAGAGAACAGGGCTATCTCCCTGAAAACATAAAGCTTATTGAATTGTTGTCGGCAACGGACACGATGGAAGCATTCCTGAATAATCGGATTGAGGTGGCGGCATTAACACTTGATGAAGCTATCTCTCTGGAAGGTGATGGTGTAGATATTGCAATTTTTCTTGTGATGGACATTTCGAACGGATCTGACACGCTAATTGTTCGTGAGGGCATCAAAAATCTTCAGGATCTGAAAGGAAAACGTATTTTATATGAAAAAACAGCGCTGGGTGCGTTGATGATGCATGAGATTCTAATGGAGGCAGACTTGATGTTGGCTGACATTTACCCGGTACATGCACACGTTAATCATCATTATAAAACCTTTTTGAAAGGCGATGTTGATGCCGTAATCACGTTTGAACCAGTTACTACTCAACTGATTTCAAAAGGATATTCAGTGATATTCGATAGTTCTCACATACCTGGAAAAATAGTCGATGTTTTAGTCATAAGAAAATCACAAATTAATGAGTATCGTGACTCTATTCAGACTTTAGTTAATGGACATTTTAAAACGTTAGAAATTCTTAAGAATAAGCCTGATATAGCTTTAACCACAATGTCTCACCGTATGAATATAAAGCCTGATGAGCTCAGACATGCACTAAACGGGCTCAAGTTTCCTGGCCGGGCGCTCAACCATTCATTGTTGTCAATTTCAGGAAGCAATAAAGGACTATCAGAAACGGCGGAATTTTTAAATCAGGTGCTCTACGAAACCAATATTCTTGAGCGGAAAGTAACCGTCATTGATAACTTTGATGCATCATTTGTGAAATGAACTGGCTGATTTCTAAGGTTAATACCATAACGGTATGGATATCATTGGGTATCGTTATGACGTTACTTATTTCAATGGCGACAAGCGCAAGGATGATTCAGGTAAGCAGTAAACATGTGATTGAAGAAAGCAATTTATCCCAGATTAGTTATCTGTTGCTGTCTTTAAAATCACGAGTTGAACTGGACATCATCAGGGATGATATCGAACGAACGCATCACGATATATCTGTCATGGGTACAATACCCGAAGTCCTTGCTGTAGCGGTGAGTGATGAAAGTGGACGAATAATCGTTGCCAATCGTCAACGTTTTACAAAAAAACCTATCAGTGCATTAAGTCAATTGACGACGACACAAGAGCGGGCTCAAGCCAGAAGGCTAAAAACTATTCAATTTTACGAGTCGCCAGATAGAAAAACGATGGAGGCGATTTTGAGTTTTGCGATGCCTTCTCCAAATGAGCTCAGGTCAACTCGACGAGGATTAGTATTTATACGTTACGATTTAAGTCTTGCTGAACGAAAGTTGGAAAAATATATGAACCAGGAAATGACCTGGCTGTGGTCAGGTGGTTTCTTTCTACTGTTTATCATCATTGTTTTTATAAAAAAATATCTACTTAGTCCGGTGAGTAGCCTTGTAAAACAAGCGTCGGCGTTGACACAGGGTGATTATACGAGGCAGCTGGTTGCAAAAGGTTGTATTGAATTTGTAGTGCTTGCCGAAGCATTTGATCTGATGCGAAAGACATTATTGTCAAAAATCACTGAACTTGAGCAGATTGCTGAAGTACTGGAGTTTCGAGTCAACATGCGAACTTCAGAACTACAGAATGCGAATGTTGCGTACAAACAAGCACAAAACATGGCTAAATTAGGTCTTTGGGAAATAAACCTGGAAACACTGAAATGTAACTTCTCACCAGAAGCGTGTGAGATCATGGGCATTCTAAAAGAAAAAATTCAGCGACCCGAACAACTTTTTGCTCATGTGGAGAATAATTCAATTTCTGACCGGGAGTTAATCCAAATTATTCTTGACAAGAATGTACCAATAACCAGTTTGAATTTGCAGGTGAGTTTGGCTGGTCACCGACGATATATACGGCTAATGGCTGAAAAAATTTCTTCGCCAGGCGTTAACGAATTAAAGGTGATTGGAATCGTTCAGGATGTTACTGAGCAAAAAAAGAAAGAACAGAGTTTGTTTGAAAATCAAGCAAGAATGCAAGCCATCATTGATACAGCGGCTGATGCTATTATCGTAATTGATACCGCTGGGATCATTGAAGAATTTAGTCCGGCGGCTGAACTTATTTTTGGCTATAGCAAAGAAGACGTTTTAGGTAAAAATGTGAAGATGCTGATGCCAGATCCTGACCATTCTCAGCATGATCAATATTTGACAAATTACTATCGGACCGGCATTCAAAAGGTAGTAAATAATAAACGAGAAGTAACTGCACGCCGAAAGGATGGTACGACATTTCCAATTGATTTAGCAGTTGTTGAAACTCGTATCGGTACAGCTGTGCATTTTACAGCCTTGATCAGAGATATTACCTACCGAAAAGAGTCTGAAATGAAATTGGTAAATGCCATGGAAGAAGCACAAAGTGCAACAAGGGCAAAGTCTGCGTTTTTAGCCAATATGTCACATGAAATAAGAACACCAATGAATGCAATAATTGGCTTATCTCATCTTGCATTGACTGATATTAATCCCCAAAAAATAAAGGACTATTTGTCTAAAATTAATCGTTCAGCAAAAAGTTTGCTTTGTATTATTAATGATGTATTGGATCTGTCAAAAATTGAGGCGGGAAAACTTGAACTTGAAAACACAAAGTTTCGACTTGAAGATGTGATTGAATACGTGCAGGCAATTTCTCAAATAAAAGCAGAAGAAAAAAGATTAAATCTCTCTTTCGATGTCGCATCTGACGTGCCCACTGCGCTGATCGGTGATTCGTTAAAGATTGCGCAAATATTACTGAATCTCATTAATAATGCCATAAAATTCACGCCGGAATATGGCAAAGTTACCGCCTTGATTTCTACAACAGCAACAACTATTGAAACTTCGGAACTGTTATTTTCTATCTCTGACAATGGTATTGGCATTCCTGATGTCAGGCAGGGAAGACTATTTCATGCTTTTTCCCAGGCTGATGCATCTACAACACGAAAGTTTGGAGGTACAGGACTGGGATTGGTGATATGCAAAAATATGGTACAAATTATGGGCGGAGAAATTGGATTCAATAGTACTGAAGGTCAGGGTTCAACATTCTTTTTCACATTAACATTGGATCGACAACAGGGAAAACCATCGCCAAGGATGAGTGTTAATCTGATTGATGACACAAAAATAATCGAAAGTATAAAACAAATTAATAATCTTAGAGTTTTATTAGTTGAAGATAATGATTTTAATCAGGAAATTGTTGAGGAATTACTCGAACGAGCTGGAATTAATGTTGTTGTTGCGAGTAATGGACAGGAAGCGTTGGCTCTTTTAGAGCAAGAATGTTTTGATTTGGTGCTGATGGATTGTCAGATGCCAGTTATGGATGGCTATGAGGCAACAGAAGCTATTCGCAGTATCCCCGCATTGAAAGACCTGCCAGTAATTGCTTTAACAGCAAATGTGATGAAAGCGGATGTCGATTTAATTAGAAAGTGTGGTATGAACGATTATTTGGCAAAACCTCTTGATATCGATTTACTGTACAACAAAATTCATCATTGGTTGAAAGATAAAACTATTCGCAGAGACGTTAGCAGGCAACTACCGGAGCAACCTGATATAAAGTTACATTTTTCTAATATAAACGAAATCAATATTGATGTTGCTTTAAAGCATGTCAGGCACGACATAAGCATCCTTAAACGTATGTACGGTAAGTTTAAGGAAAGCCAGAATGAGTTTGGCAATAATGTTCGTGTATTGATAAGTCAGGTGAAAATGACTGAAGCAGCCAGGGAAGCACATACATTGAAAGGACAAGCGGGCTATCTGGGTTTAACGGGAGTTGTCGCATCATCCGGCCATCTTGAGTTGTGTATCAAAGAGGCCCGGAATGATGTTGAAGATGCCGTGCAGCAGGTAGAGTTGCAACTGGAACGAGTATTTTCTACGTTCGATTCGTACTTCAATTAGCGGGTATTGAACGATGCAGCCTGAAGTTCATTTTAAACCAGCACTAGCTCAGCCATTAGTAGACAGTTACCGATTGAAGATGGGTAACTGTCAGTTGATGTCGAACAGATTGCAACTGATTCTATACCTACCAAACCGCTTTAAATAAGCGCAACCAGTTATCACCGATCACCTGTTCGATTTCCCTGGCGTTATAACCTCGTTTATCCATACCTTCTGCGATCATCGCCATACGACGTTCTGAATTCAGGGCTGGAATAAACGGTGGGCGATTTGGTGTTTCGCCCGGTGCAGAAATGCCGGCGGCAATTCGTCGTTTTACCTCTTTTCTGATCATCTCACGATATTCCGGTCCATCCGCGACTGGTTGAATGCCTTGATCACTGCCAATTGCAACGTGGTCGGCACCGACCAGATTGATCGCATAATCAAGATGACGATAGAAAGCCTCAGCGGTCAGCTCTCCGTCGCCGCCTTCCAGAAATGGCATCAGGTAGATGCCAATTACACCGCCTTTATCCGCTACGGCTTTCAGCTCTGCGTCATCATTGTTGCGTGGATGACGGTAAATACTGTTGCAGCCTGTGTGCGAGATGGTCAAAGGACGGGCTGCATGTTTGATGGCATCGGATACCGTTTGTTGACCGGAATGGGATAAATCGACCAGGACATTACTGGCCTCCATCTGCTGAATTGCTTCACGACCGAGTTCAGAAAGTCCTGGATTTTCTGCCACCAGACCACCTGCACCAAACTGAGAAGGACCGTTGTAACTGAGTTGCATGATCCGAACACCCATACGAGCGAAGGCGTTAATTAACGAGAGATCATTGCCGAACATTTCAGTTGATTGAAATCCCATGATGATCCCAATCTGATTTGTCGCTTTAGCACGATGGAGATCAGCCGCTGTTTTAATTAATCGAAAATCGTTTGGGTATTTACGGATGACAGCCAGGGTATCGTCTATTTTGGCAACAGTTTGTTGATAGTCGTCTCCCGGGTACGGGATTGTCGCATTAACGGCAGTGATGCCAGAACGTTTGAATGTTGCCAGTAGCGCAGGGTCAATTGCATCAACACCACGGTCGAACGCCGCACTCAGACCGTCTATCACGATACTGTTTTGGTAATCTGCGTTTCCTTGCCAGCGGCGAGAGGCATTGTCTGTTGTGATACAGCCAGTTAACCCGGGGGCCAGTAATCCTGAAACAGCGCCGAAACCAGCCAGTTGTAACAGGGATCTTCTTTGATAAAAAGTTTTGTTCATAGTGATTGCGTCCTGCTTACTTTGGTTCTACAAAACTGGCCGCGCACTCGATCTCTACTTTAGCGCCCAGCGCAAGACCGCCGGTTGCAAAGGCACTTCGAGCGGGTAGTTTGTTATTAAAGAAGGTCTTATAAACAGCACTGGCATCGGCCCAGTCTTTAATATCATCAAGCATCAGGGTGCATTTCACGACGTCATCGAAAGTTAGATCGTACTCCGCAAGTACCGCACCGATATTAACCATGGATTGATGCATCTGACTTTCAACATCAGGACCGACAAGTGTCGTGGTGCCTGGAAAGTTGCCGACCTGGCCGCTCATCCACAACATATCACCCGCTGGACGAGCAATTGAAAATGGTAGTGCCGGGTTGTCTCCACGCAGGATGAATCGTCCGTTTTTGATGACGTGAGTTATGCTACTGATGTTGCTTATGTCTGCTGTCGGATCGTCTTGTAAGATAACCAGATTTGCGATTTTTCCGGCATCGACTGAACCAGTGGTTTTTTCGATGCCAATCACTTCGGCGGCATGTAAAGTTGCGGCCTGAATCGCTTCAGTCGGCGATAACCCGCCATCGTTGACTAACAGTTTAAGCTCTTTGTAAATCATCGGCTTGCCGTCGCCAGAAAGATCACTGAATGCATCAGTGCCTGCGGCAATCTTAATACCTTTCTCATGAGCAAGTTGAATTAGCATTGTGGCGTGTTTGTAGCGAGTGTTGGTGTTGTCGTTGAGCTCTTTTCGTTGTTCAAATACCGTCAGTGTGGCATCCAGAATCGTGCCATTTTGTTTCATCTGATTGAAAATTTGCTGGTACGAAGCGGGGTTAAACGACTGCTTTAATTGTTGATCGTCTGGTGATTTATCTTTTCTGCGCCAGTCTTTGTAGTTGTCGATCACTTCTGCCGAAATGTCAGGTACGTGGGAGATGGTTTCAACGCCTCCGGCGACCATATCACCGGGCGTAGCAGGGCCAACATAAGCATGTCCCCAGACTTTCAGACCATGTTTTTTAGCTGCTGTGGCTAATTTTTTGACCAGTTTGCCATCAACGCTGGCATAGATTTTTATGCCCGTTGCGCCAGTGCCTGCTGCTTTTAACATCACATCGTCCAGATTTGTGTCATGAGTAACGGCTCGCATCCAGTTTGTTTCACCGGCCTTATGGCCTTTGCCTGAACTGATCGTTCGTGGGTCAGAAAAGAATTCAGGTCCACCGATGATCACAGAGTAATAAATATCGGGTGAGGGAATTACATCGATGAGTGCTTGTCGCTTGACCGACGCTAATTCGCGAGTATCACCGCCCATATCACGAACAGACGTCACGCCTCCTTGCAGGAGTTTACGAAGGCGTTTTCGGGTAATGACCTCGTTATCCCACAAGTCTGGATCGGTGGCATGGTGAACATGAGCATCGATTAACCCTGGAATGACATATTTTCCTTGTAAATCAATACCAACCGTTTCAGGGGTTAAATCAATGTGCTTGGCGCTTTGAATAGTCGTGATGATATTGTCTTCGATAATGATTGTTTGCGATTGATTAACAGTGAGGGTGTTTACATCAACCACATTGACGTTTTGTAGTGCAATCGTTGCTGCCATTGTCGATGGTGCCATAGCGACCATCATGCCTGCTGTCAGTCTTTTAAGTGTTGTTTTTATTTCTGTTTTCATAACTGCTTCCAGGGAGTAAAAAGTGGACATCTACCGGACATAATGTATATCCGTCATTGTGTAGTGAGTGGATTTAGTTTTAAATGGCGTTTTGGTACATGGTGAATTGCTAAAAAGTAGATAAAGGTAATGACGCAATGAATAAGCTGGTGGCAATGAAAGCATTTTGTTTGATCTGCGAACGGGAAAGTTTTGCGGCAGCCGCTCGGGGGCTGGACGTTTCGCCAACCATGGTCAGTCGTTATATCCAACAACTGGAAAAAGACATTGGTTGTTTGCTCATTAAACGAAATACCCGCCAATTAACAATTACCGATCTGGGACAACATTATTATCGGGAAATCAGGCCTGTCATCGACAAAATAGAATCGACCGAACGGGAAATGATGGAGCAGCAAACTGATCCAAAAGGGAAATTAACCATTTCGGCCAGTGTTGAATTTGGCGGACAGTATCTGGCACCTCTTGTAGGGGAATATCACCGAAAGTATCCGGGTATAGAGCTGAATATCAATTTATCAAACACACCCGTGAATTTATTGGATGATCAAACCGATATCGCTATCAGAGTCGCACCACATTTACCGGATGCCAGTTATATCGCCCAGGGAATCAGTACAACTCGACTGTCACTGTGGGCCAGTATTGATTATCTCAATGAAAATGGTCGCCCCGAGTCACTGGATGATCTTCAGTATCATAAACTGCTGTTTTTTAGTCATAGTGTGCGTAAGGATGAATGGATTTTTAATGTCGATGGCGAGCGAATAAAGCGCCGATATGACTGGGCCTGGCGAACCGATAATGGGCGATTGTTGAACGAGGCTGCGGTGTTGCATCAGGGGATTATTCAGGCGCCAGGTTATTCGGTTGCTGATTATGTCGGCGCAGGGCTGTTAGTCGAAGTGATGCCGCATGTTGCTATTGATAATCTGGTGATTTCAGCCGTATATTCTCATCGTTACGCTTTATCTCTTCGAGTGAAGAAATTTATTGAACTGGCGAAAGCGTATTTTGAAAAATATCCGACGATGTAGTTTCTCAAAAAAAGCCGGTCAATGACCGGCTTAAGAGAGAATAATGAAAGGTGTTAGTGATGGCTATTTAGTATGCGCCGCAGACTACACCGTGCGCTACTACATGGATGTTACCAGAAGCGTCCAGGATGTAAGTGTCTGATGAGCTACCATCAAGACCTTCGTGAATGGTTGGATATTGGCCAGGTGCTACCGTGTTTTCACCGTTAACATCTTTTGCCAGGATATCATTACCAACGTACAGGTGAGTTTCATTCATAGTGAAGTCGTTAGTTGTGTTGTAGGTTACTGTTGCTGTGCTGCCGTCATAGTCAACAGTCAGGTGTCCAACATGAGTACCTTTGTTGATGTCACAGCGACCAGCGCCAGCGTAGATATCCATTGTGTATGAACCTGCTGTCAGTTCACCATTTGACCAACCCCAACGATTAAAGTCGCCAGAACCGTCACCATTTTCGTCAATGTCCAGGAAACACATATTTGCTGATGGTAAGTAAGCGAATGCTGTTTCACATGTATGATTTCCGGTATTTCCACCGTTGTCGTCATCACATGAGCAAGAGAGTGTTACCGAGAAATATGTAGCCCAGTTGCCTTTTTCAACGATGCGGTCACCATTACCCCAACCTGTTTCTGTCTGGTATCCGCCATTGCCATCTGGTTTTTGTAGTGCTGCGTGTGCTGCAACCAGGAAGTCTTTGTCATCCATCGGACAACTGAATCCCAGCACATTTAAACTGATTTGAACGTTGTAAGAGGTGCTGCCGGTTATATCGCCTGAGTTGTAAGGAAAGTTGCCCAGTTTTGGTGAGCCTTTTCGGGTTTGAGGCATGTTTTGAAGATCGTCACCTACCCACAAATGTGTTTCGTTTAACTCCCAACCGTTAGTTGTGTTGTAAGTAATCGATAAGGTATCACCAATGCTATCTGCGTTTGTATCGATGATTGTTGATGTAACCGTACCTGCATCAATGGATTGTCCGGCATACAGTGTTTGTACCACTTCATTACTGCCATCCAGAGTCGCCATACATGCTGCAGATGCTTGTCCTGCTACGCTCATTGCACCCGTAAACGTTAATGCTACCGCAATTTTACCCAGTAAAGTTTTAGTAAGATTCATAGGATTTCCCCATTTATGATTTATTAAAATTCCAATTGTTTATAAATCTAATGTCTGACGGTTGGTTTTAATCAATGGTGTTTAACATCTTGTTATTCAGCCATAGAAATTAACCGTTGTTACTTGCTCCTCCTCCGCAGACATTTACAGTAAATTAAAAAATGTAACATTTGACAATGGGTATTTTTGACAGGGCAGCCAAATCAAAATCATTATAAATTTCAGGGTTGAATTGGGATGAAATGTATGAAATCAGCGGTGGAATGCAAAAAGATTGCTACGTTGATTTTTAAAGTCTGTAGTAGGGAGGAGGTAAAATTTTGTTAATTTATATAATGTTAGTCAACAGGGTATAAAAGCTGGTTAAATAGTCAGAAAATGAAGAGTTATTCATCAGGTTTTTTTAAAATTAATAAAATCATGTCTTAAAAACATTAATATGTATAAAAAAATATCAATTCATGAACCAAATGCGAATACGCTATTAATTATATCTATTTACTCGTAGAGTAATTACTCTGTGCGAGTCATTAAAGCTGCAGTTGTATCGCTTGTATCGCTCAAAAATTTGTTAAACAGAGGATTTATGTCAGTACTTGATCAACTGATAAAAGAAACACAGCAGTATCAACCTGTCTATGGCAACAGATTAGCGAACCATCTCCCTATGGCATTACGTTCACTGGCGGCGATGGGGGCTTCTGACTCGGTATTAACGTCTTATTTTGAATTAGACAGTAAAAAGCTTCAGGACAGAGCGACGGCAACCTTTAACGAAGACTCCGGCGAACATTCAACTCGTGTATCTGATCATCAGGATACGTTTGAAGCATATTTGACGCTGTATCAACAAGAACTTTCCCAACAAGGCATTGCTCAAACCATTAAAGATGCGTTACCCGGCTTGTTACCCGGATTATCTGCATCGGCTTTTCATGCGGTTATTCGTCTTGGTTTTGCTGTCGATGCCAATGATGAAAAAGAAGTCGCTCATGCGCTGGCATACTGGAATGCAACGTTTCAGCCGCTACCTGTCATGATGAATGAGACGAATGAATCTCTAGCCGAAATCTTGTTACGTGTTGCGCCGACAGGTGAAGAGATACAGTTTGAACCGGGTATTATTGTGGACAGAATGAATCAGGTTGCTAATGAATTGCGCGGCCAGAAAGTTAGCATTCAACCCAGAATACTGGCATTTGATCACATCCGTCAGATTTGTCTGAATGCTTTCTGGCAAAAGAATGATTTTACGTTATTGCATACCGTAACAGGTTGCCATGCCTTTGAATCACTACTTCCGTTTATTGAAGAACCTGAACAACCATTAAGATTCTTGTGGCAGGGTATCGTTGTAGCGTATTTAAGCACGGGTAAGTCATTTGACGGTATCGTGGCATTGCCTGATGTTGCAGACGTTGATTTCGAACCATTGCTGCACAAAGCGACGACATCAACCAATGATCATGTTATTAAACTGGTTTATACCTGCTGGCAAGAATATAACCGTCATAAAGAGCCGGGTTACTGGCTGTTGGCAAACAGAGCTGTGGGTAATTAAGGGTAAGCGTAGTTAATGAGAAAATTGGAAGTGTTAAAAACGGTGGGCTAAAACCAAAATTAGCCGGACAAGCCGGCTAATTTTCAACTCGGGTAAGAATTAAAGCACGTTGATGCTTTCAGCCTGAGGGCCTTTTTTACCTTGAGTGATAACGAATTCTACGCGTTGACCTTCAACAAGAGTTTTGAAGCCGTCGCCTTGAATTGCGCTGAAGTGAGCGAAAACGTCCTGGCCAGACTCTTGAGAAATGAAACCAAAACCTTTTGACTCGTCAAACCACTTGACCGTACCAGTTACTTTGTCAGACATGATGTATATCCTGCATAAAAAATATATAAATAAAACCCTTCCGGGCAAAACGAGGCTGGAAGGAAAGCCAGATAAAAAAACGAACCTAACAGAATATTGTGAAAAACAACTGGGGTAGATCATTAAAACTGGGCTTTCATTCAAAGCCGATGTGAACAATAGTGCTAAGAACGGCAAACTGCAAGCAGAATATGCAAAAATTTTAATGGATATTGATTAAATGCAAGTAATGAGTAGTAACATCTTTAAAAGTAAGGAAAAGTCAACTCGTAGAATTGGGAAACGGAGATTAAATTTTTATGACATAGCCCTGGTTTGTCTGAATAAACAACAAGTGTAAAAGGGTATGCTAACTATAGGAAATTAAGAATAAAAAGAGTAACTCGTGTACTTGTATGAAGTGTCAGAAACACCAGAGCGTGTTTGCATCAGGTTTGAATAAAATGGAAGGAATGGATGGCAGTTAACAACCGTTGAAAATAGATAGTAACCAGCCCTGATTTGTATCTTAAAAGCCGTGGATGATTGAGCATCTCCATGGCTTTTTTGTTAGTAGACCCGGATATTGAATTAAATCGCTTGAATAGCGTTTGTGGACCAACGGTGCCTGGCAATATACGCAGCAAGAAGCGTAAAAATGATTGCGGGCAGGGCCGAAGGAATGGCGTAAACCAGATGGAACCAGGTAGCACCTAACATGATCGGAATGAGTCCTAGTGCGGCAAGTGCTGCCAGTCGGGGCAAGAATAGTGCGATACCGGCGGCCAGTTCAGCCGCACCGATAAAATAGCCGAACCAGGTCGGCAATCCTATCAGTTGAAAGCTTTGGTGTAGTGCTTCAACCCCCGCAAGTTTAGCGCCACCAGCCAGTAACATAGGGAGTGCCAGTAGCGTGGTAAGCGTCCAAATCAAGTGTGTTTTTGTCAGTTTAATCATGGTGTTTTATTTTGCTGTGTAAAAGATAGCGCTACTTTACGTGGGTCATACGATAAATAATAATGATTAAAATCTATTAAAATGAATGGTTTTATTTATCATGCCGTCGATTGAGCAATTTGAAATGTTTGTGGCAGTGGTTGATGAAGGTGCTGTTCGTCAGGCCGCGAAAAAAGTGCATAAAACGCAACCCACGGTAACAGCCGCAATTAAGAAAATGGAGTCAACATTGGGGTTAACCTTGTTTAACCGCGATGGTTATCGAATGCAACCGACGACAGCAGGCTTTCGTATCTATCAGCTCGCCAGAGAAGTACTGGATAAACACCATGAAGTTAATGCCCTGGCACAGCATCTTGGTGATGGTCACGAGCCTTTGATCAGCATTGCCGTAGAAGCATCGTTTGACTTGATACTTATCACTGAACCATTGAGACAAATTCAGCAGTTATTTGGTCATACCCAAATCGATTTATCTCAGGAATATATGTCCGGTGCATTTGAACGGTTGCTCAATGGTTCGGTCGAACTGGCAATTTCACCGGTTAATGCCGCGTTTTTTCCCACCGGCAAAATGGACGTGTTGCCATTGAGTGTCGGTGAATTTGTTAATGTGGCTTCTCCGGCGTTTGTCGCGAAGTTTGATGGGCTAACGAGTGTGCGTCAATTAATAAGCGAATATCAGATTGTGATCAGAGATTCGGGAACCGCAACGCGCGATGTTAACTTTGGTGTTCAGCAGGGGCAACGCACCTGGTTGGTGAATAGCTTTGATACCAAGAAAGCATTGATTAAGTCAGGGCTTGGATGGGGCAGTTTGCCCCGGTCGGTGATTGAACAAGAATTGGTTTCGGGAACCCTGATTCCGATGCTATTAAGTGGTTTCAGGCCGTATACCCAGGTGGAATATCACTTGTTGAAACGAAGTGATAAACCGATGGGGCCTGTATTGTCGAAGATTTGGTCGCTATTCAGTGACTTTGCGACTCATTGATTCTTTTTATGTGTTGCTCGGCTAACGCACCAGAAAATGGATAATGAACTTTGCGCCACCCAGGTGACTTTCTTCCACACTAACTTTAGCGTTGTGCTTTTTGGCTATGGTGGCAACGATGGCAAGGCCCAGACCGCAACCACCGGAATCTCTGGAGCGACTGGGATCGAGCCGGGTAAAGGGTTCAAAGATGCGTTCTTTTTTACCTGGTGGAACACCGGGGCCATCGTCCTCAACAATTAAACTGACATGCGTTGGTGTTTGTTGGATAGCAATGCTGCATTGAGAACTGGCGAAACGTCCACCGTTTCTCAACAGATTGGTGAGTAATCGTTGCACAAGTGGGCGTTCTGCCACCAGGCTGGAATCGCCGTCAATATCACAATTAAATGCCACACCAGGATAGAAAGGTTTTACCGACTCTACACATTCTTCGACCAGCGCTTTGATATTAATAGCCGTAAAGTTCAATCGGTTATGCTCGTATGTAATGCGCGAATAATAGAGTAATTCTTTAACCAGGCTGTCGAGGTCTTTTAAATAATCATCGATTTTTCCCACCAGGGCTTCACGTTCTTCCGGTGATTCTTCACCGATCATATCTAATGCAAACTGAATTCGAGCGAGCGGGCTGCGAAACTCGTGTGCGACACCATGAAATAAGTCTCGTTGGGCGGTGATACGCTGTAATTGTTCTTCAGCCTGGTGTTCAAGGCAGGTTCTTAATTGCCCAACCAGTTCGGATAGATCGTTGTCTTTTTTATCTTTGTGACGCATGCCAGGAAAGTTAATAATGGCGTTGCGCAGCTTGTTATTTTCTTTCTCGTATTGATAGATTCCATGTCCGATCACCAATAAGGTAATGACCATTGCCAGCAGCCAGCTAAACCATTCCTGAATATAAGTAATATAAGGGCTCCAGGTTAACGGTCCGACGATCATCGAAATATCGTTATTCAGTGGAAAGGTGAGATAGAAATTTGATTCGTCAATCAGTTCACCTTCATGTTCACCATATTCATCGAAAGCTATATAAGGTGTCGGGATTTCGGTGCTGGTATCAAAATCATCCGGTGTGATGGGCGTTGGTTCCAGTGTCTCATTGTCGGCAAAAAAGACGTCAGTATCGTATTTGATGGCCGTGCGATGAGCCAGTGCTTTCCAGCCTTCTTGTGTCGTGGCGTCCAACTCTTTTTTAATCGCTGCTTTAGCGTCCAGCATATGATTCGTTTCAATACTGAATAGTTTGTCATGCAACATGTCTGACAAGGTGGCGGTATGAATAATCATACCCAGTACATTGAAAAGCAGGACATAAAGCAGAAGTCGGGTAAATCGTTTCATGGGTTTGCCACTTTGTTGTTGTCGGTAATATGTCTGGTGTTATTGATGATTCTGGATTAATTCGCTAGCAGATAACCTTTGCTGCGAATGGTTTTGATGATGTCCGGATTACGAGGATCATCCCCCAGTTTCTTCCGCAGCCGTGAAATTCGCAAATCAATTGAGCGATCCAGCCCATCGTGTTCCAGGCGAAAGATTTGTTGGTGAAGTTGATCGCGAGAGACAATTACGCCGGTTTGTTGTGCCAGATGCCAGAGTAAATCGAACTCGGCATTGGTTAATGTAATTAACTGATTGTCATAGGTGACTTCACGACGACCTGCGTCGATAACCAGCCGTTGATTGTGCGCTTTGACCTGATTCGGACTGACAAATTTATCCTGATTTCCCTGGCGTCTGAGCTGTGCGCGGATATGAGCGAGTAAAACTCGGGGGCGCACGGGTTTCGTCAGGTAATCATCGGCACCAACTTCCAGCCCGGTGACTTCATCAATTTCGTCGCTTAAAGCGGTCAGCATAATAATTGGGCCGTCGAAATAGTGACGAACATTGCGACAGATCGTTAAACCATCGGTGCCAGGAAGCATTAAATCTAAAACGATGAGATCGGGCTTGAACTCGTCAATCCGGGCATCGTAATTGTCACCGGTGTGATGAACCGCTGTGGTGAAGCCGTTACGATTCAAAAAGCTGGTAATAAGTTCGGTGAGTTCGATATCGTCGTCTATGACTAAAATCTTGTTTTGCTGCATGAGTATGAGTGCCCGGGTTAGCGCGTAGATTGTCTGGCTTTATCAGAGCGCGACATTTTACGCATAAATGGGTTAGTAATAATAATTTTTGTTTGTGTGCTAATTACTTGCTGGTTGTTATCAAGTGGAATATTAATGCCTATCAATTCTGGCATCGCCCGGCAGCGGTCGGGGCGAGTTCGATTGACTGTCAGCGTCTGGTATTGACTGTTCTGCTGATTTTGTGGCGTAAAAGACAGGCTAAAGCTCTCAGTCGTTGTACACCCGGTAGATTTTACTAACACCCAAATCGCTTTTTCTTTGATATCAACGCCATACAGTGGTTCTACCGTCATGTCTGTCTGAGTAGCCGAACCAGTATGCAGGCCGGTGGATGTGGTACAGCCACTGAGAGACATCAGTGCGAACAATCCGCCAAAAAAACAGGCGTTGTAGACAATATTTCTTAAATTCCTTGCTGACATAGCAATAAGCCTTATTGAACAAAACAAAGCGAGTTCAGTTTCCTGAACTCGCGAGCAAATTAGTGAGCGTAACGACGAATACTAATCATTAAACCTGATAGTAGCAGTAAAAACAGATTCATTGTGCCGCCCGAACCACCACTTTTCTGAATGGTAACAGGCACATTTTGTGTGGCACTCAGGCCGTACTGATCGGTTACTGTTAATTTTAGCGTAACCGTACCTGCCTTGCTGCCTGCGGTTAATGAAGCTGTCGCAGCCGTTGCATTCGCTATGGTGCTGTTTAGCGCATCACCAACAATCTCCCATTGATAGCTTAAACTGTCGCCGTCAGGATCTGCCGTGGCGCTGGCATTTAGCGTCAGGGTATTTTTCGCTTTCACATTCAGGTTACTGCCTGCGACCGAAATTGTCGGTTGACGGTTAGTAAAGGTACTGTTTACCGCATCAACCCAGGCTTTATCGGCACCAACTTCATCTTCGTCTGTGGTGTCTTTTTCATAGACGATTGCGATACGGTCATTGCCGTCGGTCAGTGGTACTTCAAACGATTGAAACTCCGTATTATCAACACCTGTCGCGAAGAAATTCAGTCGTTTACCGTTTTGGAAAACGCTCAGGCCGTCGTAACCGTCTTCAGCTTCCACTCGATACTGAAATGCAAAGTTGGTAGAACGATTACTTTTCATCACGCCAAGCAGGACAGATTGCTGACGATGAGTAATAACACCAGACTCCAGTGCGCTGTTTCCGGCTGCCACATAGGTGGTTTGTTCTGACCAGATTTGGTCGCCGCCTGAATACCATTGAATATCCGGGTTGCTGGTGTCCAGAATTTGACTGGCAGGCAGTGCGAATGGTTCCAACGGTTTGTAGGATACAAAGTGGGTAGCCAGATTATTACCCGGATGGGTAGTCGCAACATTCATTGCGAATTGTGCAACGCCAGTTTGATCCGCTGCAACTTTTACGGTGAATTCACAGCTTTGCCCTTGACTGATTGCGGTGTCAGAGCAGCCGTTGGTGATGACTTCTGGTTGTGCTGCATTATCGATATTGTCGAATGAAATACCAGAAACCTGATAATCCGTATCGCCGACATTTTTCATGCTGAAAGTCAGCACTTCTTCAAAATCATTTTCCACATAACCGACTGCCAGGCGTTGACGATAAGATACACCCGCTTTCTTTTGTGTAACCCAGTCAACAAATTGCGAAACCCGAGCGTAGACCCCAGGATAACCAGCCAGCGCACAGCCTTCTCCAAAGCTGACAATCCCGACCTGATAATACTGATCATTACGATTTATGATGAGAGGACCACCACTGTCGCCCTGACAAGAATCTTTACCGCCTTGCTCAAACCCGGCACACAGCATTTGATCGGTGATTTCGCCATCATAACTTTCATTACAGCTTGCCTGATCAACCAGCGGGACATTTACTTTGTGTAGGATGTCTGGAAAAGAAGGCGCTTCTGTTGACTGATTTCCCCAACCCATAACCGTTAACATATCACCGGTGTTAATGGTGTTTTCAATGGCAGAGTCGGCAATGTTGATTGGTGTTACGCCGGTAACTTCCTGTTCCAGTTCTAAAATTGCAATATCGTTGTTGATGCCACTTAGTCCTGTTCCATATTGCTCATGTAAGTAAAACTGCGCAACACTGTAGCGCTGACCATTAGTCGGATCGCTGACTTTATATTGACCAATGACAACATCAACATCGCTGGCATCGTGAATATTCTCAAGGCAGTGGGCGGCGGTTAATACATAGCGTCCACCAATGAATGATGCACCACAAAAAGGGGCGGCATCACTGGCTGTATTTGACGCACGTACCAGTGCAGTCATAAATGGGAATTCATGTTGCTCTGCCGGTTCGCCATCAATGATGCGAGGTTGGTCAAGTCCTGAACCAGTAGACGTTTTAGCTGCTTCTGCATTGAAAGCGCTGACTGATAACGCTGCGCAAACAGTATAAAACAGAGGATTTACTTTCATTGTTGTCTCCATGTTGCTGTTGCCTGAGTTGCTGTTGTTGATATGGCAAAAAACTATACCGGGGAGACTGGCGGATTAATTTAGTGACTCTGTAGCGGTTTTGTATCAGTTTGTACGAGCAGCCCGGACAAAGATACATTCAGCCTGTTTCCGATACAGCGAGTTTTAATGGAAATGGGGTGATTTCTTTAAATTTATGACGAAAATACAAAAGGTTATCGGGAAATAACTTGAAATAAAGGCGAGAGATGGTTAGCGTCTACCGCATCTAAAAAGGAATTCACTTCGTTAAACATGAAAAAATTCATACTTTCGACACTGCTAGTGTCTACGTTATCTGGTTGTGCTGAACCGGTTAGGGAACAGTCTCAGATTGAGACATTTAATGGTCAGCAAGCCTGGGATGAACTTAACACAGCGTTAGCATCAAACTATGCTTATCTGGAAGACAGCCAGGTTTCTTCGAATCACATCTTCTCCACGTTTGCTCCGCAATTAATACAGGCAACTGATCGTCGAACATTTATCGACACCGCTCAGGCAATGTTGCGACACTTTCATGATCCACATTTGAATCTTGGTCCCTATGACCTTGAAGATTACAGTGTGTATCCAACGGGTTCTGATATCTATGCCGAGTTCAAATCAAGCCATTCTTTACCTGTCATCGTTGATGTAAAAGCCGGTTCTGCGGCGGCGGAGGCTGGGGTTCGTCCGGGCATGATCATTAAAGGGATTAATGGCGTAACCGTAGACAGTGCAATTACTCATGTGATGCGAGTTTCAAAGGAACAGCTCTCCTGGCACCAGCAGCGTTTCGCATTGAACATTGCCCTGGGCGGCAAGCGTTATCAACCCAGAACATTGCTGTTAACCAACGGCGATCATGAATGTCTGACCATTGAACTGGCGGCCACGTATGACGCGATTAACGCCCTGAGTGACGGGCCTTTGGTCAGCCACAGGCAAATAGGTGACGTTGGTTATATTCGCATCAATAACAGTCTTGGAAATTCCGACACGTCAAAGGCTTTTAAACAAGCGTTAGAAGCACTGGAAGGCAGTCAGGGTTGGATCATTGATTTGCGAAATACCCCGAGCGGCGGCAATACAGGTGTGGCAGAACCCATGATGGGCCATTTTGTTGATAAAACAACGGTTTATCAAACCTATCAGCGCCAGACGGAAACAACATCCTGGCAGCAAGCGGAGAAACAGCAAGCGACAGCATCACCGCAGCAACCATTTATCGATAAGCCGTTCGTGGTCCTCGCTGGTCGCTGGACTGGCAGCATGGGTGAGGGAACAACGATTGGCCTGGATGCGCTGGGCGCAAAAGCAATAATCGGAGCGCCTATGGCAGATTTGTTGGGCGGCATTCAACAAATTAAACTCGAAGAATCAGACGCCTGGATTGATATCGCTTATGAGCGCTTGTTTCATGTTGATGGCACGTTTAGAGAAGATTTTGTTCCATCCATAAAACTGGATGCGGCTGATTTAGATCAGGATGGCAATGATCCCGCTTTAGCCAAGGCACTGGCATTGTTACAAACCCGGTAAAAAATCTGCTTGATTTGGCCGATTATCACTTGTCAGTCTTTGCTAACCTCAGTGAGTAACTTGTTGTGTTGTTTGAGTAAAAATGGATGGGTGGTTGTTGTATGGCCGTTGAAATTCAACATTATAAAAACAATGTGTTTACGCATCAGGGGCAGTGTGATTTAACAGGATTTACGGCGAAACTGCCGTTAGTCAGTAAAAAACTGAATGCTGCGGGGAGTTTACGAAAACCTCTGATTGTTTACTCCGGCTTTCATAGTCACCCGGGTCGTGGCGACTTTAAGTCAGCATTCAGCAAAACTGAAAATAAAGTGTTCGGCAAGATTGTTCGGTCGTTCAGGTGGAGCATATACCGCAATCTGTCTCACGGACCTGTGCTGCCAGAAATCAAAGCAGCGCTGATGCGAGGCAATGTGTTTTTTGCCTGGTCCGACAGTGATATCTGGATAAAGAAGAACAGTGAGTTAACGCGTTGACATCCACGTTGCTGGTTTATCGCTAAACTGTCTGCTAATCATTTTATTTACTCGGGTAAATCACCCGCCAGTCTTTTTTCATATCGACAATGGTCCAGTTGTTTTTGCGGGCTTCAGTCAGCCCTTTGTCGAGACGACCAATGGATGATTCCTTGTCATACGCCCATTCTCGTGTTGTATCGGTATGATGGACATACAAGGCAAACCGCAATCCGTCTCCGGCACTAATCCATTGAAGCATGTGCAAATCGCCATCCGAATTGCCAAAGGCGGCGATTGGGCGACGGCCAATATGTTGATGAATAGCAATCACTTTACCTTGTTTGTCATCAATAAAGTTGATTTCTGGCAAACGGATGAGGCTGGGTTCTCCATGGTTCAGTTGGTATTGCGTTTTAATGCTGCTGCCGATGACTTGTTCTGGCGGAATGCCGTAAACAGCCTCTGTCCAGGGACGCATAAATTCGATTCCGCCGCCAGACACAATATAGGTTTTGAATTGCTTGCTTCTGAGATAGGCGAGCAGTTCAAGCATGGGTTGATAAACCATATCCGTTAACGGTTTCTGACTGACCGGATGTTTTGCGGTAGCTATCCAGCGTGTGACCAATTGTTCAAATTCGGTGGTTGTCATACCTGCGTGCGTTGCCATAACGAGTTCCAGGATGGCGTGTTCACCCCCAGAAAGTGCTTTCTTAAGGTCGCCTTTCAGGATTGAGGCAAATGGCTCTTGTTGCTGCCATTCCGGGTGTTCTGGCGCAAGTGTTTTTATCCGATCCATCACAAAAAACAACTGAAAATAAACGGGTTGTTCAGACCATAATGTGCCGTCATTATCAAACGTGGCGATACGCTCAGCAGGAGGAACGTAGTGCTGAGATGCTGGATTAGTGACTTGCTCAACAAACCTGAGAATCGATTGTTTACTGGGGGTTTCGTTCCAGGAAGGCAGTGGGTCAATGGGTAATGCTTGTAACCAACAGGGAAGAAGAAAGCAGAAAATAATAAACGTTTGTCGTAACAAGCGAGATTTCATTAGACTATTTTCCTAAGTCCGGGTTCATCATTGAAAACAGAAAAATGGCATAGAGGATATGCCATTTTTCTGCGTGTGGTTACTGCTTGTTGGGTGATTACTATTTGTATTGTGCATTTTGCCAGATCTGCATTTTTTCGACGATTTGGTCGATAGAGAAGCTGCCTGGGCGCTGTCTGGGTGGAAATTCCTTAAATGTTTGTAGCCATTGTGCTGAAACGGCTGCGCCCATGTACATGTAGGGCAAGTGTTCGACAAACCAGCGGTCATAACCACCTGCCTCGTGGTCAGCAATTTCGTAAGGGTCTTGTCTCAGGTTATACATCAGTGGCGCTCGTAGTTCTTCAAAGCCACACATCCATACCTGGATCCCATCACAGTCATTAACGGAGTACATGACTTTATAGTCACCCACACGGATCGCGGAAATATCTCCGTTGTCAGTTCCATAGATAAAGAATGTGCGTGGCCAGTCAATGTTGTGAGCGGTATTCGCTTTACCTGTTTTTAAGGCAGGGAGCAGGTTGTATCCATCCAGGTGAACTTTGTATTTTTTTCCATTCAGCGTCTTGCCGCGTTTCAGATCGTTGACGATGGTTGTGTCGCCAGTGGCAGCGACAAATGTTGGCAACCAGTCATTTTGTGCAGCTACTTCATTCACCACTGAGCCTGCTGGAATGTGACCCGGATAACGAATCATAGCTGGAACCCGGAAAGCGCCTTCCCAACTGGAATTTTTCTCTCCTTTAAATCGAGATGTTCCTCCGTCAGGCCAGCTAAACTTCTCAGCGCCGTTATCTGTGGTGTAAGTCACTATGGTGTTATCGGCAATTTTCAGCTCATCCAGTTTGTTGAGCAGAACGCCGACCATGTTGTCGTGTTCAACCATGCCATCGCCGTAAATACCGCCACCTTTTGATAAACCTTCTGATTCTGGTTTTAAGTGAGTCCAGATGTGCATGCGGGTCGAGTTATACCAGACAAAAAATGGCTTTTTCTGCGCATGAGCTTTATCAATAAAGGCGAGCGCTGCGTCCAGAAATTCTTCATCAACGCTTTCCATCCGTTTTTTAGTCAACGGACCTGTATCTGAGATTTTGCCATCGGCAAAGGAGTGAATGACACCCCTGGGACCAAACTGTTTTTTGAATTGAGAGGATTTGGGATAGTCAGGATGTTCTGGCTCTTCTTCTGCATTTAAGTGATATAAGTTGCCAAAAAATTCATCAAAACCGTGGTTTGTCGGCAGATGTTCGTCCAGGTCTCCGAGGTGATTCTTACCAAACTGACCGGTCATATATCCTTTGGCCTTTAGAATCGTGGCGATTGTCGGATCTTCGGATTTCATGCCTTGTTTTGCGCCGGGCATGCCGACTTTTGTCAGACCGGTCCGGATAGGGTGTTGTCCGGTGATGAAAGCTGAGCGTCCGGCCGTGCAGGAATTCTCACCATAAAAGTCAGTAAACAATGCTCCTTCGTTAGCGATCCGGTCAATATTCGGCGTCCAGTGTCCGGCCTGGCCTCGTGAATAGGCACTGACGTTATCAATGCCGATATCATCTCCCCAGATCGCCAGAATATTGGGTTTACTTTTATTAGTTGTTGCGTGACTAAGATTGACTGTTAATGCCAGAGTACCCAGCAATACTACGTTAAACAGTGACTTACATGTCTTTCTCTTCATATTTCGCCTCTTTTTGTTCGAGAACTGTTGGAGCATCTATATCGTTAATGGTCGAAGCCAGTCGCTTACGAAAAAACTACAAAAAATATCGTTTCAAAACGTTCACTAATAAAAAGTAGTCTAGAATTGAGAAAAGTGTACCAAAGTTAAAAATTATTAAATTTCAATAAAACACATATAAAACAGGTGTTTATTTGATTTTTTGGTTGTTGTTAAGGCGATTAATGTTGTAGACGCTGATATCAAAATACCCGGGCGTGAAGTGACGATATTTACAAAATCAATGCGCTTATTTGATGAAAAGGGAATACTAAGGTGATCTCATGACGAACAACGATACAGTCTCGCAGCAACAAATTGCCCTGTTACTCGAACAGGTCAGCCATTCGGTTATTGGTCAGGAACATGTCGTAAAAGCAATGATCATCGGTTTACTTGCTGGTGGGCATATTCTTCTGGAAGGACTTCCCGGAACCGCTAAAACGCGATCGATTAAATCACTCTCCTCAACATTACAAACCAGTTTTGGACGTATTCAGTTTACGCCTGATTTATTGCCGTCTGACGTGACTGGTACCGATGTCTATCAGGAAGTCGGTGGGAAACCAAATCTGGTATTTCAGCCGGGTCCGGTATTCAATTCCATCGTTCTGGCCGATGAAATAAACCGTGCGCCTGCAAAAGTACAGGCAGCGTTGCTGGAGGCGATGGCGGAGGGTACGTTAACGGTTGGTGGTAAAACTCACCAATTGCCAGAAGTTTTTATGGTGCTGGCGACACAAAATCCCATCGAACAGGAGGGAACCTATCCGTTACCGGAAGCACAGATGGACCGTTTTTTAATGAAAGTTGACGTAGATTATCCGGATTTTGACAGCGAATTGTCGATTATTCGTTTAGTACGTGGCGAAGAAAATACCACAGGATTTACAGCGCCACAGCCAGTCGATGTTGACCATATACTGAATGGCCGGGCCGCGATTAAAGCGATAACCATTTCCGATATGGTTGAGCGTTATATCGTTTCGTTAGTCATGGCGACCCGAGCACCTGACCGATATCCAGAATCAAAACTGGCACAATGGTTAACTGTCGGTGCAAGCCCTCGGGCATCTATCGGCCTTGATAAATGCGCCAGAGCTCATGCGTGGCTTTCCGGTCGTGATTTTGTTGATCCTGATGATGTACGGGCCGTGGCACATCAGGTACTTGGTCATCGTCTTATGCTGACATTCGATGCGATAGCTGACGGCATCACACCGACTCAGGTCGTTAATGAATTGCTTGATTATGTTCTGGTAGGTTAGCCAGGCTATGCAACTGAAAAACCGGGTATATTCAACGACCGAACCCACAGATTCGAGAATCACTGTATCGTTTAAACGTCTGTTTGGCTTACAAAGTCTTGCAACAGGGTTTAGTTTTGCATCGACCAATAATGCAGGCACTGTGATGGCCGGTCGGCATCAGTCAAAATTTCGTGGTCGGGGTATGAATTTTGAAGAGTTGCGAAATTATCAGAAGGGCGATGATATTCGAACGCTCGACTGGCGGGTGACGTTGCGCACCGGAAAACCCCACGTTCGAGCCTACACGGAGGAAAAAGATCATCAGATTGTGTTGTGTATCGATCTGCGAAAAAATCTGTTTTTTTCATCAGTCGATACCATGAAGTCGGTAGTGGTTGCCGAAATAGCAGCCCTGTGTATCTGGCGAGTACTGAATGATAACGACAGGATTGGTGCATTGGTTTTAACCGATGACCATCAGTTCTGGTTTAAACCCCAACGTAGTCAGTATCAGGCGATAAAAATACTCCGTGTACTGGCGAAACAAACCCACTTGCTGGCATCCGCCGAGAGTTTACATTCCAGTGATGGCAGCAGCCATTCCCTTGCCGATTTTTCTAAACAGTTATTGCGTAACAGCAGCAAAAATGCGGTCTATATCTTTATCAGCGATTTTCTGGATTTTGATCAAAAGGCGCTGTCTGCATTTAAAAAGTTGAAAGTACATAACAATATTCTACCGGTTGTGGTGAATGATCCGCTGGACCGTAGTTTGTCAAGTCAGAAAGAGCTGGTTATTACGGATGGTAAGTGGCAGTTGAAGTTTTCAGACACTGATGACCAATTGAATGAACGCTATGAAGAATTGTTTGAACAGCGTTATCAGTCGATTTTAAAAACACTGAGATCTCAGGATTTTCCGATTCTGACTTTAAGCACGGATGGTCAACATATCAGTCAGTTTCGCCGATATCTGGGGGCGGGACAATGACGCAAAACGTCGGTAGCTACTTGTTGCGAGATTTACACGATCCGGCGTTACCCGAGGCGATTAGCTGGTTGCCACAAACCATCGGTTGGCAATTTATTGCTATTGTACTCACCGGCTTGTTCGTTCGTTACTGCTATATTGCGATGCGTAACTACTGGCAAAATCGCTATCGACGGGAAGCAATACAGGCGTTGCAACAACTCGATTTGTCTGATCCCTCAGTCGCCGTCAATCGTATGTTAACTATCACCAATGTCGTGATTCGTTACGCATTTCCGGGTAAACAATATGCAAAAGCCCGTTCATCCGACAATACCGTTCAACTTAGCCATTTTTTAGTGATGACCACTCAACACCCCATGAATGAAACGCTGTTAAAGGAATGGTTTAGTGCCTTATTGCATCCAGAACAAGCAACTCAATGGACGTCCACAAAGGCCCTGAAATTACAGCAGGAGCTAGCGTGTTGGTTTGCTACTCATGACACAACAGGCGGTGAGGGTACACATGGCAAGCATTGAGTTTGTTCATCCTGGATGGTTTTTGTTACTTCCTTTGCCCTATGTGATCTACCGATTTTTTCCGGAATACAAAACCCGACAAACGGCGATCAAAGCGCCATTTTTTCATCAGATTCAGTCGCTGGTGGATGTTGAACCAACGAAGGGGGCGCAGACACTAACCCCCGCAGTCTGGCAGCGGGCCTTTCTGTTGCTCTCCTGGATAGCGCTGGTCTCTGCACTGGCTAAACCATTATGGCTGGGTCCAGTCGAAACACGAGAGGTTTCTGGCCGGGATATCATGATCGTGGTTGATTTGTCCGGTTCGATGGAAACTGCCGATTTTGTGGTATCCCAACAGAAGTCAGTCCGGCGAATAGATGCCTTAAAGCAAGTGCTGATTGAATTGAGTAATCAACGGGAAAATGATCGGCTGGGCTTAATTCTGTTTGGTGATTCAGCATACATCCAGGCGCCATTCACAGCAGATATTCCTGCGTGGCAGCGATTACTGCAACAAACGGATGTCGGCATGGCGGGTCAGAGTACCAACCTGGGTGATGCGATTGGTTTGGCAATAAAATCACTGACTGAGGTGAAAGACGCAGATAAGGAAAAAGTCGCGATTATTTTTACGGATGGAAACGATACCGGAAGTCTGGTGCCACCGATTGACGCTGCGAAGGTAGCAAAGGCGAGGGGAATCACCTTGTATGTCGTCGCGATGGGTGATCCGGAAACAATTGGCGAAAACGCGCTGGACATGGAGACCATCGATATGGTGGCGAGTATGACGGGGGGTCAGTCATTCATTGCGTTGTCACCGCAAGACCTTGAGCAGGTAAATACTGAAATTCAGGCACTGGAACAAACCCTGTACTCCAGTAAGCAGTACCAACCGAAAGTGAGTTTACATTATGTGCCGGTAGCGTTTGTTTTGTTGCTGTATTTAACTGCATTTTCGGTGTCCTTGTATCGTTCCTCGGTCAGAGCGGCGAGGGCTGAGCCATGATGGAAGTGTTCTGGAGTCAGTTTCATTTTATGCGCCCCCTTTGGTTATTGGTGGCAATTCCGGCGATTGTATTGCTGATCATCCGATACCGACGAGAACAAACTTCACCATGGCAAGATTCTTTGCCTGCCCACTTATCGAAAGCCTTGTCGGTTGGTGAGTCAGGCTGGCAACGACAACTTCCTCTTCGATTACTGACGGTTTTGTTTGCGATCTTCATCATTATTGCGGCTGGTCCCACCTGGCAACGACAACCATCGCCATTTGGTGAGGATAAGGCGCCATTGTTGATCGTGTTAGATGTCTCAGACTCCATGCAACAAACGGACGTTCAGCCTAATCGGCTTGAACGTAGTAAACAAAAGATTCTGGATATTTTATCCATCAGAAATGGCGGTTCGACCGGGTTAATTGTCTATGCTGGCAGTGCGCATGTTGCTATGCCGTTGACTGAAGATAAAGCGGTGTTTGAGCCATTGTTGAACGCGATTTCACTCAAAATAATGCCCAGAGCAGGAAAGTTCGCGGAATACAGTATTGATGTGATTGAACAGGAGTTTTCGACTCAGCCTCAGGTGGGGACGGTACTGCTAATTACGGATGGCTTATCGGCAAACACCATCCCGGTATTCGACGATTATTTTTCATTAACAAGCCATCAGTTACTGGTGCTCGCAGTAGGAAATGAGCAGGCGACGAGTGAAATACCTGCTGATTTTGCCGGGCTGTCTCGTTTGGCCGCTGTGGCTGATGGTGAAATGATCATGATGACGGTGGATGAAGATGATGTGGAAACCATTGTATCTCGTGTTAATCGCCACATGATGCTTAATGTTGAGACTGCGATGCCCTGGCAGGACATGGGGTATGGCCTGGTTTTTGTCATCACAGGCTGTTTTTTATTGTGGTTTAGAAAGGGATGGCTGGTGCAATGGTGTTTTATATTAAGCCTGACGTCTGGTTTACTGGCGCCGATGCCCGTCAGTGCAACAACCTGGTCGTTTATCGACTTATGGCTGACAAAAGATCAACAAGGCTATTGGCATTTTCAACAGCAGGACTATCTAAAGGCTGCCGAAGATTTTATTAATCCATTATGGAAAGCGACAGCCTATTACCACGCAAAAGAATATGCCAAAGCGCACAGTTATTTTATGCGTGAAGATAGTGTGTATGCACGTATGGGGGCTGCAAATTCACTGGCTTATCAACGAGAATTCGTTGCTGCCAGAAACCTCTACCGGGACATCGTAGCAGAGGAACCGGATTATCCGAACGCCAGACATAACCTGGCAGTACTTCAAAAACTGATTGATGAAATCAATCAGATGAGTGCAAGTCAAAACACGGAGAATGACGCCAGTAAAGAACTGGGTGATGCGCCACTCACTTCTGATGGAGCGGAGCAATTAACAACATCAGAACTTATGGTCAGTGAGACACTATCAGCAGAACAGCTGCTCCAGGATGACGCTCTGAACGATAAGTGGATGAAGCGGGTGCAGTCAGATCCAGCCAGATTTCTGCGTAGTAAATTTGAAATCCAGTTACAACAACGCAAATACCAGGAAAAACGGCGGGAACAACAACCATGAAAATCTTGTTGTTAACCTTGTGGCTTTTACTGAGCTTCGACACCGTAGGACAAACCCTGCAACAACTTCAACAGCAGGGAAATATTGATATCAAGAGCTGGCTGGAACCTGCGAAAAATATAGCGACCAGGCAACAGGTGTTATTGATTATCGATATCGGAACCGATACCTGGTTTAGCGGAGGTACGAGTATCGGGCGGATTGATGTTGAGAATCTGTTGGCCATTCAACGTAATAAACTGGCGACTAATTATTCAGAGCGGCAATCTGGCGTGACTCGCGCACGGCAACGTTGGGAAATCACCCTGTATCCACTGGCATCCGGCCAGTTTTTGATTCCGCCTGTGGCGGTGAAGGTAGCGGTTGCGGCTAAGGGAAGAACAACAGTATCTGGCTCCTTGCTGACGAAACCGCTGTCGTTTAGTGCGTCATTACCGGCGGCTGTGTTAACGCCTGATCGTCCCTGGTTTGTCGCGAGCAACAGCACCGTTAGTCAAACCTGGAATACAGAGCCAGCACAACCATTGAAGGTAGGCGATGCTGTGGTCAGGGAAATTACCATTAACGCCAGTGATACGATATCTGCGTTGTTACCTGAGTTTGATGGTGTGGCGGAACAATCTGACAGTGGGCGCTATTACCTTGCACCCGCATTATTAGCAGACACTCAGCCACGGGGTGATTATCAAGCTTCCAGACAGCAGAAAATCACGTTTATCGTGCAGCAGCCCGGAACGTATTCTGCCCCGGATATCACTATTTTCTGGTGGAATACCACGACTCAACAACTCGACACGGTTCAATTACCTGGACAGCAATTCAGTGTTACGCATACGCCACTCTCGTGGTTAACGTATCATGCTGTTGAGCTGGTGGTAGCGCTGTTAATCGGTGTGTTGTTAATCGTGCTTATTGTCAAAGCAAGACGATATTATGCAGCGCATCCACTGCCGGCGATCATCCTGTTTTTAAAGGCGCTCTCCAGCGGGAACTCTGCAAGGGCTCGGCAGTTGATCTACCGTCGCTTACGACATCGCACCAGGCAGTTAACCGTAACGGGTTATCTGCAACAGCAAAAAAAGTCGGATGATTTGATTGCTGGTTGGCAGTCGCCCTGGCAAGGAAGTGATACATCTGAACAATCCACTAAACAACCTGCATTTTTTAAAATCTGGACTAAGATTACCCATAAACGTACCGGGTTTGGTTTTATTAAGCCCGCGCTTCCTGAGCTTCAACAGCATCAGTCACAAGCTGATATATCATCATTCAAGAAAAAATAGAAAAATCGGATGAGAATAACTAACGGTTCTATGGTCACGATAGCGATATCGTTATTCCTGATGTTTACGAGCTTTGCCTGGGCTAACGACGGTTATGTTGGTGCTAAGGCTTGCGCATCCTGTCACCAGGAACAGTTTAAACGGTGGCAAGGTTCCCATCATGATATGGCAATGCGTCATGCGAATGTGGAAAGTGTGTCAGGAAACTTTGATGATCAAACGGTGGTATTTAAAGGGGAAAAATATCGGTTTTTTCGTCGGGATGGCGGTTACTGGGTCAATATAAAAGATGCTGATGGCAAGTTTCAGGATTATGAGATTCGCTATACCTTTGGCATTGAACCGCTGCAACAGTATATGACTGAGTTTCCAGACGGTCGCATTCAGTTAATTCCATTTGCCTGGGATGCCAGGCCGGAAGCAGCTGGTGGGCAGCGTTGGTTTCATCTGTACCCGGACTTTACGGATAACACTGATGCGTTCTTCTGGACGAATACGGGCCAGAATTGGAACACCATGTGTGCTGATTGCCATTCGACTAATATCAACAAGGGATATGATTCAACGACTGACCGCTACAACACCACATGGAGTGAAATCAATGTTGCTTGTGAGGCTTGTCACGGCCCGGGGCAAAAGCACCTTGAATGGGCTGGCGGCTCGGAACAAGCTGGCGATAAAAGGGGGTTTGACCGGGTACTTAAAAAAGCAGTCGATGAATGGATTTTACCGATAGATGGCGGAACATTTCAGCCAGCTCAAATCAATGATTCCCAGCAAGTATTGGTATGTGCGCAATGTCACAGCCGACATACACAAATCAGTGACGCAGATCCTTTATCGACCAATGAACTGGGCGACCGGTACTTGCTGAATCTGATCGAATCTCGTCTGTATCGTGCTGATGGGCAGGTGTACGACGAAAATTATGTCTACGGATCATTTTTACAATCGAAAATGGCGGCCCGTGGTGTGGTGTGTAGTAATTGTCACGATCCACATAGCGCCAGACTAACCGTGCCAAAAGAACAAGTGTGTTTGCAATGTCATCAGTCAGACCGCTATAACACGCCAGATCATCATAAGCATCCAGTTACCAGTGCCGGGGCGCAATGCGTGAATTGCCACATGCCGGAAACGACCTACATGCAAATTGACGCACGACGGGACCATCGCTGGCATACTCCCAATCCTGAACTGGAACAGCACATTAATTCCACTGAAGTATGCAGTGGCTGCCACGCTAATCAGTCACAAGACTGGATCATCGATAAAAAACAACAATGGTTTGGTCAAAGTACGCTCGACGATCATGGTTTTGCCCCAATTTTTTACGCGTCAGATGTAGGTTACAGGAATCTGGGTGAGCAACTGTCTCATATTGCTCAGAACTATCAGTACAGCAATATTATTCGGGCATCTGCACTGATGCGGCTGGAAAATCATGCTGGAACAAATGCGTTGATCGCTATCGCTCGTTCAGTCAGACATGAAGACAGCAACGTTCGCCGTGGCGCGGTGTATGGCGCAAGAGGATTACCGCCAGAGCAACAGTGGGAGACAATCGCCAGTTTGCTAAAGGATAAGGTATTGGCGGTTCGTATAGAGGCTGCTGGATTGTTAGTCAGGCAGTGGTCAGGGTTAACGCCTGAACAACGAGATTTATTATTACCTGCACTCGACGACTATAAAACTGTGCAACATTTTAATGCTGATCGCGCCGCTTCGCATGTCAATCTCGGTAATGTGGCGTTGTATCAGGGTAAACCAGATATTGCAGAAAAGGCATTTTTGCAGGGTATTAAGGTGGAGCCTTATTTTGCTGCCAGCTATTTAAATCTTGCAGAACTGTATCGTCGCCAGCAACAAGCTGAAAAAAACCGTGCTGTGTTACAGGCGGGTTTGGTAGCTCAACCGGATGATGGTGATATCCCGTTTGTTCTCGGTCTGGCCTGGATCAGAACAAAAGCGACGAAAAAGGCGATTCCGTTATTAAAACGGGCGACCGTGTTAGCGCCGAATAATGGTTACTATAAATATGTTTATGCGATTGCTATTGAAAAAGACTCCCCACTTTCTGCCATGAATGCGATGAAAGCGGCCTGGCAGGTAGAGAAAGATCCCCGCTATTACTACAGCTTGTGTGAAATGACGTTAAAGCATCAAATCACAGCCGCAACTCAGTGTTTAAAAGCGCTGAAGCCGCTTATCCCGCCTGATGATTTCAATCAGCTGCTAAAAAAGTATTCATTCAATTCCGCTAAGCTCAGATCGAGGTAATGGTATGACAAGACGATTGCTTAAATTCACAGTGACCGCAGGACTTTTAACGGCCAGTGTTCTGCCATCGTTCAGTGTGGCTGAGAAGAGCAGAACTCCGACATATTCCGAAGTAATCACTGGCCTGATCAACAGCATGATTAAAGTAGAAGGTGGTGAATTCGCGATGGGTTCTGTACTGGAGAGTGCCTTGCCACGGGAATTACCAGTGCATCGGGTAACACTCAATAGTTTTTATATTCAGCAAACAGAAGTCACTCAGGCGCAGTTTCAAGCGGTGATGGGGTGGAATCTCAGCTATTTTCCCTGTGCGGATTGCCCGGTTAATAATCTGAGCTGGACCGAAATGGCTGCGTATATTGCAAAACTGAATACATTAACCGGGTTGGAGTTCCGTTTTCTGACTGAGGCCGAATGGGAATATGCAGCCCGAGGTGGTCGTAATCAGTCTGATTATCGTTATAGCGGCGGCAATGTGATCGATGCAGTGGCGTGGTATGCGGGTAACGCAGGTCGGAAAATTCATCCGGTTGCACAGAAAAAGGCAAATGAACTGGGCCTGTATGACATGACGGGAAATGTCTGGGAGTTTGTACTGGATGACATGAGTTTACAGGCCTATCGCCATACATCAGGACACAATCCGATTTATCGGGCAGGGCGAACCAGTGGAAAAACACTGAAAGTATTGCGGGGTAGTGGTTATGAATTTTCAGCAAAGGAATCTGATGTATTTAAGCGAGACGGCGCAACGAGTAATGTGAGATTGCCAGACGTTGGATTCCGACTGGCAATGGACGCGGAAGAATAATAACGACTCAGAATTGATACGTGTAGGCGACGGCGGGTCCATGCGTGGCTGTATCATAGCTAAAATAACCGGGCATATTCTGCGCATTCTCTTCGTAATCAACCCAGACGGATTTGTATTTCAGTGTAAGCGTACTTTGTTCTGTGAGTTGATATAAAACACCCACTTCGATATTTGACGTAAAATCAGCATCGCCCATACCAATATCGCTCCGTAGCATATAACTCCAGTTATCGTTTATGGGAGCAATCCAGCGTAAGCCTATAAAAAAATCAACCCAGTCAACATCTCTGTTTAATCGGGTGGTGATTCGTTCATTGGCGGTGGTCAGATCCAGACTAATATCGTTATCCCACCAGCGCAGCCCGAGCAAATATTCCAGTGAAGCATCGCCTTTTTGTTGAAAGTAAATCAATTCCGCCTGTAAGACTGCCTGCCTGACTTTGGCATTGACTATACCGCCTCGGGGCGCAGCTATGTCATCGCGTAAGTCCATGAAAGAGTAATCGAGTGAACCGCCCCATCCAGAGGTGTGTATCGCTTTAAAATTGAGCATGCCACCCAGATGTAAATTCTCTAAAATCGTGTCGAAATCTACTTCTAAATCGCCAGCGTTGACCCGCCCAATCGACGCATCACCTTCTATGGTGACCATGTGCGCATAAGGTTCGATGTAAAAGGTCCAGTCATCGGCTTGTACGTTGGTTATTGTGAGGAACAAGATGGCTATCAATGCGTGTTTGGTTAAATGTTTCATAATCCCTTCTTAGTATCGATAAATGTAATACCGGGCAGAAATGACAACCTGAACATTCCGTGAGTGTTTAAGGGCGTTAACGATTACCCTTGAGGGGTTAACTTCAGTTAATTTACTTATCTAAAAGATAGACGGTTTACCTGACATGACAAGTGAGACTTGAGTGTTGATTGTTAAGCTTGGTTAATTTGGGTGATTCAAGTCAAATAAGCGTGTTAAATGTAATTTTTGTTTATTGTTTAATGGTCAAATTCGCAGCTAGTTCTTCACACGTTTTTACAATGCTTGTCTGCTTTTTTCTAAGCATACTAATTGCGCTGGATTCAGCTGGTTTAGGCGTTTTTATTTATATTCTCTAAAAGTATAGAGACTTACTGTAGCCAAATTTAATGCTTTGAACTGATATATGTTCATTGATGTTTTATTAGTGAATCAGAAGAAAATTTATATTCTAACTTGGAATATCGTTACTTTAATTTCCAACATTTGAAAAAGTCATCAATAAACTAAATATTAACATGTGAAATCATTAAATAAACATTAATGAAGTGTTTAATTTAAAGATAAATTAACGTTTGACCCTATAGCTAACTATTGACCCTATAGTTTTTATATTCGTTTTCTATTAAGTACTGTTGGCATCATAAATCAAATATAAGCAGTTTTAGCAAATGAAGTAGACGCATAAGAGAGTTGGATATGACTAATAATTATAATTTATCTAAATTTCAGGGAGATATTTACTGGAAAGGAAGCAATGAATATAAAAACTCGTTAAAAATTTGGAATTCAGACATTGAAGCAAGTCCGCTGGTAGTTTTCAGACCTGTCTGTGAAAGTGATATTCAAGCGGTTCTGGAGCTTGCTCACAATGAAGGAAAACATATAACCGTTAAAAATGGTGGTCATGGTGCAAGTGGTGCTTCATTAAATGATGAAGGATTTGTCATTGATTTAGGATTATACAAAGGTTTTGACCTGGATATTCAAAACCGAAGTATCAGGGTTAAGTCTGGAGTATTGAATTATGAAGTAGCAAGGTTTTTAGCTCCTACAAGCAAATTTTTCCCTATCGGAACATGTCCGGAAGTAGGGATATCTGGACTTACTTTGGGAGGTGGAATCGGCTTTTTAACTAAGAAACATGGTTTAACGTGTGACAATGTACTTGATTTTTCATTAATAGATGGTCGAGGTAATCGACTAAAAGCCAGTAAGGATGAAAATCCTGATTTATTTAAAGCTCTTAAAGGTGCCGGGCATTGCAATTTTGGAATAGTAACAGATATTAATTTTCGCCTTCATGATATTCCCCAATATGTTTATGGCGGGGAGATAGCATTTGATATGGAATATGGTCAAAAGGTTATGAACCATTACTTTGAATTAATGGACGATTGTGATGATGATTTGTATTTGTATTGTTCTATGAACAATGACGTTAATGATAAATTGAGTATTCAAATATATGGTTTATATCTGGGTAACGAGAGTCTGGGAAAACAAATATTTGATGATATAAAAAACTGGGCACCATTCTATTCTGATACATCAGGAAAAACTTCATATCACGAGATGCAAGGTAGTTATGCTGAGCATGTCCCTGAATTCCCTTATTTAAAGTGGAAAAGCGGCTTCTTAAAAAATGTAGATATTAGTGGTTTTGGTGAAGCTGTAATTGAACAATATCTAAAACGACCGAATGAGCACTGCCGTTGTCATTTTGATCCATTGGGGGGTGAGGTTAGCAGAATTGCTTCTTCTTCCAGTGCGATACCGTTTAGAGATTCCCCATTCATATTTAGTATCCTGGCCATTTGGTATGACAAGCAAGAAAGAGAAGCTTGTCGAGAATGGGCTAAAACCATGCATAGTTCTTTAAGCAACTTTTTTGCTGGTACTGGTCACGCAAATTATGACGACAAAGATTTGAAATCCAGAGCCGATAGTTATTACTCAACTTATAAAAAAGAGCTGCTTGCAATTAAAGACCGCTTTGACCCTCACCATTTACTTAAAGGAGCTTTAAATGATTAGCAGCCTTAATAAAGCCATAATTCTATTAAATCCTCTCGGTGCAAAGTGTGAATTCAGGGAATATGCGAGAGAACAGGGATTGACTATTGTTTCAGTCTATTCAATAACGACCACTGATCTAATTGAAAGAATGGGACAGAATATTGATGCACTGACAGCGATGGATGACTATTCAATATTTTCTGCTGATTTGGTCAAAATTATACAAGACTTGAAAAAAATGTCGTTGCGATTCGAAGCTTTAATTCCTGCACACGAATGTGGTGTAGAATTCGCAGCGGAACTAGCTAAAAATATGAACCTGGTTCATAACCTACCTGAAGATATGTTGACTGCACGTAATAAGCACTTAATGCGTGAACGTGTTGCGTTGGCAGGATTAACATCTCCATCTTTTTCAAAGGTTTCCACTGAATCTGAGATTGATGAATTTCTAAGTAAAAACCCTTATAAAGTGGTAGTTAAAACACCTTTAGGCGGTGGTACAAGTAATGTTTATGTTTGTGAAACTCGCGAGGAAGTCATAGATGGTTTTGATAAAATTCGACAAACTAAAGATTTGTTTGGGAATTTTTCACCTTATGCAGTGTTAGAGAACTATCTGGATGGAACAGAAATGATAGTCGATGGTTTCGTTGATAATGGCTATATCACAATTGTGGGCGTTTGGGCTTACGATAAGATTGATAATCAGCATGCACATAACTTGTATTATAACATTTGGTCTAAAGATATTAACGATCCTGAAAATAACGAAATAGTTGATTATACGAAGAAAGTGGTAAGGGCGATTGGTATCAATTATGGCATGTTTCACTGTGAATTAAAGTGGCTTGATGGTAAACCAGCAATGATTGAAATTGGTGCCAGATTACCCGGTTGGGGAATTCCTGAGCTATACCGCAGTGCAACTAATTTTGATCCCTGGCGATGTACCCTTGATGTTTACAGACATGGATCTTTAACAATGCCATTAGACCTCAAAACGTATAAACATAAAGCGATGGCTCTTTGCCCTGTTGAAGTCCAAGGCAGAATTGAAGAAATCAGGGGAATCGAAGCTATCGTTAAATTACCTTCGTATGATAGACATATTCTTAAAGTTAAAGTTGGAGATTGGATTTCGCCTACAAGTGAACTCTATGATATCCCTGTAGAGATTTGTTTTGCCCATGAAGATCAAGAACAGTTGAAACGCGATGTCGAAATTGCCCATGAAGTATTTGATGTAATTACACAGCAATCAATTGTGCTATGAGGGCTTAAAAATGAATGAATTGATCAATACCATAAAAGGGCAGTTAGGCACTGAAATAGTTCAAACTGATGCTTGTGTATTAGCGAGTATTACAAAGTCTATCAGTGAACACCGTCCAAGAGACGTCAAAGCAATAATCAAACCGAAAAACATTGAACAAGTTCAATATATAACTCAACTTTGGAACAACGTTGTAGAGCCTCCAGCTATATATCCATTAAGCACTGGGAAGAATTGGGGGTATGGTTCTAAAAACCCTGTAATAGATGGTTGTGTTTTGATCGATATGTCGGATCTGAAAAAAATACATTATTTAGATTTGGAGCTTGGCATAGCGGTCATTGAACCCGGTGTTTCACAAGGACAACTTATTGACGCAATTGAAGGTTCTAATTTCAAATTGAATGTTACTAATTCTGCTCGTCAAACCAGTATTATCGGGAACGCTTTAGAGAGAGGTATTGGTACGTCGAGACATCGAACCGAAGACATTATAGGTTATGAGGTTGTATTAGGTGACGGAAAATGTATTCAAACTGGTGGTTTGTGGCCAACTACGACGGACCCGGCGTTGGCATTTCATTATACACATGGACTTGGTCCCAATCTTGCGGGACTATTTGCACAATCGAATTTTGGAATTGTCACTAAGGCTGCAATTTCGTTAATACCAAAAACAGATGTTTGTTCAATTATTAAAAGTACTTTTTCGGCACGAAATTTGACCGAAGTGTATAGACTAATCCGAAAACTTTACGATCAGAATATAGTAAACACATATTTTAAAATTTATGACATTTCGGCTGCTCAAAATTATGGAATGGAAAAATCAATAAATGATGACTTCATTCTATATGGCAGTATTGAGACAAGTTCTTGTTTTTCATTGATATTGGAAACTTATTTGCAGGATTTATTTTCGGAAAGTCAACTATTCAATAACACGACTATCATTCATGAAAGTGAAAAATCTGAAGATAAAGTACCTTCGGGGGCTGAAGAAATTATACATGAAACATTTCAAGGTAAGAATAATATAACCCATTACTTGCAAAATCTATTTTCTGTTCAGGATTTTGATGATATTGATACAAAAGGCAATGACGGTTGGCTATTTTTTGTTCCTATAATTCCAGCGATTCCGACAATTTTAGAGCAATGCATCGATTTATTGAATGAATTTAGAGAAAAATCAGATTACTTGATATCTCTTTCAATAAAGTGCCCTAGAGACAAATCAATTGATTTAAATATTTCAATTCGTTTTCCTCGAGACGAACCAGATATTACTAAAGCTCATTCATTACAAAACCAATTAATACAAGCCTTTAAGAGAATTGGAATACTGAATTATCGCTATGGTATAGAACATAATAATATCCAATTATTTCAGAGCGATAGCTATAGAAGTATATTGAATAGATTGAAATCACTTTTTGATCCCAATCATATCATTTCACCGGGCAGATATATCTGAGTTTTAGGTTCTAAAGACAGGTAACTAATATGACAACAACTAAAAATCAAGTTGAAAATGTTTGGAGCCAGGGACGCTATGAAAAAATTGGCTCCAAGTTAATAATAGTGGCAGAAACTCTATGTGAGGAAATGGCTTTAAGAGCGGGCTCCGAGGTTCTTGATGTGGGCACAGGGCATGGTAATGCTGCGATGGCAGCAGCAAGAAGAGAGTGTAAAGTAAGTGGTATTGATACAGAAATAAAGTTATTAGATATTGCTAGAAAACGAGCTGAAATTGAAATGTTGGATGTTAAATTCTCCGTATCAAATGCTGAGTGTATGGAATTTACTGATAACAAATTTGATTATGTACTATCTACTTTTGGGGTTCAATTTTCAAACAAACCTAACGCTACAGCGCAGGAAATTATTAGGGTTTTAAAGCCTAATGGATTTATAGGATTTGCTAATTGGATGCTGGAAGGTTTTGCACAACAGTTTGCGGAGATAATCGCTTCTTTTTCAATTAGTAAACCTGCAGTTTCGCCATATCTTTGGGCTGATGAAATATATATTCGTGAAATTTTTAATAATAAAATTAAATGGGTTGAGAATTCAAACCAGATATTTTCCTATCGATTTCCAAAAATAGAAGATTGGTTTTTGTGCTTTGAAAACACTTATGGACCTATAAGAACTCTTTGTCAGCAACTGGATAAAAATCAATACCTTGACCTTAGAGAAAAAATAAATACGGCAGTATCCAAATTTAATATCGCGAATGATGGTTCACTTGTATTACCGGTTCCTTATAAAAGACAGATTGCAAAAATTCATAAATGATAATTTAAGTCAATAGATTGCTTCTGAAACTAATGCCAGAAGGAACTGAACAATAGATATATCAGTAAGTAATTTGCCCATGTTATGCATGGGCTTTTTTATTTTTATTGTATATATTTGCATTAAAATCGAATTTCTAAGAATTTTTTGTATTAATCAAGACTTATCTTTTTAAAATCTGTTCAGTTTTGAGTGCGTTGGCTTTTGGATCAATCGCTAAGGGCAATACCGTTATACTGGAAAATCGCGAAAATGTATCAGCTTGTTGAATGGCTTCAAGTTCGGTTAGCAATGGCTTGTACAGTTCACCTGTGCCATCCAGTCCTGGAAGTAAAATAAGGTGTGGCGCTTGTTCTACGGTTTTGGTTATCAATGACATCAGGATTTAATCGTTTATCGCTAAAAACTCGGCATTTAATTGTTCAAGATATTGTGTCATAGCAACAATTGCTGAGCGAAGGTTTGCTCGCTGTATATCATTCAATGGTGCATATTCCAGCCAATTTTCACTTCGTTGTAACCGCTTCTCCAAATGGCCAATCACTCTGTGAAGCTCGGTAGGGTAATCCAAATTGGGTTGTGCTTTTATAAATTGTAAGGTTTTGCTTTCCTTACCTATGTTGAAATTAATCGAGCTGTTCAGGCTATGTTCGAATTCTTTTGTATTCAACAATTCCTGGTAGTAAAGAAATTGCTGTTCTTGATCTAATAAATAGTGGGCCAGTTCACCATCACCAGCAATAGCTGAACGTTGAAAAAGAAAATCATACTGTTCAGGGCCAATCCCTGCTGTATCGATCCACGTCTCAATTAAAGATTCATCGGTGATCCTTAATGACGCAAAGATCCGTTGCCACACTTTGTTTGGCGGAATGTCTGCACCTAATGCGATAAATTGCTCGAATTCTTCTGGGCTTAACTGTCCATTATTTGATGTGATAGCTGCAAACAACGGTGTGTAGTGAGTGGAATTAGCTCCCTCTCTTAAAGGCTGATTAATACCAATATGACCGTGTTCTACAAGTTGCAAAATTAATTCAACCCGATTGTTAATTGCGCGACTGTCTTTAAACAAATTAATCAGCACTTCTTGTGGTGTTAATTGTTGGTATTCTTCGAATAATGGATGAATCTTATCTGATCGAGATGGATTTTCATCGCTTGACTGAACGGTTAATTTTGGTGCTTCTATGGCAGGGCGATGGTCAGTAGAAATATCAGCGGTGTTATCTAGGTTAATGTATTTAACGGTTTTCTTTGATTGAACATTTGAAGGATTGTTTAGAAAAAACAGAAGTACTGCGCCGCATAGAGTAACCGTTGTGGCAACGATTTTTACTTTCTTTTGAATCAAAATGGGTGTTCCTTAACAACTTTCCTTGTAGGCATAATTTTATGCATCCGAGAGTGCAAAGTCATTAAGAAAATTTAAACTCAAACAGTCAACAGATGGTGAGTATCTGCAAAAAAAAGCCGGGTTGCCCCGGCTACATATCGTGTTAAAGAAATCGATTAAATCGATCAACTACACAAATCGAGTTTTGTACGCGGTGAGCCGATGAAGGCTCACTTTGTACAAAAGGGGAGAAGCTGTTCATTGTAGGTAATGGCGTAGTTAAGTCCTTTCTTCCACCATTTCCTGTGTTCTTTACTTCGCATTACATCGCCCATGCCTGGCATATAATCCACACCACATTTTTCGATGGCATGTTGCTTTATGTCTGGCGGTACGCCTGGCACCATCGGACCGCGCCCGGCAACGGCTTTCAACCGGTAATCCTTTCGCGATATAGCTTGCTTTACATCAACATCAGGATTGGCTGTGTTCAACCAGGCCAGTGCTACTAATCCTTCAGGCACTGGCTCGATTGGTGTTTCCGATACCTTGCTGCCGCAGCTGCAAAGTATCGGTAGCGCTATCCACATCATGTGGCGTAGTTTCATAGCGAATTTTCCTGTTAAACCGTTTTAGCGTGTCGTTTATCCACTCTTGCTCATCCAGTAATTCTGTTGGATCAGCGCTTAGCGGCTAAACGGCGTAACAATACGAGTGGTAAAGCAAATACCAGGGCTGACAGAGGAATGCTACCACCGCCACTGGATGGCTTTTGTGTCACGGTAACAGACACGGAGCCGGTTGCTGTTCCACCGTTGCCATCTGAGATGGTATAGCTAAATGAGTCATTACCAGTAAAGCCACGACCCGGTGTGTAAGTGACGCCCGTCGCTGTGGTGGTTACTGTGCCGGTGCCTGAATAGCTGGTGCCGGTAATCGTCAGCGTATCACCGTCTATATCACTGTCATTGCCTAACAGGTTAATGTTGGTTGCTGCGCTGTCTTCTACAACGGATGCTGTATCATTTCCGGCTGTCGGCGCGTCATTGACTGCATTAACTGTCAGGGTGATAGCCTGGGTGTTACTGTCCAGTTCACCATCATTAACCGTGACACTCAGGGCTAATTCACCGTTAAAGTTTTCTGCCGGTGTAATCGTTGTGCCGTCAAGGGTGTAGTTCTCGCCCTCGGTAATCGTGATGGTCATATCACCGCTGGCGTTATCTGGATCGGTGATGTTGAGTGTTTCGTCAGTGATCGTTAATGCGGTGTCTTCATCGGTGCTGAGAGCTTCCGGGCCGCTTAATACTGGCGCGTCATTAACCGGATTAACGGTCACACTCAGGTTGAACACATTACTGTTGTTAGTGCCATCGTTAACACGAGCCGGAACCGTTAATTCGCCGTTAAAGTTGGCCGATGGTGTAATCGTGTTGCCGCTAAGTGTGTAATTGCTGCCAGCTTCCAGTGTTAAGGTGAAATCACCAGGGAAGGTGCTGTCTGCATCGTCGACAGTAAGATTATCCAGCGTTATCGCTAATGAACTGTCTTCATCCAGAGAAAGCGATGTTTGACCGGTAATTTCAGGCGCGATAGTGCCATCGCCAATACCGTCGATTTTAAAGTTTCCGCCTGTGTTGACGGCAAAGAATACGTTGTCACTACACTGTATTTTAAGTCGGGCTGTTTCGGATTCCAGCGTTGGAATATCAATCGTTGCTGAACCGTCATTGGCGGTGCCTGCGATCAGGGTTGTGTCAAAGCTATTTCCGCCATCCGTTGAAAGCATGATGTCAACATTGGCACAGTTTACCGGCGCAAGGTTTGTACGTGCGACGTCCCATGTAACTTCTGGTGTATTACCATGTTCCCAGGTGTCAGCACTGGTCGGTGACGTAATCGCGAAAGGTCCGGCATCTCTGTCCACGAACACCTGCATGGCGTCATTCGTCACGTTACCCTGACCATCACGTACTACCAGACGGAAGTTCAGAATACGATCGGTATTGGAGTAAGTTTCACCGATTGTAGTGGTGTTCGCTAATACGTCAGGCAGACGCGGGAAGTAACGCACTGGTTCAGCGGTTGGTAGCCAGGCTCTGAATAATGGACGGTTGCCATTATCAACCATAGTTTCTCTACTGCTGGATGAAGTGCCTGTATCAAACTGTTCCCACGAGTAGCTCATCGTATCGTTGTCAGGATCGGTAGCGCTACCGGTCAGTACGAAAGGTGTATTACCTGGAATATTGTAATCAGCACCCGCATTAACGGTCGGTTGCTGGTTATTCAGCGAGGTTTCAACGGCACAGGAGCCAAACTGATCAAGATAGTTATTCATCTGATCAAGAGAGTGTGAATGGAAAAACGCGTCTGAGTTACGTTGTAAATTCTGACCGCCACAAATTCCGGCATAAGCCATGATGGTAGAACCACTGCCAGGTTCAAAAGCACTGATTGGAGAACGGTTACCGCACGCGCCTTCTGTCCCATTAAAACTGTGTTCGGCACCAAACTGATGGCCAATTTCGTGGGCGACATAATCGATGACGAACGGGTCATTTGTCGGCGTCGGATCACCTGTTAAACCACCGGCTTTTAATTCGTCATGACAGACGACACCCAGGTAGGCGACACCGCCGCCTGCGGTATTGAATATGTGACCAACATCAAAGTTGGCGATACCGATGTTGTCGTTGATTACCGTCAGATTGGTGTCCAAATCGTTGTCACTGTTGTCAAACGGGTCAGTTGCTGCGTCGGTGTATACAACCGTATCATTCTTAGCGACCAGATTAAGCTGGACTGCCAGATCCCGGTTATACACTTCATTAATTCTGTTCAGTGCCGTGATAATGGCGGCCTGAGCTAACTCTTTTGTGCCGCCGTGGAATGCGGTGTATTCGGCGGCTGCAGAAATTGCGATACGGTAAGTTCGTAACGTGCCGTTAGCGGCTGCCTGGGTTGAATTCTCAACATGTGATCGTGTAGACGGCAAAAAGCGTGATGCTAAGACGGATTCGCGCATCGCAGCATTGCGAGGTTGAGCGTCTTTTTTGTAGTAACTGATGTATGTTTTATTATCACCACGGCTCACCGGATCGATATAGACCCGTTCTTTGTTGTAAAAAAACATGCCGTGGAAGCCGTGTGGCGTAATATCGAATCGGCCGTTATTTTCCGGGTTATTGAGTTGATAACCGGTAAAAGTTCGGATTGATGGGTATTTATCGGCAAGTGCTTTTTCGTAGACTGGTGAGTAGGTCAATACGAAGGTGGCATTTGTACCATCTGGCATCGGCAAATCGAGGGTATGAGTCGTTTTATCCTGTTGTAATAATCGTTTGCTGATTAAATCGATGTCAGTTTTGACTAATTGGTAATTACTGGCATTAACATTAGCGGCTTCAATTTGAGTAAGCGCAGGTTTTGATTGAACGTGTTGCCAAAGATTATCGTTTGCCAGTGCGGATGTGGTTGCCAGATAAAGCAGGCTAAGTGATGTGGTTTTAATCCAGTTTTTGTTTCTCATGTTCCCCTCGTTTGTTCTGCTGTGCAGACATAACTCCCGACATTGCTGACAATATTTTATTTTCAGTGACACGGTGAGTTTCTCGCTCACTGCACCGTGATTTGTCATTTATTTTATTGTCGGGACGTAGCAGTCTGTTTGTTCGTTGTTACTGTTGTTTTCTGTTGTAGTCGTAAAACCCTATCAGGTTTGAAAAAAGACTTACGTAGTTACAATGTAGGTCATTTGTATCGGATTGTATCAATGAGTTTATTAATTAGGTTTCAAATGACTAAAAGTTACTCCCGCCATCATGAAAACATCTAAATATTTGATTTTAGCGCGATAACGATAGCTGAAAATTCATCACTAATAAATTATAGACCTCCGTTGACGATCAGGTTTGTTGTTACTTAAACTGTTTGCTTTCAATGAGTAATCAGGTTTCTACCGTGAATGTCTTGTCATCTGTAACGTTACGCTCATACCTTCCTCTGTTATGTCTGATCACGATTTGTAGTAGCTGGACTGTTTACTATTCAATGGATTCTGTCGTCAATGATTATGGCCGGGCTAAGCAGGAATGGCTGTTTATGCTTGACGCATTAATCGTCTTGCCGTTGGTGTGCTGGTGGGCAATAAAGGACAAAAAGGAGGCGGCGGTTAAGGCGCTGGCTTATACCTGCCTCGCGGTGTTAGTCGGTAGCTATATTATTCCTGATACTGAAAAAGTCATTTGGCCTTATCTGGAGTCTTCACGTTATCTGGTTCTGGCTGGTTTTGTTGTGATGGAAATTTTGACTGTTGCCACGGTCATTATTGCGATTCGGGCCGGTTTAAAACGGGGAGACGATGTTGACGAAGCGATCAGACAACCGGTTGAGCGTTTATTTGGAACCGGTGTGCTTGCGCAAGTCATGCAGTTGGAAGCGAGAGTCTGGACCTGGTTATTGTTTGGACATCGTTTAACATCGGCTGAAAATCAGGACAAACATCGTATACAGACATTCAGCGTTCACAATAAAGATGGCGCACAAAGTAATGCGCTCGGTTTTATCTTATTGATTGCATTTGAAATTCCTATCGTACATCTACTTTTGCATTTCATCTGGTCTCCTCTGGCCGCTAATATCATTTCTGGTCTGACCGTATTTAGTCTGGTGTTTTTTATTGCGGAATACCGAGCAATGGCTGCGCGAAGCGTTACGATTGAAAAGAATGATGTCGTGATTCGATATGGCGTATTCAACCCGTATCGAGTGCCGTTGGCGGCCATACAAACGGTATCGCCTTCAACCGGATTTATTCGTCGAGCAAAGCATATCAAGCGATTTAACTTTGCAGGTGATCCAAATATTGTGATCACACTTAATACCAGAGTTACCGGAACAGACTGTCATACACTCTATCTGGGCCTGGACAATCCTGGCTTGTTTATCGAGCAATTGAATGGTTATTGCAAGGGTGAGGCGGTCAATAATTACCCTGTTTAATGCGTAAACGCATACGCTAAAGGTACGGATTATTCTTCTTCAGGTAAATCGCCGTTCAGCTACCGTTAATTATCATCTGTTACATTGACTCAGCTTTAAAATTAACTTCTAATTAGCTGTCCCAATGGGATGAAAATAACAATAATCTGCAACAATTACAGAGATTTCCTCTGTGTTTGGACAGGTCAACGGTTAGCTATAACACATTTTTTAATCAGGGTGATTTTAGTTATGGCAATCCTGACGGTTTAACCCAGAGGATTGAACCAGGTGTGGTTGGTTAATAAATGTCATTTGTTAACTTTCCGGGTGATGTGGGTCGCTTATCATTGATTGATACACATGGGTCGTCGCAAGGAAATCAAAGGAATCTGAAGGTATGGCATTTGATCACGGATCACATTCGTTAGGTATAAAAAATCCATTCAAACTGTATGGCTTCATGCGAAGCGTAACAGGTCTTTTATTAACCCTGCTGGCTGCAAACTTCATTTGGCAATCACTTCAGTTGCTTAAAGAAGATGGCATCAGTGGCGGAATTATTCTCTTTTTCAGCCTGGTGTTACTGGCTGGTGGTATCAGTACACTTGGATCGGGTATTTTTCAGTTACTTCGTTTCTTTGTTGGTCGTTCTGTGCCTGTTTCACTGGCGACAAACTTTAGTGAAACAGAACGTCATTCTGCGTCGGAAGAAAAACATCTGACAGCCTATGATGAACAAACGCTAAAAAGCATGTTGATGGGGCGTAAGAATGTCACGTTTGAAGAGCCTGCTGGCTGGACTTCACGGTTGGTGCATACCATTTTCCCTCGTTTACTATTCCTACCGGTACCTATTCGTAATCTGGTACAGCGCCTGGCGTCGGCAATTCTGACGTCGTTAACACTGGCTGTCGCCTTTATGGTGTCCTGGGTCGTGGTTTCATCTGGTGTGGTTGGCGATGCCGGTAGTTTAGTGCTATCTGCATTCTCAGTGTTATTGGTGAGTTATCTGGCGTTGACCTGGTTTAAGTTACAGCGTCCTTTAAACCGAAAAGCCGAGCGCTCTGTAGAGAGCCTGGGCAGCGGTAAATTTATCTTCTTAATCGCCACAGCTATTATTGTGCCGATTGGTTTGGGTATTGCTATTAACACGGCTGCATCGTCAGGCGCGAATATCGATAGAATACTGGCGCAGGTTTATGGCCTGGTGAACGACGATTTTGTTGGTTTTTCTGCCTGGCCGCTATTGGGCATTCTGGTGGCGTGTTGTGTCGCTATTTGTGTGCCAGTCATCACTATGATCACACAGCGTACCAATCAGGTTGATGCTCGTACTGAAGTGAGCGAGTATCGCGATCACTGGCAAGAAACTATCCATCCTAAAGAGTTATTTATTAATTTGGATAACATGATTCTGGCGAATCGCCGTTACAAAGAAATGCCGAATCGTGTGTACAGCGAGTTTAATCCTGAAATTCATCAGCAAGGCGAAAAGGGTTCATTTGCTGGCGAATTGCTGATTGAAACTCAGCCTGCGTTTAAACCGAATGATCAGTCGTCCGGCTTTAAAACCACTAAATTAATGGCCTTGTTACTCAGTCAGCTGTTTATTTTGGGCGCTGGTGGTCTGTTTATTTATCTGGCTTACACCATTATCGACAGTGTGGAAGCGATCCGTGCGATGGCTGAACAGGCGAGCAATGGTGGTTTAAGTCAACGGAATGTTGCAACCTGGTTCACACCGGTAGCTAATGGCATTGTAACGACACTAACTGGCTTCTTTATCTGGCGCATGCTGAAAAGTTTTGGTTTGTCGCTGGAGCAGTTTACGAAATGGATGTACGCCGAGTTACGTTTCGAATCGCTATTGATGTTCTTTAAATGTGAAGGAACATACATTGAGTCTAAACTGGCGACGGGTATGTCTATTCATGATTCAACCCGTTCAGAAAACCTGGTGGTAAAAACCAACTTCACACCGTGGGTTATCACATCGAGAGTTGTTACCAATACGTTTGCTCAGGAAGGCGCGCAAAATATCGAACATGAACGTCATGTTATGACGATGAGCGGTAACAAGGAAGAAATGGATACGATCATCGGTGAGATGAGAGAATTCCTGGATAGCCGTGAATCATTGGCTAAAGTCAGCAGTGAAAAAGACCTGGCAGGTATCAGCACGATTCATGCGATTAATCAGCAAACTCGTGCAGCTACAGAGCAGCAGTCGTCACAACAGGCGGCACAAGCAGCGGTCACTCAGGTTTCTGACGAAGAAGTCGGCGGATTTATTCGCAACAACGGTCATCCTGAAGATCAGTAAACGGTATTGTAACGTCGGCATTAAAACGCGAAAACACCCGATTAAGGGTGTTTTCGTTATCAATGATCAATACAGCGACTCAATACCTATTGTTTAAGTGTGACACGTTTTTTTCCTGTCACTGTTGCCGTAATTCGGCGATTCATTTTATGTGCCTGCCAACTGTCGGACGTATCCAGCAGCCGGGTCTCACCATATCCTCTGGCATCAAGTCTGGATGCTGAAATGCCATACTGTTTAATGAGTAGTGCCTTCACTGCATCAGCTCGCTGTTGTGAGAGTTGCATGTTATAAGCGGCATCTCCCGGTGCTGAGGTATGACCCTCAATAACGGCGTTGGCCTCTGGATGTCGTTTCATGAAATTGGCAAAAGCGACAATATCCGGATGCTCTGGATTTTCAACGACGGCAGAGTTATTGGCAAACTGAACCGCGAGAGAAATCGATTCTTCTATCTCTTTGCTCATTGAGCAACCGTCTTTGTCCACTTTATCACCGGCTGGTGTCGCCGGGCATTGGTCTTTGTGATCAGGAATTCCATCATTATCGCTGTCAAGGCTACATCCCTGACTATTTACGCTGGCACCTGGCGGAGAGTCCGGGCATTGATCCTTATGGTTAGGTACACCATCATTATCACTATCCAGCGGGCAACCCCGGCTATCAACAGAAACACCGCCTGGCGTTCCCGGGCATGAATCGTTACTGTCGATCACACCATCATTATCACTATCGGCTGCTTTAAAACGGTTATTGGTATCTGGTAAATACCAGGCCAGACCAATCTTGGCACTAAAGTCTTTATCACTCTGACCAAAGTCGTGATAGGCCGCGATTTCAGTGATTAGTTTTAGCTGTTCGGTTAAATCCCAGTGACGCCCAACACCAATATTGGCCATTCCGTAGCGGGTATCGAGAAATTCCTGTTTCAGACCACCGAAGAAGTAAGTTTTGTGCTCCCAGGGAAAATACATAGCATCAATACCGACACGATAGCCATCGATGGATTCATTGCCTGAGAACTCATCCAGATTCATTTTTGCGACTTCGAAACGAAATGCCCAGTCGGGGTCAAAGAATTTGCCTAATTCCAGACCAAAACCCAGGCCGCTATCGTCTTTAGCGGCGGGATCAAATTTATCTTCGTCAGCGTTGTAGTATTCTAAAAATCCACCCAACCAGCCTTTAGGAATGGGTTCATCATCCGCGAAGGCGGAATGACAGCTTATTGTTGAAGCAAGTGCCAGTGCAAAGCATATTTTTTTCATCGGGTATCCTGCCTTTTGTAATTAATGGCATAGCAATTGTGAACAGTTATCAATGAAATAATAGTTGGGTTTTAACAAGTTGCATGGAAAGTTTAGCGCTCACTTGTATAGCAGGGTAACTTAATGACTCGATAGTAAGGTGTAGTTGATTTGCTGGTGAAAGGTGAAATAAAAGGGCGAGAAGAATACTCGCCCTCTGAATGTGACTCTTAGTTATAACGACAGAAACAGATTAGTTGCCCTGATTGTTGTCAACTCGACTAATAGTCAGATCAGCCAGTGCAGGGCTATGACCTAAACCATTGGCATCTGATGTTGTCGTGCTTCGCGTCATGTGAATGTATAACCGGATATAACGATCGGTAGCAACGGTTAATTTCTGGCCGTTAATGACACTTTCACGTAGACCATAGTTGATTCCATCGGCACTGCTGACCGCAGTGATTGAGATGGTACTATCGCCCGGCGTGGTGCCGTTCCAGCTAATGATGGTGTCGCGATCATTTAAGAGGTTATCACCACCCGCTACATTGTTGGCTGGGCCTGAATCATAATCCAGATTTAGCGTGCCAGAATCAGGAATAACTGGTTGAACACTTCCTGTCATATCGCTGTAGTTATAAGGTGAAGCACCGCCACCTAAAGGAACAATTAAATCAACTTTGCCCAGTGGTATGCCATATTTACCCAGCTCACCTAATGAAGGATCAATTCTCAACGCAGCGTGAGTATCCCAGGCTGTCACCCAAACTTTGCCAAGTTTGTCAATGGCGATACCTGTTGGTCCTGCATGTCCCTCCAGTGATACGTTGCCGAGGAATTCACCGTCTTTAGTCAGATGTCCAACATCAACACGTCCACCCAGTGAGTGAGCAACCCAAACCTTGTCATTGTGGTCAATTGCACAACCCTGGGCTCTCGAATTACCATGGTTGTATGTGCCGAGCAATTTACCGTCAGGCGCATATTTGCGAATTTCGTCTCCATTTAGAGAAGTGTTCCAGACGTTCCCGAGACTGTCGATACAAATACCATAACTATCATGTTCATAACCTTGCCAGTCAGGGCCGTGGTTGTCGCCCGATAAAGGTTTGCTGATGTCCCATCTTAATAATCGTCTTGATGACCAAAGAATACCGTTTCCATCCAGAATGCCACCGTAGCCACCGTAGCCTACTGGACCTTCCGTCCGTTTGACTAAACCCGTATCGCCATCTACCAGATTGAATACTCGTGAATCTGTACCACTGACCCAAACGTCATTTTCTGGCGTAACGGATACATGACGAGTTTTCGTACTGTGGACTTTGGTGAAGTGAATAATACATTCATCTTGCGCTGTATCTACACCGCCATCACTGTCAACACCACCGGCATTAGACCAACTCTTAATGTCGCCCAAACCCGTTGAAGTCTCGATTATTCCGTTGTTATTGCGATCTACACACTGATTATTTTCAAGTGAGCCGATATGAACAACCGAGCCCTGATTATTTACTGTATCAGCACGATTAGTTGCCCATACGCTACCGTCACCGTCAACGGTTGTCCGTGATGGGTTTTTACCATGACCATCTGGTGCCGTTAGGTATTCACCCAGAATATCGCCTGTTACAGTATTGATTTTGACGATGGTGCCACGGCCAGAAGCTGCAATCCAGATAACATCAAAGGCACTTGGTGTGTCCTGAAGGACCACTTCGCCATCTGGTGTTACTTCTACGTTGTATAAATCACCTTCTTCAAAATCTTCAGGATCGGTAAATACGGCATCCTGAGCAGGTGGTGGTTCATCGACCGGACAACCGTTTGCAGTTAAATAGTCTGAAGCTGCTTGCGCCTGAACCAGTCCGTAACCGAACGTTGTGTCCAGTCCAGCATCGCCTAAATCAAGCGCGGATTGTTGTAATGCTTCACGGACCTGATTATTGCTACAAGTACTGTGTTGGCTCCATACCAGAGCGGCAACACCAGCCGCAAAAGGCGTCGCCATGGATGTACCATCCCAGTTACTGTAACTATTGTTTGGTAACGTGGATTTAATGCCAACACCCGGTGCCACTAACTCGACCTGATCGTTGGTTTGGGTATACATCCACGGTGAGTTTTCACTGTCTACCGCGCCAACGGATACCACAGAATCGTATGATGCCGGATAGAAATAGCTGATGCTGCCGCGATTACCCGCAGCACCGAAAAGCAACATGCCTGCGGCACGCGCATTATCCATGGCGGTTTGTTCTGTAACGCTGGAATTTTCACCGCCAATACTCATATTGACGATATTCGCGCCTGCCTGCTGACATGCGTTAATCCCGGCAATCATGTCTGACGCATAGAAGCGGTAATAATTAGGGTTGTGAATAATTTTAACGATATGAAGATTCAGGTTACCGCTGGCAGAAACACCGCGAACACCGATGTTGTTATTGCCAATAGCTGAAAGGATACCGGTCACATGAGTACCATGACCATAACTGTCCTGATTCCAGACGCCCAGATCGACCGGAGAGGTTAACGTATTGCTGACTTCACCAGTCATGTTAGCGATGCCTGCAAGGTCTTCATGGCCTGCTTCTACACCGGTATCAATCACACACACTTTCTGGTTATTGATGGCGGCTTCTGACATTAAATCCGCCTGAACCTGTGCAATGCCGTAAGGTGATTCTTCTCCATGAAGGGTTCTGACCGGATCTTCTTCAATGAAGTAAACTTCCGGATTATTTCTGAGAGATTTTAACTGCGCGCCTGTGAGTTCTGCCGCAATAGCAGAGACTGAAGGCAGTTCACGCATAACATTACCACCCGCAGAAGCCACGAGCTTTCTTGCATTAGGGGCAGAGAATTTACCGTTCACAAATGCTTTGTGTTTAAAGGAAGTATCGACAGTAATCGAATCAGTCAATGCTGGATTATTTAAGGATTTATTGTTGTAGAAAGATACGATGTAGCGTTTTTGAGGCTCAATATTGATGAGCGCGTTCGGTTTAGTGCTCCCGGAAGTCACGTTTTTAGCTTTAACGCCATCTAGCGCTGCAACCTGGGATGAAGCCAGTCCTAACGCGAGTAGCGAGAGTGCAAAATGCTTTTTCATAATTAGTCCACAATGGTTGGTTAGATTCACTCAAAACAGATAAATGTGGTCTATCTGTCAATCTGTTTCCCATAGTTCCGATCTGCAGCGTTTTGAGGTGATCATTTGTTGGTAATGCACAGATCGAAACCCGTGTCACCGGGTGGTTCCAATACCGGTAACAAACCTCATGTTACCTATAGTGGTAACAGTCATCAATGTGAATTGTTAAATCACATGTATCTAATATGATAATTACGTTCTTGTGTGGCTATGCCTGACGGCTTGGTATAGGCTGTAACGCTATCATTTAGTGGGATTTTTAAATCACGAACTTGAAAGGCGACAGATTGCTATGAAACACGAAACAATTAACTACCTGGAATTCGCAACAACGGATATTCGTGAGACGCAGACGTTCTTCGAAACCGTTTTTGGTTTCTCATTTCAGGCCTGGGGCGACGACTACATTGATTTCGCGGATGAACAAATCAATGGCGGTTTCTTTAGTGCTGATCAGGTGGTTCGTGCCAATGAAGGTGCGCCGTTGATTGTCTTTTACAGTAATAATCTGACAGAAACGCAGAACAAAATTCTAAAAGCGGGGGGAAGTTTATCTAAACCGATTTTTTCGTTTCCCGGTGGTAAGCGTTTTCACTTTATTGAGCCGGGCGGCAATGAAATGGCGGTCTGGTCGGATAAAGATTAAGAAGTGAAAAGAACAGATTGTTGTTAATTACGTAATAAAAAAGCGGCTATCAGATGAGCCGCTTTTTATTACTTCATACGTCTAAATCAATTACGCATCAAGTGCCTGACGTAAGTCAGCGATAATGTCTTCCGGATCTTCAACACCAATCGAAACCCGAATAGTGCCGTCTGTGATGCCAATCAAATCACGGCGCTCTTTCGGCACACCTGAATGGGTCATCGCCGCAGGATGCTGCGCCAGACTTTCTGTACCGCCCAGGCTCACCGCCAGTTTGATTAGTTTGAGCGCGTTCAGTACTTTAAACGCTGCTTCTTCACCGCCAGTTACTTCAAATGAGAAGGTTGAACCGGCACCTTTACATTGCTTCTTGTACACATCGTATTGTGGATCGCCCGGTTGAAGCTCACCTAAATACATAATCTTGGTTACTTTTTCATGCTCACGCAGGAATTCGACAACACGAGCTGCACCTTCGTTGGCTGCGTTCATGCGTAACTTAAGTGTTTCCAGTGAACGAAGAATTAACCATGCTGTGTGTGAATCCATCATGGTGCCGATTGCGTTACGTACTTTACGCACTTTATCAACCAGTGAACGTTCGCCAGAAATTGCGCCACCAATTAAGTCAGAGTGTCCACCAACATATTTAGTCAGTGAGTAAAGACAAATGTCAGCACCGTGGCTTAACGGTTGTTGCAGAACCGGCCCTAACATGGTGTTGTCAGCGACAACGATTGGGCGCTCTACGCCATCTTTACCTAACGAGTGTGCCAGCTCACTACAAGCCGCCAGATCAAGCAGGTTGTTCGATGGATTGTCTGGTGTTTCCAGCATGAACATGCCAATACGGCCAAGCTTTTGCGCTTCTGTTACCGCTTTTTGCAAGCCGTCGATACCATCGTTCGACATAAAGCCTACGGCGTGAATGCCGTACTGTTTTAATAAGCCGTTGAATAATGTATCAGTACCGCCATAGATAGGTTCTGAATAAACAATAACATCACCTGGACGAAGTAAAGCCATTGCAGTGGTTGAGATAGCGGCCATACCACTACTGAACACTAAGCAGTCATCTGCGTTATCCCAGATAGCAATCCGGTTTTCAGCAATCTCAAGCACTGGATTATTGAAACGAGAGTAAACCAGACCGGCTTGCTCGCCTTCAGGAAGCGGTTTTCTGCCTGAAACGATGTTAAAGAATTCTTTACCGTCTTCAGCCGTATTGAATACAAAGGTAGAAGTCTGGAAGTTAGGGCACTTAACTGAACCCTCAGAAAGTTTTGGATCGTAGCCGTAGCTCATCATCAGTGATTCTGGTTTTAACTCATGGTCACCAATGTTCTTTTTATGATAATCACGTGACATAACGTCTCCTGTGAGAGGACTGTGACAAGGAAAATGGCTGTTATGTTAACAACGTTTTACACAAGTCGGGAGCAAACAGGGCCAGATTGATTTCTATCAATCGAGCAACGCTGTAAACCCTGCGGAACATTGCGGTTTATTACAGCGAAAAGCCGCAAATATCGGTTAAATGTCAGCCGTTTCAGGCATATGGGTGAAATAAACAAACGCACAGTAATAATGGCGAACTATTCAATCAAGGGAGATGAATGAGTTGGACATGAACACAAACTGCGCTGAAAACCGAAGATTATAGAACAATCAGGATAAAACCATTGCGCAATCCCCGGGTTGCCGTTAGGGTCAACAGATCTAAACATCCTTTGAACATTATTCAGGGATGCGCTAAGTAACCAGACACCCGACAGACAGGAGAACAAACTGTGGGAAGTTATGTTTTAGAAACGCCACGATTACTTATTCGTGAGTTTGATGAAGATGATGTTGACGCCGTATACAACTTCAGTACCAATGAAGACGTCGTTCGATACACCGGCGATGCAGGCGACGTAAAAACAAAAGAAGATGCATTAAACATCATCCGCAATGTCTGGATGGCTGAATACGAAAAATACGGATATGCCCGCTGGGCCGTGGTCCTGAATGATACCGATGAAGTGATCGGATTTTGCGGTTTTAAATTCTTACCAGAAGACAATGCCCCGGATATTGGCTACCGATTTTTACCTCAATACTGGGGGCAGGGCATCGCAACAGAAGCGGTATCGGCTTGTATGGACTACGCCAAAGAAATCATGGGGCTGGAAAATATTATCGGTGATGCTGATGTCGAAAATGTTGGCTCTCTTAAGATTTTACAGAATGCAGGTCTGGTGTTTGCTCATCAATACCGTTATGAAAAACATCTGGTTAATCGCTATCTGGAACCGCAACATCTGGATACTCAAGGGCGGGAAAGCGCCGCTCGTTATGCGCATACATTAACGGCTGAGGATAAGGCAAACAACGCTCGTTAATATCAAAAAGGTATTAAATGTTTACTATTCGACAAGCAACACTCGATGATATACCAGCCATGCATGTGATACGCCTTGCTGTTCGAGAAAACCAGTTAACCTCTACAGCACTAACGCAAGCGCATTATGTGCCGGAAATAACGGTAAGTGGTGCGGGGTGGGTTGCAGTTGCTCATCAAGCATCGCTAACACAACCTGATAATAAAAAAGAGGAAATCCTTGGCTTCGCTATTGCGAATCGAGAGACGGGCAATATCTGGGCATTGTTCGTCAGCCCAGATGCAGAAGCAAAAGGCGTGGGAAAAGCATTGCATCAGCAAATGATGACCTGGTTGTTGTCTCATAGCGATAAAACACCATGGTTGACGACAGATCCGGGTACTCGGGCTGAAACGTTTTATCAGGCGATGGGCTGGACCGCCACAGGCCTGGTTAACGGTGAAATGAAATTTGAATATTATGGTGATAAAAAGGACTGAATCGTTACTTCCAGTTCAACGTGCAGGCGATCATTGTCGATCGCCTGCGTTGTTACATCTTCAACCGTCAATTTACGTAATCCTCTTCCCATAACAAATACCAGGCTGCTATCCAACAATTCAATTTTTAACGGCGCAAACAGGCTAATCGAGTGGATGACATACGCCAGAATGACGCCAGCGACAAGTGCCAGCTCAATAGCTAGTGTAACAATTCGATGCTTGTCACCTCATTATTTCCCATTGATGCAGGATGACGTTTTTCATGAAAATGGATATAAGAATTTATTCATTTTAAACAGGTTTCATCGGTTCTACGCGAGTCATAACGACTTAACATGTAATCAGCAATAGCGTTCAAAAACGAAGAACGTGTTTTCATAAAATCCCTTTTTAGCAAAGCTGTGTACAAAGCAGTTGTAGCGAGATTCCCCCATATTCAAGAAAATATTCAAATTGGGTACTTCTATTTTATTTCAATAAAGGTACAATCCCTGCTTTTTAATATCGTTGGCAACAAGCTATCAACTTTATTAAAAGTAACCGATTCAGAAAAGCGCGCGATTTGCGCACTATTAAATTGTTATGCACCATACCTAGTTTTCAGATTTAGTCACTTTAACAAAAGGAAGATATAAAAATGGCAGATCCAAGAGCATTCATTAGTTTTGACTTTGATCATAATAAAACGCAAAAGAATTTATTTGTAGGCCAATCGAAAAATTCAAAAACACCATTCTCGATTGAAGATTGGTCATCAAAATCCTCGCTACCTCAGTCTCAATGGGAGGATCTGATTAAGAGCAAAATAGGCAAGTGCAATATGCTTATTGTTTTGAGTGGTAAAACAATGGCAAGCGCTACGGGTGTAGCTAAAGAAATTGCCATGGCCAAAGAGAAAAATGTTCCAGTTTTCGGTGTATATGTTGATGGGGCAAACACAACAAGTAACTTGCCAAGTGGGTTACAGCGTAATCGTACCATTGCTTGGGACTGGGATAAGATTGCCTCAGCAATAGATCAAATGATGGGTGAAGGTAAAAACAAGTAGAGGCTTTTATGAAAAAGGCGCTTATCATTGGAATAAATGACTACCCATCTTCTCCATTAGGCGGTTGTGTAAATGATGCCAATACCTTGGCAACCGTATTGGAGTCAAATGGTGACGGCTCGCCAAACTTTGGGGTTCGAAAGATCACATGCCCTAGTATCAATATTACAAGGCCGGTGCTGCGTGAAGCCATTGAGCAATTATTTGAAGGTGATTGCGACATGGCGCTGCTCTATTTTTCTGGGCATGGGTATATAAAAAGTACCGGAGGGTACTTGGTTACGACAGATGCAAAGAAGTATGACGAAGGCGTCGCTATGGATGATATTTTATCTTTGGCGAACCAATCAAAGGCAAGAAACAAAGTTATAATTTTTGATTGCTGCCATTCTGGTGCGATGGGTTCACCTAGTTTGTCAGGTAACGGTACAGCTCAGTTAGCCGAAGGTATGTCAGTGCTAACGGCAAGCAGAGATAGTGAATATGCATTAGAATCTAATGGCGCTGGTGTTTTCACCTCTCTGCTAATAGATGCGTTGAAAGGTGGTGCGGCGGATATTAGAGGAAATATTACTCCAGGCTCGCTATATGCTTATGTAGATGAAGCTCTTGGTGCATGGGATCAACGACCAATTTTCAAAACCAACGTTACAAGCTTTGCTCCTCTGCGAGTAATACCTCCCAAAGTGCCATTTGAAACATTACGCAAAATCACACAATACTTTCCTACCCCAGACTCTGAACACAAACTAGATCCTTCGTATGAAGACACAGAGAACAATGCAATTCCAGATAATGTAAAAATATTCAAGGACTTGCAAAAATATCAGAGTGTAGGTCTTGTTGTTCCTGTCAATGCTGAGTTTATGTATTTTGCGGCAATTAATTCTACGTCTTGTCGATTGACCGCTCTAGGTTATCAATACTGGCGTTTAGTGAATGAGAAGCGGCTATAAAGTGCATAACAAACGCATGTTGCCGGACTGGTTTTCCGCTGCGCTCCAAATCAGCCGCAAATGCGGGCGTTATGTACACAAAAAAGCCCGCATATAGCGAGCCTTGATAAGTTAAATAAATTAACTTTTAGTTTGGTGTAGAACGATAATGTTCCCTCACTTTTGAACCATCTTTTCGGGTGTGTGCGGGTACATGAACTTTCTTTTTACCAGTTTTAGTTTTAGCCATTTTAGGCTCCTTATTACAAACGATTTTAATTTAGTTGAGCCTTTTGACTCAAAACTGTATATATGGACAGTGTGCTTGTTTTTCAACCTAAAAGCGTTAAATTTTGTGCAAGAGTTTACATAACAAGCCAATTAAGTGCGGGACTGCTAATGTTTGGCTCAGTTTCGCTCCGCTAAACAAGTTTAGCCAAGCATTATCAGCCCCTTATTGGGGCGTTATGTGCCACCAGACAAATGAAACCTGAAATATCAGTTCAAAAAATATGGGATGATGACGAATTCCTGAGTTCAAAATATCATTTTGTAATGGGCGCTCGATATTTAGCAATAAGGTATACACATTGATAGATGAGTTAGGCTTGTGAGTTCAGGGCTTAGAGGTTTACCGTAACCATCTTTATGGTGGGCTGCGTGATATAGTATTTAATAGTTTTAGACGGGAGTATGCTAATGGCAGAATTTTCTGCTCGTCTACATTTTCCTGAGCCAAGTAATCTATACAAACATATCAACACATCAGCAATCTGAGTTCTTCGAGCTCAAGGCATAAAGCAACAACCAGAACTCGAACCATCTACACAACAAAATTCGTCAATCAGAAGTAAAAGACACACTTAATTATGGAATTGTATTTTCTGGGCACATCATCAGGAGTGCCTACTAAAACGAGAAATGTAACAGCTTTAGGCATTATAGAAAGCGTAGGAAACGCCTGGTATTTGGTAGACTGTGGAGAAGGTACACAACACCAAATCCTCCAAACAAACCTGTCGTTAAATTCCCTTGAGGCGATACTCATAACGCACGTACATGGCGATCACTGTTATGGACTGCCAGGATTATTAGCCAGTGCTGGCATGAGTGGTAGAAAAAAGCCCCTGAAAATAATCGCGCCTAAAGGCATTAAAGAGTGGTTTCAATCTACACAGCAACACACTCAATTATTTTTGCCTTTTGATTTAGAATTTATTGAATCAACTGATGGTTTGAAACATGCGTTTCATCAGTTCTCAATATCATTAGTAGCGCTATCTCATCGAGTTGAGTCTTATGCTTATGTCTTCACCGAAAGAAATGTTCAGGCTAATTTAGATGTAGATAAACTAAAAGCGCTGGGAATACCTCAAGGCCCTCTCTGGGGACAACTAAAGCAGGGAAAAAGCATTGAGTTTGATGGCACCCTGTTACACGGAACAGACTTCGTAAAACATGAGAATAAAGCACGTAAAGTAATAGTATGTGGGGATAATGATAGTCCAGACTTGCTCATTGATGCCTGCGACCAATGCGATGTCTTAGTTCATGAAGCCACCTACACGGAAGAAGAAGCTGAAAAGGCGGGAAAAGTTGGTCATAGCTATGCGAAGCAAGTAGCTAAATTTTCTGAAGAAAACTCGGTTCCCAACCTTATCCTGACCCACTTCAGTCCACGCTATCAGAGCAGTCCTGATCGTACACCTTCTATGTTGGATTTAAAAAAAGAGGCTCTGACAGAATATTCTGGACATCTACATTTGGCTGAAGATTTTCAAGTTTTTCAACTTGATAAAATGTGTCGTTTAGCGCCAGTAAACGGTTAGTACACAGCCCCCGACAATCACGATTAAATTCTAATTTATCAGGCTGCTTTGAACCGCTATGGTGATAGAAATCCTCGAATACAATGTTCCAGTTCAGCGTGATCGATTGATTCTGGAATAGAGAGACTGTCAGATTCCCCTGTTTTTAATGCGACGTGCAGGCGATCATTGTCGATCGTCAGCGTTGTCACGCCTTCAACCGTCAATTTACGCAATCCTCTTCCCTTAACAAATACCAGGCTGTTATCCAGCAATTCAATTTTTAACGGCGCGAACAGACTAATCCAGTGGATGACATACGCCAGAATAACGCCAACAACAGGTGCCAGCCACAGGTTGTATAAGGTAAGTTTTGAGTGTTCGTTGGACACGGCTGCCATGATGAAGAAAAACAAAAAAATCAGAGAAAATTTGATGCAGTTTGTTTTCAGCAAGCTGGACAACACATTAAAAGGGTCACGGTTTTCAGAAGAGCGTTTTGTGGTGTCTGTCCAGTACATGAATATTCTCTTTCGATGGTTATGAATACGCCAGCGTCAAACGTTATTGATAACGCCAGCTAAAAGGCCGCGTATTTAACCAGATATCAATGGGTTGTGCAATTTCAGTCTTTATTACCTGGATTAACCAGGGCTTTCATTATCGCAAAGACCAAATTATCAACCCGACCACCTTTCATTTTATGTAGACCAGAGATATTCGACAACGCAACTACCCCTCGTTTTTCTTCATTGTCGATTAGCAGCGCAGAACTAAAACCACCCGTACCACCATTGTGAAAGAAGAAACGTTCAGGATACTTCTGTTGATCAACCACCAGTAAGCCAAGACCACTCGATATCATTTTGTTCTCAACCTGAATGGTTTTTTGTAAGGTTGCTGCGGGATCGGCATGCATCAGATGTCTGGCAAAAAGACTTAAATCATGTATCGATGTTAGTGCAGCACCAGCCCCCGCCATTGCCGCTAAATCCCAGTGTGGCGTTGCTTGCCCTTGCTTATTTAACCCCTGAACGATGGGTTGTGTAGCCAGTTCTCGATTGCAAATCGAGTTTGTCATGCCCAGCGGATGAAATAAAAAATCGGTCATAAGCTGGTGGAATGAAAGCTGGCTGTGTTGTTGCAATAAAAAACCCAGGATGCCAAATCCGAGATTTGAGTAGCCGATTCGTTTGCCAGGCTTGTTGATCAATGAATGCTGCAAATAATACATTAACTGGTTTTCATCCCAGTCTTTGTACGGATTATCACGGTTTTTAAATAAGCTTTTCCAGATAAGCCCAGGAGGAAGACGCGGTAAACCCGCGGTGTGGGTGGCAAGTGCCTTTAGCGTTGGACCTTCGTTATGTAACGGTTGATTGATGAAGTGTTGGCACCGATCATCCAGCTGTAACTGACCAGCGATAACCTGTTTAGCCAGAACGTGACCGACCAGCGTTTTAGTGATTGATCCGGCTTCGAACAAATGATGTTTATTGTCGGCTGGTATCAGCTCTCCTTGCTTAAGCTGAAAACCAGACAGTTGGAGCCGGTCGTCCTCAATAATACCCAGTGCCAGTTCGGTTTGTTCGCTAAAACCCGTTAATGCCTGAATGATTTGTGGACGAATGACTGAAAAGTCAGAACGCTGGATCAGTGAGTAGCCATCCGTGGTTAGACTGGTATGCTGGCTGACTGGTTTTTCTAAATGATCCATTCGTGAAGTCCTCAACGAAATACAACAAGATGACGTTGGACTCTACCCGAAACGATCCTCAGAGACACTCATTTAAACTGGCTAATGTGTTGCAAGATATTTGAGCGTGTTGACCTATTCTGGTTCATCGCTTGATTTACTCATTGAAGCAAGTCGTTTATCTCGCTGCTGTTTAACAACACCGGAAACCTGTTCATGAGCCTGTTGCATTTCATTGTACTGAGCGCCCAGATTACCCATCATTTTTGCAGTAAAGAATGCGCGATAAGCAAAACCAAGCGGCCCCGGCATTAAGTAGCCCGGTGCTTTTAACATGGCATTTCTGCCCATACTTTGTGCCATTTCGCCTGTTTTCTGGGTGGATAAATCTTCTGCATGTTGTTGTAACGCGGTGCCGTCCTGGTTAAAGGCATCGTATTGTCCCTTCGCCTTTTGTACTTTTTGCACTGCTTCACGACCCTTACGAAGCGGATCGCTCATGGCTTCCTGCACGGTTTTTTTCGCGCCTTGTTTTAACGCTTCCGTCATGTCTTCCCGTTTTTGTTGAGTGGTGGTCTGGGCGGTGTATTGTAGGGACTTCATCAGGTCCATGTCGGGTTTAGGCACCTGCCATCGTCGCATATCAAACGATTGGGCATAAGTATCATCAAAGGACTTGTCCATCTGTTTATCCATTTGTGCGCCCCATTGTTTCCCTTGCTGCGAGACATATTCACGCTTCTGCTGAACTTCGGTTTGCGCACGTTTGCGGCCAACGGTTTCCAGCGCGCCACCAACAACCAGACTGCCAACATATCCCAGTACTCTTCTGCCTGCACCTGCCATTATATTCTCCCCCAAGATTAGATCCGGCGTTGTTCAGCAAGTTTTAAGCCATATAAGAAACAACGAATAATCATGAGGTTAGAGAATATGAGTGATTATTTACACGATACAGACGGGTTAATATCTACCCGCCTGTATGATGTTGAAGGCTATTGAGGGGATTAAAGATCGCTGACCTGGACATTGCCATCCGTGAATGCCAGCGTTTCGATGTTTATTAAGGTATTGATGTTATCCCGGTTATCGACCTGGTCGCTAACCGTGACGGTATCGCCATTTTTTTCGATCTGATATTCCGACTGTGGTCCATGGAACGTGGCCGTGTTGTCAGCATCATTGCCTGTAATGTTGTTGGCGAGTTGGTTGACGATCACCCCGGACGGATTACTGCCTGTTAATGTCACATCTTTTAAATATTGCGCGTGATGGGTGTAAGGCAGGTTGGCATCGAACGTCAAACTGAAATTCCCAGTAAAGCTCTCATCAATACGCGCGTTATACGTAAGCCACGGATGGAAAAAGCTGTTATCCATTAACGCCGCGCCTTCAGGATCTTCTGTGACTAAATCCGTTCTGACTTTTGGATGATAGAAGCCCCACATGCTCGCATCCGGTGATTCCTGATGTGCGCCCCATAAACCATAATAAGCATCAATGACACTGGCGAGATATTCCTGCGATAAGCTGTTTTCTGCGGTTAACTCATTGATCCAGTCTGTTTGTCCCGCAGCCCAGATGCCGCCGGACAACGCACTAACCTGAGCGGCCCGAATCTCAGCCTGAAAGTCGGGGAGTGCGCCGGTAAAGGTGGGATTCTGATCGACGCCGATCCCAAAGTCATGAACCAGATGCAGGATTTCTTCAAAGGTAGCATCGCGATGTTCGTAATCCTGGTTGATATACCAGGCATGGCCTTCTACCTGCATTTCACCAAAATATAATGGCTGTCCGTTCATTTCAGCGCCAGGATTGGTTCCATCATCAACGCCATTTAACAGTAATAAGGTCGCGCCATTATCAGCCATTTTGTTAGCCACAGCGCTTTTGTCTTCACCAAAGCGGGAGCCTGGATAGTTCGCCAGATAATGCTGTAATACGTTTCTGGCGCGAATGACCTGATTGTGAGTGATTTGATTTTGCACCAGAATATGAATGGCTTTGCCATTAGGTGCATCAACTTTGGTATAACGGTCGAAGTTCAGCGCTGCTGTATATGTGCCTGATAATGACGATGGGATCGCGGTGACACCATCGGTGCCTTGCTGTTCGCCACCGGTTCCGCCGTTGCCGCTACCATTACCAGAGCCAGTACCAGGATTGGTTGGCGTTGGTGTGGGCGGTGTTGTTGTGCTGCTCGAACCAGAGCCACCACAAGCCACCAGTGCAACGGTGATTGAGGCGATGATTACCTTGAGTGCAAATGAACGTGATTTCATTGTGTATCTCCATGTCTGAATGTGCTGTCAGACTAACCGGATACCAGGTTTTACAGGGTAAGGTGTTGTAAGTATGCGTGTAAGCGTTTGTAAGCATCCCGCCATTTTTACGTGCGAGTTGTACAATATAGTTTGCTTTAATTCATGAAAATCCAGAACCAGGACAGTGATGCATATTTTAATCATTGAAGACGATGCAGAAATTGCACGATTAACCGCGATGTATTTACAAAGTGATGGTTATCAGACCAGTATCATTGATGATGGAAATAAGGCAGTCTCGGCCATTAAGACGCTCTCCCCGGACCTGGTATTGCTGGATTTAATGTTGCCGGGTGCTGATGGTTTTACTATTTGCCAACAAGCACGAACATTCTATCGCGGCCCCATTCTGGTATTAACCGCTCGTGAAGATGATATGAGCGAAGTCAGCCTGTTAAAACTGGGGGCGGATGATTACGTCAGAAAACCCGTTAAGCCCCACATTTTATCGGCCAGAATTGAAGCCCTGCAACGACGTATCAAACCAAAAACCAGTGATGCGTCAGTGGACACAGCGATTGAATCATCAGGCCAGATCACACTGGATGAACAACGACTAACCGCAATACTTAACGGTGCTGTGATTCAACTCACGTCGGCTGAATTTGATTTACTCTCTGTGCTGGTGCAACACGCAGGAACGCCGGTTTCTCGGGAAATGTGCATCCAGCAGCTACGCGGGATTGATTACGATGTCACCGACCGTTCTATTGATATGCGGATCTCTGGTTTGCGTAAAAAACTCGGTGACACCAAAGCGCCATATCAGCGTATCCAAACCATTCGTCACAAAGGGTATTTATTGATCAATGAATAACATCATCCCGCCTTATTTCACCCGTTTATATAGTTTGTTGTTTTTTGCCGTATTTGCGAGTGCCTTGACGACGTTTGTGTTGGTGAGCCGTTGGGAGAGCGTCGATGCAGTTGATGATTTCAATGGCGATGTAATGGCCGTTTATCAACAACTTGAGCAAATCCGTGGGCAACGAGAGCAATCAGTTGATGTCTTTTATCGCCAGGTGGAAAGTTTTGTGATGCCGTTTAATCTCAAAGTCGTGCATCAGGCTTCACCGGATTGCTTGCAGTGTGAGTATCTCGCTACTATCGATCAAACCCGAATATATGCCATGTTGCAACCATTCGACGATGGGCATTCTGATGGAGAAATCCAGGATGAAGATGCTCTAACTGAGCTGGAAGAAATCGGTATGTTAGCGCTTGTCGCGCTGGATACCGGGTTATATCTACAGGTCAGTGATCTCGAGGAAAACGACGATTTTACAGGTCACGACCCAGGTCCGGATGTTGAAGCGTTTCAAATGCCGATGTTGCTTGCTGTCATTTGTGTAGCGATTGGTATGGTGTTGTTAATTCCACTGCGACAATTACAGCGCGATATCACGGTTTTATCTCGGGTTAGCAGTGCATTTGGTCAGGGCGAACTGACCGCCCGGGCGATTGACATTAATCGTCCGCCGTTGCAAACGCTGGCGTCAGCGTTTAATCAGATGGCCGATGGGCTGGCGACTCGTATTAATGAATCTCAGGTCTTTGCTCAGGCGGTTCCTCATGAGTTGCGCACGCCGTTGAGTCGTATTCAACTGGCAACCGGATTGCTCCGAAAACAATCGTTGAATGAGCAAAGTTCAGAACTGGTAGACGACATCGACCGCTATATCGAAGACATCGATGCTCTCTGTTCAGATGTCATTCAACTATCTTCTCTCAATGATCCCGCCAAAAAAGGGGAAGTGGTGTTAACCGATGTCGGGCAATTTGTACGCAGTCGGCTAGCGGCATTACCAGAAACCCGGCATCACGCCGTGACAGTGACTATCGCCGATGACTTGTCAGTCTCAACCATTCCACTGAATCTGCGACTAATCATCGATAACCTGATTAAAAATGCCTGTTGTTACGGACGACACGCCGTGCATATATCCGCTGAAAAATTATCTGACACTTCTGATCATCCCAATACTAACCACTCAGCGCCTGTCCGCTGGATGCTTACCATTGAAGATGATGGCCCGGGTATTCCTGTTGAAAAGCGTGCCGATATCTTTCTCCCTTATGCCCGACTTGATGACAGTCGTTCCCGCCGCACCGGTGGACTTGGATTAGGGCTGGCGATTGTTGAGCGTTCAGTAAAACAACTGGGCGGCGAAATTGGCGTTACTGAAGGTCGTTCTGGTGGTGCCAGATTTTGGGTGAGGTTTGATATCCAGGATTTGTAACCGGAAAAGTCGTAACAAACCAGTGGCCCTACATCAGTTGAACAATTCAATCCGAGTAACACTTCTATCCTTTAGAACCCCCGTTCCAACCAACACCTTCCAAATTCAAAAAGATAGATGATGCATTAAATTGCACGTTTATAACCGCTGGATAGCAGCTTAAAAGTGTTCCATATGCAAGTGACTCGTTGTGTCAGATGAAAGCAGAGCGCAAGCGTATAGCAGAAAGTTATTCATAGAATTTAACTTATAGCTTCCTTCTACTCTGAAAGTGAGAAATTATCCCGGTTCTAAATTCGGAAATATGCATATCAGGTATAAATGTTAATCTAAAATAAAATTTAATTAACACTTTACATGTACCTGAATTGCTGGATAATGCCTCGGGCCTTTACGGGGAACTATGAAGTAAATCCGGTGCATTATAAAGCGAGTTGTCATCTCAATTTAATTTACTCAATACCAGATTCAATCTTGATTCATTGAGACCTTCATAGTTGTTTTTGATAAGTAAAGACAGGCGTTTCACTGTGTGAATAATCGTTAAGTAAGACTAAGAATGTCGCTATCGAAGAGAAACTTAGATGAACTTTTTATCAAATCACGAAATGTTTGCCATTTTCAATGGCTTACTTTTTATAGGTACGATTTCTATTTTAATCTGGTTTAAAGAACGAACGAGTGAAGTTATAACAACTGTTATACATTGCTTTAGCATCATTTCTATGGACTGGATGAGTTTTTATTTGGATGTTCTATATGGTCAGAGTCCAGATTTGGTTCGATTTATATGGTTTCCAATATGGGGTTATATGAGCGGTTTAGCAATAATGACGATTATTCTGGCCCATTCGCTAGCCGGACTGAAATTTTCCAAATATATGTTGCATCTTACCTCCTTATATTTACTTTCAATTTTAGTTAATTTCATTGCTCATATCTGTCGATTCATGATCGATTTACCTGCCTTTAATGAACATATCTACTCCCCTGCGATACTGGTTCTGAACTCAATTATTTTTACTATCGTTATTTTCAAAATTATTCAAACTCATTGGAACCTCCGTTACTCAATGGTCTACAAATTACACGCTCTGGCGGGTAAAGGAGAATTAAAATGAACGCGACGAATACCACAATAGCTTTTGTCCTGTTGCTCCTGTTTATGGCTTACCAATGTTGGTACTGGTATCAATACCACAAAGCAATGACCTATATTTACAGCCAGCCGAATATCGACATTGAAAAACTTCACGCAGCGAATGATCCTGAATTTTCACCGATATTATTTGGTGACATTAAAGAGTTTGATGTTTGCGGTAAAACGCTTCATGAGGCAATTCAGGAAGTTGAGCGGTATTACAGTAATTTGATTCTTCCCTCGGTTCGTATCTTTCTAACACAAAAAGCGCTGGCCTCTTACATCTCACGAGGCGAACACATGCAGATTATTCTGAATGGTATAAAACATATGGACCAGGCAAGAGCCAGAGTGTTACGCAAATACTCACCTGAAGAGGTGCTTGCATGGCGGAACCAACAAAAGCAATATCCGGTCGAGGAGTTGTAATGGAACGGTCTCATTATGCCAAACCACTTGATGACTTCCACGGCGATACCATTCGTGCAACAGTCAGCCGAAATTTAAGAGAACTTTTAAAGGCCCACGGTATAAGCCAGGTGCAACTACACAGAGCCGTGGTTGCATCTGCTGTTGATGAACAGGCAAAACTATCACTTCGAGCGATAAAAAATTACCTGGCGGTGGAACCCATTCAATCTTCAACCAATCCTTCCATTAATACGCTGCAAGAAATAGCAAGAGGACTTCGGTTTCTTGGCCTGGATGTAACGGAAGCATGGATCGTGTGCAGACATGATTATCAAGTACTTCATGCACTCAATACCTCAAATCAACTAAGTTCAACGTTAGAATTAAAACACTATATTCATACTTTTATTGAATCGTTAGAACAACTTACACCTGAACATATTCTTATCAATTCGCCAGGACGAGACGATGTGGCTTACCAGGGGGCATTAATTGACATCGTATCCAAACATATAACCGCAGTGTTTAATCCTGATTATTCTGTAGCTGCGATTACTCTGGTGTTAGAAATATTACAAGAGCGAAAGGTTGAACAGCCTGCTAATAACGGGCGAAAAAAGCTGGGATAAAAAAATTAATCCCGGCTTAGTAGGGAAGGCCGCTTTTGTCTTCAGGAAGAAGTAGTCAGTATCCCGGTAGTCTTAACCCATCTGCTTGATGAGTTCTATCTTGTTGTTAATCCCTTCCGGCATACTAGTATTTGCGAACGTTGCTGGCGCGAGGATCTCATGTAAGTAAGGCGTTGATTTTCTGATGAAGTTCATAATAGCGCTCACCAAAATAGCGTGAAAAATGAATAGATCGGTACTTTCAATCTACAACTGTTTGATTATTTGCAGCATTGAATGTTCACTTGTAAATTAATGGTGTCATATTTATTGAAATTGGAGACAAACATCCCTACATTAGCCACGCGAATTAACTTAATAAGGAACTATAAATAATGATCAGATCGATCGTCATACCTTTAATACTGCTACTTTCTGCAAATTTGGTTTTGGCTCACGAGCCAAATCAACCAATTAAGCCATCAGAATCATTGAGCGGCAGGCCATTGTTGTTTGAGAACATTGAAGTACTGGATAAAAACGTGTTGGATAAGGATAGTGTGGAACGTGGACTAGTATCGACACACACCTTAACCGTCAATCAAGATGCAGTTGAAATTCTCATCCAGCAGATCCAACGCCTAATTGATAGTGCCACAGAAACACGAGTGCTCAATATGGCGGTGTTTAGAAAAGATTTTCCCATTCTGGATATTGATTTGGATATTCCAGACTTAGGTATCTTTTCTGATGTGGAAATAGCACGTGTAGCACGATTTGGAGATGAACCCGATTCATTTACCTATCACACATCTGTTTATCTCAACAGCTATCAAAAAACTGCAACTATTCATATTAGAAACAACGACGTCTATTTTAGCTTTGATGGAAAAGCCTTTAATCACCTTATTTTCATTGATAATGGTATCCACTTAAAAACTAAACAGAAACGTCTTGAAGGCATACCTAACACAAATGATGTTATCACGCCAAAACTTGATTTTGACCCACTCACCGGAATAGATATTACGCTGAATACACACCCAAACAAGCTACCGACTACTCGGAATCCAGACTTTTATAATGTTTTGTTTTTATATGAACCCGAAATTAAAGCCACAATTGCTAAGGACAAAGCCAGAGATGCCATTGGCAAATTCATCGACCTTTTAATCGGAACTTCAAATGAAATCACTGCAGCACCAAAATTATTAGAAGTCCTTCCATATTCCTACCCAGTCTGCCAGGAAATGGAGGAGCCAGTAGAAGACATAATATGCACTAAAGATACGCCCTTTAGTACTATTTTAACTAAGTTAAAAGACGATACATCGTTGTTAAAGTTAAGACGGGATAAGAACGCAGATTTGGTGATTTTACTTAGAAGTAAATCCGAACCACTCGGTGGTAATAAATTTACAAAAGGCCTTGCATATAGAAAATATACAACCAGATCCAGCGAATATACTCATGGCTACGGTGTTGCCATTCTAGAAGAAAACGTTATCGCCCACGAACTGGCACACTTAGCTGGAGCTGGCCATTCACTATATAATTCAGTGCCAGGAACCGGCTCTGCGGCCGCAGTCGTGGCTGAATTCAACCATACCAGCGGCTGTAGTATTCCACACAAGCACGGTTATTATACATTTATGGCTTACCCACATGTTTGTGACGCAAAATACGAAGCAGAATATCCCAGGGCCTGCACAATACAGTATCCAGGATGCTTTAAAATCAATCGATTTTCAGAGCCTGTTTCAGTACAGGTAGATATAGATACACCGGAACAGGTTTTTATTGGCACTGCCACACAAAATAACGCTGCAAATATCGCTATCTTGTCGCCATCTATCGTTAACTATGCAGAATCTATCCCCAAAAACCTCGAACCCAAGCCCGTTATCAATAAAATCTCCGGCAATAATAAAGTCTGGCAAGAACAATGTTTTAATGCGGTGGGAACGACTGATCCGGAGGATAACCTGAAGCACTTCGATTGGCAGGTGTATCAGGGTGGTAGTTATAAAGCGTCAAAAATTACCAAATCACTCACCGAGCCATTTTGCTACACGCCGGATGCCCACCGACTCTATGATGTAAAAATGACGGCCTTTGATACTGGGAACTTATACAAGCAAACGGTGTACGGTTTGCAAGCAGTGACACCCGCCGCCAGAATCACCCATTTGTTCTCAGATTTAGGAAAGGTGTATATCAGTTACGGTGTTGAAGGCAATATTCAGCCGCCAGCAAACGTTACCTACAAAATCTTTGAAATGAACAAATCCAGCAGTAAACCGATTTGGGATGCTGGTACGCAAACCTCGGCTACAACAGAAGATTTTTATCGAACCTTCAATATCGGCGATACCTTTGCTTATAAAGTTCGCGTCTGTCCTTCGCCGTTTACCTGCGGACCAGCATCGGCTGAACGACAAGTGAAAGTTGAACTCAATAATCAAACCGGCCAACCCGTCATTCCTTACCGTTACTAAAACATCCTTTTCTTAATGTATTTTATGGGGTACCTCCCAGGGTTTATCATATTCGCCGGGTACCTAAATGGGGTATTTCAGGGGGCGTACTTTCGCAAATAGCTTTTTAAAAAAAGGGGCACATCATGTGCCCCAAAGTGCGCAATAGCGCGGGAGTATCAGAGGGATAATTTATGCGTTAACCGTTGCTTTTGACTCATGTGTTGTAACGGTTTTATCGACAGTGTGTGTCTGCTCTGTTGTGGGTGATTTACGATTAAACTTTTCTACCAGCACAAAGAACAAAGGTACGAAGAAAATACCCAGAATAGTTGCTGACAGCATGCCGCCTAAAACCCCGGTGCCAATCGCGTTCTGACTACCAGAACCCGCACCGTTACTGAGTGCCAGTGGCAATACACCAAAGCCAAAGGCCAGGGATGTCATCAGGATAGGACGTAAACGCATTTTCGCGGCTTTAACTGTAGCGTCGAATAATGGCGTGCCTTGTTCGTACAGGTCTTTCGCAAATTCCACAATCAAAATGGCATTTTTTGCAGACAATCCGACGATGGTTAACAGGCCAACCTGAAAGTAGATATCACTTGGCATACTGCGAAGCGTTGCCGCCAGCAAGGTGCCCATTACACCCAGTGGAACCACCAACATAACTGACAGTGGAATCGACCAGCTTTCATAAAGTGCTGCAAGACATAAAAAGACTACCAGCAATGACAATGCGTACAGCAACAAGGTCTGTTGACCTGATGCCAGTTCTTCATAAGAAAGCCCGGTCCATTCCAGATTGAAGCCTGGAGGCAGGAAGCCCGACAAATTTTCCATCACGTCAATTGCCTGACCTGTGGTCCAGCCTGGTGCATTTTCACCGAGTAACTCGACGGCAGGTACACCGTTGTAACGTTCAAGTTTCGGTGATGCTAATTCCCAGCGAATACTGGCAAAAGATGAGAACGGCACCATCTCGCCAAACTTATTACGAACTGTCCAACTTTCCAGGTCATCCGGCGACTGACGGAATTTGGCATCAGACTGTAGATAGACCTTTTTCACCTTGCCCTGATTAATAAAGTCATCAACATACGTACTACCCCAGGCCGCAGACAAAGACTGATTAACGTCGGCCAGTGACAGACCAAGCGATCCGGCTTTTTCGCGATCGACATCAATGCGTAACACTGGCGCACGTTCCTGACCATTCGGGCGAACGACTGCCAAAGCAGGCTCGGTTTGTGACATGCCTAACATTTGATTTCTGGCGTCATACAAGGCATCACGACCGTTTGCGCCGACATCCTGCAAGAACACATCAAAACCTTTAGCGTTGCCGAGTTCAGCAACGGCTGGAGGGCCGAAAGCGACAACCCAGGCGTCTTTAATCTGGAAGAACAGCTGGTTGGCTCGACCCACGATGGCATCAGAAGACATGTCAGGTGTTGGTCGTTGTTCCCAGTCTTTCAGGCTGATGAATGCAGAAGCGGTGTTTTGTCCTGTGCCTGAGAAGTTAAAGCCAAGAACGGTGACTAAATCCTGAATAGAGTCGCCTTCATTATTCAGGAAATATTCTTCCATTGACTCGATATGCTTCATGGTTTCGGCTTGCGTCGCACCGGGCGGTAACATGATCTGCGCCATTAACTGACCCTGATCTTCATCAGGTAGGAAGCCAGTCGGCGTCGTCAGATACAAGTAGCTGGTGCCGCCAATTAATACGCCATAAATAATCATGAAGCGAACAGGGCGTTTCATCAAACCTTGAATATTGTTGCCGTAACCTTGAGTAAAACGGTCGAACACCCGATTAAACCAGGCGAAGAACCCTCGTTGAGATTTATGCTCAACGTCTTGCTTGCGCAACAATGTGGCACAAAGCGCTGGCGACAGAATGACCGCGACGACAACAGACAACACCATAGCCGCAACGATAGTGACAGAGAACTGACGATAGATAACACCGGCCGAACCAGAGAAAAACGCCATTGGGATAAAGACGGCTGACAAGACCAGCGCGATACCCACCAGAGCGCCGGTGATTTGTTTCATCGATTTTAGTGTGGCTTCTTTGGCGGAAAGTTTCTCTTCATGCATCACACGTTCGACGTTTTCAACGACGACGATAGCGTCATCCACCAGCAGACCAATCGCCAGGACCATCGCAAACAAGGTGAGTGTGTTGATGGAATAACCGAATAGTGACAGCACAGCAAATGTGCCGAGTAACACGACGGGAACGGCAATGGTTGGAATCAGCGTTGCACGGAAATTCTGTAAGAACAGATACATCACCAGGAAGACCAGAATAATGGCTTCGACCAGGGTTTTCAGCACGTTATAAATGGAGATTCGAACAAACGGCGTTGAATCAAAAGCGACGAAAGCGCGCATGCCTTGCGGAAAGGTCGGTGCCAGTTCGTCCAGCTTCGCCTGAATACGCTCTGCGGTGTTTAATGCATTCGCATTGGTGGCCAGTTTCACGGCAAGTCCGGCAGCTGGTTTACCATTATGACGGGCAAACTGCTCGTAGCTTTCACTGCCAATTTCAATTGTAGCTACGTCACGTAATCGAACGGATGCCCCTGACGTGTCGTTGATCAGAAAGATGGCACCGAAATCGTCCGGTGTTCGTAATCTGTTTTGTAGATTTACCGTGACATTAAGCGGTTGATCTGAAATAGCCGGGGCTGCACCCAGTTGTCCGGCTGCTACTTCAGCGTTTTCAGCACGAATTGCATTGGTGACATCACCCGGTGTCAGGCCATACTGGCGAAGTTTAAACGGATCAATCCAGACACGCATGGCGTATTGAGAACCAAACAGAATGACATCACCAACCCCTTCAACACGGCTGATTTGATCTTCAATCCGCGACACCATGTAGTCTTCCAGATCGACCGCAGACATGCTGCCGTCTTCAGAGACAAACATGACAACCTGCATAAAGTTCATCACGGCTTTGGCGACTTTTACCCCCTGGCGCTGAACTTGTTCAGGCAACAAAGGTGTGGCAAGTTGCAGTTTGTTTTGCACTTGCATTTGTGCAATGTCCGGGTCGGTTCCTGCTGCAAACGTTAGCGTGATTGTTGATGTGCCGATGCCTTCACTACTGGATTTCATGTACATCAGATTATCGAGCCCTTTCATTCTGGTTTCGATGATCTGAGTGACTGAATCTTCAATGGTTTTGGCTGACGCGCCCGGATAGGTTGCGGTGATAGAGATTGCGGGTGGCGCAATGGATGGATACTGAGACACGGGCAGGTTCATGATCGATAACAAACCTGCGAGCATGATCAGAATAGAAATTACCCAGGCAAAAATCGGGCGATGAACAAAAAAACTAGCCATGATTGATCACCCCGATTTAGCGATGTTGCTGGTCTTGCGCAGCGAGTTGATGCTGAGCGGCTGTGTGGTTACCAGAATCACTGGCGATTTGCACGGGTGCGCCAGGAAAGACTTTAAGACCACCGCCAACAATCACTTTTTCACCAGCAACAATGCCGCCTTCAATCAACCACTGCCCATTCACCAGCGTGGCGTTGTTCAGGATTTTCAATGCGACGGTGCTTTCCGGTGTCACTGTCATAACCGATGGTTCACCTTTGGCGGTACGGCCAACGGCACCCGGTGGCACGAGCAAGGCATCGTCAATTTGTGTTGTGGCTACCGTTGCTTTCACGAACATACCGGGTAACAGAATTTGCTCAGAATTGGGGAAAACAGCGCGTAACGTTACTGCACCATTTTGCTGATTGACAGAGACTTCAGAGAAGGCGAGTTTGCCTGTCAGGGGATAAGTACTGCCGTCTTCGAGCATCAAGGTCACATCAATGGCATCATCTGGATTGCTGTAACGGCCACCAGCAGCTATTTGACGGCGCAGCTTTAATAATTCCGCACTGGATTGCGTCAGGTCGACATAAACCGGATCAAGTTGTTGCACTGTCGCCATAGAATTTTGTTGATTAGCGGTAACCAGTGCGCCCTGGGTGACAGCAGAGCGGCCAACACGTCCCGTAATAGGTGAAACAATCTGAGTATAGCTCAAATCGATTTTCGCTCGGGTTAAGCGTGCTTCGGCCAGTGAAACTTCAGCGCGAGACTGTTTAAGACGGGCATTGGCTTCATCGAATTCTTGCTGACTAACGGACTTACTTTTTAGCAGGTTTTTAATGCGGTTGGCTGACAGTTGATTAACCTCAAGATTGGCTTGCGCCTGAGCCAGCGATGCTTTTGCACTCATCACATCCGCTTGATAAATCGATGGGTCGATTCGATAAAGCACTTCACCTTTAACGATATCGCCGCCTTCTTCAAACGTGCGTTCCAGAACAATACCGTCTACTTGAGGACGGATTTCAGCTAAGGCCAGCGGACTAACCCGTCCGGCTAGTTCTGTGTGCAAACTGATTGACTGAGGCGCTAATGTCAACACATCAACGGGTTGAGCAGGCATGGCAGGGCGTGATTGTTCTTGAGCTGGTGCTTCGCCACAGGCTGATAACTGAATGGCCGCAACCAGAACGGCAAGAGGCCAGACAACACGACGTGCCTGACGAATGAATGGGCTGGGTAGTAGTCTCATAGTGGTTCCGTTATATATCTTTCTCGCAAGATAATTATATTGAGAAATATCTTTCTTGCAAGATATATATTTGGCAAGCTAGTATATTCACTATGTTGTAAGTAGGACGAAGGCCACTATTTGCGGTAAACTCTCCAACCGCAAATAAACCATAATCAAAAAAATATTTAAAAGTGACGACTATGCATAAGAATTATTGTGCAAAAGAGATACTTAAAAAAACGGAGCAGAACTGGCCAGAGGCAGGGTGCCAGGTCAATAAGTTTGCCGTTTATATGCTACGAATTCAGACACTTCTGCAAAAGAACTGTTCAGAAGATTTACAGGCGAGACGATTAAATACGTCGGAGTTTGATGTGTTGGCATCACTCAGGGTAACAGAACCTCCGTATGTTCTTACGCCAACTGAATTACAAAAGTTGCTGCTAATTACATCGGGCGGTTTGACCAAAATTTTATATCAACTGGAGTCTCGCGGTTTAATTAGTCGTTCGGTACAGGAGCAGGACAAACGCAGTAAATTAGTGCATCTAACGGCTGAAGGACAGGCACTGGTCGAAGAGATTATGTGTCACCACAATGTTGAAGATGAAAAATTACTGGCCGAAGCACTAACGCCGGAAGAACTGTCTACGTTCAATCAATTATTGAGTAAGTTAGCTAATGCTTACGAAAAACGAGATGGCACATTTACTGATGCCGATAGCGTAGAAGACTGAAACGAACGCTGGTAGCGCGGTTAAGAATAGATGTACTAGTGTGATTACCAAGGGAAACTGACGGTATAATTACCGAGCGACTTTGACATAGACACACTAACAGCCTATACCCAAGTTGGAAACTCAGGCCGACTTGGGAAGTATCTCTAATTTTGCCAACCTGAGTGTTGCGGTATTCATGTTTTCTCTTAGCCAGATATAGCGTACTCCTGCTGGGCTTATCTCAACTGAGTAATTAGCCCTTAGC
>CBFHMJ010000034.1:0-31067 GCA_965656875.1 Alteromonadaceae bacterium
AGCTGATCTTGTTCGTTTTGGTAGTGTTGAATGGCTTGTTGGTAGCGAGAACGGGCCTTATCAGGATAGCCGAGTCGACTTTCGAGGACGCCGAGCGCTAGAAGTGCATTGGCGAGTCCGAGCTGATGCTGTTCGTTTTGGTAGTGTTGAATGGCTTGTTGGTAGCGAGAACGGGCCTTATCAGGATAGCCGAGTCGACGGTCGAGGTCGCCGAGCGCTTGAAGTGCATTGGCGAGTCCGAGCTGATCCTGTTCGTTTTGGTAGTGTTGAATGGCTTGTTGGTAGCGAGAACGGGCCTTATCAGGATAGCCGAGTCGACGGTCGAGGTCGCCGAGCGCTCTCAGTGCATTGGCGAGTCCGAGCTGATCCTGTTCGTTTTGGTAGTGTTGAATGGCTTGTTGGTAGCGAGAACGGGCCTTATCAGGATAGCCGAGTCGACTGTCGAGGTCGCCGAGCGCTTTCAGTGCATGGGCGAGTCCGAGCTGATGCTGTTCGTTTTGGTAGTGTTGAATGGCTTGTTGGTAGAGAGAACGGGTCTTATCAGGATCGCCAAGCCGGTTAGTAATGTCACCGAGTCTTAACGCAGATAGGCCGTCCTGAAACCATTTTAATGTCAGATTGAGTATGTCTTGTGCAGATAATGGGAAAAACCAGTACACGTTATGTAAAGACTGATGCAGCGACAAAGCCAGTGTCTGACGTTGCTTCTGAGCTGCATCTTGTTTAAACAGGGTTCTGACCACAGGTAATAACCGGCCAATATATTGTCTAGTGGTGGTTTTAAGCGGAGAACTTTTCGTGTCTGAAGCAATCGTCGCCAGGGGAATTAAATAATGGTAGGCCAGAGACGAACTATGTTGCCAGTTAAAAGGGGCGGGTGGCTGGGGCTGGGTTGTTCCTTGTTGCTCCAAGGGCTGATAACTATGCGCAAAGCGGGCGATCGGTGGTAGTAACTGTAGGGTATGATTATCCTGGGTGGTGAAAATATGGTGTTCCAGCAAAATAGTGCGGGCTTCACTAAGATCGATGGCTAAGGTTTTTTCAATACCCTCGAATACGGCGCTATCAATACCATCCGGAAACAATGCCGCCAGTTGCCACAGTACAAAAACCCCCTGATGGGCCAGCGCTTGTTGCTGTTGTTCCAGCGTGACGGTGAGCGATGTCGGATTTTGTTCTTTGAGTAATTCGACCGTCAACATTAAGGATTGTTGCAGGCTATCGGTTCGGGCATTTAGTGGCTGGCGCTGTGCTGCCAGCGTGACGCCCAGGTTATTCCAGCGTGTCACCAGCTTTTGCCAGCTCAGGTGTTTACCGGCGACGGCGAGTAACTTAATGGTTAGTGGATGCCCGCCGGTGTGTTGCTCTAAAAAGGCACTCAGTTCTTCCGCCTCTGGTAATGGCGAATGTGTTGGCCAGTGGTGTTTAAATAAATCGACACTGGCGGTGTTATCCAGCCGTTCGATGGTGATCGCCTGACCAAACAGGGCATCGTTATCAACACGGGATGAAGCTAATACCCGAATGTTTGGCGTATTAATAAGCTGTTGGATATAGTGCTGAATATCGATACTTTGCAGCGCATGTTCCAGATTATCCAGGTAATATAATCCGGGTTTAAGCAGGTGCTTTAAATTTTCAAAGGTCAGTTTATCCGGCAATTGATCGACAATTGCCCCCATAGTTTGGGCGAAGCGAGTCAGAAATAGCTGCTCATCACTCGATTCGGCGACATCTATCCAGTAAACGGTTTCGTCTGGTTGCTCCTTTAACCAACGTGCTAATGCGGCTCGACAGACCTCGGTTTTACCAATGCCACCGGTGCCCGTGACCTGTTTTTTTAATTGGATGCTTGCGATAACGCTGGCACTCGGTTGCTTTTTATTGTTTAGAAAGTCGATAACGTCCGTAACTTCTTCGTCTCGGCCCAGGAATATATTATCTGTTGATGCGAGACGGTTATCCAAATGTCCGTGCAGTTCTGCTGGAACCCGGTATTGAAATCCATGCTTTGGTGTGATTTTTTCAGGTAAATCCCGGATATGTCCAAGAATACGAGCCATGCCAGAGGGAAAACGCCAGTCGTTTCCAAAGTCTCTTAGAATCTTCGGAATGTCCTGATGGTCACCGTTATCGTGCAACAACGGAAAAATCTTTTCATTGACGAGCCGATCTTCATACAGCTCAGCACTGATAATGGCGCTTTCCCAACTCACCCCATAACCGCCTTCAATATCATCATGCCGTTTTTCAAAGAGTTGTTTATATCGTTGTGTACAAACTACATAGACTAAATCAGCATCTTCGATAGATTGAGTCATCCAGGCTCGCCAGCCTTTTGGGGGAGCGCTATTGGCATAGCGATGATCAGAAATTACCTGAACATCGTTAGCCGTTAAATAATCAACGAGTGCTTTGACGGATTCGCCCATATCAAGATCATTAATCGTTTCATGAGCATAACTAATAAAAACGGTGGGATTTTCTGGTCGTTGGCTGGCAGTCATCAAATAACCCTTAGTTAAATCAGGAACGGTTAGCTTACTGAAAACAGCCTGTTCCAGGAAGCGGTAACAGCGCCTGATGGCTATTTTTTACGTCGTAGCTTTCTGTATTTACCGGTGTTTACCGATGTCTGTCGGTGAATAACGTATGGAATAAAAAATATTAGCAATTATTGCCATTAATTGTTAATTTTTGCAGGGTGATGAGAGGAGTGAACAATGGCTACATTAAATATTTCTATGCCAGATCCCATGCGTGACTGGGTTCAGGCACAAATTAAGGGCGGTCGCTATGCCAGTTCAAGCGACTATGTCAGGGATTTAATCAGGCAGGACCAAATGAAAGCAGACAAACTACGCCAGTTACAAACCGCACTGGAACAGGGGCTCGCCAGCGGAACCAGCGAGCATTCAATGGAAAAGATCTTAGACATTGCAAGGATGCAGGCCGATGGACATCGAAATAACGAATGAGGCTGAAAAAGATTTAATCAGTATTTATCAATATGGATTAACAAACGTTGGACAAGCTGCCGCGGAGCGGTATTTTGTGGCGCTAAAATCCAGTATTGAAAAACTGGCTGACTTTCCCTTTATGGGCATAAAGCGAGATGAATTAAGTGATGGTATGCACACGAATGATGTACCGATGACAATTCGTAGCTGGGCCGTAAAATCTCATACGGTGTATTACCAGATACAAGCTAACCGATTATTGGTTATTCGTGTACTCCATCAATCAATGGATGATGAATTGATATTTCTGGCGTAATGGCTTGGGTAGTATCAGAAAACGCAGGGTAGCGAAGAATGTAAGGTAGCGGAGAATATCAATCGCCCTGACTTGGTATCATCAGGGCGAAAAAGAAAACGTCTTTATCCTTCCTTCAAGACATCCATCACCACTTCATGGTGAGTTTTGGTCTTAAACTTAGTAAACACATGCTTAATGGTATTATCTTTACCCACCAAAAAGCTTAAGCGGTGAATACCGTCGTACTCACGTCCCATAAACTTCTTTAATCCCCACACACCAAACTGATCGGCGACCGCGTGATCTTCGTCTGATAACAAGGTGAAGTTTAGTGATTTCTTTTCAACAAAGTTCGCTAATTTTTTCACCGGGTCCGGGCTAATGCCGACAACAACCGTGTCTAAACCGGCGATATCGTCTTTGTGGTCGCGGATACCTTCGGCCTGAATAATACAGCCGGGTGTCATCGCTTTCGGGTAGAAATAAACCAGTACCTGATGGTCTTTGGTCAGGTCAGCCAGAGAAACCGGGTTGCCGTTCTGGTCGTTCAGGGTAAACAGAGGCGCTTTATCGCCGACTTGTAACGTATTCACAATTATTATCCTACTGATGTATATCGATGAGTTGGGCCGATAAGCCACACTGAGCGCAAAATTCTACAATGCTGTCTTTTGTGTTGGCAATATCGATACCTTCAGGTAGACGCAATTCAATGGATGACTTGATCCATGTCTGTTGGCCAGACTCTTCACTGGATGTTTTCAATGAAGAAATACCGATACTGTTTTCTGCCAGAAAAGTGGTGATTTTACTAAGGGTTCCCGGGGAATCCGGGCCTTCGTAGGTCAGTTCCATGCGGTGATTAAGTACTTGCTCCACATGTTTTGACGTGCGCTTGGTCATCGTCAACAGTTCTAACTCATAACTAATCGTTGGAAGCTGATGCTCGACCAGGGTGATGGCGTTGTTATCGCCCGACAGAAGCATAATGAATGTGAACTCATTGCCAAATATCGCCATTCTGCTATCAACAATATTGCAGTTGCATTCACTAACCACTTTAGTGAGCTGACTGACAATACCGGTTCGGTCGGTGCCGATCGCGGTCACGGCTAAATAGTTGCTTGGTTCCATAGATTTTCTTTATTTTTATGCTTAAACGGAATTAAGGCGCGAGATTCTAGCATAAACTGAGCAAAATTCACGCTTTCACCGAAGTTGTACAGTTGTTTTTGACAAAGTCGAGCTTTAGACTAGCCTCGTCTTTTTAAAGGAGCTTTTTAATGTTTAACGGCTGTAACGTAGCACTTGTAACACCTATGTTAGAAAATGGCTCTGTCGATTATGACAGCCTGCGTACATTGGTGGATTATCAACTGGAAAACGGGATTGATGGCCTGGTCATCATGGGCACGACAGGCGAGTCGGCAACCTTATTACTGGAAGAACAACTGGAAGTTTTGGATACTGTGATTAAACAGGTGGCTGGACGCACAAAAATCATCGTCGGAAACGGCTCAAACTGCACACGCTCAGCGATTAAAAAGACACTTGAATTTAATAAACGCGACATCGACGGCTATCTGACCGTCGTTCCTTATTACAACAAGCCATCAGCAAAAGGCTTGATTGCACATTTTACGGCGATTGCAGAAGCCGCCGACAAACCAACGCTACTATATAATGTACCAGGCCGCACAGTGGTTGATATGCAACCAGAAACCATTGGGGAACTGGCAAAAGTTGACGGCATTGTGGGTTTGAAAGACGCCTCGGGCGATCTGAACCGGGTTGGCGTATTACGTGACTTATGTGGGCCAGATTTTTGTTTGCTAAGTGGCGATGACTTATCAACTCGTGAGTTTATTCTGGCTGGTGGTAATGGCTCCATTTCCGTAACAGCGAACGTTGCACCGGGCAAAATGACCGAAATGTGTCATCTGGCAGCAGCAGGACAGGCACAAGATGCTAAAAAACTGGATGAACAGTTGACATTATTGCATCAACGTTTATTTTTAGAGCCAAGTCCGAGCCCGGCCAAATGGGCGTTGCAACAAATGTCAGTGATTTCTTCGGATTCTGTACGGTTACCGCTCATTCCTTTGGAACCAATCAGTGCGCCCGCAGTCAAAGAAGCCATGGAAGTTTCCGGCATTCCCAGTTAGAGGTAAATTCGTGCAAGTTTGGTTAAAAAGTGTCGCTGTCGCTGTCGCCGCATGTTTGTCGAGCGGTTGTATTACATTAAGCGACGATTATGCATATATGAAGTCGTCTGAAACAAATGCCATTGATGTCCCTTCTGATCTAAAGCGTCCTGTCAGTGATACAGAATTCCGCCTTCCAAAGAATCAAATCAAGGGTGATTTAGGTACCCAGCTTGATATTCAGGCACCTTCTCAGGTTATGCCGCTTGCCGATGGCAGCCGTATTGATGAAGAAGAAAAAGCCGCGAAGATCTGGTTTGATAAAACGATTGTGGTTGATGACCTGGAAGCGTTCATCTGGGACAGTCTGATCGATTACCTGGAAACCGAAGCCATTAACGTGGTGGCGATGAACGAAAAGGATAAGGTTGTCGAAACTGACTGGATTGCGAAAGAGCAAGAATCAGGTTACTGGTTCTGGAAAGATTACCGCGATATTCAAAAAGCACGATTCAAATATAAAGTTACCATGCGTCCTCATGGCCGTGTGGGTAATGTTGAAGTAACGCTGGAAGGTTTTGAAAAACTGACTGACGAGCGCTTAGGCACCGAAGAACTGGTGGCGAAGCACCGCGCAGAAGTTGAAGCACTGAATGCCTTTATTGCTCACTTTGACTTCCGTCAGCGTAAACTGGCGAAAAAACTGCAAATCAACACACCTGATACGCAAATCACCGAGCTTGGCCTTGGCTTCGATAACGAAGGTTGGGCAGCGTTTACGTCTCGTCGTAAAATCGAGCAGGTCTGGTCACAAACACGCACATTATTAGAAGCATTGAATTTTGAAATCACTGACTTCAATAACTCAGAGCGTGTTTATTACGTGAAATACGAACAACCGGATTCAGGCATTTGGGATTCACTTTGGGGTGAAGAAAAAGACATCCCTGAACTGCCGCTAATCCCTGGTGAATATGTGGTTAAAGTCGGCAAAAACGGCGACGATATCACGATTAGTTTCTTTACAGCCCGCGATAAATCTATCGGTGCAGAGATGATGACTCAACTGCACAGTACCTTCAATGAAACCGCTGCAAAAGCAGGGCTTGAATTGTAGTCGAGAGTGACTATACTACCCGCAATTTTTCCCTCCACATGGTTGAAAACTGGGAAACCAGCTTTCAACCTTGCACCCCAACGGAGTAAACAATGGTAGAAAAAACAACCGAGTTGTACCGCGGTAAAGCTAAAACTGTTTATGAAACGACAGATCCTGAGCGCTTGATTCTTCACTTCCGCAACGATACGTCTGCATTTGACGGTGAAAAGATTGAAAAACTGGACCGTAAAGGCACAGTGAACAATAAATTCAATCACTTCATCATGCAGAAGCTGGAAGAAGCAGGCATTCAAACGCAAAACGATCGTCTTTTGTCTGACAGCGAAGCGTTAGTAAAACGCCTTGATATGATGCCAATCGAGTGTGTTGTGCGTAACGTATCTGCTGGCTCAATCTGCCGTCGTTTAGGCGTTGAAGAAGGTAAAGACCTTGTTCCACCAACGTTCGAATTCTTCCTTAAAAATGACGAACTTCATGATCCTATGATCAATGAATACCACATCACGTCATTTGGCTGGGCTGAACCAGAGCACGTGGAAAAAATGAAAGAATTAACGTTCCAGGTGAACGATGTGCTTAAGAAGTTGTTCGACGACATCGGCCTTCTTCTGGTTGACTACAAACTTGAGTTTGGTTTGTTCAACGGTGAAGTGGTACTGGGTGATGAGTTCACGCCAGACGGTTGTCGCTTATGGGATAAAGAAACCCGTAAGAAAATGGACAAAGACCGTTTCCGTCAGGGCCTTGGTGGCGTTGTCGAAGCGTATGAAGAAGTTGCACTTCGTTTAGGTGTTGAACTGGACTAAGCTTTAGCAAACCAGTAATACACTGTACATATGATTGTAAAGGCGGGTTTTTAACCCGCCTTTATTGGTTTTACTGCCTGACAAAACAAGCTGAAGGCCGACGTTAAGGCCCGCTTGTGTCGTTTACTGCGAACAGAGGAGCTGTCGTGTCTGAATTATCATCCTTTGCACTTTTGGCGATTACGTCGTTTTTTACCCTGATTAATCCGTTAAGCATTATGCCGGTATTCATGACCTTAACCGGTAATCTGACGCCTGAGCAACGCAACAGGACGGCAATGAAGGCAGTGCTGGTGGCGTTTATTACCCTGGTGATTTTCGCGCTGGCCGGGCAGTTGCTATTCAACTTCTTTCACATCTCAGTCAACAGTTTTCGGGTTGTCGGTGGGGTGATCTTCTTTATGATGGGAATGGACATGCTTCAGGCCCGGTTGTCCCGGGTGAAAGTGTCCGAAACTGAAATCCATGAATACGTGGAAGACATTTCAATTACGCCGATGGCAATTCCAATGATTTGCGGTCCGGGTGCAATCACCAATGCGATTGTCCTGATGGAAGATGCAACTACCCTGGGTCATGAAATGACGTTATTTGTCAGCATCGCGGTGGTGATGATCACCACCTTGTTAGTGCTACTGAGTGGAAACCGTATCATCAAGCTGTTAGGCGAAACGGGTAATAAAGTGATGTTGCGATTGATGGGATTGATCGTGATGGTTATCGCGGTTGAATTCTTCTTTGCGGGTATTACGCCGTACTTAACTGATATCATCGCAGCAGGTGTAAAAGCAGGACAATAATCATGACGACGATAACAACAAAAACAACGCACAGTAACACGAGTACGCCTGATTTCTCCGATATTCTGGCGGCTAAGCGCCGTATTTCTCCCCATATTAATGCAACCCCGGTAATGCAGTCTTCGTTACTGAATGACTGGCTGGGGCATGAAATTTTCTTCAAAGCGGAGCCGATGCAAAAAATCGGCGCGTTTAAAGCCCGGGGTGGCTGTAATGCCGTGGCAGCTATTATTGAACGGGCGCAACAGGCGGGTGAACCGCTACCAACGCGCATTGTGGCAAACAGTTCGGGCAATCATGCTCAGGCTGTCGCCTGGGCTGCATCGGTGTTTAATATTCCCGCGACGATTTATATGGCGAGCAATGCATCGCCAGTAAAAGTGCAGGCAACCCGGGCTTATGGTGCTGAGGTGGTGTTGTGTGAAAACCGCAAAATCGCTGATGCTCAAGTTGCGGCGGCCGCAGAACAACCGGGTGTGGTGTGGATACCGCCGTATAATCATCCGGATGTGATTGCCGGGCAAGGTACTGCGGTATTAGAAGCGATTACCGAGCTGGGCGAAGTTGATGGAGTTTGTATGCCTGTGGGCGGCGGCGGCTTGATGTCCGGCAGTTATTTGGCCGCAAAAGGATTATTGCCGAATGTCGCGGTGTTCGGCGCAGAACCGCTTGCGGGCAATGATGCGGCGATGTCTCGTCGGGCCGGTAAAATTATCGCTCTGGACGATTCGCCTAAAACAATGGCTGATGGCGCGATGACGCTGGCGATGGGCGATATCACATTTCCGTTCGTGCAACAGCTCGATGATTTGTTTGAAATCGATGAACCGACGATTCGTTACTGGACTCAGTGGCTCCAGCATTTACTGAAATTGCACGTTGAACCTACCAGTGCTATGACGATGGGCGCGGTGTGTGAGTGGTTAAAACAACAATCCGGTAAAAAACGTGTGGTGGTGGTGCTGACTGGCGGCAATATCGATGCGGCGATGATGCAACGCATCTGGTCTGAGGATTGTTTAACGCGAGTTCCCGGGCTTGGCTAATCTGAAAACAAAGCTGAAAAACATAACCGAAAAACAAAACCAAAAAACAACGCTGCGTGTTGAATAAAGCGCGCAGCGTTGTCTGTTTTTGGTTGTTGAATAACGTCAGGTTAGTCCATTAAAGTTCGTTAACGAATACCTTACCTAACTTCTCCTGTTCCAGGGTTTTTAATTGCTCCATCAGTTCAACGGCTTTCGCGGTTGTCTCATCAAAGGTCTCACATTCTCTGATCACCGTCGGGAACGTACCGTTATAGACCAAAAGATTTCGCTCTTCGTTTGGATCGTCGTTCAGGTTATACAGTTCATATTGCGCCGCTGAGAATTGCTGCACCAGCCCTTGAGTCAGATCGGCATTTTTATTGAAATAGCGAACGAGTTTCCAGCCGTCGTTATCAATAACCGCATGGACATTGTTTGGATGAGCAACCGGGCCTGGCGTGAGTTTTTTGACTTCACGCGGGTATTCACTGTTGATGAGTTCACTGTTTCTGAGTGTTTCGATGGCCGTATTAAAGACATTGAAGTTGGTTAATGGCTTATCGTCTTCTGGCACAACATTTGGCGCTGAGACCGTGGCGAGGCTTTCTTCGGTTAGCAGGGGTTCTGTGATGGTGTCGTGGGTCATAAACAGCACGCTCTGACGTTTATTGCCCGAACTGTCGAGTACATAGTCTGTTTGTTGACTAATCAAATCGGATAAGTCATCGCCGACCGGTTCCAGATCGTGATGTTCGTAACCATGTATTTTTAATGCTTTTCGTAAGGCGGCAAAGTTATCGGCGGGTTCGCCAATCAAGCCAAGTATGGTGGGCAATACGTCGATATGACTGGTAACACTGGTGATTTGTTGAATGCCGTTTTTAATAGAACGCATGGCGGTCGGGAAGCGAATCACCATCGGCACATGAATGACTTCTTCATAGGCGGAATGCCATTTTTCCATCAGCATGCCGTGAGAGGCACCGTATTCGCCGTGGTCCGGGCAGAAAATGACAATGGTGTTGTCTGCTTGTCCGGTTTCTTCGAGCATGTCTAAGGTTTTTTCGATGTGCTGATCCACTTCACTGAACAGATAGCCGTAATATTGCATAAAGGCTCGGCTGGCAAGCTCCGGATTGTCAGTCATGGCGAAAGGCAGGCCGACTTTATTGGTGTCGAGTGTAATATTGACGGCGGTTTCCATCTTCTCTGCATAAGTCGCATTCACCCGTTTTTCGGCAATCATTCGGCCACTTTTCGCAACCAGCGATAAGCCCATTTTATATTTGTAGTCGAACTGACAATCGGGTTTGTTGTTATCAAACAGATCTTCATTCCAGTTCGGGGCCACTTCTGCGTTGTTTTGTGGCAACCCGTGTTTATTCAGTGTGAGCGGCATTGAACCGCCCCAGGCCAGTTCTGACTGAGCGCCTTGTGGTGGCACGGCCAGCGTATAGTCGGCACCCGCCAGCGTTTCGCCGTATACGGTGCGAGGCAAGCCTGGATACGCAGCGATATCGTGTGGATTGGTGAAGGAGGCAACGGCAAACCAGGGTTGTGGATCGTCATGTTTGTTGGGTTCTTTTATTTCACCGCCTATTTCGTGAGCGGCGGTATTGGCTTTGGCGTGTTGAATGCTGTACGGAATGCCAAGCCCCTGACGTTTCAAAAAGCCACACACATTATCGATAAACTGGTGATCACGATAATGCCCCAGGTTATTAGGCAATGTGCCGTGAGGGTCGGGAGCGCTGATTTCCCAGTCACTAAAACCGTAATTGTCCAGGCTGCGAGTTTCTTCGCCACTCATATGCCATTTACCGAAGTAATGAGAGGTATAACCGGCGGCGCGCATCCAGCTACCTATGGTTGGATAGGATTTTTCTTGCAACCACGGAAAATCCGGGCTGGCTCCGTCTTTAAATAATCCGTCGGTTTGTGTGACGCCGGTGACGGTTCCATATTGACCCGTGAACAGTGCGGTTCGGCTTGGTACACAGGCAGAGGAGGCGATGCGGTGATTACTTAAAACAACGGTGTTTTCTCGTAGTTTCCAGAAGCCTGGAAAGTATTGTTTATATTCATTGGCGTCATGATTACTTCCCTGAAACCCAAGAATCTTTTTTATCGGGTCTGCAAAACCGTGATCAGGACCAAAGCTGTTACGGGGGTAACGCATCTGGTCAACCATGATCATAAGAATGTTGGGCTTTTTCACTGTTGTGGTCATACCGTTTCCTTTAATGGTTATTTGACAATTTCAAGGCATAAGTTCGCAATAGTGAAACATGGTTGCACCGTAGCACCCGGTACTATGGGTAAACGGATTTAAACCAGGGATAATGGCGAGTAATTTAGGGGAATTTCGATACTTGTTCCGGTTATCAATGTAAACCGGTGTTGTTCACGAAGCGTTCAGCAATTGAGCGTTGCATGGGCTGGTTTACACTGTTAATATCCGCGCCTTTTATTGCCAGATTGTGCTGGCGAATAACAATAACTGTGAATTTTCTGACGGGGTAGAGGCGCTAACATCGCAAAATCGGCGATCTGGTATAGCCTTTAATGAGCAGCAGTGAAGATTCACAGTACTCAACTCCTGATGAATGTGGATTATCAGAAAATAGGTGTCGGAACATAATGTTGAACAACAGCACGTCTGTTAAAAACGATGTGCTATCGGGCTTGACGGTAGCACTGGCATTAGTACCAGAGGCAGTAGCATTTGCCTTTGTTGCTGGTGTGGAACCTTTGGTGGGGTTATACGCCGCTTTCTTTATTGGACTTATTACTTCTTTAATTGGCGGTCGCCCGGGCATGATTTCCGGCGCTACCGGAGCGCTGGCGGTTGTGATGGTATCGCTGGTTGCATTACACGGCGTGCAGTATTTGTTTGCGACAGTGGTTCTGATGGGTATTTTACAAATCCTGGCGGGTATCTTTAAGCTGGGTAAGTTTATCCGGATGGTGCCGCATCCTGTCATGCTGGGGTTTGTAAATGGTCTGGCGATTGTTATCTTCCTGGCTCAGTTAGGACAGTTCAAAGTGCCTGATATGAATGGCGAATTGACCTGGATGACCGGCGAAGCAATGTATGTCATGTTGGGCCTGGTTGCGCTGACAATGGCGATTATTCATTTCCTGCCAAAACTGACAACAGCCGTACCTTCATCACTGGCGGCAATCATCGTTGTTACCTTACTGGTGCATTACGGTGGCTTTGAAACACGCACGGTCGTTGATTTTGTTCGTGCGATGACGGGCAACGATGATGCGTCTATCGCCGGTGGTTTGCCGACGTTCTCAATTCCTATGGTTCCGTTCAATCTTGAAACCTTAATGATTATCTTCCCGTATGCGTTAATTCTGGCGGCGATTGGCTTGATTGAATCATTATTAACGCTGACATTGATCGATGAGATGACGGAAACTCGTGGTCGTAGTAACAAAGAATGTATTGGTCAGGGCACCGCTAACATCGTGACGGGTTTCTTCGGCGGCATGGGCGGTTGTGCGATGATCGGTCAGAGCATGATTAACATTAATTCGGGTGGCCGTACTCGTTTGTCGGGTATTACAGCGGCATTAATGCTGTTGTTCTTTATTGTTTTTGCCTCAGCATTAATTGAGATGATCCCACTGGCAGCACTGGTTGGTGTTATGTTCATGGTTGTTATTGGCACGTTTGAGTGGTCCAGTTTCCGGGTGATGAAGAAAGTACCAAAATCGGATGCTTTCGTGATTGTGCTGGTGTCTGGGGTAACCGTTGCGACTGACCTGGCCATTGCAGTATTTGTAGGTGTGGTTGTGTCGGCACTGGTATTTGCCTGGGAGCATGCGAAGCATATCTACGTGGATATCACCGAAGACGAATCAGGCAGCAAAACTTATGTGCTGCACGGACCGCTGTTCTTCGGCTCAGTGGCTAACTTCCTGGAGCTGTTCGATGTAAAGAACGATCCAAAAGACGTAGTGATTGAATTTAAGCATTCTCGTGTGGCTGATCATTCTGCTATTGAAGCGATTGATACCCTGGCAGAACGTTATATCAATCAGGGTAAAACATTACATTTACGCCATTTAAGTGGCGATTGTGCCAGCTTGCTGAGAAAAGCGGGTGACCTGGTAGAGGTGAATGTGATTGAAGATCCAACGTACAAAGTAGCGTCCGATAAACTGGCGTAATGGTTACGTTACTGTAGTAGCGCAGTGTATAAGAGCAACTTTCGGGTTGCTCTTTTCATATCTGAAGGGTGTAACTGACCTGGAAAGCTATTCGATACCAACGGTATCGCCTTTCGACACCACACCGCCCTGAATCACTTCGGCATACACCCCTAAATTACGATCTGAGACGTGATTCAGGTGTTTTAAAATCTTCTCATCAGTCGCCAGACCTTGCTGCTCAAGGGTTGTCATAACACAGCGAGTAGTCAATGCGGTCACTTTCAACATCACATCATTGCCGACAAAGACCGTTTTATCCAGCCAGTCGTGTTCGACCGGTACATCACCATCAGTATCAATAATCAGGTTGGCACGAAAGCGAATCTGATCGACTGTTGAGCCGGGTAGTTCGTTGCTTAGCCAGCGAAGTGCTGAGGTGGTCAGGATATGGACAGGCGATGCGTCAAAGTGATTAATGGTTTCTTCCTGTTGAACCGCCAGGGTCTGGTCACAAAAGATGGATAGTCCGGTCGACAATGTATCGAGGTCACCGGTGATCAGGTTGCCGTTGGGCAGAAACAACAAAGGAGCGCCGTTATTAAATTTAGCCGTGACATCGAGCAACTGATTGGTTTTTTGAAACCGTTGATTGGTTTTGTTACTACCGGGTTTGCCGTTTTCGTGGTAAACGGCGAAGAGTCTGTCACCTTCCAGCCCACGTTTATTGATGAGTGCCTGATCGAGTTTTTCACCGCCAGCGGATTTGATGGGATAACGCCAGATCGTTTCCAGTGTGCCACTACGCACACCATGATTGCTTGTTGCTTCATCTGCTTTCATAACACACCTGTTGCCCGTTTTTGTTTTATCTTACGGTTTTAAATGGAGGGCTGGCACCGGGCAAATGAATGTCGTGGTAGCCGGGTGCGCAGCGACAGATAAGCTAAAATACTCGCTTTGATAATAAAAATGCAACAAAAAAATAACAATTAATCGCCGCGAGGGATGAACTGAGTCACGGAGCCATCGTTGTGTAATTCCTGGATAGACTCGGGTTGACCATCTGGTGCAATCTCGACTAATCCAATCCCACTGGTGTTTAACAAGCGTCCATGAATGTCACCTCGTGTTCCGCCGTGAGGCACGCGTTGTTTGATTTTCATCCGACGTCGTTTGGTAAACAAATTCAGCGGTGACCAGGGACCGTACATCCAGCGATTCAGTCGATCAAATACGCGGAGCAGGGTATTTGGAAACTCATTCTTAATACCGCTACAGGTTATCTGCCAGATGCGTGGGCTGTTATCCCGAAAGCGTATTTCTGCATCGTAAGCGAATGAGTAATGCACATCACCGGACAGGATCACAAAGTTACGCGGGGTTTTTACGTGCTTGAATATTTGCAGCAGGGTATACGCCGCGCCACGATGAGCCATCCAGTTTTCAGCATCAACCGCGAGTGGAAAGCCCGCCATTGTTACAACTTTTTGGATGGTTTCGATCAGTTTAACGCCGAAAATCGGTGCAGGAGAGACCAGAATAACGGCTTGCTGATCGATCAAGTCCTGTTGCATCTCACATAATGCTTCCCAGTCCATCAGGCCGGAAGGTTGGCCTAAATCAATTTCAGAACGCCAGCGGCGCGTGCGGGTATCAAGTACGACAATTTTGGGTGTGGTGGGCAATTCAAAATGCCAGCCCTGATAAGCCAGCATGCGAGTGACTAATTCGTCGTGTCTGACGGTATCTGGTTGATGACACCAGTCTTGCATATGTTGCAGCAGCGCTGGATCAAACTCGTCCGGGTTGTTACCAATGGCCTGACACAGGAAATAACCGATTAATGCGTTACCAATGATACGACGCGAAAACGGATGACCATAGGCGGCCTGTTCCCACTGAGCTGTCAGATTCCAGTCGTCTGTGATGTCGTGATCATCAAAAATCATGTAGTTCGGCACATGAGCCATCAAACGGCGCACCTGAGACAATCCATCGACAAAGTTAAGCATGGCTTTGGCTTCGTCCTGATAATCTTGTCTCAGTGCTTCTGGTACGTGTGCTGACAGGTCATCCGGATCGCCCGCCAGTTCCCACAAGGTTGGAGACCAGACCAGCAGATACATGGCAATGACTTCAGCAAAACTGATCAGGTGATTGTGGGCGTAGCGTGAGGAGAAAACGGGCTGACGTTGAATGCGGCGTAACACGCCCGTACGCACGGAAATAACCGGGAGTAATTCTTCGCGACGAAACAGCCATTCTTCAGTATTTAATAAATCGCTGCCCTGGGAAATCTGGGTTTGTTCAAAGGTTTCATTGTGCAAACCCAGCAGATCAATCACTCGGTGAATCACTTGAAGCGTTGCACCGGCAACGTGATCGACATACACCTGATCGCCCGTCATCAGTAACATGGCCGGGCGTTCGGTTTGATTGTTGATGCTGTCTTCTACGTGTTTGTCGGCGGCCAACAGGCTGTCTTCGCTGTCGTGATGTGGATTACGGCAAGAACCATGCAAAATCGAGTGAACGTGTGGCTGAACGACGAAAGAGGGGCGTTTTTGACCGGGGTATCGAATTTCTGGCAGATAGTCAGACAGTTGCGTTTCCGTGATTGACGATGATGTTTCATCCGGCAGCTGGAGTTTGAAATCGTATTCAATCGCAGTGCCTGTCGGTAAGGCTTCCGTTAAATGTACATTCAATAAATGAATATACGCTCGCTCACCGACTTTAAAGGTGGTGAGGTTCTGGTTCGTAAATGGAAATTCCTGTTGTGGGTGATTTTCGCGGTTAGTGGTGTCTGTCCACAGTTGAATGGCACCGTTAATCGGGTGAGGGCTGACCCACCAGAAGACGATATTGTCCGGCGTGGTGCGACGTAAGACCGGACCGGTAAAAAAGAGGGGAAGATTATTTTTATTGTGATTTATCAATGAAATAGTCCCGTGTCTGAGCTGTATTCGCATGATTTTTACGACAAGTTTACCTGAAAAATGCGTTAATTATATTGCGTTGGCTATACCTTACCAAAGAAATTGTTGGGCTATTACAACCGCTTAGCTGGTAAGACCGCTCGTGTTTTTCCCGTAGAATCAAAACACTCATTTAATCATTAAAAAAACCGTCTTTAACAGTATTACGGTCGGTTTTTTTGCAACCAGGCATGTCAAAATTTCTCAGGGTTCATCTCGAAGTCACACTTTTGGTGCAAACTGCCCCATAGAAAGTCATTGTCAGCGCTGTCAATTTATGACAGAGTAAAAAGACAACGCTGTCATGTGCAGCAATTTTGGGTGTTTTCCAGGTTGTGTGCTTGACTTTAATGAGTGGTGTATTGGCAAGAATACCTCGCTTTGTTTGGCTTAATCGTTAAATGTCATGGTTGTTAGTATGTGTCAGGTTGTTGTTTTTAGGCAAAAAATAGTTATCACACTGTCAGTGGTAAAAATTCGGAGGAATGGTTGTGTCGCGTAATTTCGATATCGTTATCTTTGGAGGTACTGGTGATCTTTCGTTCAGAAAGCTGCTTCCAGCCCTGTATCGAAGCGAGAAAGAAGGTACTTTGGGTGCAAACAGCCGAATTTTTGCCACTTCTCGCACCGACTCGTTGAATGATGAGTCGTTCATTAACCAGGTTAGTGCAAAACTACATGAATATTTGCAGCCGGGTGAGTGGAGCAAAGAAGTATGGCAGCGCTTTGCCAGTAAAATCCGTTTTTGTTCGTTGAATGTCTCAGAACATGATGAGCGTTGGGCGAATCTCGCAGCGCGTTTGAACGAGGATACGCCAGAAGAAAAACCTCGAATTTTCTATTTTGCTTTACCGGCGTCTGTGTACGGTAAAAGTTGTAAAAACCTTCACCATGCGGGCCTGATTCATGATCAGACTCGCGTCATTCTTGAAAAGCCTATCGGTTATGACCAGCAATCAGCAGAACAAGTGAATGCTGAAGTTGCGCCTTATCTTCCTGAAGACAGTATTTATCGCATTGACCATTATCTCGGTAAAGAAACGGTTCAAAACCTGTTAGCGCTTCGTTTTACCAATACCTTGTTTGAACATTTGTGGGATGCTCGCACGATTGATCATGTGCAAATCACCCTGGCTGAAACCGTTGGTCTTGAAGGCCGAGCCGGGTTTTATGACGATGCCGGTGCTTTGCGTGACATGGTTCAGAACCATCTGTTGCAATTGATTTGTTTAATTGCGATGGACCCACCGATTGATATGTGTCCGAACACCATTCGGGCAGAAAAACTGAAAGTATTAAAAGCACTTCGTCCGTTAACTGGTCAGGCGGTGCAGGATAATGTGGTGTGCGGCCAGTACGTTAATGGCCATCTTGAAGGTAAAGATGTACCGGGTTATCTGGATGAATTACGCCAGGAGCGCGGCGAAGATGCTGACAGCAAGACTGAAACCTATGTCGCCATTCGTAGCCATATCGATAACTGGCGCTGGAGTGGCGTGCCATTCTACCTGAGAACCGGTAAGCGTTTACGGGATCGGTTTGCGGAAATCGTTATTGAATACAAGGCAGTTTCTCACCAGGTCTTCGACCGTAAAGCCGGTAATCTTGAACCTAATCGTCTGGTGATTCGTTTACAACCGGATGAGCATATCCAGCTTTCACTCATGACCAAAACGCTGAACGCTACAGAATTAGAACTTCAGCCCGTGACCTTAAATCTGGATTTTGCCGATGTGTCTGCAAATGCATCAGCTGACCCATACAAGCGATTATTACTGGATGCCGCAGATGGTAATCCAACGCTGTTTATTCACCGTGACGAGATTGAACAAGCCTGGAAGTGGATTGATCCGATTATTGATGAGTGGTCATCGTTACGTCCACATCCTTATGAGGCTGGCAACTGGGGCCCCGCAGAATCAGATGCGATGATCCTGAAAGATGACCGTAAATGGTTCAATCGCTAAGCCGGTTAAACGCTACCCGTTAAAGAACAACGAAACAGATATCGACATCATTATGGTTAAAGAACATTTTTTTGAATCCAGAGAAACGCTGGTCAGTGAGTTAACGCAATACTGCATGGCTCGAATCAACAAGGCGATTGAAGAACGTGGTCATGCAACAGTGATGTTGTCTGGCGGCAGTACGCCTGCTGATTTGTATGCCGCAATGTCTCATGAAAATGCGGCATGGGACAAAGTAACTGCTGCATTAGTGGACGAGCGCTGGGTTGATTATAACCATGACAAAAGCAACGAGCAGTTTGTAACAACTCGATTAAAAGCAAATCAGGCGGAAGCAGTAACGATTCAGGGAATGAAAAACAGCCATGAAAAGGCTGTTGCTGGCGTGGCTGACTGTGAGCAGGCATATCAGGCATTACAGGCTCCGTGGGCATTTACCATTCTGGGTATGGGGCCTGACGGACATACTGCATCGTTATTCCCACAAGCGCCGGGTCTGGCCGAAGCATTAGCGCTGGATAACGACGGACTATGTACGGCGATTAATGCTCATCAGTCGTCTGTAACCGGTGAGTTTACCGAACGAATGACATTAACGCTGGGCGGCATTTTACATACTGATGATGTGATTTTGCTGATTACCGGTGAAGACAAATTAAAGGTTTATCAGGAAGCGTTACAGGCTGAGAACAATCTGAACTCGCCTGTCAGTGCGGTCCTTAAGCAGGACAAATTGCCGGTAACGGTGTTCTGGGCGCCCTGAGCCTGATTATCGATGAATTTATTTTAGAAGAGACGTATTGATATGCATCGCGAAGTACAGGCAATAACCGCGCAAATTATTGAACGAAGTCAGACGACCCGAGCGGCTTATCTGGCAAAGATTGACGCGGCCAGCGGTCACGGTAAACATCGTTCAGGCTTACCATGCGGTAATCTGGCTCATGGTTTTGCGGCCTGTTCTTCAGCTGAAAAAGCAGATCTTACCGCGAATCACAAAGCGAATATCGCGATTATTTCTTCATACAACGACATGCTGTCGGCTCATCAACCGTTTGAGTATTACCCGGATATTTTGAAACGTGTGATTGCTGAATCGGGTGGTGTTGCACAGTTTGCCGGCGGTGTGCCTGCGATGTGTGATGGGGTGACGCAAGGTCAGCCCGGCATGGAGCTATCTTTGTTCAGTCGTGATGTGATTGCGATGTCTACCGCGATTGCTTTGTCTCACAATATGTTTGATGGTGCATTGCTACTGGGTGTTTGTGACAAAATCGTGCCGGGATTATTGATTGGCGCGTTAAGCTTTGGCCATCTCCCCATGATTTTTGTACCAGCAGGACCGATGCCTTCTGGTATTCCCAACAAAGAAAAAGCGCGTGCTCGCCAGAAGTTTGCTGAAGGCAAAATTGGCCGGGATGAATTGTTAAAAGCAGAATCGGCGTCTTATCACAGTCCGGGAACGTGTACGTTCTACGGCACGGCCAACAGTAACCAGATGATGATGGAAATGATGGGGCTGCATTTGCCGGGTTCATCCTTTATCAATCCTGGTACTGAGATGCGGGATAAACTGACGGCTCACGCCGGGAAACAAATCTTAAAGTTTGTCGAAGAGGGCGGCGATTACCGACCGCTGGGCGAACTTATCAATGAAAAAGCAATCGTGAATGCGATGGTTGGCCTGTTAGCTACAGGCGGTTCTACCAACCATACCATTCACCTGATTGCGATTGCTAAAGCGGCAGGTATTCAAATTAGCTGGGATGACTTTTCAGCCTTGTCAGCGATTGTGCCATTAGTGACCCGGATTTATCCGAATGGTCAGGCCGATGTCAATCATTTCCAGGCCGCGGGTGGCATGGGGACGTTGATCACTGATTTATTAAATTCAGGATTAATTCATCCGGAAGTAACTGGTATTGCAGACACTGCTGGTATGGAAGCTTACACGCAGGAACCGTATCTGGACGGCGAATTACTGCACTGGCGACAAGCACCGGCACAAAGTCATGATCAGGATGTGTTACGTTCAACGCTGGCTCCATTCAGTGCTGATGGTGGTACGAAAGCGCTACAGGGTAATCTGGGCCGCGCCGTGATGAAAACGTCGGCGGTTGATGAATCTCGCTACGTGATAGAAGCCCCGGCTAAAGTCTTCCACGATCAACTGGAAATGTTAGCGGCTTTTAAAGCCGGTGAACTGGAACAGGATTTCGTTGCTGTGGTGCGTTATCAGGGGCCAAAAGTGAATGGTATGCCTGAGTTACACAAACTAACGCCGCCATTAGGTGTGTTACAGGACCGAGGTTTTAAGGTCGCCCTGGTGACAGATGGTCGTATGTCTGGCGCATCAGGCAAAGTCCCGTCAGCAATTCATGTCACGCCTGAATCGGCGGCTGGTGGCATGTTAGCCCGGGTTAGAGAAGGCGATATGATTCGTCTGGATGCCAATGCTGGCACATTGAATGTATTGATTAGTGATGAAGAACTGGCAAGCCGTGAACCAGCTGACTGGGATCAACAACACAGTGAACAGGGCATGGGACGCGAATTATTCAGCGCGTTCAGACAAACGGTTGGCGATGCGGAAGCGGGAGCCAGTGTGTTTTCTGCCTTTAATGGTTTACCGAATGATTAAATTTGTCAGAAATGACAGCGTTATCATTGGATAGCAAATTCGATATGTGGTCTGTTGTTGGCGGTGCGGTCGTCTCCCCGTAAGTCATCGCCAACAACTTTTTTATTAAAGAGTACTGGTTACAACATGAACCCCATTTTGGTTGCCGATATTGGCGGAACAAATGCACGATTTGGTTTAAGTCTCGGCAAAGATCCTGAGACGTTGAAGTATCGTATTGAGCAGCAACGCGTCTATAAGTGCGAGTCGTATCGTAATTTTTCTGATGTGTTAAGCGCGTACTTGTCAGACGTAGGTGTTGCTAATCCGGATTACGCCTGTATAGCGGTGGCGGGGCCGGTAGACGGTGATATCGTGCGTTTAACCAACCTGAGCTGGGAGTTCTCAATTTCTACGTTGAGTCATAAGTTTGGTATCAAACGGCTGGAAGTCGTGAATGACTTTCATGCGCTGGCGTACTCTGCCAAGCATATGAAAGATCAGGACTTAACGGTCATTAAAGAAGGTATCGTAAAACCAGAGTCAGCCAAAGCGATTATCGGTCCAGGAACGGGGTTGGGTGTTGCGGCGCTGGTGCCTTTTGATGGTAAGTGGACACCGTTACCGGGTGAGGGCGGACATTCTGCGTTTTCACCGATTAACGAGAAAGAAGCGGCGATTCTGGCGTTGGCGCGTCGTAAACACGCGCACGTTTCCACGGAAACTTTTTTAAGTGGTACGGGATTGCGTTATCTGTATCAGGTGTTGGCGACGCTACACGGCGAAACCGTTCATGATTATTACGCGAAAGATATTAGCTTTCATGCCATCAATGACAGCGACAAAACGTGTCGTGAAGCATTGAATCTGTTTTGCGGCATGTTAGGTAATTTCTGTGGCGATGCAGCACTGATGTACGGTGCAAAAGGTGGTGTTTATCTGGGCGGTGGTATCTTGCCGAGATTCATCACATTTTTAAAAGATTCAGACTTTGAGAATCGCTTTAATCACAAAGGCGTGATGAGTGATTATGTGGCAAATATCCCTGTGTATCTGATGACTCACGATCAGCCTGCGTTAGTTGGTGCTGCTGGTTGGATTAATCGCCAAATCCAGTGACTGAGTGCAGATTAATAAAGGTGTAAATGATGAGTATAAAAACATTACTGGCTGACGTCCGCTTACTTCCGGTGTTAGTGATCAACGAACTGGAACAAGCCTTACCGTTAGCAAAGGCATTGATGGATGCAGGATTCACGGCAATCGAAGTCACATTACGTAGTCCATGTGCCAGTGAAGCTATTCGCTTAATTAAAGCTGAATGCCCTGACTTAATCGTTGGTGCCGGTACGGTGACGGACAAACGTAGTTTTGCCGCAGCGATGGCGGCAGGTTCTGATTTTCTGGTCAGCCCGGGTTTTACGTCTAATCTGGCTGAAGTCGCACGAACATCTGATGTGCCATTGATTCCCGGGGTAGCAACGCCTTCTGAAGCGATGTTGGCGTCAGACATGGGCTACGAGTTACTGAAATTGTTTCCGGCGGAAGCGGTCGGTGGCAGAGCCTTATTAAAGTCAATTGCCGGACCATTGCCTGACATTCGTTTTTGTCCGACAGGCGGTATAACCGCTGATTCAGCACCGGATTACCTGGAATTGCCAAACGTATTTTGTGTCGGTGGTTCCTGGATGGTACCGGGATCATTGCTGGCGGCAAGAGACTGGCAGGGAATCACAAATCTGGCTCGCGAAGCGTTAGCAGCGTGTGCCGTTGACAGTTAATAACAAACTGGTCAGCGAAAAACTTCTTTTTATGTAATTTAAATGTTAAATAATAGTATTGAATAGCGATATACGCTGAACTGCCATTTCCAATGGTATAGCCCATATACAGGTTGATTAATTGCTCGTCCCATCAGGCTTTAACAGCACTGGCAACCAATCAACAGCCCCAACGATGGAAACGCCGGTTGGCTCAGCGATCAATGAGTGAGGTGTAAAATGACAATCAATGTAGCAATTAACGGATATGGCCGAATTGGTCGAAATATTCTGCGTGCGCTCTACGAATCAGGTAAAGCAGATCAAATTAAAATCGTCGCCATTAATGATTTGGGCGATGCTGAGCTAAATGCTCATTTAACGAAGTATGATTCAGTGCATGGTCCTTTCTCCGGTGATGTCTCTGTGGATGACAATGCGATTGTTATTAACGGTGAGCGCATTGCGATGTACTCAGAACGCGATCCGGCGGCATTACCGTGGCGCGATCTGAATGTTGATGTTGTGTATGAATGTACGGGCCTGTTTACCGATGGTAACGTGGCTGAAAAACACATCAGCGCCGGGGCGAAGAAAGTCATTATTTCTGCACCGGCAAAGAATGTTGATGCGACCGTGGTGTACGGTGTTAACCATGATGTGTTAACCAGTGATTCCCGTATTATCTCGAATGCATCCTGTACGACAAACTGTCTTGCACCCCTGGTGAAAGTTATTCACGACAATGTAGGTATTGAGTCGGGTTCAATGACCACGATTCATGCGTACACCAATGACCAGAAACTAATTGATGTTTATCACTCTGATCCGTACCGTGCGCGTTCAGCAACAACATCGATGATCCCAACTAAAACCGGTGCCGCTGGGGCTGTGGGTCTGGTATTGCCAGAAATGGCAGGCAAACTGGATGGTATGTCAGTTCGTGTACCAACCACGAATGTATCACTGGTTGATTTTAATTTTGTGGCGTCTCGTGATACCACGGTCGAAGAAATTAATCAGCTCATGAAAGAGGCAGCCGAAGGGCCATTGAAAGGTGTGCTGGCCGTTAATGAGTTACCGCTGGTATCTGTGGACTTTAATCATAATCCGGCTTCGTCAGTATTTGATGCCAAGCAGACCAAAGTGAACGGCAAGCTGATCAAAGTTATGGCCTGGTATGATAACGAGTGGGGTTTCTCAAACCGTATGTTAGATACCACACTGCAATTAATGTCAGCGTAACGACAGACTATGACGTATATGAAACGATTACGTTCATAACGTTTATAGACAATCTGACGGGAGCTGTTCGCTCCCGTTTGTCGTTTATGACAATGCAGATGGCCTGATTTCAGCGGGTGTTTGATGAATAATCACTACCCTCAACGATTTAGCTTGTTATAATCCACGCCAGTTTTTGCAATGTATTTGTTCATCTATAGGTATCGCAGTGACGCAACCGATTAAACCGTCTCCAGAGTTAAAACCTAAAACCATTGATGATGTCGCGAGACTGGCTGGCGTCTCAATCAAGACGGTCTCCCGAGTTGTTAATAATGAACCGAATGTGAGTGATAAAACTCGCACCAAAGTTCAGGCTGCTATTGATGAACTGAATTATTCCCCTAATGCCTCGGCGCGTAGCCTGGCGGCCAAACGTTCCTACCTGATCGCACTGTTAAATGATAACCCCAGTGCTAACTACATTATTGATGTCCAGAACGGTGTATTGGCCGAATGTGCCAGTGCGCGTTACAACGTTCTGATCTACCCGTCAGATTCTATTGCTGAAACCGGTGGTGTACAGGATGTGATCAATAATCTGGTGAAGACGCGGGTTGATGGCGTCATCGTTACGTCTCCGTTGTCTGAGAACACCGAATTACTGGATGGACTGGAAGCACATCAGATTCCGTTTAGCCTGATGGGGCATGTGCAGGGACCGAATGCAGGGCAAAGTGTGTATTGTGATGATCAACAAGCCGCGCAGGAATTAACGGATTATCTGATTACTCGCGGTCATAACAAAATCGCGATTATTCGCGGACCGGACAATCACAGTTCCAGTTCACAGCGATTAGCGGGATTCCAGCATTCATTGCATCAGCACGGCATTACGATACCCGATCATTATTATGAAAAAGGCGCGTATACCTGGGAAACCGGACGAGAAGCCGCTGCCCGTTTGTTGTCTGGTGAGCAGCCACCAACGGCGATATTTGCCGGAAATGATGATATGGCCGCTGGTGTTTACGCGGCAGCCTATGAAAAGAAAGTCAACATACCAGAAGACCTGTCAGTGATCGGATTTGATAACAACCCACTGGCACGGCAACTGTATCCACGTTTAACGACCGTTGAGCAACCGATTCGTGATATGGCACGTTACAGTGCTAAAAAGCTGTTAGCGCAACTCCAGTCACGCGATATCGATGAGCGGCAGGTTTTTCCCTGCGTTCTTCGTGAACAGCAGTCCGTTGCAGCGTTGTAATTCACTCGCTGTCCTGCTTCCATCTCCTGTTTTTACCCGATTGCATCATAGTTAAGCCGACAGACTTATCACTGCTTGAGTACTCTTTCTTATTCTCAGGTGGTGACCGATTGATTCTGGATAAGCACTGCACTCTGGCAGCGTGTTTTTTACTGATGTTATCAAACATGAATACAGTGATTGTTACATCTAAAAATCTCAAGTAACCAAAAAATAAACATATGACCACTGGTTGTTAATTAACCGAAAACCGCATTTGTACAAAATCTCATCAAAAATTCTTTCCTAAAAAATACTAATGCATAAATTTAACCGAGGTGGTGCATGTAAGATAATTTAAGCTGCTGATTATTAAGATTATTCATTTTGTGGTCCGACCATAATGCACATCACTGAGAACCATGATTAACAAATTTCTCTGACCAATCGGTTAGATTTTCATGAAAAATTCATAAAAGTTGATTATATTCTGCCATCGCCTGGAATTTGGGCGCATTTAATACTCAAAAAGCCAACTTATATTGGCAAACGGTAATAAATCTTCCAGTCGTCGTTACGATGTGACTGGTTAAGGGGTTGTTGTGTTAATTAAAAGGTTTAGCGGCGCGGATACAGGGAAACCTGTTTCATCCGTAGCCGCTGCTATTTGTTTATCGGTCGCGAGTATTCCGATCAAGGCCGATGTAATTTTTTCGGAATATATAGAAGGTAGTAGCAATAACAAAGCTATTGAGATTACCAATGTCAGCGGTGGCACGATTGACTTAAGTCGTGTGGATGTCTGGCTGGCAACGAATGGTAAGCCAATCGATGACGGCGGGGTAACTAAAATCACGTTGTCTGGTAGCCTGGATGCTGGCGGTAGTTATGTTATTGCTAACGGTAGTGCTGTTGCTGCGATTAAAGATAAGGCAGACCTGACTTCAGGTGTTGCTAACTTTAATGGCGATGACGGGGTTATTCTGAGGCTTGATGGTGCCGTGGTTGATGTAATCGGCCAGGTAGGTACCGATCCGGGTTCTGCCTGGACGGGTGCCGGAGGCGCATCGACCAAAGATAAAACCTTGCGTCGAATCGGTAATACGGGTGATGCAGTGCATGATGATGCATTTGACCCGTCAGTCGGTTGGAGCGTATTACCCAAGGATACGTTTGACGGACTGGGGTGTTCCGGTGTAGATGCCTGTAGTGCAGGCGGCGGAAATGCAGCACCGACACTCACCGGCACGCCATCTGGCACAGCCACTATCGATACTGCTTATTCCTTCACCCCTGTCAGCGACGATGCTGATAGCGATCCTCTTACATTCTCCATTCAAAACAAACCTTCCTGGGCAACATTTAATGATCAAAACGGTGCATTGACCGGCACGCCACAAGCGGGCGATGAAGGTGATTATGCCAATATCATTATCAGTGTAACGGATGGCAATAACGACGCTGTGTCGTTAGCTGCATTCACCATTACAGTTGCCGCCGCGAATAACAATCCATCATCCAATCTGGTGATTACTGAGTACATCGAAGGCTCCAGTAATAATAAAGCGATTGAGATCACCAACTTTGGTGCTGATGCGGTTGACTTATCTCGTGTGAAAGTTGTGCTGGCGGATAACGGTAAACCGTTAAGCACCGATGGTTTGAAAAATATCACATTAACCGGTTCTCTGGCCGCTGGTGCCAGCTATGTCATTGGTAACAGTGGCGCGGTTGATGATGTTAAAAACAAGAGTGATGTGTTTGGCACGGTCACTTATTTTAACGGTGATGACGGTATTGCGCTTTACCTTGATGATCAGGTTGTTGACAGCTTTGGTCAGATTGGTACTGATCCGGGTTCTTCATGGACGGGCGCAAATGGCGCATCAACAGCCAACAAAACGTTACGTCGTAACGACGGTATCACAACCGGTGATACGGTGTATGACGACGCATTCAATCTGGATGCCGAATGGACGACGTTCGATCAGGATACGTTCGATGGTTTAGGCTGTTCAGGCACGGCTGCGTGTCAACCGTCAGGGCCAAATCAGGCTCCAACGATTGATGGCACACCTGCAACCACAGCAACGGTTGGTGCTGCTTATTCTTTCACGCCGTCATCGAACGACGCGGAAGGTGATGCACTAACATTTGCAATCACTAATAAGCCGTCATGGGCAACATTCAGCGACCAGACCGGTGCGCTGACTGGCACGCCTCAGGCTGGTGATGTGGGTGATTTTGCAGATATCACCATCACCGTAACCGACGGCAACAGTGCTGCGGTTGCATTAGCTGCTTTCACCATTACGGTAGCAGCAGATGATGGCGGTGATCCTCCGGCAGCAACGCCTAAGCTGGTGATTACGGAGTACATCGAAGGCTCAAGCAATAACAAAGCGATTGAGCTGACTAACTTTGATGACCAGACGCTGGATTTAACCCGCGTTAAAGTCGTGCTGGCCGATAACGGTAAGCCACTATCAACAGATGGTCTGAAAAGCATTACCTTAACCGGCTCACTGGCCGCCGGCGCAAGTTACGTCATTGGTAACAGCGGCGCGGTTGACGATGTTAAGAATAAGAGTGATGTTTTTGCAACGGTCACTTACTTCAATGGTGATGACACCATTGCCGTGTATGTTGACGATCAGATCGTTGATGTGATGGGTCAGGCTGGTTTCGATCCGGGTTCTGCCTGGACGGGCGATGGCGGCTTATCGACAAAAGATAAAACGATTCGTCGTAATGCGGATGTGCAACAGGGTGATGTCATTGCTGATGACGTGTTTGACCTGAATGCACAATGGACCGTATTCCCACAAAATACCTTTGATGGCCTGGGTTGTTCAGGCGTTGCAGCTTGTTCAGACAATGGCGGCGGCAACGGCGGTAACACACCACCAACCATCAATGGTTCTCCTGCGACCAGTATTACAGCTGGTAGTGCCTACAGCTTCACGCCATCGTCAAACGACGTTGACAGTGACAGCCTGACGTTCAGCATTACGAATAAACCATCCTGGGCCAGTTTTAATGACCAGAATGGTGCGCTGACTGGCACACCACAGGCAGGTGACGTTGGTTCATTCGCGAATATCGTGATCAGTGTTAACGACGGCACAAATCCAGCGGTATCTCTACCCGCATTCACAATTACAGTGAACGCAGTTGGTGGCGGTGACGGCGGCGGTAATAACGGCGGCGGCAACAATGGCGGTGGTGATGGTGGTTTCGACTACAACACTTACTACGCCGATGCGTTGGGTAAAACTGGTGCAGAACTGGAAGCAGCGTTAAGTTTGATCGCTCGTCAGGGTCATCAGCGTATGTCCTATTCAGATGTCTGGGACGCACTGAAATATACCGATGAAGATCCAAACAACACCAGTAACGTCTTATTGTTCTATTCCGGTCGCAGTCAGGCGAAAAACACCAACGGTGGTGGTACGAATGACTGGAACCGTGAACATAGCTGGCCGAAATCTCACGGTTTCCCAAGCACTTCACAATATGGTTACACCGATATTCACCATTTACGTCCAACTGACGTAACGGTTAACTCCTCGCGTGGTAGTAAAGACTACGACGACGGCGGTAGCCCGGTAAATCGCTCACCGAATACGTACACTGACAGCGATTCATTTGAACCGCGTGATCAGGTGAAAGGTGATTCAGCCCGGATGATGTTCTACATGGCGGTTCGCTATGATGGCACAGACGGCGGTATGCCGGACCTTGAACTGGTTAACAACAACAGCGCCTCCAGCTCGCCAACATTAGGTGTACTTTGTACCTTGATGGACTGGCACCGTGCTGATCCGGTTGATGCGTTTGAAACACGTCGTCATACCAGAACCGTAGAGCGCCAGGGTAACCGTAACCCGTTCATTGATAATCCAAACTTTGCTGAAACCTTGTATGGCGGTACTTGTCCACCTCCAGGTAATGTAGCGCCGGTTATTTCTGGTTCGCCACAAACCCTGATTGGTTGGGATGCTGCGTATAATTTCACGCCAGCAGCGACGGATTCAAACAGTGATTCGCTAACGTTCAGCATTCAGAACAAGCCTTCATGGGCTGATTTCGATCAGTCAAACGGTGTGTTATCTGGCACGCCAGCACAAGGCGATGCGGGAACGTACAGCAACATCATTATTACGGTGTCTGATGGTGAGTTATCTGCTTCTCTAACGGCGTTTGCGATTGAAGTCGTTGACCCGGCAAGCATTAATTTCCCACCAGAAATTTCAGGCACACCGACTACAACGGCGAAAGCCGGTGAAGCGTGGACATTCACGCCTGACGCGACAGACCCGGAAACGGATAATCTGACCTTTGCCGTGACCAACAAAGCCGACTGGATGTCATTCGACACCACGACAGGTACTTTGTCTGGCACACCAGCAGAAAGTGATGTTGGCACAGTGTCTGATATCGTGATCTCGGTTAACGATGGTCGTAACCCGGCAGTATCGCTGGATAGCTTCGACTTACGCGTTCGCAGTGCTAACGTTGTTACGGGGCTGATTTTCACGGAGTACGTGGAAGGTTCGAGTAATAACAAAGCCGTTGAAATCACTAACTTTACTGACAATGCTATTGACCTGAGCCGGGTAAAAGTAGTTCTGGCGAACAATGGTAAAACACTGGATACCGTTGGTCTGAATACGGCTAATCCGACAGGAACTCTGGCTTCAGGCGAGAGCTATGTTATCGGTAACAGTGGTGCTGACGATGGTCTTAAGTCACGCAGTGATATGTTTTCGACCATCACTTACTTCAATGGTGACGACGCATTAGTACTTTACGTTGATGACGAAATTGTTGATGTGTTTGGTCAGGTTGGTACTGATCCAGGTAGTAACTGGGGTTCAGGTGATACGGCAACCAATGAGCATACGCTTCGTCGTAAAGTTGGTTTTGAGACGGGTGATAACACGCACGATGATGCGTTTGATCCGGCGACAGAATGGCAAGGTTTTGCACAAAATACCTTTGATGGTCTGGGATGTTCTGGCGTTGCTGCCTGTTCAGGCAACGGCGGCGGTAACGGTGGTAACACACCACCAACAATCTCTGGCTCGCCTACAACCAGTATCACAGCGGGTAATGCGTACAGCTTTACGCCTTCATCGAATGACGTTGATGGCGATAGCCTGACGTTCAGCATTCACAATAAGCCATCGTGGGCGAGTTTCAATGACCAGAATGGTGCATTGACTGGCACACCACAAGACAGTGACGTTGGTTCATTCGTAAATATCGTCATCAGTGTGAACGACGGTACCAATACCGCAGTATCACTGGCTGGCTTCACGATCACTGTTAATGCTGTTGGCGGTGGTGATAACGGTGGTGGCAATAATGGCGGCGGTGACGGTGGTTTCGACTACAACGCTTACTACGCGAATGCCATTGGCAAAACCGGTGCTGAACTGGAAGCGGCATTAAGCTTGATTGCTCGTCAGGGTCATCAGCGTATGTCCTATTCGGATGTCTGGGATGCACTGAAATATACCGATGAAGATCCAAACAACACCAGTAACGTCTTATTGTTCTATTCCGGTCGCAGTCAGGCGAAAAACACCAACGGTGGTGGCTCGAATGACTGGAACCGTGAACATAGCTGGCCGAAATCTCACGGTTTCCCAAGCTCATCACAATATGGTTACACCGATATTCACCACTTACGTCCAACCGACGTAACGGTTAACTCCTCGCGTGGTAGTAAAGACTACGACGACGGCGGTAGCCCGGTAAATCGTTCACCGAATACGTACACTGACAGCGATTCGTTCGAGCCGCGTGATCAAGTGAAAGGTGATTCAGCCCGGATGATGTTCTACATGGCGGTTCGCTATGATGGCACAGACGGCGGTATGCCGGACCTTGAACTGGTTAACAACAACAGCGCCTCCAGCTCGCCAACATTAGGTGTAC
>CBFHMJ010000035.1:0-8900 GCA_965656875.1 Alteromonadaceae bacterium
GCAAAGGCCAGAGCGCTGGTCGCGGAATGTCAGGAACTGTGAGCCAGTCGGAGAGGTTCACCTGAATCCAGAGAAAGAAGCTGCTTGAGAGTTAAGCAAGTAGTGACAACTACCTTGAAAAACACCGGAACTTATACAGCTCTACTTAAAGCTAGTGCATGAATATTCAATAGAACTTATGATGGTCTTGAGTATTAATGATTTGACTGAATGGCGAGGAATGAGAGTACCTGAAAAGGGTAGGTTTAACAATTCAGAATGGAGTTATGCCTTCCACGGTTCTGGTTGTTTCATTTCTAGTCAAGAGTATGATGTTGATTTCGAGTTTGACAAGCACTGTAATGTCGGTGGATTTGACGTCTGGAGGCTGTGGTCGTTTTTGGAAGATAATGAAGAGCTGTATTCTTCCTTCACTGATTTTAAAGATAGAAAATACTTAGAAGAAGTCTTTTCACTTTTAAAAAACAAAGGTGTGATTGCTAAGCGAAATGGAAATCAAGAAAGTGACCTTTACTTTCTAAATGACTGAGAAAGCAAGCCCCAATCGGGGCTTTTTATCCTGTGCGCTATCTCAATTTACAACCGGATTTAATGATGGCGAAACGCACTGAACAACAATGGCAGGCATTATTTCAACAATACGATGACAGAGGTTTAACTGCCACACAGTTCTGTCGAAACAATAAATTGTGTTCTAATAACTATTACAGCTTACGCAGGAAACAGTGAACGGTTGGCAAGACATATGTATTGCCTGCATCACTTTCCTTTATACCCGCTAAATCGACCACTCTGGACATAGGTCTGATAACGTTCAATTATCAGTACATATTCCCATTTAGTGTCTCAATGATTCTTAAATAAATTTGGAATTACGAGAGCTTGGAAGTCTCCGTTATACGGTACTTATGTGGCAAAACTATTTCATGCCCTGATCGATGATATTCGGTACGGATTTATGCTGAGAACATTCAAAGTTCAATTGGGTTCTGGCTCGTTTATTCCCCAGGGTGCTCAACAAGCCTTGCGTGTCCCGCCCGTCTATGTTGGCGGTGCTTTAGGGGCAGAAACTAATAATTAGTAAAGGTTATTAATATATGCTTTTGAAAGCACTTGTAGGCTTTAAACTTCTTCTGACCCAGCCGTTGATTTGTATTGCTGGAAAAAAGAATGCAGATCTTCAGCCACTGGAAACGAAGTTGCTTCACGAACTACAGTTGAAATTATCTAAGTCTGATACTGAGATTTTCAAATCTCAGTTAGAAGAAGTGAACTTTATAGAGCGGATTAGCGCTCCAAAGACAGTTGTTACGTTCAATGTCGTAAAGGGACTCGCATTTTCACTTGAGCGAGATAATAAGTTCAAATCAGACAAGGATGAATATGTATTAGACAGGCTCGATTTTAAGCTGCTTGATAAGAAATACAGGGCCATATTTTATGTAGTATATGGAAACTTTTTTTCGATTGAGTTTACCGCTGATATGTCTTCCTTGTTAGATGAAAACGAAGTTCAAGTTCTGTAAGTATAAATCTGCTATTAAGCCCCAGTATTTTCTGAGGCTTTTACTTTTAGGCACCAGTGATTTTGTCGAGAAGTGAAAATATTATTTACTCTGAATCTTTTGACTCATTGAGGAGTCTCAATGGTAGTAATTTTAAGGCTCATGACCAGCTTAGTCATCATTCTTATGTCCCTGGTGGGAAGTATTATTATAGGGTCTCACTCCATAGAGAATATAGACTTTGTTTACTTGTTTATGGCGTTTTTTCTTACATATTTGAGCGTTTATCAAGGTGGATATTTATCTCTATACAAAGAAGGAAAGAAAGTTAAAACTTTTGTCTTATTTTTTCTTATTCCACATTTTATTGCGTATTTCAGATTATTCTTTTTCTAAGCGCTGCTATGCCATGATTCAATTGATAAATGTTCTCACGGGTGAAGATAAATCTTCATTATTTCCGGTAATGCCGTGTTTGAGCTATCGCTTGATATCGCAGAGACCGAACCATTGTGCCTGACGGTATCAGACACCCATCAGTTTAATGTGCCGGCTCGTGGCAGGGTTGAATCTCAGTCGCTGAACCCGGGAGATGTGATAGACACCGATATGTTCAACACTCGCAGTAGTGATTACTCTGAACGACCAGATTGTTATGTGTGGCAGGAGCGGATCCTGGCTCACAATCAGAATGGAGCCGTTTGTCAGTTGACCGGTGAGAATGTTGTTACAAACAAAGTAACGCAGTTAGCAAGAAATAAAGCGGCAGGAAAAGCTGATGAGGCCCAACAAAAGGCTAAAGATCTGGTTGCATAAGAAAATTCTATTATGGATAAATGAGAATGTTAGAAGTCGATTTTAGTTTTTTATTTCTTGGTATCGGAGTTGCTTTAGACATAGCGTCCTGCTTGCTCAACTCCAGGAAAGTGATAATACATGATGGCATGTCTGGTATACCCGCTGTTTCTCTTGTCATCTATTTACTCGTTTTTCTGTGGGATAAAGAGCTAATTATTGTTGCAAGATTTATTGATATTTTAATCTTTATTGGGGTTCATGTTGTATTGCAGTTCGGGATACCATTTTTTTGCAGAAATGTTCAAATCAGGCAACCGTGAAAGAATATTAAAATCAGCAAAGGACAGAAATACCACTCACTGCAAAGGGCAGAAAAAAAATCAGACGAGTAGAGATGTTGATCTTGATAAACAGCGATGTCTGTGGGTTGTGGAGAATGATAAATTGGCATGAGTTTTAGAGAGTATGTTTATATCATTGGCGCTTAGGAGGACCGTAATAATGAAAAAGTACTTTTATCTATTGGTAGTGATTCTATTAACTTCGGCTTGTGATGGAGAAAGTATGAATGTTAATAAAGAAAATATATTTTCTTATACTAGGGGAAATAATGTCGATGCAATCAATAGTTATGTGAAATCGGGAGGCGATGTCAATGAAGTTAACAATGAGGGCAATTCATTATTAATGTTGGCAATTAATAATGACAGTTATCAGTCATTTAGATTTTTACTGGTTTCTGGAGCCAATCCCAACTTTAGAAATGATCAAGCTAACCCGAGAGATAGATTAGTTGTAATGGAAAAAGCGGCTATTGCTGATAGCTCTGCCTATTTGAAAGATGCGCTCGAATATGGTGGTAATCCAAATGCATTGGGTAGTTATGGTAATAAAAGTGTGCTTTTTCAAGCAATCATGGCAACTAAAATTGATAATGTTAAGCTTTTGGTTGCTAGCGGCGCGGATATTAATGCGATTGGAATCAATGGAAAAACACCCATCCATACCGCAATATCAATTAATAATTATGAGATAGCATGTTACTTACTGGAAGCTGGCGCGGATTTGTCAATAAAAAACAAATGGGGCTATTCACCCATTGATACACTTAAAACTTTTGGGGATGGCGGTATCAAATTAGGTAGTGAACACTATACATGGTATCTAACGTTTCTTGAAAAGTTAGACATTGACCCGTTATCGATAGCTAAAACACGTGATAAATGATCACCAGGCTGAAAAAAAGAATTCACTCAGTGGTTTTTCAGTTCAGGGACGATCAGATGCTTGTTATACAATGCATGTCATCACGCAAAATCTCATAGGCCACATCTAACACGGAAGGGGTATCATCTAACCGGAAATGCTCTACATTATTTCCATATGGATCAAATGATGCTTCGATAAATTGTCCATCTGTTTCGCATATTTTCCAAACGTCATCACTGAAGTATTCCTTCTCTGGATATTGTTCTAACGCTTCACTGATATTTATGCAGCGGTAGAAAGTACCCTCATATACTGTGTGAGCAATATCAATAAGCTCATCTTCATCAACAATACTAAAAATACGTTGGGTGTGAATCGATACTCATTTGTTTAGACACCCGGTGTTATTCAGGGAGTAACGTTCAAGGATGGTGAACGTGTAAACCAAGGTCAACAACAGAGTGCGGCATGATCTGCCATACACCAGATTTGACTATAGCTCCATCTCATTTAATATGTGTTTTAAATAACCTTACTCTCAAACCATTAATCTATATGGCTTTCAAGCATTTTGGAAACATTACTTACGGTATGACAATATACAATTGATTAGTATGACAAGTTTAATAGTTTAAGGATAAACGTTGCTAAAATTCGGTAATCAAAAAAACACAGGTAAATTCGTACATGTTGACTCAGTTCCCAACGGAAAAAAATGTGGGTGTATTTGCCCAGAGTGCAAAGATGACTTAATCGCCAAAAATAACTGTAAAGATAAAAGCAACCATTTTGCACATTTAAATTTAGTTGAAGGTAGAGCATGTTTAATGACACAGCTTCATCTTGCTGCTCAAAACTATTTTTTAAGTATCTCTGAATTTAGCCTCCCCAAAGTATCATTGCATTATGATGGAAAGACCCTAACTGCTCCCTGCAAAACAATTAACATCACGAGTTCAACGTTAGAAGCTCCATTTGGTAAATATTGGGCGGATGTTTTACTTGAAACAGATGTTGGACAGATAGTCATAGAAATTTCTGTGACTCACGAATCAGAAGAACCCAAAATCAAGTATTATAAAGAAAGTACAATCCCATCATTGGAATATGACTTAGCTAGCCTAAAATCTTTCGAAGTCGAACCAAGCATTGACTTATTGAGTAAAAATCAAGTTCCTTTCAAGTGGCATTATGCCTGGTGTGAAAAGCAATTAATGGATGACTATATTGAAAAAAAGCGCTTAGAAGAACTAGCTGAACTCAAGCGCAGAAAGGAAAGCGCAAAAAAATCTGCTCGAAAATACATCAAAAGTAAATCTGTACTGCTGCCTACCATTAACGAAATAATGAAATGCTCAGTAGGTGAGATAGACTATGAAGAAGAAGTTCAAATTTTTGCTAAAAAGATCTTCGAAGTTGATGAAATAACTGTTCATAGTGAAGGAAATGACCACCTAATACTCAAATGCATTAAACAATCTAAATTAAATACTAGTCACACCCTTTACATAGCCTACCCTCATACCATATCACTGCCTGAACCAATTAAATGCTTAAAAGGTAGCGTTATAATAAGACAACTCTCTATCGCGAAAGGAAAGCAAGCCACTTGGTACTGGCACAAGTCTCCGCAATTAGAAAAAAAAAGGAAAGCCGCATTCAAATCGTTCAAAGACAGATGTAATGAAAATTCAAAGAGGCAAAAGTCTACTGAACTAGCCGAACCTCTTATAATCGAACTATCTAAAGAATACGCTAACGGTCAAGACTCATACTTCAAAACGGGCTATGGTAATTGGAAGCAATGGTTAATTAAAAAAGGCATATTCACTCCCCAAAAGGACAAGAAAAACCCTAGTTACCCCCACTTACTTAAATACTATAAAAAACACCCAAACTTGTGGATGTTCGATGAGTGGTACGTACTTGTTATTAGTGTAATCGCTGAAATTGTAGATAACATTCCATTACATACGAGAATTGTTACCTCTGATATTTTTAATCAAACAGCTATGCATTTTGGACTAAGGAACGAATTTACGACCTTCGAAAAAGATGTTTCACAGCGCTTTTTAAAGGAAGACACTTCGTCTTTGATATTAAGAAGCGACGTTATATCATCAGTGCTGTATATGTTTGAGTTGGAAATGAAAGTAAATAGAAATTCTAGCGGTTACGTAAGAACAGGCTCACTTCTTGAATCGGTCAGACCACAATAAGTTATTGCAGAACAGGGTTAAGCTGTGTGATTCACATACATCATTTCAATTTTTTTAGGGCTAACTCCTTTTGATAATTAGCCAGTTGTACATGCTCAGAGCTGCGGTCATAGTTCTGAGCAACTTCGTCGCTATAAGGTGTTTCATTACTTAATTCAAAGTATTTTTCCATAGGCGATTTACCCTTATGCGCACTGTGGGGCCTATCCCAGTTATAGTAGTGCTGCCACTCAGCAAGCAGGTCATTAATTTCATCGCAATAGATATCTACAGTTGGATAGAATTCGGTTTTGTCGGTTTTTTGAGACCGCTCTACCTTTCCATTGAGGTGTGGTGAACCCGGTTTATTAGGTCTGAATTTTATACCGTTATCCATAAGTCGGTTTTGAACTTTTTCAGCAAAGAATTCCAGGCCGCGATCAGTTTGTATTCGCTGGATGGGAAACGGCATTTCTTCGATGACACAATCAATAAAGTTCAAAGTGTTCGCTGCTGTACGGCGCTTATAGAGCCTTAAAACTCTGTATCTCGTGCAGTCATCCACGGATGTGTATTGATATATCCCTGGAGCGATTTTACAAGTATCCATTTGGATTCTATCTCCAGGAGTTGGTCGGTCGTAACGAATGAATTCGGTTTTTTTTCTGATTTTCTTGAGAGGCTTTATCTCATTCCGAGTTAAAACTTTATGGATGGTAGCTAAAGAAAAGCTTAACTGATGTAGCCGAACTAATTCGCTTTGGATTCGCCTCGCTCCTAAATTTCTAACCTTCCTGAGTTCGAGTATCAGAGTTTCTTCTTTTGAACCAACTTTAGCATTAGGGGAACTTAATGGACGTCGACTTTGACTTCTCAGTCCATCTATCCCTTTTGATTGATATCTACGCCACCACTTTCTTAGAGTGGGCCGGGATATTCCACACCTTCGGCAAACCAGGCCGGCATCTTTTGTATCTTCGTAGAGCTCAACCCAGTTTAATCTTTGACGAATTTCTTTGTTCATAGACATCAGTATAGTTGAAACGATGTCTATGAATCACACATATCATCTAACCGGAAATGCTCTACATTATTTCCATATGGAAATAATGATGCTTCAATAAATTGTCCATCTGTTTCGCATATTTTCCAAAGGTCATCACTGAAGTATTCCTTCTCTGGATATTGTTCTAACGCTTCACTGATACTTATGCAGCGGTAGAAAGTACCCTCATATACTGTATGAGCAATATCAATAAGCTCATCTTCATCAACAATACTAAAAATACGTTGGGTGTGAATCGATACTCATTTGTTTAGACACCTGGCAGTTTCATAAATAGAACAATATATTCATCCTGAAAAGTTCGCTGCTCAATACAGTTTCTCCGATGGTTGACCAAACAACTCAATATAGAAAACCAGCATTTATCAGTTATTTTCATCATCACGGCTGATCATGGTCAATACCACACCGTCCGGTCCTCGGTATCTTTTGCCAACAGCATCAGATATAGCTTTTGCAAAATAACAAACATACTATAAATAGCGTAGCCGCAATGTTATCTGTCTCTGGTAAACTCTGATAATTTCAGTGAATTAGCTTTTACATTGATATTACGAGGTGAAATTTTCTTGGTCAGGAAACGTATTAAAAACGGATACCAGTAACAGAGTGCCGTATTGATATGAGCAGAGAAGATAAACCACAATTCATCAACGTTTTGTGCTCGCACTGTGAATTTACGGCACTCAGGCAAATGACAAAACTGTATAAGGTGATCAGCATTGGAAGATATCATTTATTTTTATACCGTGACCGATAAGTATGGAGCGTTATCAAATTTTGCAAAGTTGGGGTTTGAAGCGGATGGGAAGTACTGGTCGACTGTTGAACATTATTTCCAGGCGAAAAAATTTGAAGGTCAACCACATGAAGAAAGAATCAGGGTAGCTTTCACGCCAAAAGATGCAAGGAATATGGGACGAAGCCGTGAATTTCCGATCAGACCTGACTGGGAAGATGTTAAAGTCGATGTGATGAAAACAGCCTTGAAAAGCAAATTTACACATAACAAAGCGGCTAGGGACCTCCTGCTATCGACTAAAAATCGAGAACTTATAGAAAGCTCACCGTTTGATTACTATTGGGGCTGTGGCGGTGATGGTAGTGGTGAAAATGTTCTTGGTAAATTACTGATGGAACTTCGGGAAGAACTTCAGGTCTAGCACTACATTAATCAGGCAAGAGTAGACATCTTTTTTCGAAAAACACAAACACGCAATCAAAATTACACGTTGAACAAACGGAAATTTATTAACATAGGGATATAGATCATGACCAATTTCAATACCTTAACAAATATACATTTGACGTTAGGCGCTATTAGTTTTTTCGTCTGCACGTTACCTGTAATCACGAGTCCAGACTGGCTGTTCAGGGGATCTTTTTTGGATGCTGAGCGAATCTTTATACTGGTTGTGGCTATCTTTTTCCCTCTGTTGCATTTTTTCATAGCATATGGCTGTAAAACAAAAAAAGAAGGGGGACGGATTGCATCTCGAATTGTTGGTTTTTTACTGTTGCCCTTTGCACCTGTGGGTACCATTTTTGGGCTAACAATTCTGGATAACAGCAAAAAAGTATCTGTTGATGAGAAAGATTAATGTAGGGGTTAGTCTTCCGTTAAGTAGTTGAAACCATGATTAATTTCTATTCAAATTTAACAGGTTCTGTTTAATGAGTAGAGATAAAAGACGAATTATAAGTTGGTTTATTCTGTGTCATTGTAAGAAAAGACGGTAGTGCCATTGATTAATGGCACTACCGCACATCAGGTCGTCGATGTCAGAGTTCAGAGAGTAATGAGCTGATCATTAAACTGTACTTCTTCAACCCCGGTGAGGGTTATGGAATCGGCAGCAGGTAACCGATTATCTGATATCGAATAAGAATCATCTCCATTAATCTGAATGCTAAAATCGAATCGATTGCCGTTCAGAAACAGCCGATCAATACCTTCTCCGCCATCAATTTTCCAACCACCATAGAAGATGTCATTTCCGCCGAAGCCGGTCATGATGTCGCGGCCGCCATTGCTGTGGAAGATGTTATCCAGGGCATCGCCGCGGAGGATATCATCGCCCGGGGTGCCTGGTGTGGGGAAGACGAGTGAGATATCGTCATCTT
>CBFHMJ010000036.1:0-8646 GCA_965656875.1 Alteromonadaceae bacterium
ACCATCTGGGCTCCACCGAGGTTATCACCGACAGTGGCGGCACTATCACCGAGTGCATGAGCTTTGGGGCCTTTGGTAATCGCCGGGCCGCCGACTGTGGCTCCACTGCCAGCGCCTTCACGGCCCTCACCCTGACCAACCTGCTTGCCATCACGAACCGGGGCTTCACCGGCCATGAAATGGTGGACCACGCCGATATCATCCACATGAACGGACGTATCTACGACAGCCAGCTGGGCCGTTTCCTTCAGGCTGACCCGTTTATTCAGGCACCGAAGAACAGCCAGTCTTACAACCGCTACAGCTATGTGCTCAATAATCCGCTGAGCTATACCGACCCGAGTGGATATTTATTTAAGAAGCTCGGCAGTACCTTACGCAATGTCGTCCGGGCACTCGGTAAAAACCGAATCATCAACAAAATCATCAGCATTGCTCTGATTGCCTACTGTAATGCCTGTGTCATCGCCTGGGATGCCGCCACCGCCTATGCCACCACCGGCAGTTTATCCGGCGCCCTGCATGCCGCCGCCATCTCCTGGGCCGGCTGGGAGCTGGACGACTGGATGGATACCTCTGAATTCTTCGGACCAGAAGACAGCTGGGGCAATCTGGCCGGTAAAGCACTGTCAACCACTATCCTGGTTCCACTGAATAACGGGGATTACGGGCATACGGTTCGTCAAGTAGAACACTCAACCCGACAGGATAACTGGCTTACCAGGCTCATCACGATTGAAGATAATGTTCACACAAGAAGAACTACAGATGGTAGTCTGCTAAGCAGAATTGATGGTAAATTGACTCCAGATGAAATCAGGGAACAACGTCAAAACACAGCAAATGGCGTCGCCGTAGCCGCGACCATGTATCTTCCAGGTCCAGAAGATGCTTTTCTTGTTGTTTACAATGCTAAAAAGTTTGGTAGCTGGATAAAAAGGATTTTTGAGTCTTTAAGAGTTACAAGGGAGAGAGGAAAGATTCCCTGGAGTTCCTGGAGGGATTATAAAAAAGTAAATGTTGATGGCAAAGATTATGCCCAAGTAGGAAATCGACTATACAGCGAGCATGCAGTGAACCGTATGCAACCAGGACTACGAAGGCACTCATCTAGTGGTCAAACAGGTGGTTTACCAGAAATATACCAAGCTGGAACCCACGGAGATTACGGACGAGGTGTTGCTCCTCAGTTTGTTGAGGATGCAATATCTTCTGCAAAACCTGTTCTACAGCAGAACGGTAATTTGTCCTACACCTCTGGTTCACTACAAGTTATTACGAATCAACAAGGAGCGGTCGTAACCATAATTACGCACTAAGATATACTTATGATGAAAACTAATGAAAAACTACTTGATTTAAAAAGCTCCATAGCCAATGGCGATATGACTATTGAGGAACTACAAAGAACTCTTACCCAATTATTATTATCTACAGAGCTGCCAAACGCAGAGAAAATGGCTAAAAAATCTGATAACGACTTAGAGCTAGTGATTTATACATTGAATCCCTCAAATCAGATCAAGGAAGCTTTAAAGGTTCTCGACGAAGTAATAACGTATTTTGAAGAAGTTGCACCTGATTAGTTGTTGCAAAGTGATTAACTGGATTTCCCCGGAGTGTTCAGTGTAACCGCCTGGACAAAGGCACATTCAAATACTGACATCTATTTTCTATCCTGTGCACTATCTCAACTTGCTACCGGATTTAACGATGACGAAACGCACAAAACAACAATAGCAAGCGTTATTTCAATATCACAACAACCGTGATTTGATAGCGGCACCGAAACCGGCCTTTGTATCACGGCCCTGACCCTGACCAACCTGCTTGCCATCACGGACCGGGGCTTCACCGGCCATGAAATGGTGGACCACGCCGATATCATCCACATGAACGGGCGTATCTACGACAGCCAGCTGGGCCGTTTCCTTCAGGCCGACCCGTTTATTCAGGTACCGAAGAACAACCAGTCTTACAATCGCTACAGCTATGTGCTCAATAATCCGCTGAGCTATACCGACCCGAGTGGGTATTTGTTTAAGAAATTCGGCAGTACCTTACGCAATGTCGTCCGGGCACTCGGTAAAAACCGAATCATCAATAAAGTCATCAGTATTGCTCTGATTGCTTACTGTAATGCCTGTGTCTTCGCCTGGGATGCCGCCACCGCCTATGCCACCACCGGCAGTTTATCCGGCGCCCTGCACGCCGCCGCCATCTCCTGGGCTGGCTGGGAGCTCGACGACTGGATGGATACCTCTGAATTCTTCGGACCAGAAGACAGCTGGGGCAATCTGGCCGGTAAAGCACTGTCAACCACTATCCTGGTTCCACTGAATAACGGGGATTACGGGCATACGGTCAAACAGGTATCTTCCCGGGAAACCATCAATCAGACCCAGGCCACCTGTTCTGCCGGCTGTCAGATGTGGAACGTCATTAAAAACAACTGGCGTTCCATTTTATTTGACACTGTAGAGAAGACCAAAGAACATAGCGTGCACGGCAAATACCTGATGAGCATTTACGACGCCGACAGCGCCGTTCAGGGCTCTGTTAATATTATTGACGGTGAGTATCTGGCGGGTGCCGTTGCTATGTCAGGGATAGTGGCGCGTAAAATCAAGATTGTTGATGATTTGTTAGGGACTACGAAGAAAACAATTAAAATTCTGTTGATTTAACTGACTTTCGCAAAGACCATATTTTGAATCGCCATAGAGCTGGAGCAGGTAAGCCCGGAAAGACTGAGTTTCCGGTAAATTGGGAGGACGAAAAAATCCTCCATCATATCTCCGATATCGCTACTGATCCTAAAGCCAAAACTGGTCTCGGAAAGTGGGATTCTCCATATGCTATTGGTACAAGAGATGGTATTGAAATCAGGGTCGACTTTTATCCAAATAACCACAAATATGCGGGTAAAATATCAACTGCATACCCTTTAAACGTTACTCCCAACTCTAAGTAAATATAATGAAAGAAGATATGACTAAAGAATTTTGGATAATGGTTAATCATTTTTTGCAGACAGTATTAAAACAGTTTATGGATGATTTAGATGATGAATCAATTGAGGCAGTTCAGCATTACTTAGATCATGACGAGTATGAAATGGCATTTGAGGGGCTATTTATTGAATTAATAAATATAAATGCTGAATTAAGTACAGAAACTGCCAATAAGTGTATAGTTCTGGGGAAAAAACTATACCTACACGAGGAATATATGTTTGATAAGAAATTTTGGGAAAAGCTAGAGAGGTTTTTATCTAAGTATGATTAATTTAATGTTACAAAGACAGTAGGGAAAAAAGTCGATGACTTTGCTGGCAGACTTTGTTTTGTTGAAGGCATACCTTTTCATACCAAAAATGGGCTAAAACCTATCGAAGAAATTAAAGTCGGTGATTTGGTTGCAGCCAAAGATGAAATGAAGAAACAATCAGCGCAACGCCAGAACATCCTCTTTGGGTTGGTAGTCGAGGGTGGGCAGAAGCCAGTAAATTATCTACCCAAGATCAATTTCTCAACCTTACTGGAGTGTAGTGACAACTACCTTGAAAAACGCCGGTGTATAGAATCAGTTTACGCCACTTTATTTAGACTGTATTTAATGGCGTCTCCTTTTTTATTCGGGGACAACCTGCAAGGATTATTTGTCCAGCTAGGTTTTAAACTTATTCAGTAAGGCAACCGACTTTTCCTGACGGATTTGACACATTTGCTCAGCACACCAGTCTCGGAGGCGTTTCTCAATCGCATAGGGATTCTGTATTAGATTCAATCCCATATCGGCCTGGTTCGATTTACCGTAACTGTCCGGACAAAAACACATTCAAATACTCACGTCCACTTCATATCTTGTGCACCACCTAAATTTGGAACTTAGTTTAACGATCGCGCAACGCACGACAACAATAGCAAGCGTTATTTCAACAACACAATGACCGTGGTTTGATGGCAGCGCCGAAACACGCCATGATTTAACGAACATTGCCATTCAGACCATCACCGAGTGTATGAGCTTTGGTGTCATCGCCTGGGATGCCGCCACCGCCTACGCCACTACCGGCAGTTTATCCGGCGCCCTGCATGCCGCCGCCATCTCCTGGGCCGGCTGGGAGCTGGACGACTGGATGGATACCTCTGAATTCTTCGGACCAGACGACAGCTGGGGCAATCTGGCCGGTAAAGCACTGTCAACCACTATCCTGATTCCACTGAATAACGGGGATTACGGGCATACGGTCAAACAGGTTTCTTCCCGGGAAACCATCAATCAGACCCACACCTGCTCTGCTGGCTGTCAGATGTGGAACGTCATTAAAAACAACTGGCGTTCCATTTTATTTGACACTGTAGAGAAGACCAAAGAACATAGCGTGCACGGCAAATACCTGATTAGCATTTACGACGCCGACAGCGCCGTTCAGGGCTCTGTTAATATTATTGACGGTGAGTATCTGGCGGGTGCCGTTGCTATGTCAGGGATAGTGACGCGTAAAATCAAGATTGTTGATGATGTTTATAAAGAAGTCGTTAATAAAGGGATTTGGAAGTCATCTCGGATAAATGCAATTAAAATTGAGCATATTTTTTCCAAAAAACATCTTAAAAATGGAATTATGGACCTTGGATCATCATCTACAGAAATATTGAATAAAGCCTCAGATATTTTAACTAAATTTAATAATCAGAATTTATTAAAGGAAGGTTCGAATATAATTAATACGACGATGAATGGATATCATGTAACTATCAGGTCTACCTTTAAATCTGGTGAATTGCAGAGTTTGAACATCATGAAAGGGCATATCGTACCTACAAAGGGGTGGGATATTATCAATGACTAACGACTTAGAAAAAAAAATATCTAAAGCCCTTTCTGATGAGAATGATGAACTTTTGAAAGAATTACTTTCAATGGCTCACTACAAAAAGAAGGGGACGATCTATAGTATTGCTTATGCTTTAGTTGAATTAATGCCCCCTTTTGAGAATGTTGACATTGCGGAAGCAATATTAGCTGGGCAATTTGACTTCGAGAACGAAAAAAACGCCGCTATTTTTTCAGGTTATATATACATCTATTTGCAACCTACGAATCCATATTTTTTAGAAATACTAGATAAATATCCATTATGCCCACTATCCAATTACATTTTAGCCTTATACTTTGATTATCAGGGCGACACTGATAAAGCATGCATGTATATAGATAAATCTCTATCGTTATCTCATTTCACAAGAAATGTGCTTTTTAAATTACAAATGTATTCAGCAAATTTAAGTAAAAGAGATCAACAAAAACTTAGAGAAGAAATACCTAAATTAATTGTAAATAAACACCATGAATTATCTCCTCCTCCATCAAATGTATCATCTTTGGTTAATGACTATTTAAATGAACTTGTTTTAGGTTCTCATATCACAAGCACCTATTGGGACTTAATAAGAACCCGAAATAACATTAAGTAAAGCTCTTAGATATCGTTGATTTTTGTATATTATTCGTTAAAACAATTTACTGGTGAAAAAGCTCACCTGCTCTGTCGACCGTCAGATGTGGAGCGTGATCAAAAACGACTTGCGTTCCATTTTATTTGACACTGTAGAGAAGACCAAAGAACATAGCGTGCACGGCAAATACCTGATGAACATTTACGACGCCGACAGCGCCGTTCAGGGCTCTGTTAATATTATTGACGGTGAGTATCTGGCGGGTGCCGTTGCTATGTCAGGGATAGTGACGCGTAAAATTAAGATTGTTGATAATGTTTATGATTCGTTGAGGGTTACAAAGAGTACAGGCAAGCCTGACTTCATCGTGTCACCTAACGGTACGACGATGCCCACGAATAAAGACTTTAACCTGGTTGATTCAAATAAGAAGGGTAGCGACTGGTTCCAGATCCACAATAAGCACACTGATGCTAAGGTCAATGGGTCTACGCATACCCACTATCCAGAACAACATGGCCCAGCCGTACACGCGAGATAAAAACTACAGATGGTTCTGATCTTGATTATGCTGACAATGCACTAAGAGACGGAACTATTAGAGATCGGAAAAACCGCGGTGATAAAGGAGGTTGAGAATGACTCAGTTTGTGTTAGCAGTATCGAAAACTCACAATACTAACTTGGTACCGGTTTCAAGGAGCAGAAATGACTTTCTCCTTGAAATCGCTAGTAATTTATTTCCTAATCTTCCTCTTGAAGAAGTCTATGTTATTGATGTAAATGAGAAAGATATTGACGCTCTGATGATAGATGCTCAGAAGTTAGTTATTGAGTCTTCAAGGTTTGAGCAGACAGAGCTTTTCAAAATAATGGAAAAAGTAGCCCCATCTGTTGACGAGCTAGTCTTCTGGTACGGTTCGGAACATGAGGACTTGGATTATGTTTACGATGCCCCAGCTTTACTTAGCAAGCTAAAGGAAGCTGTAAGCGAATCGACTTGCGAACTCTATGTCCATTACAAGCAGGTCAAGTAAGAGAAGTGCCGTTTTTTGTAATACAGTAATGTTACAAAGAGCGGACCTAAATTATTATTACCTCCAAAATGGTCAGCCTCAGGTTTTAATCCTGCAAAATTAGAAAGCCATTTCAATAAGCATAAGGGTGACAGAGGTGGAAATATGCCCTCTGCCTCTGCTTATCAAGCTCGTGCTAAAAATTATTAAACTCTGATGTTGTTGGAGATGTTAAAGGGTTTACTTCAAAAGATGGTTGGGTGTTTCAATATAATTCAAGGACAAATGAGTTTACTACTGCAAAGCCGGACGAGACGATTGAAACGCTATTTCGCCCAAGAAGGGGTGGTGATTATTGGGCTGATCAGGTCACTAAATATGTACAATAGATATGAGCCATTAAAAAAGCGCCAGTGCGCTTGTTGCGGATATTTTACCTTGGATGATGGGGCTTTTGAAATTTGTCCAGTTTGTTACTGGGAGGATGATAAATTACAGAATGAAGACCCCTCATATGAAGGTGGTGCTAATACGCTTAGCTTGAATCAAGCTAAGAAAAACTTTGAAAGCTTTGCTGTTAGCGATAAGCGTTTTTCTAGTTGCGTCAGGCCGCCTTTAGAAGCCGAAATTTAGTTAAATAATTAGCCCCGCAAATTAATCCAGGGAATTTTACGCCGAGCACCAGCGCCGTTATCGTTTTTAAAGGCGGTTAGCCAGTGGATTGCACCGTGACTTGTCGAGTTTTGGTGAGTTGGTAGGGTGTACTTGGTTTTTAGACCAGGTTAGAGCCCGGTATAAGTATAACCGTCCGGGCAAAGACACATTCAAATACTGACAGCTACTTTTTATCCTGTGCGCTATCTCAATCCGCAACAGGATTTAACGATAGTGAAATACACGAATCAACATGATTCCAACAACACGATGACCGTGGTTTCATGTCAACACCTAAACCCGCCGTTATACCACTGACATTGCCATTCAAACCATCACCAGGTGCATGATCTTTGATGCTTTTGGTAATCGCCGGGCCATTTCCTTCAGCCCCATCTGTTTATTCAATTATAGAAGAACAACTTGTCTTACAACCGCTACAGTTATGTGCTGAATAATCCGCTGAGCTATACCAACCCGAATGGGCATTTGTTTAAGAAACTCGGCAGTACCTTAACGCAATGTCGTCCGGGCACTCGGTAAAAACCGAATCATCTATAAATTCATCAGCATGCTCTGTTCTCGAAATCTATCGAAGGAAGAACAAGCTGCTTTCGATAAAGAATACGCTATTCTGAGGAAACAACTGGTAACCAAAACTTTTAACAGCAGTAAGGATGCAGCTATGTGGCTCCATGATAATGTTCATCCTTTGGCATCAAAGTATGATATTGAAATTGGAGCAGGCATTAGAAACCAATATTCATTAGAAAAAGGGGATTGGGTTACGGATGCTGATATTACAACTCAATACAACCGGAATGCGGTGAATATTAATATCGGCGGTGACGTGAAAGCCATTTGGCATAGTCATGGAGCGTTAAGTTCAGGCTTCTCCAATATGGACTTAAGTCACATCGATGGAACTGCTGACTCAACTCAGTATAGAGAAATATATGTATCAGGAGGACACATCGGGGCTGGCGCAGCAAGGAACTCCTTGTTGTATCAAAGTCAAACAATGAATCGGCATAAAATCTTATGTTCTCACACTTGTCACTAATGGTGAAAATATGAAATATATGTTTGCGTTAATTTACTTATTACTTCTGTCGACTATAGCAAACGCTAATAATAGCTTTGTGGGAAAAGGTAAGGTATTAGAATTAACTATAGCTCCAGGCAATGTATTTATTGTGCATTTAGCTGGTAAAAACCAATGTCGCAAAGAGGGCTACCATTTGAAACTAAATGAAAAAGAATCAAAAGTTTACATTGATATGTTAATGAAAGCGATGGAAAGGCAGTGGAGTGTAGCCTTGCATAGCTCCACTGGCGCTAACTGCAATGCTAAAAAAGTTTTCTTCGACATCGTAAAGATTCAAAGTTACTAACTAACATAGTCTGCTGGCTGTCAGATGTGGAACGTCATTAAAAACAACTGGCGTTCCATTTTATTTGACACTGTAGAGAAGACCAAAGAACATAGCGTGCACGGCAAATACCTGATG
>CBFHMJ010000037.1:0-14723 GCA_965656875.1 Alteromonadaceae bacterium
TGTAACTTAGCATTTGACATAGGAGCGTCAATGCGCCAATGGAAAGACTATTTAGAAGCTTAAAAACTGAATGGGTACCAGCAATCGGCTATCGCAACTACGCTGAAGCAGAAAAAGATATTGGCTTGTTTTTGATGGATTATTACAACTGGCGGAGACCTCACAGTCACAATGGCATGGTTGCTCCTTCGGTTACTGAGGGAAAACTTAACTTACTGTCCGGAATTAGTTGACCACAACAAATTCTACTTATGAACATTATGAGTTGGAAACCCGTTTGAACGCGATAAATAATCTGCAACTGTTGCAACGGATAATATCTCTGGATCCGATATATACAATATTTGCAGGTTCAGGAACCGCAAGAGACCTATCACACACAGCAAGTACCGCTGATTACCAAGCAAGCCAAGGTGATGACCGCTGGCTACCCACCGTTAAAATCTGATCCTGGCTGTGGCGCTTGGCGGCATATTTCTTGGATTAACTTGAGAGGGTTTTGGTTAGAGCAGGCGGGATTTACCATCGGCACGACCTACACCATTACCGTCTACGACAAACAATTGATTTTTACCACTGATTAAGACAAGTAGCCCCGCAAATGCGGGGCTACTTGTTAGCTATTTTGCCAAATAAAAATAAACTTTCCATGCTGCGTAAGCCGCTAAGCAAATACTAAGCAGCCCAGACAAAATGACTGCAACCAAGGATGTTGTATCCGGCATTACCGCTTTATTAAAAGGCGGTAATGACAAAAGCAAATAACTAACGATCATGTAAAGAAGTGCAGCAGAAAGAACAAAAGAACCTAAACTAATAAATCCAAAAATTATTTGTTTCATTGCTTTTCCCGCTACTTAAATAAATCACTATAGAAATTTTGAATTTGCTGCGTTTTTACACTTGTCCAAACATCAGCATGCATCTTTCCAAATAATGTATAACCAACAGCATTATTTAACCACGGGCTAGGCCCCGTACCCTCTCCATAAGTATTCAGATAAACCACACCTTGCTCGGCAGTAACAACGTGCAAAACTTGTCCAGGGTGATATGCGTGGCCCTCTATCGTCACATTCAATGACCAGTTTTCGCCACTATAATGCTTGATCGGATTACCACCAGCTAACATCAGGGGTTCGCCAGTTTTGGGGTCGGTTTCAAAGGGAACAGATTCTCTTTCCGTGAATCCCATGACCATTTTCACACTGCAACCATTTTCTCCAAGATTACACATCCCAGTACGCAAGTTGTAAGAGTGATAGTTAGGGTCATTGGGGTCATATACTTGCCCCTTTTGTGCAGCCCTTTCCCTTTCTAACGCAGTTTCTCCATTATATAACTGATTAAATGCCCCACTTGCTGCGCCATTCGCAAATTTTAGAATGAATTCAAACCTTTTAAAATAGAACCTGGCTCAATTGATTTCACTAAATTAATGATGATAGATATTCATTTGTTTCGCATTAAAGTTAGCTTCTATCACTTCTACATTTCCGCTATCTCTTAACTCTAAATACATTGAAAATGATTGACTTGGATGTGGCGTTTCAACATCAAACTCAAACCACAACCAATTATGGTCAATACCTTCCAATGTATTATCAACCGCCATAAATTCATCATAATCAGTACGCTTGATATCGTGACTTTTCCGACCAGACAATACTCTGTCGATTCCTTTCTTTACTTTAATAGGAGCATACTCTTTACCTGCCAAAACCAGTCTGGCATTTTGCTGTAAATAGACATCTGGCTTACTAGCTTTCACTTTCACTCTTATTAAAAAAGGTTTTTTCCCTATAGCAGGTTCCATATCTGCTTTTCTATCTTTTGTTTTCACTCCCACCAGAGTCTCGTTCAGAGAAATGTAGTCGTCATTTTCAACATAAAAGACTAATTCTATATCACTTTTTATATTTCTAAATCCACTATGCTCCCAACCATGAACAAGACCTTGACTAGAAATGGCATTCCCTGTAACGGTACAGGATGTTAAAAAAACAACAACAATTAAAATTAATAGTCTCAATTACTGCCTCTCCAAATTATCCCAATAATAGTCATAATTTTTTACACCTAAAGCATAGTAATTCAAACCTATTGCTAGAAGTATGGTTAGCTGATTTGTAAACAACCCTCCGATAGTTCGAGCTGTTGAAGACCAATGTTGCATTCCTATGCTTCGCTCTAACGTACCAACCAAAGTATCATGAAATACAGCACCAGAGTTAAAGCCTGGTATATGTGCTAACCCTCTACTTTCATTAAATGATAACCAACCTGAATTAGGTGTTGCTGATCCAACTATCTGATTCGCATTTTCTGATCTAACGCCAATTCCAATATTATTGACATCTGGATTAGTAACATCACATTCAACGCAATGGACTTGATCAGCTATATCGTTCTTATTCAGTTTGTAAACACCGTTTTTATCTTTAGGTGTTTTGAAGGTTGGCTTCTTAGAGAACTTCTCTATACCAATACTGACAGCTTTAGTCATCGCAGCCTTTCTTGCTCCATTACCACAAGAACCACCTGACGCTTTACCAGCCCCACAACCACCTGCTGCTGCAACTGCTATTCGCTTAGCTGCATCTCACAGGCCACTTACACTACCAAAGTTTGCATAACCTCCCGCAGCACCAGCAATAGAGCCCGTAAATGCTCCTCGCAATGCGCCAGTATGGTTTCCTTTATTAAGCGCTCCTGCGACAAAACCACCTGCAGCCCCGCCGGAAGCAGATCCGTAGGTGAACACTGAGACCCCTGTTGCAACAGCTGCCTTCCAATACTTCTTCATAAACTTTTTCAATCCACTAAACAAATACCCACTCGGGGCGGTATAGCTCAGCGGATTGTTCAGCACATAACTGTAGCGGTTGTAAGACTGGTTGTTCTTCGGTGCCTGAATAAACGGGTCAGCCTGAAGGAAACGGCACAGTTGGCTGTCGTAGATACGTCCCTGTCAACTGAGTCAGAACTGTCTCCAGCGCACACCCATTGGCGAGATTCACCTCAAAGGCCATTGGTTAATCAAAGCGGGATTTGAGATTGATTCGCCTGTGATGGTCAGAGTGATGGAGGGGGGCCTGGTACTCACCAGCGAGCCGTAAATACTAAAAAGCCCAGCATTTGCCGGGCTTTGAACAACTAATTTATGAATGACCTCTTACACCTTCTCAATCCACTTTTGAATTTCTTCAGTCAAATAACTTTTTAGATTTTCAAGCTCTGTAATATTTTGCTCAGAAATATTAAATTCAATTAATAAGTCATTAAAAACAACATGGCTCCGGCATGTCACATGATGCCCAGAAGCCGTTTCCGAACTATTACCTGACAGGCAGTGAGCCAACCAAAATTCCGAAGCTTCTGATGGAATCCGGCCACCTTGCTCTGGACTTTGACTAACTAAAGCCCAAGAGTTTGGGTACTCAATTTCTCTATAAACTTTATATAACTCATTACCAAAAGGTTCTACACGCCTACTGGAATATGAGCCCGTTGAATTCCACAAATCTAAATAAGCAGCGGAGCTTGTATAACCCTCAATCTCACTAGAATTCAGAACTGAAAGCAATCCCCGAATATCTTCTTGATAATCGCCGTCTGAGATTCGGTAGCCATGTAATTCGCGAGAGATATCTTCAGCTGAAACCGTAAACATAATTTGCTCAGTGGAATTATCTAAACCCGGTAACCAAGATAACCAGCTAGGAATTCCTTGCTCAAGAGAGTTCTTTTTAGGGATATCAATGGAATATGAGCCTAGCTTAAGTCGCACAATATCATTCTCGCTGGGGCTAATCATCATGGAAAAAGCAAAGAAGAATATGATAAAGAAAATACTAAAAAATTTATATTTATTCATGGCAGTTCCTAATCACATCCCCAACACCAAATGGCTCCAGTCGCTATCGCTACCCACAAGTCTCCAGTCATAGGAGTTCCTCCAAAGGTTGTTGGAGGCAATCCATATTCCGCGAAAACATCATGATGGTATATTGCTATCTGTCTCGGACTTAACAGGCCATAGACACCTAATCTATCTCTATCAGTTTTTGTTGACCACAACAAACTTACCGCCGACAATAATAAAAGTTGTTCCACCTATAATACCTGCCGCAAACACAGAGTGAGCTTTAAATGCAGCTTCGCTATTTCGTATTTTATTGATCAACGGTTTGAATGCTGAAGCCACGCCAGCAGACAAAAATCCATCGGAAAAGCCTGTATCCATAATAAATATGTTTAAACCTGACTGGACAAACTATCGTTGCAAATAGCCCCCCAAATCAAAAACGGGTTTCGCCATTAAGTACAGTCTGAATCAGTGGCAAAAACTGGCTCTTCAGCAACACCGACGACGACGCTCAGGCCACAGGGACTCTCCACAGCATCATCGAAACCGCCAAAACCAACGGACTGGTGCTCTTCGATTACCTGAACCGGTTGTTTGAAACCTTGCCTGAGCGTGGACCCGATGACGACCTCACCGATCTGCTACCATGGAATATTCACTTGTAACAGATGGGATTACCGGATGCTTACGGTATAAAGCAGCCATTTTCGTGATTAGGTCGTAGAATAGAAAAGTGATAATCCCATGGCGCCAGATAAAAGAAAACCAGCTCTTGCTGGCTTTCGTTTGCTTGTTGACTGCGCCTTTTTGGTTGCTACCAAACTAAATCAACTTAAGGGCAGAGTGTTTGAAATCACTTACTCTTATCTCATTACTCATAACTTACATAAATGAAGCCCGATAATAACCAGCAACAAATGTCATACAAAAGCAAAGAATAGTAAATACTAACCATCTCATCATTTTGACCTGGTAATCTTTCCCAACGTCTTCAAAAAAGTGATTAAATAAAAACAAAAAGGGAAAACATCTTATCGCAAACTTCCAACTTCTATTTGCATACTCCAAGGATTTTCCTGCATTAGAAGCTAAGTTTATCATGCAATATATTGATAAAATCATTCCCATAATAAATACAGTTGTTAGAAGGTAAAACATATACAACTCTCTACTGACAAACAAAAATTGAGCATTCGGCTTTATGTTAACCACCAAATAATGAAGCAGCTCTTGTAGTATAAATAGGATTACCGTCAACGAGACCAAACACCGGAGCAATAGAACCAGACCTCAGGCCACTATTACTTCTTGCAACAGAGGCACCACCATAAAGAGTTTGAACGACAGCTATCCAACCTGAACCAGAAAAATCAACGATATTTCCTTGAGCAAGAGTCAGTTCCATTATGCCCTTTATGTCTTTTCAAGGAAGTATAGAACCTCCAGCTGTTGTCGTAAGATATGCTCCTATATCAAATTCATTAGTATGAAAAATTGATTGAGAAACAACACCAAATTCTACTCCAACACTAATCCATTCTCCATCAACCCGCCAAGGAGCCTCAATGTTTAAACCAGCAGATTGAGTTGATATATGAATTGTACGCATCTGAGGCAAAAGATTTAATTTGTTGCCATTTCTTGGCTGCACAAGTTTTACCATTATATAACTGATTAAATGCCCCCGTCAGAGCACCATTTGCAAACTTACCATCACTAATTGCTGATTCTGTACCACCCACAAGTGCACTGGTAACGATCCGCTCTACCATATTGGAAACATCGAAATAGCCTCCCTTCGTTACATTTCCAAATTTGCCGCCCGTTGTTGTTGACACATCTTGATCATGCATCAATATAGTCCGATTTAATCCCGATGAAACTGGCATTGTTCCGTGTCCAAAACTACCATTTTGAAGAGAGTAATACACACCTCCTCTAAATTTTAACTTGATCATTACTACGTTCAGCACATAGCTGTAACGGTTGTAAGACTGGCTGTTCTTCGGTGCCTGAATAAATGGGTCAGGGCCGTGAAGGCGCTGGCGGTGGATACACAGTCGGCAGCCCGGCGGTTGCCAAAGGCACCAAAGCTCAGGCACTCGGTGATGGTGGCGCCACTGTCGGTGATAACCTCGGTTGAGCCCAGATGGTCCCTGTACAGATAGCTGGTCTACTTACCGCTGGCAGAATATTTGCTGGTCAGCCATTATTTTGAATTGTCGAGTTGCTTCCAATACTTTATTTCTGGTATCAGATAAACCATCAAACTTAACCGCTTACACTCCACCAAATAAATCGTCTGAATGGCCATTTCCGCTAACTACGGCGTGCTTCGGCGCTGCCATTAAACCACTATCATCGCACTTTCTTAAATAACTACTTTCATTGGTATTTTGTGCGTTTCGTCACCGTTAATTGAGAAGATGCACAGAATAGAAAGTAGTCGTCAATATTTGAATGTGACTTTGTCCGGACGGTTACGAATCAACAACGGCAATTAAAAGTCGGGGATACTTATCTCTCCTACCAACTGAATCAGAACTGTCTCCAGCGCACACCCATCGGTAAGATTCACCTCAAAGGCCATTGGTTAATCAAAGCGGGATTTGAGATTGATTTGCCTGTGAAGGTTAGGATTATGGAGGGGGGGTATTGACTAGCGAACCCTAAGAAACTAAAAAGCCCTGGTTTTTAAGCCAGGGCTTTTAGAAAATGACTTTAACAGCTCAATTTATCCCCATGCTCCCAAGACCATTGCCGTCATCGCAAAAACTGCTGATAAGATTAAAGAAAACATACCCGCCAAAGATAAAGAAGCCATCGGCAATGCAGATTTAATTTCAATTTTCTTTTTATAACATACAAAGAAAAACACATAGAGCGGAAGAAGGCCAATAAATAATATAGCAATCAAGCCACCCACATTACCTACAACATGGCCGGACAATACAAATATTGATTCCATAAAACTATCCATTCACTTGACCTCTATTGAAATTGCTTTATCACGTTATTATCAGCCGGACCCCAAACAGATTCATCTAACCAGTTATTTAACTCTCCCGGTGTTTTTCAAGGTAGTTGTCACTACTTGCTTAATTCTCAAGCAGCTTCTTTCTCTGGATTCAGGTGAACCTCTCCGACTGGCTCACAGTTCCTGACATTCCGCGACCAGCGCTCTGGCCTTTGCCTTTTGTGCTCCATCAACACTTTTTCACGATACAACAAGATTCCTGCATCTTTGCCTGTGTGGCGCTTTGATGGAGTTAGATAATTCAGGCGACTGTGTTTATGCACGCTGTTGTACCCGTTAACGAAGGTCTCAACCCATACGCGGCTTGCTTCGAGGTCATCAAAACCACTCGACGGCCAGCCCGGGATGTATTTTAGTGTACGGAACAGAGACTCCACATAAGGGTTGTCATCACTGACTCGCGGACGGCTATAGGAAGGCGTTATACCCGCTCTTTATCGACTACGCTGACGCCCTCTGCGATTAAGTTGCCCGGCCGCTTTGAGCACACGATAAAAACTCGATTCTGAAGCAATACACTCCCCCTTATCCAGTAATGTCGGTACGATCTGCGTTGGCGGCAGACTCACATATTCTGCTTAATTACTGATATCAAGGATGGCTTGTCGCTCTTGCTCTGTGAGTTTATTGGCCGGTTCGGGGCGCAGTGTTAACGGTCGCTGATCTTCCTGAACGTCACCGGCCTGATACCAGCGACGGTAAGTTCTCAGCGCTATTCCAGCCTCGTTACAGGCGATTTTCAGTCTGCATCCGTTTTGGCAGGCTTCGTGTATAAGCGCAATCAGACGGTGCCTTTCATCGGTTGAGGTTAATCGTCTCCGGGTTCTTCCCCGTAAAAGGCTCTCAACTTTTTTCTCAACACCAACAAGGCGGCTGCTTCAGCTAAGACTTTTTCTTTATGGCGAAGTTCTTTTTTTAATGCGTTGATTTCTCGTTTATCTGCGTTGGCTTGCCTTTTAGCTTCGGCTTCTCGCTCCTTACTGGACATGAAACCTTGCATACAGTCACCGCGCCATGCTTTAACCTGCTCAGGGTAAAGGCCTTTCTCCCGGCAGTACTGGCTCAATTCATATTCAGTCATGGAAAAAGTGTCTGCGACAACGGCCAGTTGGGTTTGAGCTGACCATTGCCCGGCGGAGGTCTTACTGTTTGGCACTGCGGCTCCTGATCCTCTGAGTTGTTTTCGCCAATTGTACAGGGTGGCTTCACTGATGCTTTCTTCTTTTGCAACTTCGGCTACCGTTCGAGAGTGCGGAGGCAGCAACTTTTTCAATATTGCATCTTTTCTTTCTTGCGGATAACGAGACATGATTGACTCTGCTACCGCCCCTGACTGGTTAAATTTCAACAGTGACAACTATCCTGACACAGGGGGTTTTCTTCAAAACCAAATAGTCTAAATATTTTTCGACCTCATTATCCCCCATAGATGAGGGGGGCCGCTTGTCGTGATAATTAATAAAGCCAGCAATCCATTTCAGGTAAGTGTCAACCGACCGTAAAGAATATTGTTTGGCTAACATGTAATCTATGATTGAGTTTAAAAATAGCGAGCGTGTTCTCATAACTATTCCAATAAAAATTAACACTGTGCGCATATACAGTTTAGATACTTTGCCCCCATAGTGAAGAAAACGAGCAAATGAGTCGTTTTCTACTTTTTGTCAAAAGATGATTTTTCTAAATGTTATTATTTAGAAATGGCTTAAGATGTATGATAAAACTGGTTCAATCAGATAAATGACCCAACCATTGGTAGAGAAACGACCCATTGGGTCGATATTAAATTGTTATATACCTAAGGAAGTTCAAGGATGTATCCAAATTCAATAGATGAAAACTTAGTTGGTGAATATCCAGCGGCTACTAAATCGGGTGGCGGATATTTTTACGATCAAGTTCTCGAATATCGTGTCTGGTGTAGACCTTGGGAAGGCGCTCCCGATGAATTTGACGGTGAAATTTATTACTATCCATTCCACACCTATGAAGAAGCGTTAGAGTTTTCAAATAACACCAAAGGTTCTGAGAGCCCTTTAGTATTGGTTAGGCAATACGAATGGATAGATGAACCTGAACCAAAGAAATTCATTCATAAAACTGGCGAGCGCCTTACTGAGTGGCGTGTAGAATGGTTGCCTGATAGGAAACGTGATAAAAATACAATTGCAAAATTCATAAGTGCAGGCGGTATATAACAAGCCAATTAAGTGCGGGACTGCTAAAGCTTGGCTCAGTTCCGCTTTGCTACACAGTTTAGCCAAGCATTATCAGCCCCTTATTGGGGCGTTAAGTACTCGAATGAATCAGAATCAAAAAGACCTAGTGGTCATATTCTTGGTTTTTGTTACGGTCACAGTAGTACTAGCGTCATTTGATCTTGTGGTGATGGCATTATTTACGGCAGGCTTCGCTGGCTTGGCATGGTTGGAGAGAACCTTTCGCTGGTATAAAGAATGCAGTAGATCCGCGTGTAAGGTTGTATCTATAATTTGTACAGTTGTAATTTGGGCTCCTTTCTTGTATTTGCTTACGTCATATGTACAAAATCTCACTTAACAAACCGCTCCTGGTCGAGTGCCAACTCTACGCTCTTTGTGGGTTGTCGCTTCGCTCCATTTTAACCCACAAAAAGCTCCGCGTTGGCACCGCCAGTGCGGGGCGTTAGGTAACTCATGGAAGAATTAGCATCGAATGAAATACAATTTTTAGTTGCTTTACTAGCATCTGAAGAATCGGAAGTTCATGAACTCAAAACTGAGTTAGATGCTCGCTACGTTAATAGTGATATAGTTCAAGTCGTACTTAAGGGGTTAATTTCCGATGGCACTATCGGCGTCACAAAATACCAAAGCGAGGAATATCACGATTTTGATAGAAATGATTCACTCAATCTAATAAAGGACTGGGATCATTTCGTTAAATCTCCGTTTCAGATATTCCTCACAGATGATGGTTATAAACGCTGGGAGACCGATGATTGGGGTATTACTACAAATAGAGCGCGGCAACTAATGTATGCTAATGTTGGCAACTCAACTCGTGTATAGTCAAAAGCGTTACCTAACAAGTCACTAAAGCGGGACAAATAAAGTTTGGCTTTTGCTCCTGCGTCGCTAATTATAGCCAAACTAATTATTTGCCCCTTAGTGGGGCGTTAGCTGCAAATATGGAAACATTTATCTCAACAGTTGTTTTAATTTCTATTCCGTCTTTTTTAGCTGTGCGTCATTTCAACGAATATGGCACTTTTGACGACCCCAAGATTTGGGGGCGGGCTGAAAAAATAGCCTCTTTATTATTTGCGCTCTATTTGGGAATGATTTTAGTTTTAGGTAAATCAGGCATTTATTCCTTCTATGAACCAGTTTCGACTATTCGCGATCACCGCTTTATGTTTTTCTTTTTGTTTCCAAGCATTGGCTTCGGTATTGCTATGTTTCCACGTGTAGCAGCAGAGTTCAGTCAAAACTACTTGCCTATGTTGCAATCTGATATTCTCAAGTACTTTAGTATTTATGGTTGGCTAATTATTGTCTGTTTAACATTAATAATTGCGGTTTAATCAGCATGTGCAGCTAATAAATTGTTAGCTTTACAAGAAGGGGATACGAGTGTTTTCGGACTTTTTACTAGAAGTGATTACATCCGCCGCTGTAAGTGCTGTGCTCACTGGCTATTAATATGGGTGACGAAATCTTGGGTTTCTGAACGTCTAAAAAATGCTATAAAAAGTGAGTATGACCAGAGGCTGGAAACGCATAAGGCGCAGCTGAAGTCCCAAATGGATGTAGAGGTCGAAAAACTAAAATCGAGTCTGAGTATTGCAGCAGCAGAAAGGCACGTTAAGTTTTCAAAGCTCCATGAAGAAAGAGCGTCTGTCATTGCAGAAACATATTCACTTTTGAAAGATGTTTACATAACCCTCCAAGACTACGTAAAAATATTTGAGCCTGCTGGAGATAAGTCAAGAGAAGAGCGGCGTGAAATTGCATATGAAGCTCATGGTAGACTCAGAGGGTACTATCCAAAAAAGATCTTTTTTCTGCCACAAAAAACAGCCGAAAAGCTAGAAGAAATTGATATGGAACTAGTCAAAACGTTCAATGAGTTTGCATGGACCATTGATTTTCAGCAAGGCGGCGGAGATGCCAGGAAGTGGAACGAAATTTTTGAACGGATGAGAGGTGAAATGAAGTTAGCTCTAGGGGAGTTGGAGAATGAATTTAGGAAATTGCTAGGTGATGAAAGCTAACAAGTTGCTGCACGCGGAAAAATCATTCGCTGCGCTCATAATTTTCCGGTGAGTAAGGCGTTATACATAAACCATGAAATCATCCTATAAAACAATTTTCGTAATCTTTGTTTCATTTATCATATCTGCGATGGCAGACGAATACTTTCTCATTACACGAGGCGCTGAAGAGCTCACGTTCGCTGCCCACTCAATATTTATAGCTATTTGTCTGTTCATATGGTGCAAACAGCATGGAAGAGAAAACGGGCATACAGAGCTTAAAATGTACCCTATACTCTGCGCTTTGATTGGCTTCATCGGTATCCCCGTTTATGCATACAGGTTTTATGGCTTTAAGGGTGGAACAGTTCTTCTACTCAAAGCTTTTATTGTTTTAGTTATTACTGCCATGTTTTCTTACGGTGCCACTATTCTCTTTTCAACATTTTATGTATAACAAACAAATTAAGTCACTCGCTCCGCTCGTTGGGACGCAAACACGTGGGCTGACTCGCTTCGCTCGAGATTTTAGCCCACGTGTTTCCGCCACTTATTTGGGTGTTAAAACTTAAAATGAGCTACCGAGAAGCAGCAGAGAAAAGAGGATGTTATTGCGGTGTGTGGGATAACGAAGAACCGCCAAAACATCTAATAGAGCACGGCTTGCCAAAAGGGTATTGTGGCAAGTGTGAACGTTGTGGCGTTAATGGCCATGCGCGTCATTTCCCCGGCCCGGTTCCATATACGGGGGCATGGTGCGACAGTTGCTATAAGCTTGTCGGTAAAACATGGTTTTTACGCATGCCAATTTTATGGTTGGTGTTTATTGGTGTTTATTGGTGTTTATTGGTGTTTATTGGTGTTTATTGGTGTTTATTGGTGTTTATTGGTGTTTATTGGTGTTTATTGGTGTTGCGGTTTATGGCTATTTTAATTTTGCAGCGTAAGGTTTTAACAAGGCTATCGTGCCTCGCCACACTTCGTGTGGCTGGACAAACTTTCCGGCGCTTGATTTTGTGGCGGAAAAAATTGCCACAAAACAATCACCAAAAAGTTTGCCGCACATAGCGGCGTTAGGGGTATTCAGATTACTGTTCAAAAGGATTGGTTACTATGAAAAAATTACTAGCTCTTGTTGTGTTTACTTTTCTAGCATCTTGCTCAACTTTACCAAAAGAAAAAGCAGTGACTAAAGACGTTGAAAGCGCCATTAAGGCAGAGGCCCTTCTGGGTTATGAATACGCTCAGATGGCTGAGAATACATATAAACCCTACGATACATTTACTTTGCCCGAAAATATTTTGACTTTGGAGAATGTTGATAGCGATTGGAGCGGGTTAGCATATTCCACCTTTCATAGGAAAGAAGACGGAAAACTAAAAGAAGTAATTTTGTCTTTCCGTGGTACCGAGAATAACTGGGTTTGGTTCAAAGACTGGATTTTTGGAAATATTATAGGGCTTCAAAATAACCGAGGCTTAAAAATTTATAAACAACTACGAAAAAATACTCCTTCAGATGTCCCTATAACTGTAATCGGACATTCATTAGGAGGTGCAATTGCTCTGCATATCTCATTGAGAGAAGAGAATGTTAAGACTTTTGTGTTTAACACTTCTTCCAGATTTACAAGAGGAAAAGCTCTCGATAACGAGCGGCACTCATATGCAGAATATGCTGATGTAAATAAAATACTAAGAGTGTTTGCCATCGCCCCTAAATGGACGCACAGCATATACAGTTGCACTTTTGGCAACCCAATAAAAAATCATGCACAAGATGACCTCGCGGCCTGTCTTACTTTTTGCGCTTCAAAAACGAAAGATAATGCTGCAGCACTTGAGAGCATAAAAAATAACCCACTCTACTTTAAAGACACCAAAATAAGTGAGCGGGCCTGTATTTAAATTCCCCTAACAAGCAACACCAGCGGAGCAATTTACGCTTCGCTCCAATTACCCGCTGTGTTGGGCGTTAGGCTTACGCCGAGAAAATCAATCAAGCTTCAATAAAGGAAAAGAATTATGGCAACAACCGTGTTTTTCGAAGAGCTAGTTAAGTGCCAGGGCGGAAAAGAAGAAATGGATATAGAGTTCGGTCGATCCTCATTTTATGAAGAGGATAGTATATATCTGAAGGTGGATGGAAAGTCCTTAGTAATGGATCGAGCGACCGCCAAGAAATTTGTTGAGGCTGCCTCTGGAGTTGGCCACTATTTTGGTTTTATTGACTAGATACTGGAGTTATAAATGCCAAATATTGATTTCAAAGATGTTGAAGCAATAGACCCATCCACAATGGCGGTGTCATTTCCCGCTACCGTAGATGGACTGCAAATTCGATGTGTCATTTCCACAGAAGCTTTGCAGGATCACTTTAATGCTATGTTTGATAATCAATTGAATGTGTTTAAGTCAAACAGATATAGTATTGAATGTAAGGCCAGAGAAATAATTGAGAGCGGTCGCTATGAAGCAGATGGTAGCATTTTGATCCGTTCATCTGATTTCTAGGCCTAATGCTACGCTCGTTTTTGTGTGTCGCTGCGCTCCATTTTACACAAAAACGTTCTCCGCAGTATGTGCCGGTGAGCAAGGCGTTAAGGGCGCACAGAATTAGGAATCCTCTCCGTATTATCGCGGCTGCTGAACCCGATAATTGATAGAGGAAAGAGCAATGGATGAATTAAGAGGCAGGGCTTGGAGAAGATCCAAGACCAAAACTAAGTCCCGGAAGAATAGTGCTAAAACTGAAAAGCAGTGGATTTCGGAGAAAAACTGGAAGTTGATGTATACACGCTCTGAAAAGCTTCGTCGAGCTAGGCAATTAGGGATCGAGTACCCCAAGCGAACTGTACGTCAAACCCTAGATACTGAGCTTTCCGATAAAGAGTAAAGTATGCGAAATCTACTGTTCATATGTAGTCGAAATCAGTGGCGCAGCCCTACGGCCGAAGCCATATGGAGAAAACACCCTGATTTCAACGCTAAGTCTGCGGGTACTAGCCCTCGGGCCAAAAAAACAGTCAGCCCAGCGGATATCCGCTGGGCTGACTTGATATTCGTAATGGAGCAAAAGCATAAAAACAGGCTTAAAGCAGAGTTCACCCGGCTGCTAGATCATAAGCCAGTTCATGTCTTGGATATCCCTGATGAATACAAGTACATGGACCCAGAGTTAGTCCGAGAATTAGAAAGCGTTGTTGGAGCGTACTTGGATAGTTAGTGCCGAGATTCAGCCCTTAACAAATTTAGGCAAGCGGACAAATTACTGCGCCTTCGGCTCCGCAATTTGCCGTTGCTAAAGGCGTTACCGAACGTCTGCTTTTGTAAATCTCGCATATTTTATATGAATGCCTGAACGACTCTTAATGGCACATTTACGACTGTCAGATTTGATTGAGCTCTGTTAATCGAGTCTGACAGATCGAGTTAAGACTTATTCACCTTAACCTGTTAACACCAAGCGATTTTGTCGTACTTTAATTACCAAGCGATTCTGTCGTATTCGCTAATTACCAAGGGAAATTGACGGTTATCTTGAACCGTGCTTTTTAAATAACTATTTGAGTATTTAAAAG
>CBFHMJ010000038.1:0-310026 GCA_965656875.1 Alteromonadaceae bacterium
ACTCAGGTTGGCAAAATTAGAGATACTTCCCAAGTCGGCCTGAGTTGCCAACTTGGGTATAGGCTGTTAGTGTGTCTATGTCAAAGTCGCTCGGTAATTATACCGTCAGTTTCCCTTGGTAATCACATTACTACAGCTCAAGTATCTCGTCAGTTCAAGGTTAAAATGGGCATTGAAATCAGTCCTGCTGGAATATGAAAATATGAACATAGCCGCCTTAAGGCTAGCTAAGTTGGAATTGCTTCCTATTGAGTTGCCAACTTGAGATAACGCCGATAGTATAACTACGTCAAAGCCTCTCAGTAATTATACCGTCAGTTTCCCCTTGGTAATCACATTACTACAAATAATTTTACTATCATAAAATTTACCAGCTGATTCAGAGTTCAACTATTACATACTCGCAATTTGAATCTAAAATTGCCTTTGGGTTTTGTTCAAAATTATGTTTATCTTTTGCATAGGAAGATACATTTTTTGCCAAATAATCGTTTAGCTTTCTATCAGTAATATATTTGCCAGGCCTAATTGTTTCAGCTTCTTTGCCACCAAGCGCTTTATCTAAATAATAAGTCCAGATTCCATGTTCTAACTCATCGCAAGAATAAGAGCTTTGACCTGGTTGACAAGATAGAAAAGTAGCAAAGTGAGGATAGTCACTTTTAAATAGTAGGAAGTCGTCACCGTCTAAGTCTGTGATTAATGCTCTTTCTTCATCATTTTTGAAGCTTTGGGCGCAAGAATCGATAAATACCAGACCTGACTTACATTTCGAATTCAACAAGGGATCAAGTAAAATCTTACGCAGAGAAACAGCTGTTTCTGCTAAATTGTTAATATGTGTATCATATGTTGAAAGATAATTTGTCGTACCATTATGAAACCCGTGGCCAACATAGTAAAAAACCAAACGATCCTTCTCTGATAAAGAATGAAAAAGTCCTTGTAATCCATATTCCAAATCACTCTTCAATGCATCTTCATTAATAAACGTGTGAATATCATCTTTGTCGACTTTAAACTGTTTAATTAGTACTTCTTTAAATAAAGAAGCATCTTTTTCTGCATACTTTACCGGAGGAACTTGGTTATAATCTCTTGGTTTGTAATTTTCAATTCCAATAATGATCGCTACTGTTTTTTCGACATCTGAAATGGCTAAACGCTCTATAGCACAAGCAAAGGTGTCTTCCTCAACTTTTGTTTGGCAACCCTCCCTAATATATTTTTGAAGTCCTATTCGCACCTCTTCTTCTGACTTTTTAACTTGAATTATAAAAAGATATTTTTCTTCTAGAGCAACCCAGTCGTAAGTAATTGTAGGTAAAGGAGAAATCATCATTATAGCCTCCCTGATAATCTCATCCATTCGAAAATCAGTGCTCAAACCTGATAGTTGATTCTCGACTCCATTCTTAGCTATCCCATAGACCAACTCCCCGCCTTCTGTATTAGCAAATGAAGAAACAACTTGTGCAATTTTGAATGGAGATGACGGAACCGCATCAAATTCAAAATCAGTTGATCTCTGTTTATTAATGTACTCTTCGAATTCCGTACCTTTAAACGTAATATTAGTTATCGGAATTCTATTAATTTTCGAAATCTTCAGCAGATGCCCCATTGTTACTTTTTTTGGTACATTCTTGCCGTCCTCACACCAGAATTCAGAGTCTACATATTCGAGAACATCAAATTCTGAAGTGTAATATAGAAGTACCGCATCATTATCTGAAGGTCTAGCAACAATAGTTATATCTCTCCCATTTTTAGTAACTCCACCAATAATACTAGGTGCAATTTCATATTTATTTACACAGTCATATTCAGGCAATTCATCTAAATATTGAATAATACGAGTTACGGCCCTTGAGATTAAATTCTTTACTAATTGCAACTTTCGATATTCAGATTCAGAAATATGGAAAAAGTCCGGCGATATACCGCTGCTAATAGCCGTTTCAATTTCATCAATAGATTTAACCACCTTGTCGGTAGTCGATATTCCAGTATTACTCAATTCATTGATGTTTACATCAGCCTCTAAAGAGATACCCACCGGAAAATCTATACTCTCTTGCTCAAAGAACTCCCTTATTTCGTAAGTTGTAGAGCGCATAAGGAAGTTCAGTTTTTTGTCATGTCCAATCACGTTTAAGTAGCGACAAAGCGTGCTAGGCAGTTGTAGCAGCACTTTATTGCTATGCCATGGTTTAGTTACAAAAAGTTCATTGCCATCAAGGTGAACATTGACATTTTTAGAAAATTCTAAATCTTCATATGCTATTTGAAGTGCTTCGGCTTCATAAATATCCAGCTCGGAAATCTTCGATTCCAATATTGTTAAAGAGGCTAATGTTTTAGGATCATTATTTTCGCTTTCAATCCAAACCTTGAAAAATGGGAGTATTCTTTTTAGATTTGAGATTAATTCCAGCCCATCTTCGCTTCTATAGAATTCAAGCTTAAAATCACTCTGTGTTAAAATGGTGACATTAAAGGCATTTAGGAAATAAATAATATTGGTATGTTGTTTGTTCTCAGCACTAAGATTTAAAAATTTAAATTGATCCTGAAATATTCCATCATTGCCATCTATAAAACATTTTGTAGATGTACATTTTGAGAACTGATTTTTAGTGTTCAGTAAAAGCCCTGAATTAGACCAGTCAGAAATAACCTTTAGTTCCCCTCGTCCCCAGTTAACACTCAAATCTATTAGTTGTTTATATATCAATTGAATTCTATTGATGTTTTCTTTTCTTACTTCTTTGTTTCCTGTTACATCAATAGATATCTTACTCAGCAGTTCTAAATAATCTTTTAATCCAAGCTCAGTCCTAAATTTAAAAAATGATCTCCAATCATCCGTTAACTCAACGCCATCAAAAACAGGTAAATATTCACCAGCTATAGCTTTTATTTCATCTGTATTCAGTAATGTTTCAGATGAACGTTTACACTCCTTTGTTACTACAGGTATTACACATAAGTTCTTAACAATCCATGGAGTATAATTTTTTACTTTGTCTCCTGTTGTTTGGCCAGGTTTTCTAGGCTTTCCCCAGAATGCGGTAGCATCACTGGACAGTTCTAAAGGAGAATAGTTGTTGATTACATCTTCCCAGTATACTTTTGATAACGGATGATTGTTTATTGTTTGGTGAATGAAGCGTAGAATCGAGAGATTTTTATATTCATCACTAACAAAGTTTGATATGAAAGGGGTGAATATTTTGTCATCTTCAGTAAAGTATTCGACTCTAAATCCGTCAGCTACTAATGCGTCCTTATGTAACCTTTCTTCGTGGGTGACCAAAGATATTCCATCAGATACCTTTAAGAACTTAAAAAATCTTTTCCATTCATCTTTGTCAATGGGGGTGCTCATGTATGTTTCGCTTACAAAAGCATCTACATCTAGTACCGTTTCAATTTCTAGTCGAGGAGAATAGGAATTTGAAAGAATGCAGTCCTTTGCTGCTACAAGGCTACCTTTGTTTGTAAGTAGCTTCAGACCAGATAGCTGAGCGAGTAGATTTGAATGCAATTCGTCTTTTTTATATAAATTGAAGAGATCTCGGATAGCTTGGATCGCGTTTTCTCTATTTATATAGCTTTCTGAGTTAGGAATTAGTGTTTTAGTGATAAAACTGATGTCAGTCTTTTCGACAACGCCGAGCTGCTCGAACCATGCCCTCGTATCAGGGTTCGAGGAAATCCATTTTTGTATATCTATATGCAAGAATGCTAGCTCACCATCTGGATCATCCCAATTGTTATCATCCGCAGTAGGAAAATATATTTCAGTGGGTATGTTTAATTTATTTTTATGGTCAAAAATAAATGGAATATTCTTAAGGGTTTTGTCTGATACTCCGCCAATTGAATCGTCTAAAGATAATAATTGTAAGTGCCTTATTAGCTCTATGTTGTTATTGATCGAATGCCCACAGAAAAAATGATTGGATTTTAATAATTTAGGTAGTTCTTTCCATTCGAAACTATCAGCTCCTAGTAATTTTATAGCATGCCCAAATTCAGAATTTTTCATAAACGACTTAGAGTTATTTACTCCTGTGCTATCAAAATCACTTAAGAACTTTTGTATTTCTTCTTCCCCAACAAATGTTTTTTCAGATAGGTATGTAAAATCAATAATAGTGTCACCAACTTTTACCAGTTGATCGTTTTTTGTTAAAACAAATTCTACTGTATTTATGGCCTCCTCGATTCCTATATTAAAGTGTCTGCCCAATTCGTCATCAAATACTTGTTGTGGGATTAACCTATAGGCTTGAAGTTTTAATTGGCCAGCTACTAACACCGATATCCATTGAAATATTTCAATAGCGACATTTTTAAACAGCCATCGGTTCCATTTAGAGTCGGCATGAAGATGCTCTCGGTTTGCATTGGTCAAAAAGCTTGTATTTACCAGGACAGGAAACTGATATTTTGTTTCGTCGGTAGGTAAGTAGGAATAAAGGCGATTTTCACTTGCTTTTATTTTGGTTACACCATGTTCACCAATCTTTGCTGCTAAAGTTAGTTCCATGTTCTTAGCTTTTAACAACTTTTCAGGTATATTTCTTTCATCTTCTAAAGCCGAGCTAAGTTCTGATGGAACATCTAATTTTATTGTATTAATCAGCCATTTAGCTTCAGTATTTTTGTTTGTCTTTAATTTGACATAGCCACTTTCCACGCGGTTTATTTCTATTCTGTAAGCCTCGTTCAAGTCAAAATCTATTTCAGAGATATTCTTTAAAAATAGAAACATGTTCACATTTTCTGAAAGCTCTTGCACTGCCAGAAATGTATTTGTGGCGTCATCAAGTTTAATTATTGTTGCAACTTTAGCATTTACAGATTGGAGATATTTATGGACTGGAGCTAAAACATCATTATGGTCGATGTATATCGGAATTATCTGCCAAGGGTGTACGAACTCACGGCTATTGCTTCGCTCCCAATCTTCTTTATTCTCACTCCATTTCCAAGAGAAATTGAAGGATGAGTCAAATTTAAAATACTCACTATTTGTATAAACGGTAACGTTTTTGGACTTACCAAACACTGATTTGAACCCAATTCCTTTATAGCCGGTTTTGCTGACATCGTCTTTCTTGGTGCCATTGTTTACATTACATAATCCTCTTACATCCCTTTCACTAAAAGCTTTTCCTGAGTGAGCTACGACTAATGTGTCATCAATTTTTTTTATCCAAACTTTTACTGTCATTCCTTGCTCTTGTGAGTCGTCAGCATTCTGTAAAAGTTCATAGATAAACCGCTTAGAATCAGTATATAAATCTGTTGATAGCGCTTCGAGGGAGCTGGCTTGGTTCGCAGCTTGATCTGGAGTTTTATAGTTCGTATTGTCATCGAATAGCTTTTTAACAATATCTTTTATTGACATATTAGATCCTAGAAAGCGAGGTCAAGTACATTGTTTCATATTTATCGACACATCAATCAGCTCTCAAAGCTATTTCCAACGTTCGCTTTAGGTTATTAGCAAACAAGGCCGTAACTCTTCATCATTTACGAGGAACACTGACATTCATTGAACTGCCTTTACAAAGAGCACTTAACGGATTGTACCCGAATTATACACCAAGTATCCTTTCAGGTATAAAAGAACTGATTATTGAAGAAATGAGCAAGGGTAATTGTGCTGAAGTGTGGTTTGACTGCAACAAGACCGCGTAGTGATTACTGAAACGACAAACGACTACGAGTAAAAGTTATCTGCCAACGCAATAAAAGATATCTATCAAAGTAATCTGTTACTGACACGAAGTTTAGCAAGGTTTCCTGTATAACAGAGGGATTTCTACCAGGTTAGAAATATTATCGAGAAGTGCTTTTCGTTTGAGAAATGTTGGGTATTGCCAATTAAGCGTGATGAACGATTTCGGCTGGAATGAAGTTATTAATCGAACAAGAAATAAATGCTAATTCAACGATAAAGAAATAGAGTTGAGTAACTTAGGATTGAGTAGAGTTTAATATAGAAGGAGATATAAAGATGGTGCCCAGAGGCGGAATCGAACCACCGACACGAGGATTTTCAATCCTCTGCTCTACCGACTGAGCTATCTGGGCATACAGGTAAGTTGTGAAAGATGATGGTGCCCAGAGGCGGAATCGAACCACCGACACGAGGATTTTCAATCCTCTGCTCTACCGACTGAGCTATCTGGGCAATCACTGACTTGAGTCAGGTTTTTCACATGCAAACAGTTTTTTGCTTTAGCGCCGTTTGCGGGGGCCTATTAAACGGATTTTGTGTGGTTAAGTCAACTTCTTTTTTAACGGAATGAATCGTTTGCCGAATTAACCACCAAATCTGATAAAACAGGCGTTTTTATGTACTTATTCCGAGGGTGGTTTATAACCTTCGATTAAAACATCACCACCTTCAAACAAAAATGACACCATTTGCTCTTCAAGAAACTTAACGTCTTTTTCGTTCATCATGTTCAAGTGTTTTTCATTAATGAGCATGGTTTGCTTTTTCTGCCACTCTGCCCAGGCTTCTTTTGAAATATTATTGAAAATGCGTTCGCCAAGTTCACCCGGATACAGTTGGAAATCGAGGCCATCGGCATCTTTTTGTAGTCGTTGACAAAAAACGGTTCGGCTCATAGGTTCACCTTTTAGTTTATTCGGTTGTCACAGGCTGGTTGATCGCGGCCAGTAAAGAAACGGTTGGTTTAGCCAGACCGACTTCGACTGGTTGCGATAATGTTTGCCAGTAGCGTTCCTGCCCGTCGGACAGTGCCATCAGGCCCGCTTGAGATACGGGGCATAATACAGGAATAATCGTTAAGTGAAAGTGGCTAAAGGTGTGTTCGATGGCGTCCAGCCGGGTGAATTCACCGTTAACCTGATAGTGCTGGCTGGCATGCTGTTGCAACGCTTCATGATCATCAAACGCAGTAAAGCCGTATAAACCGCCCCATAAACCGGTTGGCGGGCGTTTTGCCAGTTCCACCGCACCATTTTTTTCTGGTACCAGCCAGTATTCAAGTTTTTTAGGCAGGGTCTTTTTCGGCTTTTTATGAGGCAGTTCGGCGGTTCGGTCTGTAGCAAGCGCCTGACATTGTGCCGCTAGTGGGCAGCGTTCACAGTCTGGTGATGAACGAGTGCATAAGGTTGCGCCGATATCCATCATGGCCTGATTGAATTTGTCGGTGTGTTTAGCGGGCGTGACTCGTTCGGAGAGTTGCCAGAGTTTTTTCAGTACGGCTGATTGTCCGTACCAGCCTTCAACCGAATAAACCCTTGCCAGTACTCGCTTTACGTTGCCGTCGAGAATGGGTTGGTGTTGCTTGAGACTGAGCGACAAAATCGCGCCAGCGGTTGAGCGACCAATGCCGGGCAGTGATTCAACGGTTTCAATGTCTTCAGGAAACTGTCCTTTATAGTCTGTGGCAATAATTTGTGCGGTTTTATGGAGATTTCTGGCGCGGGCGTAATAGCCGAGGCCAGTCCATAAATTCAGTACTTCGTCTTGTTCGGCATTTGCCAGGCTGACAATATCAGGGAATCGTGCCATAAAGCGCTCAAAGTATGGGATAACCGTGGCAACCTGGGTTTGTTGCAACATGATTTCTGAAATCCAGACTTTATAGGGTGTTTTCTGTTGTTGCCAGGGCAGGTGCTTGCGTCCGTGTTTGTCGTACCAGTTGATAACATTGTCGGCAAAGCGAGTGGCCTGTTCGGTGGTCGGTAACATATTTCGTTCGTTTTTATGAGTTTGCGATGCAGTGTAGGCAGGCAAAAATAAAGATCAATAGTAGCGATAGATTCAAACGGTATTTTGCTGGATAATATGCGCCCTTTTTCATCAGCAAGGCATCATTGGCAAATGACAGAAAGACAACATAAATCATTAGAAACGGCGATTCAGGAAGGTAAGTACATTCGTCAGGTTAAAAGCTATGTAAAGCGTGAAGGTCGTTTAACAAAAGGCCAGGCCGCTGCCATTGAGTCGAACTGGGCGACAATGGGGCTTGAACACGAAAATGGTTTGTTAGATTTCGCTGAGATTTTCGGTAACGACAATCCGGTTGTGCTGGAAATCGGTTTTGGCATGGGCAAGTCGTTAGTTGAAATGGCCGCAGCTCAGCCCGATCATAATTTCATTGGCATTGAAGTACACACGCCGGGCGTTGGTGCGTGTTTAATGGATGCCGCAGAAGCGGGAGTGACTAATCTGCGTGTTTTCGATCATGATGCCATCGAAATCCTTGCTGATTGTATTCCTGACAACAGTCTTGCAAAGCTTCAGCTATTCTTCCCTGATCCGTGGCACAAAACTCGCCATCATAAACGTCGTATTGTTCAGCCTGAGTTTGCACAAACCATTCGCGGTAAATTAGCGATTGGCGGTGTGTTCCATATGGCGACCGACTGGGAAAACTATGCAGAGCATATGTTAGAAGTTATGCAGGTTGCTGAAGGTTATGAAAATACGTCAGACACGGCTGATTATGTTCCGCGCCCTGATTTTCGTCCGCTGACTAAATTTGAACAGCGTGGTCATCGTCTTGGACATGGTGTCTGGGATCTTATTTTTAAACGTATCGGGTAATCAGGCATCATCATGGCACAACTTGAAAACAGTAGTCTGGTCTTAACGCGCAATATCGAGTGTTTTGACGCAAAACATTTACTGGTCGCTAACCCGGTCAGAGATGATCTGGTTCGTGAACTGCGCGGCGCTTTAGCTGACGATTCTCACATTACGGCGTGGAGCTATTTATATTCTCACCGGGAGTTCATCGCTAAACAGTCGCTGAATCAGGTTGATGCTGTGTTTACTCATCACTTGCAACCGGGTGCGCCGGACCAGCCAACATCGGCACCGGATAAAGCCATCATTTACTTTCCTAAGTCCAAACCTGAATTTGTCTATCAGTTAGCCAATATTGTTCATGTGATGGAAGAAGGGAGTGAAATTTACCTGGTTGGTGATAATAAGAGTGGTGTGAAGTCGTGCGAAAAGCTCATCAAGCCATTTTGTAGCCCGCTACAAAAAGTAGATGCGGCAAAACATTGTATTTTGTATCGCACAACAATTGTTGCAAAACCGGATAACTTTGATCCGGAAGAGTGGTTTAAAACATTCCACATTAGTACTCGCCAGGGTGAACAGGCGGTTTATTCATTGCCGGGCGTGTTTAATCATGGTTCGCTGGATGTTGGTACGAGCGTGTTATTAGATGCGTTTCCTGAGAAGCCAAAAGGTAAAATTCTGGATTTTGGTTGTGGCACAGGCGTTATTGGTGTCTGGCTGCACTACTGGAATGACGGTATCACCATCACCGCCGCCGATGTCAATGCGCTGGCACTGGCTTCGACAGAGAAAACCTTTGCTCATCATGGTATTGAAGGACATGTCGTGGCAACCGATGGCTTATCGGCAATAAATCGTAATTTTAACCAGATTGTGTCCAATCCGCCGTTCCATACGGGTATTAAAACTGACTACAAAATTACCGAGCAATTTATCGCAGGTGCAAAAAGCCACTTGTACCCACACGGCCGATTGACTATGGTAGCGAATAACTTTTTACGTTACCCGCCATTGCTGGAACAGCATTTTGGCAAGTTTACTTTGGTTAAGCAGGCAAGAGGATTTAATGTTTACCAGGCGATTAAGCTCCGCGGTTAGTCTTTCAGGGATTATCGGCGCATTAGTATTTAGCCAGTCAGTTCTGGCAGCCGACGAAGATTGTATTCAGTCTCCTTCTCGCATTGAGGTATGCCCACACATTGTTTATCGCTCTGCGGTATTGCCGGGAAAATCTTCCCCTGAAATCGTGTGTTTATGTATGGCAGATTTTCGGCCTTTACTGAAACCACCTGCTGATGATAAAGCCGCTTTACTACGCAAAATGGAATTGAAGGATATTGAAATCAAGACGGGATTGACGGAAGAGGCACTGATAAAATTAATAAAGGGCTAAGCCCTTTATTAATCCATTGGCCAGCGGCACTTGTCAGCAAGCCACCGACAAATTACCGACGATTCGTGATGAGAAATCACCGATACATTCTTCTTTTTCCTGCAACAGACAAGGTATTAAAAACAGCTTGTCGTTTTCTACCCAGAAAATAGCATTTTGTCTGAACTGCTTCCCTATCTTCACCGCTGTCGCTTTATCAATCTCTACTGCCCGACTCTTTTCCCGATACGTTAAATCAGGCGAGCAACCATAAATCGGGTATTGCGGTAGTTGTTGTTGCACTAATAAATCGTTCAGCGTTTTATCAGACTTAAAATTATCGTCTGATAAAGCTAACTTACCGTTTGGATTCCAGGCCGTCACAATAGCGAATTGTTTTAACGCCGGAAAATTATCACACGATAGAAAAACCGTTGTTTTATATGTCTGCCACAAGTTCATAATCAGTCCTTATCAGCAACTCACAAAGCCTGTAACGACCTCCTACAGACACAGACGTTCTCAACATTCTGACGTGAGAACCGCCTCCCCTCTTGAATATAGAAGATTGCTGAAATTCGTCAAAATACTGAGTCGTTATCAAAATCTCATAAACTATTCATTTTCGAGATTTTTAATTGCTTTACAGTCAATTATCGTCAATTGTCATGAGCAACCTATTAAAAGACTGACTGACAACGAATATTTCACCTTTTGGGGTTGATAATTCAACCAGATTTTGGCTACCTTTACTGTTAACATTTCGGATTTGATGGTATGTCGATTGGCTTTATCTCTAATGCACCAGGTTCAGTTTCAGTAAAGCGAAAAATCTGACAAAAAAGCCGTTAACTAACGCTGTAGTACTTCGTGTACTACTCACCGTTATGATGAACAAACTCCCGATGAAACTTTATTTTTAGTCTGGATAATACCTTCATAACAACTACAGAAGTTCCCCGGAATTTCTTTGGCGGAGATCATTACGTAAATGCCTCGACAACAAAAAGCAACGTCTATTAAGTGGGCCCTCATCTACCCGGTCGTTGCTATCTCAGCAATTTCTCTTGTAGTGTCTTTTATGTTTTCAACCTGGTTGGACGTAAGCAGGCAAAAAGAGGAGCTGGTCAGTAAAATTGAAACTCTCGCTGAAATCATTTCGTTTAATGCGTCGACCAGTATTATTTTTGATGATCCGGATACAGAGAATCGACGACTGTCTTCATTTAAAGCGGCAGGGTTTATCGACAACATTCATATCTACAAGATCTCAGATACGGATGAATCCAAACTGGTTTTCTTTACCAGTTATAATCGCTCTGGCATTCCACCCATTCCGGTAAAACTTGCCGACATCAACAAATTTCAACAACCGGTCTTTTCTAAAAACTATCTGGAACTGGCTCAGGAAATCCCTTTCGAAGGTAAAGTCATTGGCTACACCTATGTAAAAGCCAATCTGCAACGCATGGAAAGCGACATTAATAATAAATTTTTGATTAATGGAATCATTGGAATTGGCATCCTGACCCTGGCGTTTTTCCTGGCTTTAAAAATTCAGCAACGAATTACCCGGCCTATCGAACGCTTTCTCAGTACCGTACAGAACATCACCCGAAGTAAAGATTATTCCTTACGCGCTGCCGAAATAAATGTGGAAGAACTGGATATTCTGGTCAAAGCATTCAACAAAATGCTCGACAGAGTTCAGCAACACATCACCATGCAGGAAAATGCTGAACGGGAGTTTCGAGCGCTCAATCAGAAACTGGAAGAAAAAGTTAGCCAACGAACGCTGGCGCTGAAGGATTCTAATCAGGAGTTGCTGTCAACACTCGAAAAAATGCATCAGTACCAGAATCATCTGGTAGAAACCGAGAAAATGGCGTCTCTCGGGCAAATGGTGGCGGGTATTGCTCACGAAGTTAATACACCAATCGGTCTTGGTGTTACGGCTTCCACACTTATGATGGATAAGCTGGACGATATACAAAAAGCCTTTGAAGATAAAAAACTGTCGGCCAGACAGTTAGAACGTTTCCTTAACGACGGAAATGAAAATCTCGGCATTATCTACCGCAATCTGAATCGCGCCGCCAAACTCATTAGCAGCTTTAAACAGGTGGCGGTTGACCAGTCCAATGTTGATATTCGCGCCTTTCATATCGCTCGCCTTATTGATGAAGTATTACTGTCGCTGCAACCTAACCTCAAAAATAAAGAGCATGTGATTAACGTCGCGTGCAGCGAAAACCTGGTCATCAAAAGTAAACCAGGTCCCATCAATCAAATATTAATTAACTTGATCATGAACTCGCTGATTCATGGCTTTGAGGGTATTGATCGAGGAGAAATTAAATTAGATGTGAACATTGTTGGCTCACAATGTGTCATACATTACTCAGACAATGGTGTCGGTGTCGATGAGGATATCAAAAATCGTATTTTTGATCCGTTTGTAACCACCAAACGTGGTGAAGGCGGTAGCGGCCTCGGTATGCATCTGGTCTATAACCTGGTAACTCAGGGGCTGGGTGGCTCAATCACAATTGATAGCGCTCCGGGACAGGGCGTGGAATTTAATGTGATGTTTCCAGTGGAAACGTGCAAGGAATCAGTCGATGACCTATACTAAATTTCAAGAAACAAAATTTAAACGTTTTTTATCAGGACTGTTTATCTGTTTTGTTTCCTGGGTCATTTTGTTGATGCCTGTTAATACAAAAGCAGCAAGTGGTGAAGCATTAAAAGCAGCATTCACATTTAAGCTTGCCAGCTTTGTTAACTGGAAGCTGGAAGAGCAAGAAGATATCACCTTCTGTTTTAGCGAAACAGACCGTTCATTTATCGACATCATGGCCCAAAATAAAGAAAAAAGAATTATTCAAGGCCATAAAGTTAATATGTCTGTTGTTTCTCAAAAAGATATTAACAACCTTGATTCCTATAATGGTTGCCAAATTGTTTATTTTAGTGAAAAAGCTCAGCGCCCAGTTTCCGGGGCTATATTAACAACTATCAGCAAGGAGATGATTACCATTGGAACCAATACAGATTTCTTAAATAAAGGTGGAATGATGGCACTGATAGAGCAAAAAGCGAAGGTTAATATCCATTTAAGTCGCCCTGCTTACAATAAAGGTGCTGTTAAAATTCAGTCACGACTTTTGTCCCTGGTGCGCTTTTATCCCAATTAATGAATTATCTTGTTAAGTTACAAGAACAGACCTATAATTGCGCATGCTTTGGCCAGGGAGCAACCAAAGTGAAGTTAAAGTAATAAAATATCCATTATTTTAAAAGGCTTAAAACGTATGCAAACGCCAGTTATCCTAATCGTTGAAGACGAAGACGTCACCCGCCTGAATCTTGTCAATTTGTTTCTTGCAGAAGGTTATTCCGTTCTGGAGGCAATTGATGGCGATGACATGTATCGACAGCTGTCAGAAAACCGCGTAGACATTGTTGTTATGGATATCAACCTTCCTGGGAAGAATGGATTAATCCTTGCTCGGGAACTACGTCAGGATGGAAACATCGGCCTGATATTCTTAACTGGTCGCGATAACGATGTAGATCGTATTCTGGGTCTTGAAATCGGCGCAGACGATTACATCACCAAACCATTTAATCCTCGTGAATTAACAATCCGTGCCAGAAATCTTATCTCTCGCACATCTCATCAGCCTGAAGCTGAAGAAAATACTAACGGTATTATTACTTTTAACGGTTGGCAACTGGATGAGAACAGTAGATGTTTAACATCTCCGGATAGTTCTTCACAACGATTACCAAAAGGCGAATATCGCGCATTGCGCCTGATGCTAAGCTCTCCGGGTAAAATTTTCTCTCGTGAGCAGCTAATCAAGCACATGACAGGCAGAGAACTACGCTCGAATGACAGAACGGTAGATGTCACTATTCGACGTATCCGTAAACACTTCGAATGCCACTCGGATACTCCTGAGTTAATCAGCACAATCCACGGCGAAGGTTACAGATTCATTGGCAAAATCGACAAGTAATTTGCCATGCAGTTAATCGATGATACAAAAAAACCCGCTTAGCGGGTTTTTTTGTATCTTAATCATGAGTCAGCAACATAAAATTGTGAACAGTTCAGCATCAAACAGCCTTTAAACAACCGGGTCATTCCTTATTATCAATATCTTTCTCTGTCCTTTGCTTTATTAACGTTCGCCATTCTTTTACATCTGATAATCATCGTTACTTTTGTAACCTTGATTTGTCGTTAACAGCGCTTTAAAAGCAATCAGCTCTACTCAGCGCTGAATTAAGTTTATGCCTGACTATTTAACAGATCTCTCAAGCGAATAACATCTTGCTCAATTTCCGTCAGATATTCGGATAACTCTACTGACATGTCACCCCAAATTGGCTCTGCCAGGTGTTCATAATATTTGGCTTTCTGTTGTATAGTCTGTAAACCAACCGATCCGGCTGCACCTTTGAGCTTATGGGCATGACTTTGAAAGTCTTCAATTATTTCATCATTAGCCGCATTCAACATGTCATCTATATAGCCAGGCGCGAGTTTTTCAAAGAGTGCCAAGCTTTGTGAAAAGGCATCTTTACCCAGGCTGGTCAGATAATCTGAAATGGTGGATAAATCCAGACCTTCGATATTCTCAAATCCTTCTGGCGCATTTTGTTCAATCGCAGAAAGGCCAGTAGATGTATTGCTATTACCTGGTGAAGAGGCTTGTGAAGTTGATGAATAGTCGGCAGTAATCATTTGTCCGCCAGTATCGCCGAAATATTTATTAAGCAGGAAATCAAGTTGTTGGGTATTAATTGGTTTACCCAGCGTACCCTGAATTTCGATATCCGTTAATTGTTCACTGGCCTTTCTGACATTTGCAGTCACGACAATAATAATGTGGTGTTTTAATTCATCATCGGCGCGAATGATGCGAGCGACCTCATCACCGGTCATGTCAGGCAATTGCATATCTAACAATATCAGGTCGATATCGTCTTCCGTATCAAGTAAAGCCAGTGCTTCCGCACCATCTTCAGCCCAGATGACTTCATGGCCTCGTTGTTCTAACAGACTGGTCGCAATCTTGGCATTTAGTGGCACATCTTCAATCAGCAGTACATTCAGATGCTTACCAAGATATTCGCTTTCTTCCGGTGGCGCTGCCACTTCAGCAGGAAGCGATACGGTGAAAGTACTACCAACATCAAGCGTACTTTCAACACTAATCCAACCGCCCATCGCTTCAACCAGCGCTTTTGATACCGCAAGACCGATACCAGAACCTTGTGCGTTAATACGGCGGCCATCCGGCACTTTATAGTACATATCAAAAATCTGGCTCAGATCGTTTCCAGAAATTCCGATACCGCTGTCTTTGACTCGAATAACTAACTGCCAGCCGCCGTCACCTTTTTGTTGGAAGCTAACATCCAGTTCCACACCACCCTTGCGGGTAAACTTCACGGCATTATTAATGAGGTTCCATAGAACCTGGCGCACCCGGGTTGTATCCAGCTCAACAAATTGTTCGAGATTACCTGACGTGTGCTGTTGGAAGGTTAACTCTTTTTGCTGACAAATCAGCGTACCAAAGTTACTCAAGTCGCTGATAAAGTCGTTTAGCAAGACTGATTCAGTGACAATATCCACTTCATTACGATCAATCTTGTCGAGATCAATAATGTCATTAAAGATATTGCCGAGCGTTTCCGCACTACTGAAAATAGTATTCGACCAGCTTCGCTGTAACTTGCTTAAGTCAGATTCAAGCAACATTCGACTGAGGCCGACAATACCGTTTAATGGTGTTCTTAATTCATGACTTAACGTAGCAATAAACTTTCCTTTGTCCTGATAGGACTTTTCTAATTCCTGCTCAGCTGCTTTACGAGCGGTAATATCACGTCCAAACCCGAGCATACCGATAAAATTGCGATTAGAGTCATAGAATGGGACTTTACGCATTTCAAACCAGCGGGTCTCACCATTTGGCATATCATACTTTGCATCAAAGGTGACTTCAGACTGATTCCCGGCCACGATACTTTCAGATAACAAGCTGGACGGCGTATCGTCGATTGAATAAACATCACTGACATAACGACCAATTAATTCGTTGGCGGTCTTCCCCACCACCGCTTCAAACATCTTATTACACCCGGCAAAGCGGCCATTAACATCGCGGTAGTAGAATAAATCAGGGGAACTGTCGACTATCGAGCGTAGTAACAAGCTTTGATCTTCAAATTCTTGTTGTGCCTTTTTACGTTCAGACATCTCTCTTCGAAGTTCATCAACCGCTCGTCGTTTGGCATTAAACGCTTTTTTCCGCTCTTCAATCTCGTAATTCAATCGCCGAATGGTTTCCATAAAGCTTTGGTTAAGTTGTCGTTCCTGAGCATGCGAAATTTTGCTGCCTTGTTGCAACTTTTCGATGTTTCTTGCCAGATAGACAATCCCGGCCACTGAACACGCCGAAACTATGATCAGAACAAACAGGTAAAGGAAGGAGTTTTTAAGTTCATCAATGCTGAGATGAAACACATAAAAGATAAGAGAAATAAGGCCATATACAATTAATAGCGCTGCAAACAGGGATAGTCCGGTTTTCCAGACCCCTATTCTGGCTATCATTTTAATTATATTTTGTGCCCAGGGAGCGATTGTTACGTCTTTCATTCAGCCTTGTACGCTATATAAAAAAGAAGAGATAAATAATCCTTTGTCCAGGGCTTGATGATTGCCAGTTAACCATGATTACTCACAACAACGTCTCATAGATGGGCTATTGTTTCAGCATTCATTCAAGTTCCTTAAGCCGCCAGTATAACGAATATAAATCAATCAGATAAACCCACTCGGCGATCAACTTGCATTATCTGTTAAAAACCAGGGTCATTTTGTTTTATCCGAACCAGTTGATCAACAGACGACAGCTCTCAAACCATTACTCATAAATGCAATTCATAACCATATAATTTAAAAGGACTTTACGACATACACTCTATCAAACCGACCAGTAAAATTACATCAAACTAAATTATTTGTATCGCTGCATTTACAGCGAAGCCGTCTTAATGTTCAAAATCTAAAAACGTATCATCGACATTAAGACGCTAAATAACCGAAAAATAAAGAAGTTCTGATGTTCTATAACAAAAAGCACAAAATGAGTATGGATTCAGGTCGGTTAAAAATACATCAAGGGTAATACCTGGCATTGCACAGATTGATTAGGGTATTCTCACTTGATATTCCAAATTACTATTAAAAATCCTTTTATTGTTTCACAAATCATCATACCCATTGCCCGATTTGTGGTATAAACAGGGCTTTTGTTCATTGGGCCAGAATCATAACGGTATCACTACTAATGAACACCTGTCTTATCATCGTCAACTGAGAGAGTTTTTAATTGAAAACTATTAGTGGAGATCAAATGTCTACAACTATGCCTGATATCGCCAACAACGGCAGCGCATCCACAGAAGGCGCTCTTGATTGGGTAGGCATGAGCAATATCGAACTACCGTTGTTATTGGCCAGCAAAGGTGAAGCTGACAGACAAATTAACGCCAGTGTTGAAGCGTTTGTTAATTTGTATAAGCCTAAAACCAAGGGCATCCACATGTCTCGCCTGTACCTTCTACTTGATGAATTATCACAAGAAGGCACTCTGAATTACGAATCACTTTCTCACATGCTTGAAAAGTTCGTGATCAGTCACGAAGGTATCAGTAATAAAGCGACCGTTTCTTTTAAATTTGACTATTTCTTACGTCGTAAGTCGCTAATTTCAGAAAAACAGGGTTGGAAGTCCTATCCCGTTGTAATTACAGCATCATTAATCAATGATGTTATTACGACCGAATTATCAGTTGAAGTTCCTTATTCTTCAACCTGCCCTTGTTCTGCGGCTCTGGCACGTCAGCTTATTCAAGAACAGTTTAATCAGGATTTTGCCGAAGCAACGCTTGAAAAACGTGATGTATTTAACTGGCTTGGCACCGCAGAAGGCATCGTGGCAACACCTCACAGCCAACGCTCCGTAGCTCAGGTAAAAGCAAAACTAAGCTCTACAACGGCAGAATTTCCTATCACGGATATCATCAATCAAGTTGAAGATATTCTTCAAACGCCAGTGCAAGCCGCTGTTAAGCGTGAAGACGAGCAAGAGTTTGCCCGCCTGAATGGACAGAACCTGATGTTTTGTGAAGATGCAGGTCGCCGTATTAAATACGCATTAAATCTGAATGAGCAAGTTTCAGATTTCTGGATTCGAGTTAATCATTATGAATCACTTCATGCTCACGATGCGGTTAGTGTAGCGACGAAAGGAATTCCTGGCGGCTACTCCGCTTAATGCATTATTACTGGTTCATTCAGTTCCAGATAAGAAACATTGCACCAAATTAATCCACTAAACGCCGCTTTGCGGCGTTTTTTATTCCCTCCCCTTTTATATTACATTCGTATTCATCACCAAATAAGTTCATTTTGTTGATAAACAAACCATATTAAATTTAAAATATTTCAATAATTCCGAATAATAATCAGCTATTTTTCTGAATTATTCCAAACATAATCAATATATAGCGGTTTCTATATTGACCTGCCTGCTAACTAAGAGTAGTTTCTAAAGGCTTTATACCGTGAATACTTATTCTTCATTTAAAAATACATATTCCTTAAACCGGATACATTTAACGCTAAAAAATACTGATGTGCACTGATTAGGGGACCTTCTATGCCTTTATATGATCCAAAACAAGTGCGTGATAACTGTGGATTCGGATTGATTTCTCACATGGACGGAATCGCAAGCCATAAAATTGTTCGTACAGCAATTTCGGCATTGGATCGCATGCAGCACCGTGGTGGTATTTCTGCAGATGGCAAGACAGGTGATGGCTGCGGCCTGCTGATGCAAAAGCCTGATGATTTCTTCAACGCAATCGCTGAAGAGAATGGCTGGCACCTGGGTAAAAAGTATGGTGTAGGTACTATCTTTTTCTCCCAGGATCTTGAAAAAGCGACTCAAGCACGCGCAATAATTGAGGAAGAGTTAATCAAAGAAACCTTGTCAGTCGTAGGCTGGCGAGAAGTTCCGGTTAACCTGTCCGTACTCGGTGATATCGCCCGGGATACCTTACCAAGAATCGAACAAGTCTTTATTAACTGCCATCCAGGATGGCGAAAAAAAGATTTAGAACGTCGTCTGTTTATGGCTCGAAAACGTATTGAAGGCCGTATTACTGACGATCCAGACTTCTCTATTCCTTCGATGTCCTGTCTGGTCACGATTTACAAAGGGTTAGTCACCCCAGCTGATCTGCCACTGTTTTATCAGGATTTGGCCGATATCCGAATGAAAACGTCGATCTGTATTTTCCATCAACGTTTCTCGACCAATACAGCACCTCGATGGCCATTAGCACAACCTTTCCGATTCCTCGCACACAATGGTGAAATCAATACTATTAGCGGTAATCGTCAGTGGGCACGCGCCCGAACTTACAAGTTTAATTCTCCGCTAATTCCAGATCTGCAAAACGCAGCTCCTTTTGTCAGCATGGCTGGGTCGGATTCATCGACACTGGATAATATGCTTGAGTTGTTCCTGGCCGGTGGTATGGATATGTTCCGTGCTATGCGACTGCTGGTTCCACCAGCGTGGCAAAATAATCCAGCTATGGATGATGACATTAAAGATTTCTATGAATTCAATTCCATGCATATGGAACCCTGGGATGGACCGGCGGGCATTGTATTAACGAATGGCCGAATGGTTGCTTGTTGTCTGGACAGAAATGGCTTACGGCCTGCCCGTTATGTGATCACCAGTGATCGGGTTATTACCCTGGCATCTGAAATTGGTATCTGGGATTACACACCTGATGAAGTGGTAGAAAAAGGTCGGGTTGGACCAGGCGAAATGCTGGCAGTTGACACCTATACCGGCAAAATCATGTATAGCGATGAAATAGATGAAGACCTTAAGTCTCGTCATCCTTATCGTGACTGGCTCAGCAACAATATCCGACGGTTAACCCCGTTTGAAGAATGCGAAACAAAGCATATCGGCTCTCAACTTTTTGATGATGACCAGATGGATGTCTACAAAAAACTGTTTAACTACAGCTTTGAAGAGATCGATCAAATCATCAAAGTACTGGCTAAAGATGGTCAGGAAGCCGTTGGTTCAATGGGTGACGATACGCCAATGGCAGTCTTGTCACGTAAAAACCGAACAATCTACGATTACTTTCGGCAGCAATTTGCTCAGGTGACCAATCCTCCGATTGATCCACTCAGAGAACGTCACGTAATGTCTCTCTCAACCATCATTGGTCGAGAACAAAACGTCTTCAATGAAACCGCAGGCTATGCAGACAGAGTTCAGTTCGATTCCCCGATACTGATGTACACAGATTTGAAGCAGCTTCGTAGCTTATCTCGTGAACACTACCACTCTGAAACCATTGACCTGAATTACGTGCCTCATGAAGGATTAGAAGCTGCAATCAATCGTATCTGTGACGAAGCAGAAACCGCAGTACGAGAACGTAAGACCGTTATTCTTATCTTGTCTGATCGTAAAATCGTTCGAGGTAAACTTCCGATCCCCGCAGCAATGGCCGTCGGCGCAGTGCAAGAAAGGTTAGTTAAAACTAACTTACGTTGCGATTCAAATATTATTGTTGAAACAGCTTCAACCCGTGACCCTCATCATTACGCCGTTCTGCTCGGGCTGGGCGCAACTGCTATCTACCCATTCTTTGCTTACGAAGTAATTGAACAGCTGGTTATTCAAAAAGCGATTCCTCTGTCTGCCAAAGATGCGATCACTAACTATCGCAATGGCATTAACAAAGGCTTATTGAAAATCTTGTCCAAAATGGGTATTTCAACCATAGGTAGTTATCGTTGCTCAAGCTTGTTTGAATGTGTTGGTATTCATCAGGATGTGATGAGCATTTGTTTCCCGACAACAACCAGTCGAATTGGTGGAACTAATTTTGATGATTTCCAACAAGACTTAAAAGCGTTGGAAAAAGTTGCCTGGGTGAAACGCAAATCGGTCGATCATGGTGGTTTACTGAAATTTGTTCACGGTGGTGAATACCACGCCTATAACCCCGACATTGTTGCTTCGTTGCAAAAAGCAGTGCAAAGCGGTCAGTATTCGGATTATGAGGTATATGCCAACTATGTTAATCATCGCTCACCTTCACATCTTCGAGACTTACTGGCACTGAATAAGCCAGAATCTTCGTTAACAGTCAGTGATGTTATGCCCGCTAATGAGTTATTCAAACGTTTTGACTCTGCGGCAATGTCTATCGGCGCACTGAGTACTGAAGCTCATGAAGCATTAGCCATTGCCATGAACAGGCTTGGCGGTAATTCAAATTCAGGTGAAGGGGGGGAAAATCCCGCACGTTTTAATACCGAGCGGAATTCCAATATCAAGCAAATCGCTTCCGGACGCTTTGGCGTAACGCCTCATTACCTGGTCAATGCCCGTGTCTTACAAATTAAAGTAGCTCAGGGCGCTAAACCCGGCGAAGGTGGACAGCTTCCTGGTGATAAAGTCTCGGCTGAAATTGCTGAACTACGCTATTCCGTGCCGGGAAAAACCCTTATCTCACCACCGCCTCACCACGATATTTACTCTATTGAAGATCTGGCGCAGCTTATCTTTGACTTGAAACAGGTTAATCCGGGCGCTGTTGTATCAGTCAAACTGGTTTCAGAACCCGGCGTAGGCACCATTGCCACCGGCGTCGCAAAAGCTTATGCCGATCTCATCACTATTTCCGGCTACGATGGCGGAACCGGTGCAAGCCCACTCACTTCAGTGAAATACGCGGGTAGTCCGTGGGAACTGGGTCTGGCAGAGACGCATCAGGCATTGATTGAAAATGGCCTGAGACATCGCGTCAGGCTTCAGGTTGATGGCGGCTTAAAAACCGGTTTGGACGTGATCAAAGCAGCTATTCTTGGTGCAGAAAGCTTCGGTTTTGGCACCGGCCCAATGGTAGCTCTGGGCTGTAAATACCTGAGAATCTGTCATTTGAATAACTGCGCAACCGGTGTTGCAACTCAAGATCCCATGTTGCGTTCTCAGCATTTCCACGGTTTACCAGAAATGGTGATGAACTACTTCAAATTCATTGCCGAAGAAACCCGTGAACTGTTAGCTCAACTGAACGTTAAAACACTGGACGACTTAATTGGCCGAACCGATTTACTTTCAGTGCTTGAAGGTGAATCCAGTAAGCAACAACAACTGGACCTTACGCCGATACTTGAGTCCAGTGGCACAACATCAGATAAGCCAAGACACAATATTGAACTCAACACACCGCGTGATCCGGGGGCTTTGAATCAGAAAATAGTTCAGGATGCTGCTGGTTTTGTTGAGAAAAAATCTGGCGGTCATGCTTATTACACTATTCGCAATACCGACCGCTCCGTGGGTGCAACCTTATCAGGCATCATCGCCACACATCACGGTAATCAAGGTATGGCTGCACGACCAGTGACATTGCACTTCAACGGAACAGCCGGACAAAGTTTTGGTGTCTGGAATGCAGGTGGTCTGAACCTGACACTGGAAGGCGATGCGAATGATTACGTTGGTAAAGGTATGGCTGGCGGTCAAATCGCTATTCATCCACCAAAAGGTGTAACGTTCGATACTCATGCCGCAACGATCATGGGCAACACCTGTTTGTATGGTGCTACTGGCGGAAAACTCTTTGCCGCAGGTCGTGCTGGTGAACGCTTTGCCGTAAGAAACTCCGGAGCTCAGGCCATCATCGAAGGTGCTGGCGACAATTGCTGTGAGTATATGACGGGCGGCATCGTTGTGGTACTTGGTCCAGTTGGCATTAACTTTGGGGCAGGTATGACGGGCGGATTTGCTTACGTCATGGATGAAGACAATACAATAGAACAGAAAATCAATCATGAACTGGTTGAAGCTCGTTCAGTTGATTTACCGATGTTTGCAGAGCATCTCCGAGGTTTAATCAGCCAACACGCAGAAGAAACTAACAGTGAGTTTGCACAAACGATATTGAACAACTTTAGTCATTACTTACCACAGTTCAAACTGATCAAACCAAAAGCCAGCGAACTAAAAACGTTGTTAGGTCATCGCTTGCGGTCATCAGCAGAACTGCGCGTTCAGGTGATGTAGGAGAAATGCTATGAGCCAGAATATTTATCAATTTATTGATGTTCAGCGCGTTGATCCTCAAAAAGCGCCTATCAAAATACGAAAATCTGATTTCATTGAAATCTATAAACCAATGTCAGAAACCCATGCTCAGGGGCAAGCTGATCGCTGTCTTGAGTGTGGTAATCCGTACTGTGAGTGGAAATGCCCGGTTCACAATTACATCCCTCAGTGGTTAAAACTGGCCAATGAAGGAAAAATCTTTGAAGCCGCTGACTTATGTCACCAGACAAACAGTTTGCCTGAGATATGTGGCAGAGTTTGTCCACAAGACAGACTTTGCGAAGGCGCTTGTACGCTAAATGAGGGTTTTGGTGCGGTAACCATCGGTAACATCGAAAAATATATTACAGATAAAGCCTTTGAAATGGGCTGGAAACCGAAAGTTAACGATGTCGCTCCGGCGAATAAACGAGTAGCCATCATTGGCGCGGGTCCAGCGGGACTGGCCTGTGCCGACATCTTGATTCGAAACGGTGTAACCGCAGATGTTTACGACAAAAATCCGGAAATTGGCGGCTTGCTGACATTCGGTATACCGTCATTCAAATTAGAAAAGTCCGTGATGCAACGTCGTCGTCAGATTTTTGAAGAGATGGGTGTGACTTTCCATCTCAATACAGAAATTGGCAAAGACATCTCTCTGGCCGATTTAATTGAACAATATGATTCCGTCTTCCTGGGTTTAGGTACTTATCAATACATCAAAGGTGGTTTTGCTAACGAAGATGCACCAGGCGTGTATGATGCACTGCCTTACCTGATTGAAAATACCAACAAACTCATGGGCTTTGATGCTGATAACTTTATCAGCATGGAAGGAAAACGAGTCATCGTATTAGGCGGTGGTGATACCGCAATGGATTGTGTAAGAACCGCTGTACGTCAAAATGCGCAACATGTGTTTTGTGCCTATCGTCGTGATGAAGCTAACATGCCAGGCTCTAAACGCGAAGTTCAGAACGCTCGTGAAGAAGGTGTTGAATTCATCTGGAATGTGCAACCGGTTGGCATTGAAGTGAACCAGCAAGGTAATGTCGTGGGCGTTAAAGTTGCCAACACTCAACTGGGTGCGCCTGATGCTAATGGTCGTCAACGCGCTGAAATTGTGCCTGGCAGCGAACATATCATGGAAGCCGATGCGGTAATTCTGGCCTTTGGTTTTAAACCTGATCCTCAGCCCTGGCTGGAAGAAGTGGGTGTCGAGCTTAATCAGTGGCAACTGGTTAAAACCAGTGAAGATGCTGAGTTTGCTTATCAGACATCAAATCCAAAAGTCTTCGCAGGTGGCGATATGGTTTCCGGTTCCGATCTGGTTGTAACCGCCATCGCTCAAGGGAGAAAAGCAGCTGAAGGTATTCTGGATTATCTGGAAGTTGAATAATCTCTGACCATTTATCACCGGATACTTTGCTAAACTCGTCAAAGCATCCGGTGATACGATCTGTAGTCTGCCAGCTATGCCGTGAGTAATTCGATACTCGCTCATTCGACATGATTAAAAAACCACCGAAAAGCGTCAGCAGGCTCTAACTCAGAGCAGAAAAATCTGAGTGCCTGCCATCTGTTTGTTGCAATAACAATACAAACCTTTTATAAATTACCTTCTGTTTACAAGAAGTGCCAAAAACAACAGTACAAGTGTTCGCTAAAAAATGAAATTAATCACTAAATTTCAGCCTGTTAAGAATAAACCACGTATAAGGTGATATTTTTTATTCATGCATATAGAGTAAATGCAATAAATTTATTATTCGTGGTCCTTTACATTTTTTGCAGATATGAAATATTAGAGTAATTACTCAATTACCTGAAAACTCCATTCATTGTTGAACAAAACAACTGAAGACCAGGTGGGCTTATGCAATTAGCACAAACGATCTCAGAAGTTATTCTGGGTGGTTTTAATAAACACTATAAGCTGTTCCAGGAAATTACAGCACAGGCAAAAAGTCGCTTTGAAATGGCTGACTGGCCTGCCGTCCATCGAGCATCATCTGACAGGATTTCCTTCTACGACAAGCGGGTGTCTGAAACGATTGAAGCACTTGAAACACGTATTGATGTTTCAGAACTGGATGAGCAGCTATGGCTTCAGGTTAAAGAGTATCACCTCGAACAGCTACGCTTTCATCCACAAGCTGAACTTGCTGAAACCTTCTATAACTCGGTCTTCTGTCGTCTGTTCCATCGAGACTACTTCAACAACTCACTCATCTTTGTCGAAACCACGTTAGCCTCAGAAATTCCTGTACCAAAAGAATCCGTTTATCTGAGCTTGTTTCCGTCAGTTGAGGGGCTAAGAAAGTCGATTAAAAATATGCTACTTAGCTTTGAGTTTTCGATTCCTTTTGTCGACATGGATAAAGACATCGAAGCGATTCTGGACGCCTTTCGTTCTCAAACAGATTATGGTGACTATAAAGCGCATCAATTGAGATTCGATGTACTGAAATCCGTGTTTTATCGGAATAAAGCAGCCTATCTGGTTGGCCGCGTTGTATCGAGCGATGGCACAAGACCTTTCATTATTCCGATTCTCAACAATGAAAATGGTCAGATTTACATTGATACTATTCTGACTGAAAAAGATCATGTATCCGTTATCTTTGGATTTTCTCGTGCTTATTTTATGGTGGAAGCAACAGCACCGTCGGCACTGGTCCATTTCCTGAGAGATTTATTGCCTCATAAAACACTGGCGGAGCTGTATTCCTGCATTGGTTTTCACAAACAGGGCAAAACAGAATTTTACCGGGAGCTGCTGGATCACCTGGATAATTCAGATGATAAATTCGGTGTTGCACCGGGTATTAAGGGAATGGTCATGGAAGTATTTACCCTGCCCTCTTTCCCGTATGTATTTAAAGTGATTAAAGATAAGTTTGCGCCCAGTAAAGAATTCACTCGCAAAACAGTCAAAGATCGCTACTTTCTCGTTAAAAAGCATGACCGTGTTGGACGTATGGCCGATACCCTGGAATATTCAGACGTTGCTTTACCGCGCTATCGCATCTCAGATGAATTGTTTGAGCAACTCCAGCAAACTATTCCTTCTTCAATGGAAATTGAAAATGACAAAGTGATCATCAAGCACTTATATATTGAACGTCGGATGATCCCGCTCAATATGTATCTTGAGACGGCAAACGAGGAAGAAACCGAGCATGTCATCAAAGACTACGGAAAAGCGCTAAAAGAAATGATTGCCGTGAATATCTTTCCCGGCGATATGTTACTGAAGAACTTTGGTGTGACCCGTCATAAACGGATCGTCTTTTACGATTACGATGAAGTGCAATATTTGCTGGATATGAACTTCCGTAAAATTCCTAAACCACGCACCTTTGAAGATGAGTTTTCGGCAGAACCTTTTTATTCCGTGTCGCCAGGCGATGTCTTTCCTGAACAGATTCTGACCTTCGTCACAACACAGCCTAAAATAAAACAACTGTTTTTAAAGCATCACAGTGACTTATTAGAAGCTGATTACTGGAAAGGCAAACAAGCAGCCGTCCGTGAAGGACGTTACGACGACATCTTCCCTTATCCTCGTTCATTGCGATTTAAACTGTACGACGAAGAAGCGGTTCTGGCGTAATTGCAGGCCGCTGCTTACGCCTGTGCTATGTGTCGCTCAAATGTTTAGTCGAGTTTCATTAGCCATTAGTCTGCTGAAAAAGGTCAACACGTTCTAATTCGGCAGACTCATGTTCGCGACTTCCGCTGAGTACATAGCATAACCGTTCTTACCTGCCCGCTTGGCCTGATACATCGCCTGGTCAGCATGATTAACCAATTCCTGCTCATCTGTTCCATGATCCGGATATACCGCAATACCAACACTGGCACTGACGTGTGACGTGCGCCCGTTAATTTCAACATCAATATTCAGTGAACTCAGAATTCGCTTTGCCACTGTCTCTATCTGTTCCAGACTGTCTTCATCCTGCAACAAGATCACAAACTCATCACCTCCAAATCGGGCAACGACATCACCTTCACGCACACAACTTCGCAGTAGATTAGCCGCTTTAACCAGTAAATCATCTCCGGCATCATGCCCGAATATATCATTCACTTGTTTGAAACCGTCAAGATCAATATAAATAATGGCAACTCGATTGCGATACCGTTGAGCGCGAGCCAGACCATTCTTGAGATGACTGAAAAAATTAAAACGATTCGATAAGTGTGTTAGTTGATCATAATGCGCGAGACTTTCCAATTGATGCTGTGTTTCCTTCATCGCACTGATATCGAAGAACGTTCCAATATAGTGTGTAACTTCTCCCTGAGGCCCACAAACCCGGGCAAATGACGCCATGATTGGTGTTAATCCACCTTCCTGATGGCGATTCCAGATTTCATCTTTCCAGTGTTCATTGGAAGTAATAACCTGCCAGAGATCTGTTTCGAAATTGTTTTCTTGCCGACTCAACATCAACATCGTTGGCATATGGCCTATCAGAGCTTCTCGCTCCTGACCCGTCATTAACGTGAATGCGTAGTTGATATCCATAATACGGCCTTTGTTATCCATAACCGCAATGGCTTCTAAACTATTATCAAAAACCTGTTTAGCCAGATTAAGTCGAGCAGCAGCGCGACTCCGTTCAGTAATATCCAGAATCGTACTTAACATATAAGCACTGGATTCATCATCGACAAAAACTTTTCCTTCCTCAACTACCACCAGCTCTTCGCCGTCATCGCGTAAAATGCGATGTTCTACCTTATAGTCTTCGTTTTTCGCGATGGCACTCTCGACGGCTTCCCTGACACGTTGACGATCATCCGGATGGACATACGTTAAAAATTGTTCAAACGAAGGCTCAAACGACTGAGGATCACAACCAAGAATTCGAAATACTTCATCTGACCAGCCAAGAACGCCGGTTTCAATATTCCATTCCCAACTGCCTAATCCTGCTATTTGCTGCGCCTGGTTCAGCATATTTTCACTACGACGTAGTATCTGCTCGCTCTTTTTACGGGCTGATACATCACGCAATATTGCGATAGAAAACATGCCTTTTGCCTGGCGCGAGAAACTCAAGCTGATTTCAACCGGAAACTCTTTACCGTCGCGGTGCAACGCCTGTAATTCTGGTGTGTTATACATCGGGCGTTCGACATTGTATCGATGAGACTGACTTCTTAACGATACATGGCCAAACCGATAACGTTCAGGAATTAACTGTTCAACGATCATGCCTCTAAGTTCATCCCGGTTGTAACCAAATAATCGTTCAGCCTGTATATTGGTTTGAACTATCTTGCCTTTACTGTCGATGATGAATAACGCATCAGGAGCGGCTTCTATTAGATCATCGGAATATTGTTTAGTTAACGTCAATTCCCGGTTTGCCCGGGTTAGTCGTTGTAGATAGAAAATAAGAACAAATGCATTGATAATTAAAACAGGAATAAATAACAAACCACGCATGGTAAATTCAGAAGCCGCATCCAACTCTTGCGTTGTCTTAAACTCCACATCCTTGCCCACACTGACAAATATATTGTGTAGCTGCTCCAGTGCTTCAATAGCTGGTTGATCATTAACTTTCACTCGTTTATCAATGTCTTTTGTTGAAAGCGCATCATCAACGATCAGTTGAGTAGCCAGTTTAAAATTACGCGCATAGTTATCAACCACATAACGGAATCGGGCAACAGCTTCCTTTTGATGTTCATCGATTAAGTTGCTTTCCAGCCGGTCCAGTTCCTGGTAGGTTTTTTTGAGGTCTTTTTCTAATTGAGGAATGAGTGATTTATCACGGCGCAGGATGAGATTTTTAAAATTATGGATAAATCCGCCATAGCCAAAGCTGGAACGAATTTCATTCAGACTCTGACTCAACGAATTAGTATGCTGATTATAGGTTTGCCACAGTTGCTCAACACTGTTTACGCGAAGAATGACGGCGCTACCAAACCATATAATGACCAGGGACAACAAGATCGTGAAAACAAAAATAATAACTGCGTGTAGCCTGACAAACTTTCCACCCTTGAATTTATCCATTCATACTCCTGAGCACTGATTACTTAAAACCCCGAAAGGCAAATTCAATATTGCAGAGCCAGAGAAAGCATTGTTACCCGGATGATCACGCGTAACCCGGCATCTGATCTTTTAACAGATCAAACGCGCTAATATACAACCCCTGAGTATTCGATATTTTCAGACTTACAAGGTTTCTGCAGGACTCACAGAATCACAATGCTGAGGTGTATAAATCACTTTATAATAAGTCATCCCTGAGAGGTATGTGCTACATCATCATTAATGATGATTCATTAATACAGAATTAGCATATTCGTTTCAATGAAGTTGTCGCACAATAAATTATCCACCATCATTCGAACATCAATGATGACAAATCTAACATTTTGATTTTGATATGACTGTGTCATTAATACAACCAACATAACAAAACCGTGACAAAATCATGTTGTTAGCAGCAAACCGGGCCTGAAACCTTGCGGTAACAGACCCGGCTATTATCAAAAACACTGAGTCCGCACACTATAACTGTACGAACACGATCAATAATCCAGAGAACTTTTCCTAAGCTACTGAACTATCAACCCCTGCCAATCCATGACAATCCTATTTCCAGGTTCCGGTTCTTCTCAGAACAGGAGAGTAATCACCGAACTGATAGTCCAGTGGTAATACACTTTCAACCAGTACCGCTTCATCCAGTGCGAATTTCACGATACGTTCTGCACCCATAAAGTTTTGAACTTCTGGTCCGCCCCAGATAATCTCGGCTTTACCGGTAACATGTAGTAAATGACCATGATCAAAGTCGATGAACAGCAATCCTGCGCTTGGATTCAGAATCAAATTGCCTAACGTATTAAAGTGGAAGTTACCGATAAAGTCAGGCCACACCAATGAGTTGCCATTTTCGACTTTAACAAATCCCGGTTGTCCACCTCGGTGAGAAGCATCCGCGCCATGACTCAAATCACTGTCGTTATCACCATAAAGGCTGGCAATAAAAAATGTATCAGCATTTTCAACAATAGCGGTCATTTTATCGGTAAAGGTTGAACTTTTTATGACTTCTGGCGTTTCAACCTTTGCCCGCTCCTCGTTCATGCTAAACATACGACTTTGAATATATTGCGGACAATTACCGAAGGATTGAATCACTTCGATATCAAACCCATTTTCAGATACTTCGCCAATTTTACCGGACATACGATTACGGCGACGAGAATGTAACTCAAGCCCAAGTACGCCGATATACTGTCCGGTTTTCAGGTTTTCGTTCAGCGGATCACCCGGTAAAGGCTTTGCACCAACTTTAAGTACTTTTCCATCATTCGCGTGCATAAAACCAGGCTCACCCACAACAACAGACGCCCAGGCTCGCCCCTGGCTGTCTCTGGTCGCTACATTCAGCAATGGAAGCTGACCATAAAACTCCTGGTGTTGAACAGGCATATAATCACGAATAACACGACGACCAAATGATTCCAGTTGTTCACGGACACCATAACGTTCTTGCAGCAGTTGCTCTCCTTTATGGAAAGGTGAATCAGAGCGATTCCAACCAGGTTCAAACATATCAACTCTCCTGTTATCAGGCTAAAACTCTCATGACCGTCACCAGATTAATGGAAACCGATACCCGGGTCTGTTGACCCTAAGAACTCAGGTGCTCGTCACGAAAAAGACTACTTTTATTGCCTTGAATTATTAAGAAATGGGTATTGAGAATTTATTTGTGCTCAACAACCCGAAAAATCTGACCATTGATGGCGTTACCGCTTACCAAGCCTGTGAACTCAGAAAAAAACGGAACCAACCATAATGATGCCAACTACCCCACCAAACCATGCAAATGTTCTTAAATAGGGAATACCAATGGTATAAACAGGTGCGTGGACTAAACGTGAAAAGAAAAATAACTGAGCACCAAGCGCAGAGGTTTCATTGGCTTTCCCCGACAAATGTGCTGCAACAACAACAGGAGCGAATATGATCATAGCTTCGATCAAATTACGAAGAGAACGGTTTAATCGATCATGCCAACCTTCCCAGGCGGGAATGTTGTGAAGATTTCCGGCTGCGGTTGGTAATCCAAGTACCAATACGTTTCTCGTTCCCTGGACAAGCGTCACAGCCAATGTTAACAAGCCTGACCAGGCCAGCATTGTAAGTTCTACGGACATTACTCAACTCCTGCTATTCTCTGTTTTATTTTTGAACTGCCGTTCGATACTACAGGTTTCAGGGTGTGGCTAATGAATTACAACAACTTTACCGAACGTTCGGTAAAGTTTGATTGCTATATTACCGAACGATTAGTAAAATGCAAACCCTGAAATCAAGTAATGTTTTTCATCGCGATTCAGCAATGACGGGGTATACATGGTATTCAATCTCGTCAGCACAACAACTAACTACCCCTCAGAGGATTCATTATGGCAGGGACGAAAATTTCTCAATCTGACCTTATTGGCATTCTGTTCGATGTTTTTCGAACTCATGGCATGGAAGGCACCACATTAAAAATTCTTGAGGAAAAAACAGGCTTAAAAAAAGCAAGTTTGTATCATCGTTTTCCAGGCGGGAAAGATGAAATGGCGAGGGTCATGTTAGCGACCGTTTATCAACAACTGGCAGATACCGTACTCGAACCACTGGTTGATGACAGCTCGCCTCAGGAACGAATGAATAATATGTGTCAGGCAGTAACTGACTTCTATCAGTCGGGTGAAAAGAATTGCTTATTGAATGCATTATCTATCGGCAATAACGAGTTGATCGTCACTGAGTTTCTTAAGCCAGCTTGCGAACACTGGCACTCGTCATTGTGCAAGTTATTTAAAGATGCGGGCTTTTCAGAAGAAGAAAGTGAAAACAAAGCACTGACCGCTTTAGCATTAATTCAGGGGGCTTTAATTCTGCAACGAGTCACCAATGACAGTGCAACATTTGAAACTGCAATTAGTCAGGTCAAAAGACTACTTCAGGTCTGACCACAAGCAGCTCATACCCCGAATGAAAAAGGCTTTACAACAGCCTTTTTCTTAACCATTTGAAATACAATGATTATCTTAACCTACCCTGCCAACCTCATCCCGGCAAAAACAGATATTCTTTATAAACAATATTTTACACTCCTTCTAACGACTGAATCTCTTTACCTGGTAAACACCTGGTTTTTTTTCGTTATAATGCCTGGTCCTTATCGTTCATTAGTGCCTGTTTGCATATAAGAACAACGTTGCATTGAAGATCAATGAGGGTGAATCGATGAGAATGATTAAGTCTCATTCTTGACGGATACAATAAAGACAATCAAAAAGAGGTATCTGTTTGTCCGTGTATATTGCCCGGATCTTCATGGTCGGGATTTTTCTGTTAATGCTGGTGTCTACAGATTGGGTAGCTGAGTTGTTTTCAGTGGCGTCCGATGCTGTTCATCATTCGATCCTGGTTGGTTCTCAACTTGCCGCCAGTATTATTATTCTGTTCAGCCTCAAACGATCAGAGACAGAATCACAACGTCAATTCTGGCGATTTTTACTCCTTGCCGTCGTCAGCATGCTTCTTATGAAGCTAATTCGATTTGGCATTGGTGAACCGGTTTCACTGCAACTGTTTGATGACTTTTCCACCTTATTTGTTTATTTCTTTGTCTTATTGTCTATCGAGACGAATCCTCATCTCAGTAATACGCCTCTTCCTCAATACACCAATGGCAGAGTCCCGGCGATATTATTCACTGTTATCTGTTTCTGTTACTTTATTCTGGTTCCCGCCGGATTTGCTAAAGATACTTATTTAAACGAAAACACCTCTCTGTATTTCAATTCAATGATCAGCACGCTGGTACTGATCAAACTGACTCACAGCTTGCTACAAGCGAATACGTTTTACTGGCGCACAATTTATCTGCTGTTTATTTCCAGCGCCATGATCCAAAGCATGACAAATATTTCTGTCCTTCACGGGCCTGACAGTCTGTTCTCTCATATGCTCTATTTTGACGTGAAATACGGCATTCGACTTGTGTGGTTGATTATATTTGCCACGGCGGTTTTCTCCGTGTTCACCCAATCATCCGCATCCGTAAAAAATAGTAGGCCTATTGAAACAACCAACGTGATCATGTTGTTGTTTTCATTATTAATTGCTGCACATTTATGGGGAACGGCAGCGCAAACTGGCTATATGTCTAACCCGGGAGTGCAGTCATTAGTCGTCATGATCTGGTTGTTAATTGGCACAGCTTTAATCATCTCGATTAATCGACAACGAAACAAAGTGCTTGCCCGCCAAATTAGTGATATCACCGAATTAACGATTCAAAATACCGAGCAGTCACAAAAGATCCGACACCTTAATAACTCGTTGATATACAGTGAAGACAAAGCAATCGTTAACGTATCTAACAACGCCATTCTGACCACCACGGTTGCCGGTGAAATCCTTTCTGCCAATCCTGCTGCCGTACAAATGTTTCAGTACATTGAAAAAGATCTGAAATCCATGAATGTTGGCGATTTATTCGCGAATGACGATGAAATGCGTTACTTCTTCAAATTTCAGAGCAATGTATTTTCATTGCAACGTAAAGATCCAGGCATTTCGAGAGAGTGTTTGTCGCTCCGTTCTGACGGGAAAGAATTCCCTGTCCAGGCCGAATTACAATGGGCGGAACGTTATGAACAGCCACTGATTGTTATTACTTTTATCAATCTGACATCAAGAAAACTCGCGGAACAGCAAACACTGGAATTGAAAGATAAATTCATCGCCAATATTTCTCATGAATTCCGAACGCCGCTAACCATCATCAATGGCATTATCGATCGCTACCTGAGCAAACCTGTTAACGACAGTGAACGCCTTGAGTTGGATACCGCAAAACGTAACGGATTAAGACTGGTAAGAATGGTTGAACAGCTATTAGAGCTGTCACGGCTATCCAATAATCCAACGCTGACACAAAATACTTATCGGGTTAAAAGCCTGATGGATATGCCAACCCATTCATTCACTCGACTGGCTGAACAAAGTCAGCTCACGTTTTCACATGACATTGCCGACAATCTCTGGATTGAATGTGATGCTCAGGGTTTTGAAAAAATTATCTTCAACTTGTTATCTAATGCCATGAAATACACGCCGAAAGGCGGCTCTGTGGCCGTGAATGTGTATGAAGCGGACAATGAAATCACCATTGATATCACGGACTCCGGAATCGGCATCAGTAAACAATATCAGGATAAAATCTTTGATCGTTTCCAGCGGGTAGAAGATTCAATGACGCACAACACATTTGGCGTCGGCATCGGCTTATCACTGGTAAACGAACTGGTCAAAGCACATGGATGGCGCATGAATCTGGTCAGTGAAGAAGGTCGAGGCAGTAAATTCAGTCTGATTATTCCAAAAGCAGAACCGGGTGCTGAACAAGACTCCGCGCCACAAAGCTTATTCGAAGATGACGTTAATACTTTACTGACAGAGCAACGGAGTGTCACAACCTCCCAGGTAGAGCATTCTCAGCAAGTGGTATTGGTCATTGAAGACAATCCGGACATGCAAAGCCATATTAAATATGTCATTGAGCAGCATCACCACTGTTTAATTGCAGGTAGTGGTGAATCCGGCATTGATCTGGCGCGTAAATATATTCCTGACCTGATTGTTTGTGACTTGATGCTCCCGGGCATCGATGGGTTTAGTGTCCTTAAATCGATCAAAAGTCACGAAGTTACCGCACATATTCCAATTATTTTACTGACGGCACGATCAGACCTCGACTCTCGTTTGGAAGGGCTTGAGTTAAATGCTGATGAATACTTGTGTAAACCGTTCAATCAGAACGAACTACTGATCCGCATTAAAAACCTTATTGATACCCGCAAACAACTGCAACAACACTACTTGCAGCAGTTTGCCAGTCAACAAAAAGACATACGACATCAGCAAATTCAGCAAAATGCAGCGGAACTGACTGAAACAGCACCTGAAGAAGAATCGGCCGATGATAAGTTTTTACGGAAGCTGGAAAAACTGGTAAGCGAACAATATACCGATCCACAACTGGATATCTCGACACTGGCCAGTGAACTGGCGATGAGTGAACGACAATTACAGCGCAAGATGAACAGTTTACTGGGTATCAGTCCGAACAACTTCATTAAGAAGTTCAGGTTGAAGAAAGCGCAAGAGCTACTGAAAAGTGGTAACCAGATTGGCCGAATCGCCATGGATGTTGGTTTTTCCTCTCAAACATATTTTGGCCGGTGTTTTAAAGAAGAATTCGACTGCACGCCAACTCAGTATCAAAAGCAATGGAATGAAAACCAGAGTGCCTGATATCAGGCACATCTGCTGACCCAACTCCGTGCTGGCAGGTCTTAAACGCCCTGTATCACACTGATTTCATTATCCGGGTTATTTCCTCTAATACTGTATTTACTCGGGCCGAGAGCGGTCTGCGACGATTAGTACACAGATACAAGGTTTCTGTTACAACCTGAGATAATTGATGAACCTTGATCTTTTCAGATCCACTGAAAGCGTTCACTGCATGCGCTGGTAGCACAGTAAAGCCAAGTCCTCTGCTTACCGGTTCAAGAATCAGGCTGATTTGATTGGAAAAACCACTCACCGGAATCTGAGCATAATGCTCAAACGTCGCGATATTCTGGCTCAATAACCGGGTAACATGATAAGCGCCATCAGGATGATCAATCACACCCAGTGCGAGTAATCCTTCCCAACTTACAACATCCATCTCTGCCGGTGTAACCAGAAGCAAAGGCTCTGTAGCCAGCACTGTACTACTCACCATTTCATGTTCAGGCGCTGTTGTCATCAAGCCAATATCGGCAAGTCCGTCAGCCATTGATTGTTCCACATCGCGATTTGGCGAAAAACGATAATGAATCGTCAGATGCCGATATTGCTGTTGCAACGTCAATAATGAAGGATAGAGTTTTAAACCGGGGCTTCCCGGCGAGACAATACTGACCGCTCCACAGTAGGGATTATCTTCTTTAACCAGTTGTTCCAGATCATTCAGCGATTCAAGAACAGACTTCGCGGCGAGATAAAACCGCTCGCCAGCGTCGGTTAAACAAAACGATTTTCCTTCTCGAATCAAAAGCGCCTGATCCAGCTGTTCTTCTAATTTTCTAATATGCTGGCTAACACCAGACTGAGTCATAAACAGTGCCTCCGCCGTGCGGGTGAAATGGCCTGTTTCAACCAATTTACAGAAGCTATTTAGAAAAACCGGATTAATCATTACAAAATATACTTAAAAATATCAATTTTGATAATTTTACGATTTTAGCCGTTGGCGTTATTTTATTCATCAAATAATTCTGGAGGCAAAAATGACAACTCAATATCCACGTAATTTTTCACACATTGGTATTTCAGTACCTGACGTCGACAAGGCCGTTGAGTTTTATACCCAGGTGATGGGTTGGTATCTGATCATGGAACCCACTGAAATTACCGAAGATAACAGTGCTATTGGAGAGATGTGTACTGATGTATTTGGCCCGGGTTGGGAAAAATTTAAAATTGCTCATTTATCTACAGGCGACCGAATTGGTGTCGAGCTCTTTCAGTTTAAAGACCAGAAGAACCCCGAAGACAATTTTGAATACTGGAAAACAGGCGTCTTCCATTACTGTGTTCAGGACCCTGATGTAGAAGGTTTGGCAGACAAGATTGTTGCAGCTGGAGGGAAGCGCAGAATGGAAAAACCCAGATATTACTATCCGGGCGAGAAACCTTACCGCATGATCTACATGGAAGACCCGTTTGGTAATATCCTCGAAATCTACAGCCACAGCTACGAGCTTATTTATAGCTCAGGGGCTTATCAGAACAATTAGGGCAGCCTTTGCCAACAGGTAATCCGACCCCAATTCGGATTACCTGCTTCACCGATAAATTTCATCGGCTTCAGTAGTCGCTCCTGTCGGTTAAGCACTTTTCGCTTTAACCAACTGATGTAAATCCGTAATACTACCTATCTGAATCAGTTCATTATAATTGAACGGCTGAACAACCGGTTGGTAGATACCCAGCCAGTTAGTATTCGCATCACTTTTCACCAGGCCAAGCGCAAATTCGGCAATCACACTCACACTATCCCAACTTAACTCCATTGGTTGTTCTCGATTAAACGGATAGAAGGTGTAAGCCATTTTGACTTTATCAGCCGCCTCAAACGCCTGTGGTATACGGTTGTTCAGGTTTATCGCGAGTTGTCTCGCATTGTCTTCCTTCTCATAACCGATAATCGCAAAGGTATTATCAGACCATCGAATCACCAGGTCGTCATCATTTCGGCTGTAAAGCAGAATATCAGTCAGGTTCAATAATTGAGTATTCGTTGCAGAATCTGTATCAGCAACACTCACCATCATGATGTAAAGCCGTGGTAACGTGTATTTATCAACCGATGCAATATTCTGATGGATTTGTGCCATCAGGCGACTGGCTTGCTCAATATAGATATCCAGATAACGGCGACTTTTTACTCCGGTCAGCTTATCAACCGTCGCGGCCTTCTCAAGCAATTCATTTGCTCGTTCTAATTCAACATTCTTCTGCTGAAAGTCTTGTGTTTTTTCAAGCACTTGCTGCTTAAGGCTAATACGTTGCTGTTGTTCTGCAATCAATTTACGACTCACTGAACGAGAATACGCAAGCAAAGCAGCCGCAACAATCAACACATAGCCCAACCAGGCCCACCAGGTATTCCAGGGGGCTGGTTTGACGACAATATCAAGGCTTAATCCGGGTTGGCTCCAGACATCATCACTGTTACCAGCAATGATTCTGAGTTGATAGTTCCCAGCCGGTAAGTTGGTATACGTTGCCCGTCTCAATTTCCCGGCTTCAATCCATTCACTATCAAAACCAACCAGGCGATAACGATAACGAGTTGTTTCAGGCGAACCATAATTCAGGCCGGTATACTCAAATGAGATCAACTGGTCTTTATGATCAAACGTCACCTGACTGATATCAGCCAGAGAATCATCAAAAGCCATCGGTTCATTAAGCCTGAATACATTGGTCAACCGAACTTCAGGAGCTCGTTGTCGCGCCAGCTCCAGTAGCGGGTCCAGTCGGGTAACACCTTTAGCTGAACCAAAGTAGATGCTGTTACTTGAGGAGCGGAAAATTGCACCATGATTGAACTCCAGGTCCTTGATGCCATGCGTCGTACCAAAATGGCGGAAAGAGCGCGTATCCGGCGAAAATCGGGAAATACCTTTGTTGCTACTAAGCCAGATATCGCCATTCAGATCCTGCGTAATTCCGTAGACTGTTCGGCTTTTCATACCATCACGTATATTCAGTTGACCAAAGACAGGTCGGTTGTCCATTTGCGCCTCAACAGGAAGCAAGTTGATACCCGCAGCCTGCGTACCAATCCATAGAGTATCGCTTCGATCTCTGAACATGGTCCACGCCAAATCACTACTTAAGCTGGTGACACGTTCATCGTCATGCATAATATGGTCAAATTTCAGCGTTTCAGGATTAAAACGGCTTACACCTCCGCCATAGGTTGCCAACCAGATTGCTCCACCAGGATCTTCCTGTAATTGCAGTACCTGATTAACCCGAGGGCCAGAAGGAGAAACCGGTTCAGTCGCTAAAAAGCGGGTAAAACTACCGTTTCCGTTAAACAGATTAATACCGCCCTGATAGGTAGAAATCCAGATTCGTCCCATACTGTCACGAATGATATCGGTGACGCTATCAGCAGAAATTGAGTCTTTCTGATTTGTATCGTGACGATAATTTTTTACTTCGCTGGTTTTTAAATTAACGACATATAGTCCAGATGCCCGAGTACCAACCCATAATTCATGCCCGTGAGCAAACAACGTCATGATACGAACTTGCCTGAATACATCATTAAACGCAGGCTCAGTGATTTCTTCCGTTATCTCGTCCAGCAGATTGATGCCACCACTGTACGTGCCTATAAATACCTGGTTTTCGTTAACCTGAGCAAATGATGTGATGATGTTATCTGTGAGTGTCGGGTGGCTCTGAACATCATATGTTTTGAATGTGGTTACGTAAGGGTCCCAGCGGTTAACACCAGAAAAAGTACCGACCCAGATAACATTGTTGTTGTCCTCGTAAATCGTAAGCACAACATCGTTCGATAAACTAAGCGGGTTTAATGAGTTAGAATTGATGCGTTGAAACTGCCCTTCCCCACTATCCAGAATCAATAACCCTCTGTCTGTTGCAACCCAGAGACGAGCATCCGAATCCTGATAAATATAATGCACAATGTTGTTACTGGTACTACCTTCGTTGGTAATGGTGTAAGCCCGAGTCATGCCTGTCACTGGATTTAGTCGCACCAATCCACCTTCCAGCGTACCAATCCAAATGTGGTTTTCATGATCCTGAAACAATGATTTGATTTGATCACTAACAATACCCGGTACACTGTCAGCGCGAATATTACGTAAGTAATTACCTTTGTTATCAAAAACGTGTATTCCGCCGCCATTTGTAGCAACCCAGATTTCGCCAATACTGGTTTCAATAACCATTTCTATGATGGCAACACCTTTTACATTTCTGGCTTCTTCAGCAAAAACTTCCGTCGTGATATCAAACCCGTCATCCGTTCTTGAAATAATGTTCAGACCATTCTCAGTACCCGCCCAGATGCTGCCATTAGAGGCTTGAAGTAATGTATTGATATTGTCATTACTAAGCGGTGTATCTTTTGTTGTGGTATTAAAGCGCTGAAAACTGTCTGTATCTGGCAAGTAAAGGTTCAGTCCTCCACCACGAGTACCAATCCAAAGCTGGCCATCGTTATCTGCAATAATTGCGCTGATCGCATCCGCGCTAAGTGATGATTTATCCTGAGGATTATGGTGATAGCTCTTTAATTTATAGCCATCGTAACGATGCAGACCTTCCTGAGTACCTAACCAGATAAAACCATACGAGTCCTGAGTAATACTTCGAACAGACTGATAAGATAATGGATTATCATTGGAGAATTTTTTGAATAAGTTCAACGTGTTGGCATTTACGCTAACGGTTGAAAAAAGTAACAGTACAGTCGTTATGAAGCACTGCTTAATGAATGAAGAGAATTTGCTGGTCATTAATCGCTGTTTTTCAATATTATTATTTGAATTATATAAGCACTGCGCTGTTCATGATTTTAGTCACTATGACCGTGCTCAGCTCGGGAAGCCCCCATTTAACCATGTTACACACCAAAAATAAAAAGCAGGGTATCAGATACGCTCTAACACCCTGCTTTTGCTATGTTGGTCAGTCAGTTAAATTCTATTGTTGCTCTACCCAGACATTCACATCTATGCCTTCTGCGGCACTGAAATCATCTTTTGTGCGCCACAGGAATCCGCCATCAGTTGACAGATTGTCTTGCCAGATAAAGCTATCTGTTTCAATTGGACGCCATAAGAAACCACCGTCGGATTCCAGAGGACGCCACAGGAAGCCACCATCTCCAACCAGCGATGGACGCCATAAGAAGCCACCACTGCTCTTTGTAGAGAAACCGTCAGGATTCCACGAATATGATTCTGCACCTTTAATGTAGAACATACCGTTTTGATCAATATCAGCCGGACCGTAGTAATGCTGAGTTCCTGCAATATCACTCTTAATATCAAGCTGCTCATTTGCACAACCTAACGATGTTTCACGCATTGCGGCATAAGCGTTTACCATTCCAACACCTTGCTGGAATACGCTGTAAGCCATTTCATCATCCGCTTTCATCGCCGTTTTCGCGCTACGAATTAAACGACATTTCACATCATTTGGCTTCAGGTAAGGTTCTTCACTAATCATCAGTGCAGCAACACCAGACACGACGGCAGCAGCCTGAGAAGTACCCGACATTCTGAAATAACGATAGCCATCGTGATACTCAGGATATTGAATCGCCAGTTCAGAACTCAGACTCATCAATCCAGGAACATGACCACCCGGTGCCAGAATTTCAGGTTTAACAAATCCTTCGACTGTCGGTCCTGTCGAACTGAACGACGCAAGTTTGTCATCACTGGCATCAAATGGCGTGTAGTTATCAGTCATTGCACCAACAGTAATAATATACGGCACATTTCCCGGTACACCGATTGTCATGGCCTCAGGCCCTTTATTACCGGCAGAGGCAATAACAACGATACCCGCGTCCCACGCTTTCATCACCGCCTGATTCAGCGGATCATCCCAGTATTGAGAACGAACAGGTCCACTGAATGACATATTAAGTACACGAATATTCAACCAGTCTTTTTGACGCACAGCGTAATCAATACCACGGATCACATCCGCATAATTACCACGACCATCATTATCAAATGCTTTAATACCGAGCGTGAAAGCGTTCGGCGCGACACCATAAATACGGCCGTAATCATCAAAATCACTGTTTGATGCAACACTGGCGACGTGTGTACCATGGCCGCTTGATTCTGGAGCGCTGTAAAACTCTTTATCCTGCTGCGCATCATAAATGCCAATCGCTTTAGGCCGACCATAAACATCTTTGTTAAGTCTGTGCATCGTCGAAATACCCGTATCGATGAACGCAATCGTCACACCATCACCGAAACGTCCCTGATAATGCAGTAAATCAGCATCAATCAAATACGGCACTGCTGCCACCGGACGAGAATTGTCACTATTAAGGTAAGCTGATTCACGTACTTCTTTTGCAGCACGGAAACTATCAACCATCATCAAAGAGGAGTTTTCAGAAAATCTGAAGTTATATTTACTGGCGATTCTGGCTTTTTGCTCGCTAGTCAGATCAATAGCCACACTATTAATAATCGGCAATAAATGCGTAGGCTGGTCATCAACTTCTTTACTCAAAGCCGCTAGCAGCTCGGTGTAGTTATCAGATTTGATGATCCATGAAGATTTCTCTGGAATCGCGCGATTTGTGAATACATATACAGCCACCAGTACTGTAATCAGTAACACCCCGGAAAACGCGCCAAATGTAGTTATGTTGTTAGGTTTTGAATTTTCTACCGACATAAAGCTCTCCCCGAACGAGCAAGACGTGGCCGCAACAACCGGTCTGGCGTTCGATATCATGAACTAAACTCAAAAATTTATTAGTAATTGTTGAAAAATGATGGCAACACCCGATCGTATTCAAATTATTTTTGTGATTATTTCGCCGTTAAAGACGTTGAAAGACGACTGGATATTGATTGCTATGTCCATTGAGGCATCATTTATGATTTCCCAATGAAACAGCTTTGACAGGAGAAACAGGCAGCTTTGCCGATTTACCCTTGGGATCCAAACCACTCAGCTTGATATCACTCCTTGGAAAATATCAATCTGATGTCCTGAGAATCTCAATGTCCTGACAAAGTCCTGAGTCAATCTGGAAGCGTTCGCCTGTAAATATACAACCGCTATTTCGTATATTTACAGACGAGGTTGCCAGTGTGACTTCTTGTATAGCAAGTCTGATAATCTCTGAATAATTAAATCCGTATTTTTATTAATTATTCCATTTTTACTTTTTGTTTTTATTATTTCCGCTCTTTAAAAGATGCCTGTATCAGCGGTAATTATTTACTCTTTTCTGTTACAGGCCATCTTTCGGTGTTTCCCGCCAGCAGGCTTGGTGCAAAGACTACGGAAACACTAAAAATCCATCTAGTACAAGAACGACAAAATTTCGCATAAAAACGACAACAACAGTTAAATCATTGTTTTAAAAGTATTTTTGCATTTTTATTTATTCAAAAATTATCACTATTCGACCATCCTGTCCTTACTATATTCTCCATTAAAAATCAGTCCGTATTCATCTTAAATCCAGTCATTCAGCCAGGCTATCTCTCTGTTTTTTACCTCTGAACTCAAGCCATACATCAGTATGGCTCTTCTTTGAATTTCAATATCCCGAATTACTGAGATAACCTATATGAGTTATTTAATTAGTCAATAAAATAATTCTCATATAGATATTTATATCATTCTGTATATCCATTTAATCATTTTGTATCGAGTAAAAATTAAACTCAGATCAACAAACTGGTTGATTTGTCAGGCTGAACTCATTCAATAAAGCAGGGAGGGACTGCATAGAGATTAATATGATAAAGCTCACGCCAGGTTTGGTACGCAGAAAGAAAAAACTCGGCTCAGACCGGTAGAATCTGAGCCGAGAACGGGGGTGTAAGGTTATTTGTAATTAATCGTTGGTTTTTTATAGTGTCTCCAGCAGATCAAATCAAAGAGAGAAAATTTAATCTAATTAACGCCAATTGGGGTGGCTTTAATACCTGGATAGTGCGGCCTACGTGTCCTGTATTCCACAGTTACCAAGGTATAAGCCATGTCAGTCAACGAATAGTAAAAAAACGACATGTTTTCTTAAATTCACGACTACAGGTAAACATGGGCTGTTTCCTGGACATAAACTGGGGTTAAGCTACTGATTTGTTAACAAAAATACCTAAATATATCCCAGGTTATTATCAGGGTTTATCATACTCTCCCTGAATAGACATGACCGTGGCAACTCTCTCTAATTTTTAGACAGAACACATAGTACAAATAGTATTAAGACACATTTCAGCGAACGGAAAAGCTGACCGATAGAAAAGCGACCAATAAAAAAGCGCTGCCAGATAATCTGGTCAGCGCTTATTACGAATAGCGTGTTAGAGTCTGTTGACCCTAAACTTGGCAGGAAGATTTAGAAGAACACGTCCTTCACTGGCGTAATCGCCACATCAGCACCTTTCAGGTTTAGCTTAAGATTCTCAATCACTTTATCTTCGTTAAGAATATCCTGAGACTTCTCACTGTTATATTTCAATGGAGAAATCTGCTCACTCACAAGACGCTGTTTCATGTCTTCGCCATCGCCTGTGATAAAGACATAGTGAATGTCGTCCGTTTGTAAATTGTCACGGATAACACGGTTAACATCGTCCAGTTTTAACGCATCAAGACCTTTTCGTACATACGCGACAAATTCATCCGTATTGTAAAAACGACTATCCAGTGCGTAACCCAGTTGCTTATCCTGGCTTGCGACTAACTGAGGCACAAAGTTGTACAGGAAGTTCTTCGTATTTTCGAAGTTTTCTGCGGTCATACCTTCATTAATCAGCTTGTCCAGTTCATACATTGCTACACGCGTTGCAAAATGAGCATCATTGTTAGAACGTAATGGACGTAACCAAATCTGGAATATTTGTGATGAACGACCCAGGTTAGCATCAGGTTGCGTCTGGAACATGCCACGAGGGAAATACTCAATATACGCATAGTCACCGTAGTTCATTCCACGTTCCTGACGAATACGGTTGTACAGGAAGCTGTTATGACTTCTGTGCTGACCAAAGTAAGAACGCACTAACCACAATGCAACCCAGTCTTTATCACTTCGAATCGTGTCGATTGGGAAACCAAATGATACTGCGGTTGATTTCGCCGATTTTTCAACAACAGTCGCTGAACGACCTTTTAGTTCAGGCGCTTTTGCAACAGCAACACGCGCTTTATCACCAACAGGTAATGACGCGAAATCTCGTTCCAGTTTTGCTTTAAACGTATCAGAGATATTACCTGTCATACCAACAGTTAATCGTTTCTGCGTGAACTGATCACGGTAAAATGCTTTTACATCTTCCAGAGTAATGGATTCAAGATCTGAAATATCACCACTGTTGAAACTACCATATGGATGTCCTTCGTATAGCTGTGCATAAAGAACCTCTTTACCCAGTTCTTCATCGTTAGCTGTCTTCAGGTCATTCTTAATTTCATTCAACAATTGAGTCTTCAAACGATTGAAGTCTTCTTCGCGCCAACCCGGATTAAGCACTTGCTGTTGAACCAGACCGTACCATTTATCAAGATTATCCTGATGAACACGTCCACTGAGTGAAATCATTTCTTTATCGATCTGAACACCAAATCGACCAGCGATAGGATACATAGCACGCTGAATATCACTGAAGCTCATCGCCGCAGAGCCACCTTCAGCCAACATATGGGCTGTTAATGCTGCAAGACCTTTTTTACCCTCAGGATCTTCTGCTGCACCAGTGTGGAATAAGAAGTTGATATCAACCAGAGCAGATTCATTTCGCTTGTCCAGGAACGCAAACTTAGCATTAACCGGTTTATCCGATGCTTTAGCATAACGATCAACAGACATGTTGTTATCAACGCCTTTAATTTCAGGCAAGGCTGACATTGTTACCGTAACGAACTGGTCGTCCTGGAAGTATTTGTTTGCCACTTCTTTAATATCGGCGGCAGAAACTTTATCAAATGAACGATATAGTTCATTCAACACAACCGGAGAGCGTTCAAAGTGAACATAGCGAGCTAGCATACTGCCGATCTCTGTTGAGCTGTCCAACTCGCTGACAAAGCTGTATTTCAGATTCGATTTCAAATCTGCCAGTTTTTGCGCTTCAACCATTGATGTTCTTGCTTTAGCAAACGTTTTTGCAATCTCATCTTTCACATAAGCAACGTCTTCTTCGTTGTTTACCTGCGCCATCAGGAACATTAACGTTGGATCTTTACGATCTGGGAACCATTTAAAGAACTGATTCGCTTTCTGTTCATTTACGACCAGTTTTTGATAAATATCTGATGTTTCAGAGAAGAAAAGCTCACCAATCAGATCAATGGCTGGTTTATCTTTTTGTTCGGGCTGAAAATCAGGGCCGTGGAAAGCAACACTGACCCAGTGGCCGTTCATACCTTCAAATTCAATATGACCATACTTAGCGCTCTTCTGGCGAGGCTCAACAGGAATAGATGCTTTGTAGTCACCAGGCTTCCAGTCACTCCAGAATTCTTTCACCCAACCGATTGTTTCTTGAGGGTTTACATCACCTGTAATGACAATGCTGACATTTTCCGGACGATAAAAACGATCAAAGAACACTTTTGCATATTCCATTTGATCAGGCATCGCTTCGATATCACGGAAGAATCCCATTGTGGTGTGCTTGTAGGTGTGTTCGTCATAACCCAGGTCACGGGCCTTTTCGAACAAACGACGGAAAGGATTAGCATTATTCTTCAGATACTCACCTTTTACGGTCAGTGCTTCTGTTCTGAATTGTGCTTCTGTATAAGACAAGTTCTGGAAACGGTCAGCTTCCAGCTCAAGCATTTTCTTCAGATGTTCTTTTGAGAAAGAAGAATAGTAGTTTGTGTAGTCATCGGTTGTATAAGCTCTGTTATCAACCCCCGCATTTTTCAGAATACGGTCATATTCATCGGCTGACATATTATCAGTACCTTTGAACATCATATGTTCGAAGAAATGTGCAAAACCGGTTTTGCCTTCTTCAACTTCATTTCTCGACCCTGTAGATACAGGGATATTCATCGAAACAACGCCTGGGTAATTAGTTTTAACGACGATAACTTTCAGACCATTTGGTAACTCTTCCATTGTCCACGGAGTTGTAAAAATGTCCTGTTGTGCCGCTTGAGTTGCTGTCGCAGTTTGTTGAGCAGGTGCAGAATTTGTTGTCATACAACCTGACAACAATAACGCACTGGCAACAGCCGTAGCCAGAAGTGTCTTCTTCATGTTGTTATCCTGAATTATTATTGTTTGTTACACGAGAAAGCCGTGCTAAAAATTTAACGGCTAATAATGAGAAATTTCGGCAATAATGCCAAGAGAGATGAGACAAATTGAAACATTTTTCTGACGTGGTCTGGTTTTTATATCCAATCCACGTCAGTTAAGCGTTAGCGTCAGATAAGGGCTTGCTTACTCTAATGCTGACAAATGTGACAAAATACCGTTGAACGCTGACCAATACGTTTTTCAGTTAATTCTGTACCGCAGGTAAAGCAAGGTTGGTCACCTCGACTATATACTAATAGCTCCTGGGCAAAGTATCCCGGCTTTCCATCCGTCTGAGCAAAATCTTTTAATGTCGTTCCGCCTTGCTTAATCGCATTTGCCAGCGTTTCTTTAATAATTGGCACCAGACGTCCAATATCATCCTCTGACAGCGTGTCAGCGGCTCTGTCAGGCCTTATTCCAGCTTTAAACAATGCTTCATTGGCATAGATGTTACCAACTCCAACAACAATCTTGTTGTCCATGATGGTTTGCTTAATGTTTGTTTTCTTTTTTGCCAGTCGAGACACCAGATAATCAACGTTAAAATCATCCAGTAGAGGCTCTGGTCCAAGGTTGGTCAATAAAGACAAAGTCGGTTCTTCAATACCTTGCCATAGAAACGCACCAAAACGACGAGGATCATTGAAACGCAGCACCTGACCATCTTCAAACGTGATATCTACATGGTCATGCTTAATTAACGGCGTATCACCTTCAATGACACGTAATTTGCCTGACATCCCCAGATGCAGAATTCCAGTACCTTCCGCCGTTTCTATCATCAGATATTTCGCTCGCCGTGTAACAGCAGTCACACGCTGACCTTCCATTCGGTGAACACCTTCTGGTATCGGCCATCGTAATTGAGGGTGGCGAACAATAACCTTCTTGATTTCTTTGCCTTTAATGTGAGGTTCAATCCCCATTCGGCTGACTTCAACTTCTGGTAACTCTGGCATTTTTATCTCTGAAAACGAAAAAGGATGGCAATAATAAAAGAAAGTGTGACAAAGCTAAAGGTGAGGGAGTTATTCAGGAAATAGTTGAAAATAATTATGGCGACGCAGACAGCGTTACAGGTATAAATGAAGAATATAATTCATCGGAAACGATCATCAAGCGTTCCGACTGTTGATGCCTGACAAACCAGCGTCCGGCATCCTGATAGAACGCGAAAACCTGACCATCACTATGCCCGGCTAACCAAATCGTCACGATCTGTGCAGGTGTTTGTCCATTATTGATCAAAGCAGATGCTTCATTACCTGCATGTTCTAAATATTGCTGTTGCCAGGCAATAGCAACGTTAGCAACCCTTTCATCAGACAAGGCAGGCGTTGTTTCTTTACTCACAAGACGCCAGGTGCGTCCGATTCGCTCAATAACATACTGATTGAAATCCAACGATAGAATCAACTCATCAGCTGCTATCAAAGGTTGGGCTGACAATGTGTCTTCTGAAGCGTTAAATCGATTATGTAGACCATTAAATACCATGATCATAATTAGCATGCTGAACATCAGCACATTATTCCAGGCTTTTCTACTTAATCGAAACATTCAAATCCACCTTTACATAAATTTTTTCAGCGGAAATAAAAAACCCGACACAAAGTCGGGTTTTCTTAAATCATCAAAACAAAAATTATTTAATTTTTGCTTCTTTGAAGATCACATGTTTACGAACTTTAGGATCGTACTTTTTGATCTCCATTTTTTCTGGCATGTTACGCTTGTTTTTATCAGTAGTATAAAAAAAGCCAGTACCAGCAGTCGAAACTAGACGAATCTTATCGCGCATATCTCGTTACCCTTAAATTTTCTCACCGCGAGCTCGCAATTCAGCAAGCACAGCGTCGATGCCTTTCTTATCGATAATACGCATACCTTTAGTTGATAAACGTAATTTAACGAAACGTTTTTCGCTTTCTACCCAAAAACGATGGCTTTGTAAGTTTGGCAGGAAACGACGCTTTGTAGCGTTTCTTGCGTGTGAACGGTTATTACCAACCGTTGGCCGCTTACCTGTCACTTGGCATACTTTGGACATTTAAAACCGTCTCCAAATATCTCTGTTGCAGCAATCCTGTATTTAGCATTGCACTGATTTCTGAAAGGGCGCAATTTATACACGATAAAGTCATCAAGATCAAGATTTAAGGAGCCCGGTTTTTAAATACTTTTTTGTGAAAAAACCAGTAAATCCAGGTAACTATCGGAAAATTAAGCCAAATATATAATTATTCGTCGATAATCTGGGCTTGAAGGAAATTCTCAATACCAATTTTATCGATTAAACCAAGCTGTGTTTCAAGCCAGTCAACGTGTTCCTCTTCACTCTCAAGGATATCTTTAAAAATGTCACGAGAGATGAAATCCTGCACACTTTCACAATAAACAATGGCTTCTTTAAGATCAGGGATCGCCATCTTTTCTAACTTAAGATCACACTCAAGCATTTCTTTTGTATCCTGACCAACCAGAAGTTTTCCAAGATCCTGAAGGTTCGGCAGTCCTTCTAAAAATAAAATACGTTCAATAAGCTTATCAGCATGCTTCATTTCATCGATTGATTCGTGATATTCCTTATCAGCGATAGCTTTCAGACCCCAGTCTTTAAACATACGGGCATGTAAGAAGTACTGATTAATTGCGATAAGCTCATTAGCTAAAACTTTATTTAAATGTTCAATGACTTTCGGATCGCCTTTCATCGGATTTTTCCTGTTGTAATTTAGGGATAAATCGAGGCAGTGATCCCTTTCAATGCACAGAATTCACACTGCGTTTCGAAAAGGTGGTCTGATCACAACGACTCGGGAAAATAATGATGACTAGTTTAGTACAAACAACAGGATGTTTGCAGTCTGTTTTTGCATATTTGAAACAGCAATTATCAATGATAAGCCATTGATTAGCCGTATAGATGGGTATTTGCAGGGAGGGAAAACGAAACTGGAGCGTATACGCCCCAGTTATGCTGCATTGGTAAAGTACACCTGACCTGATTTTATTTTTTCATCGATAGCATCATCTAATACCATCGTTGCATAGCGTACACATTTACCACAACGCGTACCTAGTTTTGTACTATCTCGCAGCTCTTTCATTGACTCAACGCCACCATCAACAGCTGCTTCTATATCTTTATCCGTTACTGAATTACAAACACATACAAACATGATTTATACCGTTAAACGCCAAAACATGTGACAAGAATAACGTTAATGAGAATAGTTTGCAATTAGATTAACGTGCCTTTTTGATTGAAAAAGGACTTAAATTCGTTCACTAATCAATCAAAAGCTTGAATTTAATACAAATATTTAACAATTCCCTTATTTAAACCAAAATCATCTATAGATAGAAAAAACTGTTTTGAAAGAAGTTTCACAGTTTTCCCCTTTCTGCGAGCGACACCGTGTAAGCATCTCCAACGATCACATGATCAAGAATGTTAACGTCAATTTGTTTCAATAAAATTTTTAATCGGCGTGTCAGTTCAATATCATCGTCACTGGGTTCAGCGACACCTGAAGGGTGATTGTGAGCAAAAATTACTGCGGCTGCATTTTCCTCAATAACTCGTCGAAGTAACACTCTTGGATAGACCATCGCACTGTTTATTGTGCCGTAAAATAATTCTTCTGATGAAATAACCCGATGATGACTATCGAGATAAACCACCATAAATATTTCATCTCTTTCATCCTGCAATTGCAGCTGCAGATACTGCTTTACCGATTCGGGTGATTCGATAACACTGCGAGCTTGTAACTGTTGTAGAAAAAATCGCTTTGACAACTCAAGCACAGCCTGAAGCTGAGCATACTTAGCCTCCCCCAGTCCTTTCACACCGCAGAATTGTTCTAATGATGACGATAATAATCGCCGTAGATCACCAAATTCTTTCAACAAGTCACGGGAGAGTTCGATAGCACTTCGCCCTGGAACACCAGTACGGAGAAATATAGCCAGTAATTCAGCATCAGTTAGCTTATCAGCGCCAGATTGAAGTAAACGTTCGCGAGGTCTTTCCTGGGCGGGCCAGTCCTTGATTTGCATAATTCCGTCTTCCTTTTATGCAGTTTAATAATGAAGATATCCATACGGCAGCACAGCCTTATACTCAGTGATTAAATAAACGCTCAAAACCAACCGGTAATAATGCTATCTTATGCGCCGTCGCGATGAAGCATATCACCGACATACTGTAATCACTATTAGTTTTTCCTATATTAATACAGAGTTATCAATGGGCTTATTAACAGGTAAAAAAGTTGTTTTAGGCATGACTGGCGGAATCGCTGCTTATAAATGCCCTGAGCTGGTTCGCCGATTGAAAGAACACGGGTGTGAAGTAAAAGTCGTAATGACAGAAGGTGCTAAAGCCTTTATTACGCCCCTGACTTTACAAGCCGTTAGTGGCAACCTTGTCAGCGACAGTCTTCTTGATCCGCAAGCAGAAGCTGCAATGGGACATATTGAATTTGCTAAATGGGCAGATTTAATTGTTGTCGCTCCCGCATCAGCTGATGCCATTGCTCGTATTCGTGCAGGTATGGCAAATGATTTGCTGACAACACTCATTCTGGCAACCGATGCACAAGTCGCAATAGCGCCAGCGATGAATCAGCAAATGTACAAGCACCCCGCCACACAGGAAAATCTGACCATGCTAACCCAACGAGGCACATTAATCTGGGGCCCTGCACAAGGTCAGCAAGCCTGCGGTGATGTCGGTCCGGGCCGAATGGAAGAACCTGCAACCCTGGTCAATAACATCATTAATTGCCTGTCACCCACGTCTACTAACAACAGCCCTGACTACTCTGGCTTAACAGTTACCATTACAGCGGGGCCCACTCGCGAAGCACTGGACCCGGTTAGATATCTGAGTAATCACAGTTCCGGAAAAATGGGTTTTGCCATTGCACAAGCCGCAGCAGAAGCTGGAGCAAACGTTAATCTGATTGCCGGACCAGTAGCATTAAATACACCGGACAAGGTCAACCGCATAAACGTTGTTAGCGCTGAAGATATGTATAAAGCAGCGATGACTCAGGCCGTAAGCAGCCATATTTTCATTGCGTGTGCCGCCGTCGCTGATTACGCACCGATAGCCGTTAATGATCAAAAGATGAAGAAGTCCGCTGATGACGGCTTAACAATTACACTAAAGCAGAATCCAGATATTGTCGCCAGTGTTGCGGCATTAACCAAAGACCGTCCTTTCACCGTTGGTTTCGCCGCTGAAACTCAACACGTTGAACAATACGCCCGTAACAAACTGGCAAAAAAGAATCTGGATATGATTTGCGCCAATGATGTTTCAGTATCCGGTCAGGGCTTTAATTCTGACAACAATGCACTAACTATTTATTGGCAAGACGGCTCCCAGCAATTACCATTAGCCGACAAAAAAAGCCTGGCTAAACAACTTTTGAACACCATCCTTCCGGGATATCAGAAACAACTATGAAAGCTATTGAACTAAAAATACTGGACGACCGTATTGGTCAACAATTCCCTTTACCCGCCTACGCAACGCCTGGTTCAGCCGGACTGGATCTGAGAGCATGTCTTGACGAAGCACTAAGCGTAGCGCCTGGGGAAACACATCTTATCCCGACCGGACTTGCAATTCACATTGCAGATCCTTCATTGTGTGCAACAATCCTTCCCCGCTCGGGCCTTGGCCATAAACATGGTATCGTGCTGGGTAACTTAGTTGGTCTGATTGATTCAGACTACCAGGGACAACTCATGGTTTCCGTATGGAACAGAGGTCAGTCAACATTCACTATCGAACCTGGTGATCGTATTGCGCAACTTGTATTCGTGCCTGTCGTACAAGCCGAATTTAACATCGTTGACGAATTCGATTCTTCAGAACGTGGTGAAGGCGGCTTTGGTCACTCAGGCCGAAAATAACCCTAAAACGTTTTATTTTGACTCCGTTCATTACCAAATGTAGTACATGATTAATTCATAGGAATGAGGAATGGCAACCACCCGGCGCAGCAACAGAAAAGAACAAATCCTGCAATGTCTGGCAGAAATGCTGGAAACAAATCCAGGACAGCGAATAACAACAGCTAAGCTGGCCCAAACCGTAGGTGTATCGGAAGCAGCTCTTTATCGTCACTTTCCAAGCAAAGCAAAAATGTTTGAAGGACTAATAGAGTTTATCGAGCAGACGTTACTATCCAGAATTAACCTGATCATTGATCATGAGAAAACCTCGGTTGAGCGAGTTAAACATATTCTCCGATTACTGACGGAATTCGCAGAGAGAAACCCAGGCATTAGCCGAATTTTAAGTGGCGATGCCCTTCAGGGTGAGCAGGAAAGATTACGTAGCCGAATTTCTTTATTATTTGAGAAACTGGAAACTCAGTTAAAACAAGTATTACGAGAGAGAAAACTCAGAGAAGGTAAAGCATTCCCCATCGATGAAAGTACGCTGGCGAATCTGTTGCTGGCGATTGTTGAAGGTAAGATTACTCAATTTGTCCGTTCAGATTTCAAACGTCTGCCAATGGAAAACTTCAACCAGCAATGGGCCTTCATCGAAGCAACATGGTGGTAAATCTTTAACAGAAAACCGGTTTACGCTAAACACTGTTGAAGATTACAAATCGGAAAGCCTTACTCATACCGAGTAAGGCCTTTTTCGTTCTTATGTCAGGTGTATCAAGACGTTTTTAGTCGACTCGCCAGTGCTGTCGCATTGCGGTAAATAAGGCCATAAATGGATAACTGAGGATTTGCTCCGAGACTGGTCGGAAAGACTGAGCCATCATGCACAGATAAATTTTCAACCTGGTGATGTTGTCCATAACTTGAAACAACAGACGTCAATTCAGACTCACCCATATTGCATCCCCCCATTACATGCGCAGACGCAATCGTGACTTTATACTTTTCGTAACTCAACTCATCCAGCGCTTTTTTAGCCTGCTTCCAGGAGGTATATAACCTTGCATCATCATGAGTTGGGAATGCCGCTTTAGCACCAATCGCAAACTGTAATTCGATCATTGTCGCCCATGCTCGCTTGATCGCATTAAGCAGGAAATCATTAACAGGATAATCCAACACAGGATCACCATACTTATTGATTTCAACCGTACCACCGGGGCTGTCTTCATGAAATCCATCACGGATTAACGCCAGCATAATCTGAACATTATTCATTTGCTGCATTAATTCAGCATGAGTTTCGCCATACCCCATCAACTTACTGCCAATCAATACCGGGTGAACCGGCGGAACTTCCAGCTTATAACCGGCAGGACCATCAACGCCGTTGCGCCATAAAAATTCATCAGAATAAACAGACTGAGGAGCACCGGCATGACCATCTATCTGCTGGTCCATCAGTGCGCCAGTTATAACCGTTGGATGCAAAAAGGTGTGCTTTCCCGTTCGTCCAGAACGATCCGGTGCGCCCGACCGTTTAAGAATCGCAGGAGTTCCAATAGCGCCAGCACTCAACACATAATGCCGGGCTTTAAGCGTTAACGTTACATCGGTTCTGCGAATGAAGTTTTCGTCCAGTGGAATCGCCTGAACAGACTGAACTTTGTCATCACGAATCTCAAGTTTCTGGACCAACACGTTGTTTAACAGCGTCGCGCCATTATCCATTGCAGTAGGAATCGTGGTCACCAACATTGACTGCTTCGCATTTATCGGGCATCCCATGCCGCAATAGCCCAGATTGGCACAACCATTCACGTTACGGTTAATAATGGTGTAATCCCAGCCTAACTTTTCACAGCCGTCTTTTAATGCCTGATTATTTCGATTAGGAGGGACAGGCCACTTATGGATGTTTAATCGCTTTTCAGCTTTTTCAAACCAGGGAGTAAGTGTGTCGTCGCCAGTCAACTTAACCCCAAATTTATCCTGCCAGAATTGTTGAGTATTCTCAGGTGTGCGAATTGATGTAGTCCAGTTAACGGTGGTAGAGCCGCCAACCGTCCGACCTTGTAATACACCAATCGCTTTGTCTTTCGTTTTTCTGGCCGCAGACTCCTGATACAAGAACGGATAAGCAGAACGCTCCTCCATATCGAAGTTACTGGATGATCGTAACGACCCCATTTCTACAATGATGACGCGCAATCCAGCGTCACTCAAAACTTCAGCGGTAACACCACCACCGGCACCACTACCAACGATAACAACATCAGCTTCCAGTGTTTTACTTTCTGTAATCCGGGTGCCGTCAATAACAGTCCAGCCACGTGAAAGACCTTGTTTAATGGGATCTACAACCATTTATTACCCCAACATTGGTTTCTTATAATTAATCAGATGCCAGTTATCTGGCGAACCATAAAAGGCCGCAAAAATCAGTTCTTTTAATCCTGCATAGGCTGTGTTCAACAAACCAACAAAATTATATCGCCACGCATTTATTAATGTGACCATTTGAGAAGTAGACAGTTCAGCAACTACCGCAAATTTACCAACAAAAGCCAGTACAACCAGTCGGTTATTCAACATTTCAAATAGTTGCTGAAGTTCATCTTGCGTGTGAGGTGGGAACTTTTTAATTGCGAGCTCCATGTCTGCAATAACATCATTTATAATGCGTGCGCGTTGTTCAGCGTTTTCGGGAAGCATGCCGGACAGAAAGACAGGAATGAGTGCTTGTAAGGATAAAATCGCTTCTTCACTGATGACCGTTGAAGAAGGCACAGGCTTTAAATCAGAGCAACCATACAACGTTGTACCGGTCGCCAGAACCCCGCCCGACAGCAATCCGGCCTTTAAAAAGTCGCGTCTGTCCATATAATAACCTCTGGCAGTTGAATCTGAGTGTAACTGGACCGACCAATTTACTATTGTTTGAATAAAAAATCGATGATTATTGAAAGTGATTTTAAACCAGCATGGTGGCTAAAAAATTGTCACCTCCAAACTATTCTACCGCGAGTTTATCGTAAGAATCATACGCTTAATGTAACAACCGAAACATTAACGCTACCGGACGGTGACTTTGTTGATCTGGCATGGACAAGAAAACCTGAACAAGGTGAAACCACACCGATTGTCGCGGTCTTTCACGGTCTTGAAGGTTCAATCAACAGCTTTTATGCCAGAGGTATGATGGATGCAATTCGAGCGCAGGGTTGGATTGGTGTACTGATGCATTTCAGAGGGTGTTCAGGAAAGCTCAATAAACATGCTCGAGCTTACCATTCTGGCGAAACTGAAGACGCACGTTTCTTTCTCAATCATATTCAGTCCCATTACCCTACAGCGCCATTATCAGCCATAGGCTTCAGTCTGGGTGGTAATGTACTGACTAAATACCTGGGTGAGGAAAGTCACTTGTCTCAGCTTGCTTCAGCCGTTGTTATTTCAGCCCCACTCCATCTGGCAGGATGCGCTGAGCGCATTTCGCGACGATTCTCCAGAATCTACCAAAAATACTTACTCGATATGCTGAAGAACACAACGATCAAAAAAATGGAAGCATTTAAGAGTGCCTTTCCTTTAAAGCTGTCAGCCGATCAAATTGCCCGTTTCAAAACCTTGATGCAGTTTGACGACGCCATCACAGCACCACTGCATGGCTTTAAAAGTGCCGCCGACTATTATGCTAAAGCCTCGGGCTTACAGTTTTTAAAATCAATAAAAACCCCCAGCTTATTCATTCACGCTAAAGACGATCCATTTATGTCACACAGCGTCATTCCCTCATCAGCCGATCTCTCACCGACGATTCAGTACGAATTGAGTGAAGCCGGTGGACATGTTGGTTTCCTGAGTGGGAAAAACCCGATGAATCCTACATTCTGGTTAGAAAAACGAGCACCGTTATATATTGCAGAGCAATTGAAGAAGTTTCGTACCGGAGGTCAATCTTGATCATTCCCTGGAAACAACTCAGTGCCGAAGCGCTGGACAACATTATTCGTGAATTTATTCTGCGAGAAGGCACCGATTACGGTGAACAGGAAGTCAGCCTGGAAGCCAAAATCAATGAGGTAAAACTTCAGTTGGAAAGAAATCTGGCCGTGATTGTTTACTCAGAATTACACGAAACCGTCAATATCATGCCAGCCGACCAATTCAACGCAGAAACGAACTAATCATCGCTATCACCAGAGCCAGACTGCAATTTTCTGGCTCTCACTATTTCCAGCGCATAAATTCTGACTCTCAAATATTCAGCACTGGCAATATTTACTGCCAACGTAACGCGAATATTACAACATATGCACATCACACACCTCACGGCCTGTGCTAGGCAATTTACCCGGCATTCAACATAATCAACGGCTAACCGTAAATAATGTTGAGAGTGAAAAAATGGCAGACCAAAAAAATCCTATTGGCCTGAAGGGTATTGAATTTACCGAGTATGCCACGCCTGACAGTGATTACATGGATAAAGTCTTCACTGATTTTGGATTTTCTAAAACGAAAAAATATAAAGGTAAAGATATCTTCTACTACAACCAGAACGATATCCATTTCCTACTAAATAGCGAACGTGGCGGTTTCTCCGAAGGCTTTGCCAAGCGTCACGGACCTGCAATTTGCTCTATGGGCTGGCGTGTAGAAGACGCAGCTTTCGCATTTGAAGAAGCAGTAAAGCGCGGTGCTAAGCCAGCAGACGACGCTGCACATAAAGATCTGCCATATCCGGCAATCTATGGTATCGGTGATAGCCTGATTTATTTCATTGATACGTTCGGTGATAAAGGCTCAATCTACGACAATGATTTTGAAGCGCTTGAATCTCCAACTATCGTTGAAGAAAAAGGTTTCATGGCTGTCGATCACCTGACAAATAATGTCTATAAAGGCACGATGGAAAAATGGGCGAACTTCTACAAAGACGTTTTCAACTTTGAAGAAATTCGTTACTTCGATATCAAAGGACAAAAGACGGCATTACTTTCTTATGCACTTCAATCTCCTTGTGGTCAGTTCTGTATCCCAATCAACGAAGGTAAAGACGACAACAATAACCAGATTGATGAGTATTTGAATGAATACAATGGCCCGGGCGTTCAGCATCTTGCCTTCCTGACACGCGACCTGGTTGATTCACTGGATAAACTGGATGGCTCAACGATTCAAACTCTGGACATCATCGAATCTTACTATGACGAAATCTTTGATCGCGTTCCATGGGTTAAAGAAGATCGCCAGAAAATCAGAGACCACCAGATCTTGGTTGATAGCCAGGCTGAAGGTTCATACCTGCTTCAAATCTTCACGAAAAATCTGTTTGGTCCAATCTTTATCGAGATGATTCAACGTGAAGACGATCGCGGTTTTGGTGAAGGTAACTTCCAGGCGCTGTTCGATTCTATCGAACGTGACCAGATGAAGCGTGGCGTACTTTAATCGTATAGCACATTGATAACCGATATTTCAGACGAGCTGGCAAACAGTCAGTTAACTAAGACTCTGTAAAAGCAGTAATTTACATCACGTAAATAACAACACTGGCAGAGTTTCAGCGTCACTGACAACTTATAGTCATTTGTCATTAGTCTGATTTGTTATTCCTAAAAAGCGGCTGTATTCCAATACAGTCGCTTTTAAAACAAAAACATCTTTAAAATTCACAAATTATTTATTCCATTTTCCCGCATTTAAATTCACAAAAAACAAAGACCTTGCACCCGTTAACGTTATTCAACAAAATAAATTGCTGCTATTACTCTGCTGATGCCAAATAAGTACAACGCCCCTTAAAACTTACATCCACAGCCAGGCTACAGCCAGCTATAGCCCATTACATCAACCTTGCCTCCGCTTATTAAAACCCTATTCACCACAATAGCATTCGACTGAAAACAGCTGTTTTTAAATGAATATCCACTAATACAAAAAGAATCATAAAAATAGAGAGTTAGAAAACAACTCAGCATTATTCAGCTTCAGCTCAGTAAATCCCGCATCAACCAACTGGATTATTCCTGTCACAGAAACATAAAAAGTTAACGTTATGGTTACATTTATTTAATGCAAGATATCTGCATAATTTAAAATTGATGTTTTTTCCTACAAAGACCTTAACCAGGGTAAGTTTAATAAATCTTCAACTTATAATGCTTAATACAGATTTTCACATCTAAAGTTTTAAATTTAAAACATGAAAACCTTCACAATCACAGGTGGATATTTACCTGAAGAATTAAGTGACAATCATCATTAAAACAGCAGAAGTTAGTGATTTTTCTTTATTTTTCAATGCTGTAATATGCATTTACATTTGTGGAATAACGAAGTGAAATAATAATTTAAATTTTCTGTTCTTCATTGTAATCTGACAAAAAGTAGTCAATTACCCTTTTATTTGCTGAACAAATTCCAAACATCATCCACGACGTTAAGGGTTTAGCTTAGATAAAAATAATTGAGGATTTTTATTAACCATTATTTGACAATCAGTTAATTATTTTAAATAAAGAACAAGACCACCAGCTGTATGCCATTAATGGACTAACCAGTAAAAAATACTTTTCCACCGATGGGTAGATACCGTGAAAAAAACGAACATAGACAACCACCAGCATTTTGAAAAGGTAGTGGATTGCTCCTACGCCTGCCCGGCACATACTCCGGTACCTGAATATATAAGACTGATTGCCGAACGGCGTTATACCGAAGCCTACATGATCAACTGGCAATCCAATGTTTTCCCCGGCATCCTTGGACGCGTTTGTGACAGGCCTTGTGAACCGGCATGCCGCCGAGGTCGTTTAGAATCAGACGAAGATCCGGTAGCAATTTGTCGACTAAAACGAGTAACAGCTGATTACCGGGATGATATTTCAGAATTCCTACCCACCATTCCCAACGAAAAAAATGGCAAGAAAATCGCACTGATTGGCGGCGGTCCCGCATCATTGTCTGTTGCCAGAGATCTTGCCCCCTTAGGCTATCAGATCGTGTTATATGAGCGTGATGCGAAAGCTGGCGGAATGATGCGTAGTCAGATTCCACTGTTTCGTTTGCCTGAAACCGTACTTGATGAAGAGTGTGATTACGTACTGGATATGGGCGTTGATGTCCGATATGGCAGTGAAATCACCAGCATGTCGAGTCTCTTAGGTGAAGAATACGATGCGATCTTTGTAGGGACCGGCGCACCGAAAGGCAGACCGATGATTATCCCTGGCTACGAAGAAGCCAAAGACAATATTCATATCGGCATCGAGTGGTTAGCGAACGTTAGTTTCAAACACATCGATTCTGTCAGTAAACGTGTGGTCGTGCTCGGTGGTGGTAATACCGCGATGGACTGCTGTCGCACATCAAAACGTATAGGTGGCAGTGAAGTTAAAGTTGTCGTTCGCAGTAGCTACGAAGACATGAAAGCGTCTCCCTGGGAAAAAGAAGATGCCGCAGCTGAAGGCATTGAGATTATTCCTAATCACAATCCAAAAGAATACCTGGTCGAAGACGGTAAACTGGTTGGCATCGTCTTTGAAGAAGTTCAGTCAGTTTACGATGAGAATGGCCGTCGTTCTTTGGTTAATACGGGTGAAACACTGACCATCCCTTGTGATGAAGTTATCGTTGCGATTGGTCAGGATACTGCATTCCCCTGGATTGAACGCGATATCGGCATTGAGTTCAATAAATGGGATCAACCGGTTCTGAACAAAACCTCTTTCCAGTCAACCCACCCTAAAATCTTTTTTGGTGGTGATGCTGCCTTTGGACCAGAGAACATTATTACGGCGGTTGCTCATGGCCACCAGGCGGCTATTTCTATTCATAATTTCTGTCAGGGTAAAGGGGCAGACGATCGTGATGACAGAGAATTCGCGCTTATCAGCCAAAAAATGGGCATTCACGAGTGGAGCTATCAAAACGAAGTTAGCCATGATGTTCGCTACGCAGTGCCACACATGGACTGGGAAGAAGCGGTAAAAACCCTGGCGGCCGAAGTAGAACTCGGTTACGACGAACAACTCGCCTTAAAAGAAGCTCACCGCTGTCTGTCCTGTGACGTCCAAACCGTATTCTTTGACAATCGCTGTATTGAATGTAATTCCTGCGTGGAAATCTGCCCAATGGATTGTATCAACTTCCTTGATAACAGCGATGAACAGGAATTAAGAGCCAACCTTATCGTCCCGGCAGAGAATACCGCTCAGGATATTTATGTATCAGGAGAATTAAAGACAGGCAGAGTCATGGCAAAAGATGAGGATGTGTGTCTGCATTGTGGTCTGTGTGCAGAACGTTGCCCAACGGGTGCGTGGGATATGCAGAAATTCGATTTGAAACAGGAAATAGCGAAACTCTGATGAAAAAGCTGAATAAACTAAATGAATTTGTAATTCGATTTGCAAATACCAATGGTACGGGTTCAGCGAGCGCGAACCACCTGTTTGCAAAATCAATCTTCCGCATGGGCATTCCTATTGCTGCTAAAAATATCTTCCCTTCAAATATTCAGGGCATGCCGACCTGGTACGAAGTTCGTGTCAGTGAAAAAAGCTATCTGGGTCGTCGTGAAGGAAATGCAGACATTGTTGTAGCTATGAATGCGCAGAGTATCAAACAAGACATTCAGAATGTCGCCACAGGTGGTTGGTTACTGTACGACTCAACACGCCCTCTTGATCCAACAATACAGCGTGATGATATTAACTACCTGAGCATTCCTATTACGGATATCTGCCGCAAACAATATTCTGATCCCCGTCAACGTCAGTTATTTAAAAACGTGATTTACGTTGGCGCACTGGCTGCATTTTTGAATATTGAATTCGAAGTACTGAAAGATTTGGTTGCTGATCAGTTTAAAGGCAAAGAAAAACTAATCGTGCCAAATATTCAGGCACTGGAATTCGGCTATCAATACGCCTCGACTCATTACGAATGTCCGATTGGTGTTACCGTGGCACGCCGAGATTTAGTCGGTGACAAAATTCTGGTTGATGGCAATACGGCCAGTGGTCTGGGCGCTGTCTATGGCGGTGCCACCGTTGCGGGTTGGTACCCGATAACACCATCAACATCGGTAGTAGAAAGTTACAATAATTACTGCAAACGCCTGCGTATCGAGCCAGCAACAGGTGAAAAGAACTACGCCAGTATTCAGGCAGAAGATGAAATAGCAGCCGTTGGTATTGCTATCGGCGCAAGCTGGAACGGTGCCCGCTCATTTACTGCGACTTCTGGCCCGGGTGTTTCACTCATGACTGAATTTATCGGTCTTGCTTACTTCGCTGAAGTGCCTCTGGTACTCATGAATATCCAACGTGCAGGCCCTTCAACCGGTATGCCTACACGCACGCAACAATCCGACGTTCTTGCATGTGCTTACGGCTCTCATGGCGATACCAAACATGTGATGCTGTTCCCATCCAGTCCGGCAGAATGTTTTGAAATGAGTGCTGAATCATTTGAACTGGCAGAACAATTACAAACGCCAATCATGTTGATGAGCGACCTTGACCTTGGGATGAATGATCACCTGAGTGAACCTTTGTTCTGGGACGATGCAAAAGAATATGACCGGGGTAAGGTGTTATCCGCTGAAGATCTGGATCGAATTGAAAAATTCGGGCGTTATCTTGATGTTGATGGCGATGGCATCTGTTACCGCACATTACCAGGTACTCACCCTGAAAAAGGTTCATTCTTTACTCGAGGCACATCCAGAAATGAATTCGCGGTCTACACCGAAAAAGGTGAAGAATATGAGCGAAACATGATTCGCCTGCTTCGCAAATTTGCAACCGCAGCAGAAATGGTTCCGGCACCAGAAATCACCTCACAGGCTAAACCTGCGCCAGTTGGCTTGATTTACTACGGTACAACCGATCAGGCAATTACTGAAACTGTTGATATGTTGCATGAGCAAGGTCTGCAAGTAGATACCATGCGTATCAAAGCATTCCCTTTCAATAACCAGGTCAACACCTTTATCGACGAACATAAGCATGTCTTTGTTATCGAACAAAACCGCGATGCCCAGATGAAAACCCTTATCGTGAATGAACTCAGTATTGCTCCGGCAAGACTGCAATCTATTCTTCATTATGACGGTTATCCCATCACCGCAAACACCATCGTAGATAACGTTAATCAATGGCTTAATTCGCAAACCAGTAGTGAAGCAGGTGTCGCATGAGTTTCGTAAAATCAAAATTTCAACATCCAAGACTACCCGTTAACGATCTGGGTCTGACTTACCGCGATTACGAAGGTAGTTTATCCACGTTATGTGCAGGTTGTGGTCATGACATGATCGGTTCTGCCGTCGTTCAGGCCTGTACTGAACTTTCGTTACCACCGCACGAAATCGTTAAAGTGTCCGGTATTGGCTGTTCTTCAAAAGCGCCGAACTATTTCCTGAATCGCGCTCATGGCTTTAACTCTGTACATGGACGGATGCCATCCGTTGCGACAGGAGCGAATATGGCAAACCGAAATCTGAAGTACATTGGTATGTCAGGCGATGGAGATAGCGCATCTATTGGTCTAGGCCAGTTTGCCCACGTCGTAAGGCGCAGACTGAACATGCTGTACATGGTTGCTAATAATGGCGTTTATGGTCTGACTAAAGGCCAGACATCAGCAACGGCACATCATGGTTCGAAAACCAAAAAAGGCGAAGTGAATCCATTTGAAGAAATCGATCTATGCGTCATGGCACTACAACTCGGAGCCAGCTTTGTCGCAAGAAGCTTTTCTGGTGATAAACAACAACTGGTTTCGTTATTAAAAGCTGCATTGAGTCATCAAGGTTTTGCATTTATCGATATCATCTCCCCTTGTGTCACCTTCAATAATCATAACGATTCACCTCACAGTTATGATTATGTTTATGACCATGTCCAAACGGCTGGTGTGACCGACTATGTGCCGGTCAAGGAAGAAATTATTGCAGCACAACCTGAAGATGGTAGCGTTCAGGAAATCTGTTTACATGATGGTTCAGTGATCAAAGTAAACACCACAGGTTCAGATTATGATCCGCAAAATCGTTATAAAGCGCTGGAAGCAATAGAGACTCACAATCAAAAAGGTCAGATTTTGACTGGATTGTTATACATCGACCCTCAGGCTGAGGAATATCACGAGATTAATCAAACCACTCACACACCACTTAACAAGCTCAACGCCGACGTTCTGTGTCCGGGCAGTAAAGCATTGAAAAACATCAATGCAGGATTCAGATAAACTGGTAACACCCTCAACTGAGTCTGGCACTTGTCAGACTCAGTATCTTACCTATGTCTGTGAAAATATTCTGTCTCTTCTTTGGATTCGTCCACTATATTCCATTGCAGATTCTTCTCTCCAGTGCTAAAACTTGCAAGTCACAACAAAAATAAAGGTACAAACAATGAGTGATTTAAATACGTTGCACAACCGGGTTGTCTGGTTCGATATTGCAGTAAATGATTTAAAACGCGCCACTCAGTTTTATGCCAAAGTTCTTGGTATTGCAGTACATGTAGAATCACATGAAGGATTCGAATTCGCGGTGTTAGATCACACGGAAGGAAACGGTGGCTGCCTGGTGCCGACAGACGATCCCATCAACACAAACAATGCTGTATTACTTTATTTAAATGTAGATGGTCGTATTGAAGAAGCTGTTTCTCAGGTTGTTGAATGGGGCGGTGAAATTCTGGAGCCCATTCATGCGATAGGCCCTTACGGTAAACGAGCCATCATAATAGACAGTGAAGGCAATCGTGTCGCTTTACATACCACCAATGACAGTCAGTAACGATGCAATCATGATAAAAACAAAAAACGGGCGATGATAAATTCGCCCGTTTTCAGGTCGCTCTGATAAGAAACTACAGTTTTCGGCTTGTTGTGTGTGGTTTAATCATCGACTCCCAGTCAATAGTCTGGTCACCTAACGCCATGAAATCGGGATTACCCAGCGTTTCTCTACGGTTGTAACTCAATGATTTAAATTCACTATCTATAATTTTTCCACCCGCTTCTTCTACAATCACATGCGAAGCTCCGGTGTCCCATTCACCAGTAGGCCCGACACGTAAATAGCAGTCAGCTTTACCTTCTGCGACGAAGCAATTTTTTAGTGAACAGCTGCCCAGTTGAATGAATGATAATTCCACATCATCATTGATGTATTGAGTAACCAACTCTCGCTTTTGTACGCGACTAACGGCCACTCGAAAATCTTTAATATGTCTGGCCACTGAAATTTGTACCGTGCCCTTTGGACATTGCTTGAATGCGCCCTGCCCCTTAGTCGCAAAATACGTTACATCCTGTGTCGGCCAGTAAATAACGCCTAATACAGGCCAGCCATTCTCAACCAAAGCAATATTGACAGCAAAATCACCTGATTTAGCAATAAATTCCTGCGTGCCATCTAATGGATCAAGTAACCAGTAACGTTGCCACTGTTTGCGTTCTGCCAGAGAGGATGCTGGCGTCTCTTCAGAAATCACCGGTATATCCGGCGTCAGTGATTTAAGTCCGTTCATTAATACTTCGTTCGATACATAATCGGCCGATGTCACGGGTGAGGTGTCATCTTTCGTGTACTGTTCGAACTGTCCATTATTGTAAATAGCTAAAATGGCCTGGCCAGCCGTTCTTGCTAATCGCTTTACATCTTCCAGGTAATTTTCAGGCATAGTTCTCCTGCCGTTGATTAAACTGCTTTCAACCTGTCTTGCTAATGCGATCCTACATCAACTACAGGTTATCGTTGCGTGACTTTGCAAGCCACTCTCGGGCCAGAAACAAGGCACTTACACTGCGGGATTCCGTAAAATCTTCCCGCACAAGCAATGACTCAAAATCATCCAGTCGCCAACGAACGACTTCCAACTCTTCCGGCTCATCGCCTTCCAGTCTTTCAGGATATAAATCACGAGCAAACAGAATGGTCATTTTTGCATTGAAAAAACCAGGCGCCAAAGACACAACTTTTAGAGGAACCAGTTCGTTCGCGCCAAAACCTATTTCTTCTTTTAATTCCCGGTTTGCAGCATCAAGCACACTTTCACCCGGATCAATCAGCCCCTTTGGAAAGCCTAGTTGATAATCGTGAGTTCCTGCCGAATATTCCTTAATTAATAACATCGTATTGTCATCAATCATTGGAACTACCAACACAGCACCCCGACCACCACCTTTAATCCGCTCATAGACACGATCTTCACCGTTAGAGAAGGTTAAATGAATTTGCTCTACATTAAATAGTCGGCTCTGTGCAACAATTTCACTTTGCGTGATAATCGGCAGCTTTTTACTGTCTTTATTGTCACCCATACTATTGATTTTGATATTATTGGCCGTAAAGAATTTCATGATAAACCTTATTTGTCCTATTTAAAACGGCAAAGGCACACACGGGTCCACCACTGGAGATATTTTTCCTATGAACAAACCAGACTGGTCACAAATCGATACTGTCCTGTTAGATATGGATGGCACACTACTGGACCTGCACTACGATAATCACTTTTGGATGGAATATCTTCCAGAGCGCTATGCTGAACATTTTCAACTTCCACAGGAAGAAGCTCGGGATATTTTGAATCAGGAATATGAAAAAGTTCACGGCACCATTAGCTGGTACTGCCTTGATTACTGGGCTGATACCTTAAAGCTACCAATTACTGAAATGAAACGAGAAGTGCAGCATCTAATCAGTATGCGGGAAGATGTACCACCATTCTTGTCAGCATTAAAACAAAGTGGCCGCCAGGTTGCCTTAGTCACCAATGCTCACCCGGGCAGTCTTTCGTTGAAACTTGAACACACTGCACTGGGCAGTTATCTGGATACCATGATCTCGGTTCATGAATATGGCGTTTCTAAGGAATCACCTGAATTATGGCGACATGTTCATCAACGCCTTAAATTTGACCCCGCACGAACATTATTTATTGATGACAGTCTTCGTATACTGACAGTCGCTCAAAAATTTGGTATCAAATGGTTATCCGCAGTATTACAACCAGACAGTAAAAAGCCGAACGTTGATACTGACCCTTTTTTTGCTGTTGACGATTACCGCTGTTTCATTGATGATATTCTTAAATATCAAGCGTAAATTACGCCAACGCCTCTATTGAGTGTTCAAAAGTAGTTCCTAAAGGAATCAGGGATGATTCTCCATAACCTCCTCTTCACTATCTTCTCGTAAATTCTTACAAGTTCCTTTTTAGAGTCCATTGAAAACAGGAACTATTCCGGGTAATATCGCCTCGATTTTTTACCCATATTGAGGACTTATGCATGACAAAGGACAAATATTTACTCTCTTGTATTCCCTTACTTTCTCCTTTCTTCGCTATCGCAGACGACGATAGTTTTCCTGAAGTTATTGTAGTTACCGCAGACCGGGTAGAAGTTAATCAAATGAACAGCCCCTGGGCCAGTATTCAGATTGATGAAACCATGCTGGAACGAAAGCAATATCGTAGTACCGTAGATGCATTACGCGATGTTTCTGGCGTCATGGTGCAAAAGACGGGTTATGGTCAGGGTTCTCCTTACATTCGGGGTTTCACTGGTTATCGAACCCTGTTCATGTTCGACGGTATAAAGCTGAATAATTCAATATTTCGTGATGGACCGAATCAGTACTGGTCTACTATTGATATGTTCTCAGTTAATCATTTTGAAGTTGTTAAAGGTGCAGGTTCTACACTTTATGGTTCAGATGCTATTGGTGGGACCGTACAGGCGTTCAGCAATGGATTAACACTGGACACCACAACACAAGGCTCCCTCATTTACCGGGGAGCAACAGGTGAAAGTTCTAATATCGTTCGCGCTCAGGGTCAAACTGCAATTGCTGACCATTCAGCGCTGTCTTTGGGTATTACAGCAAAACATTTTGGCGATGTTGAAGCTGGCAGCCCAACCAATACACAACACAATACGGGCTACGACGAATACAACGTTGATGCAAAATGGTTGTGGCAAATCAATAACGACTGGTCACTCACCAGCGCCTTCTTTTCAACCCGGCAATTAGACGTTCCACGTACTCATAAGACCAACGCAGGTATCAGCTTTAGTGGAACAACTGTCGGCAACGAATTACGACGCGACCTTGATCAAAAACGTCAACTTGCATACACCCGCTTATCGGGGATTAACCCATTTGCCGGTGTTGATAGCATGGATCTTACATTCTCATGGCACCGTCAGGAGGAATTCAGAGATCGACTACGCACCAATGATCGACACGATCAGCAAGGTATTGATGTTGATACGCTTGGCTTACAAGCTCGATTCGTCAGCCAGTGGAATGAGACTTCACTGGTCTGGGGCTACGATGGCTATTTCGATTCAATAGACAGCTATTCGTCTAAAAGCGATATTCAGGGTCCGGTAGCAGATGATGCCGATTACGACTGGCACGGATTGTATGTTCAGTCGAAAACACCATTAAACGACAATTTGAGCCTGGATGCCGGTGTTCGGTTTAATTACACTGAGCTGGATGCCGACAGCGTTAAAGACCCATTATCAGGTGATAAAATCTCCGTCAGCGACGACTGGTCAGCCTTTGTTGCTAACATTAAACTGAACTACCTGAGCGACGATCAAAAACGCCAGTACTTCGCAGGCGTGTCACAAAGCTTCCGGGCACCGAATTTGTCTGACATGACACGCTTTGACAGCGCAAGAAGTAATGAATTCGAAATTCCTTCAACTGATCTTGATCCTGAAGACTTCATCACAATTGATGCCGGTTTCCGTTTCCGTGGCGATCAGGTAAGCATTGATTTCTCAACTTATTACACCTTTGTTGACGATCAGATCCAACGCTTTCCTACTGGCAATCTGAACGAAGATGGTGAATTCGAGATTACCAAAGATAACGTCGGTGATGGCTATGTTGCAGGCGCAGAATTCGATATTGCCTACAAGCTTACTGAAACCCTGACAGTAGGTGCTAAAACGGCCTGGTTAACTGGTAAAGTTGATAACTATATCGATCCTGATCAACCGGTTGAGCGTGAATACATCAGTCGCTTAATGCCGCTAACGGGCCAACTTTCGGTCTTGTGGGAACCTTCATCAGACTGGTGGCTTGAAGCACAATGGATGGGTGCAAAACGTGCAGATAAACTATCGACTCGTGACCAGGGTGATACACAGCGGATTCCGCCTGGTGGAACGCCCGGCTACGGACTGATCAATCTTCGCGGTGGCTATCGCTTTAACGATCAATTCACCCTCAATCTGGCCTTTGAAAACATGTTTGATAAGAATTACCGGGTGCATGGCTCAGGACAAAATGAAGTCGGTCAGAATCTCGTGGTTAGTTTAATCGCATCATTCTAACCAAGTCGTTCGAATCCAGTCTCGTTATGTGAGCCGAAGGTAGTCGGCTCACATTCTTTCATCAGAAAATATGTTCACGGAAGACACCATGTTCAGTCCTCAAGCACCTTTCAGTACCACTTTTCTGTTCCAGCAATGGTTTGTTCAACAAACGTCTTCAGTGCAAGCCGATGTACAACAGGCGATATACAAACTTAAGACCCTGAAATCAGATGCACAGTCACCCGCACTGCAATGTAGCTCAATCACTTCTACCAACAACAAACCCATTATCTTATTTCACCGTTACAGCCCTGAATATCAACGCATTGTGCTGTGTCTTGGTCATATCAACCCATCAAAAAAGGCGCGTAGGCAACTTCATCCTGTCGCTCAACGCGCCTTTGATAACTGGTCAGCAGAGCAAACACTGCCCAGCCATTAACTGGCTTTTAGTGCTTTTTCACCACGAGAAAGCCCAACAACACCTGAACGAACCACTTCAACGACTTCCGCCATATTGCGCAAAGTTTGCAAAAAGGCATCCAGCTTTTCACCTGCGCCGATCAACTGAACAGTGTGTGTCTGGTGATTCATATCGACGATCTGACCACGAAATACTTCACAACAGCGCTGAATGTCAGCCCTTCCAGCAGCGTCATCAGCATTGAGTTTTACCAACATCAATTCACGTTCAACGTATGCAGCTTCCGTCAGTTCAGTGACCTTTAACACGTCTACTAACTTGTTAACTTGCTTAAGGATTTGCTCGATCACTCGCTCATCTCCCCGAGTCTCAATCGTCATGCGGGATAAGCTGTGATCATCGGTTGGGGCAACCGTCAGGCTTTCGATGTTAAATGCTCGTTGAGAAAACAAGCCAACAATACGAGACAATGCACCGGGCTCATTTTCTAACAGGATGGATAGTACACAACGCATTATGCTTTCACTCCCTTGCTGATCCACATATCGTCCACTGCACCATGACGCACTTGCATTGGATAAACATGTTCAGACTGATCGACCAGAATATCGACGAACACCAGCCTGTCTTTTAACGAAAAGGCTTTTTCCAACGCATCGTCCAACTCATTCAGATGATTCACTTTGATACCAACATGTCCATAGGATTCAACCAGTTGCACAAAGTCAGGCAGAGACTCCATATAAGAACTGGAATGGCGACCGTCGTAAATCATGTCCTGCCATTGTCTTACCATGCCAAGCGCCCGGTTATTTAACGAAATGATTTTCACGGGCAGCTTATACTGTAAGCAAGTCGATAATTCCTGAATATTCATTTGAATAGAACCATCACCCGTGACACAAACCACATATTCGTCAGGAAATGCCATTTGCACCCCCATGGCGGCAGGTAAACCAAAACCCATAGTCCCCAAACCACCCGAATTGATCCACTGGCGCGGCTTTTTGAACGGATAATATTGCGCTGCAAACATCTGATGCTGACCAACATCTGACGTAATGTAAGCATCACCATGCGTGATTTGATACAGCTTCTCGACTACCATCTGAGGTTTTATTTTGTCATCGGAAGGTTGGTAACGTTGTTTATACTGATTGCGCCAGTCATTGATTTGCTGCCACCAGTTATAACGGGATAAAGCCAGTTGCTCTTGCTGTGCTTCAGTCGCAAATCGGGTCTGACGCTGTTTCTCAATCTCAGTGATAAACTGATCCATAACAACATCCAGTGATCCCACCACAGGAATATCGACACGAACTGTTTTAGCAATAACGGTCGGATCGATATCAACATGCACAATGGTAGCATCCGGACAAAAGCGTTTTACGTTGTTAGTCACACGATCATCAAAACGAGCACCCAGCGCGATAATCACATCGGCATTCGCCATTGTTTTATTCGCCGCATAGGAACCATGCATGCCTAACATGCCCACAAAATTTTCATGTTCTCCGGAGATACCACCCAGTCCCATCAAGGTATTTGTCACTGGTGCATTTAACAGTTCAGCCAGTGTTGTCAGACGTTCGGATGAATCAGAGAGAATGATGCCACCACCGGTATACAACACGGGTCGCTGCGCTGACAGCATGGCCGATACTGCTTTTTTAATTTGTTTCGGATGCCCTTTTTTTACTGGGTTATATGAACGAAGCTGAACGTTCTCTGGAAAAACGAAGGGGTAACGATTTTCCGGCTTCATCATATCTTTCGGGAATTCCACCACTACCGGACCAGGCCGACCTGTAGATGCCAGGTAGAACGCTTTTGCCAGTAACTCAGGGATTTCAATCGGTGAACGACAGCTATAGCTATGTTTTACGATAGGTCTGGAACAACCAACAATATCAGTTTCCTGAAAGGCATCTTCACCAATCATAGTGCTGGCTACCTGGCCAGACAGCACGACCATAGGAATCGAATCCATATATGCCGTTGCGATACCAGTAATACAGTTCGTTGCACCCGGTCCGGATGTCGCCAGCACAACACCGGTTTTGCCAGTCGCCCGGGTATAACCATCTGCCATATGCGTTGCAGCCTGCTCATGACGAACCAGAACATGGCTGACTTCAGATTGCTGAAATAAAGCATCATAAATATCCAGCACTGAACCGCCGGGATATCCAAATACCTGCTCTACCTTCAACGCCTGTAGTGCTTTAACAATTAATTCAGCACCTGAAAATGCCGGTTGGTCATCCTGATAATCATCGTCCAATGCTTCTGCCGTATTCATACTAAACCCCTCATTCACTCAAACTTGTACAGGTCTCACCCTGTGTGGCCGACGAAACATCGCCTAAAAATAACTGGTATCCCGGATTACTGGTTTCTTCGCGCCAGGCGAATCCTTTGGTATCCCGAACATGTTCTAAAAACTGTGTAAATTGGTTCAGGTGTTCAGGCTCAACCTCAAACCCCACCAACACATCGCCGCGAGCAGCACCGTGATTGCGATAATGAAACAACGTGATATTCCACCTGTGTCCAAGCTGGCGCAGAAAATTAAGTAATGCACCGGGATATTCAGGAAATTCAAAGCTGAATACCCGCTCATGTGTACTATTCCGCTTTACGCCGCCAATCATGTGACGAACATGTAGCTTGGCTGTTTCATCACGGGTCAAATCAATAAACTGATACTGTTTTTCAGCAAGACTCGCTTTGATCTCATCCAGATCACCCAGCCCTCCATTCAACTTCAACCCGACGTAAATGGTGGCTGTAGAAGAATCAGTTACAGCATTCATGCGATAGTTGAATTCAGTGATTACCCGGCCACCAATCGCTTCACAGAATCCAAGGAAACTACCCGGTCGTTCATCGATTGTTACGGCCAGTATCGCTTCACGATGTTCCCCCAGTGCCGTACGCTCAGAGACGTAACGCAAAGAATCAAAATTAAGATTTGCGCCAGACAAAATGGTCGCAATATTTAGTGGAGAGCCCGTCATATCCTCAGATGCTAAATTCGATGCATGTTCTGCCAGATATCGTTTTGCACCAGCCAGTGATAAAGCACCGGATGGTTCAGCTATCGCCCGACAATCATTGAAAATGTCTTTTATCGCGGCGCAAACTTCGTCACTGTTTACCGTGATGACGTCATCACAGAATTGCTGACACAGCCGAAACGTTTCATCTCCTACCCGCTTTACGGCGACGCCATCGGCAAAAATGCCTACATGAGACAAATCAACCGGATGGCCAGCACGTAATGCCGCTTGTAAACAGGCCGATTCATCAACCTCAACACCAATGACTTTGACCTGAGGTAGCAATGCTTTGATATACAAAGACATACCAGCCAGTAACCCGCCACCGCCAACAGGCACAAACACCATATCCAGCTCACTGTGTTGATTGAGTAACTCACGAGCAACAGTGCCTTGTCCGGCAATGACATCTTCATCATCAAAGGGGGGAATAAATGGAATATTTGACTGCGCCGCCAGAGCCATTGCATGACGGCAGGTTTCATCAAACGTTATACCGTGCAATTTGACGTCTGCACCCAGTGCCTGAACGGACTCAACTTTGATTTCAGGTGTCGTTAGCGGCATATAAATAACGGCTTTCATCGACAATTTTTTGGCCGACAGAGCAACACCTTGCGCATGGTTTCCAGCCGATGCGGTTATGACGTGCGTTGTATCACCTGGCTGCAACTGCTGCTTTAGTCGATACAACTTTTGATAGGCACCTCTCACTTTAAATGAGTGAACTGGTTGCAGATCTTCACGCTTAATCCACAGCTTGTGGCCCGTCTTTTTTGACAGTTTTGTCAGGACTTGTAGCGGTGTTTCCGTCGCAACGTCCTGTACCTGAGACAGCAGTATTTGCTGTAAATAATCGAATTTCGGACGGATCTCGGTCTTTGATAGTGGTAGATTCATGGTAATTTATCCCGAGATAAGGTCCGTATTTCTGACGGCACCCTTGTCAGCACTTGTGGCTAACATGGCGTAAGTTTTCAGCGCGACTGAAATGTTTCGTTCACGACTTTCAGGTTGCCAGGCTTTTTTACCCTTGGCGTCCATAGCCGTTCGTCGTTGTTGCAACGTTTCCTCACTGACTTGCAGCTGAATACGACGATCCGGGATACTGATTTGAATGGTGTCCCCGTGTTCGACCAGTCCGATCGCACCGCCACTGGCAGCTTCTGGTGACACGTGACCAATAGACAATCCGCTGGTTCCGCCTGAAAAGCGGCCATCAGTAATCAATGCGCATTGAGTACCAAGTCCAACAGATTTTAAATATGAGGTTGGATAAAGCATTTCTTGCATACCAGGCCCGCCTTTTGGTCCTTCATAACGGATCACAACAACATCACCAGCCTGTACATCACCGGCCAGAATGCCTGATACCGCATCATCCTGACTTTCAAAGATGCGTGCCGTACCGGTAAATGTCAGATTGTCCTCACTAACACCGGCAGTTTTCACGATACAACCATTGGGCGCCAGGTTGCCAAACAACACAGCCAGGCCACCATCCTGTCGCCAGGCGTGATCTTTTGAGCGAATACAACCGCTTTCTCTGTCATCATCTAACGAGGGATACAGGCAGGTTTGAGAAAATGCTTTCGTAGTACGGATACCCGCAGGCCCCGCTGCGTAAAACGTTTTCACTGATTCTTCAGCTGTGGTTTTAATATCCCAGTGAGCCAGTTGTTCTTCCATGGTTTGCTGCAACACAGTTTTGGACTGGGTGTTGAGTAAACCCGCACGCGATAACTCACCCAGAATGGCCATAACCCCGCCTGCCCGGTGAACATCTTCCATGTGATACTGATTGCCTGATGGCGCAACTTTACATAGGTGAGGCACATGACGTGACAAGCGATCTATATCAGCCATGGCAAAATCGACCTCAGCTTCGTGCGCAGCCGCCAGTAAGTGAAGCACGGTGTTTGTGCTGCCACCCATTGCAATATCTAATACCATCGCATTCTCGAACGCTGCACGATTCGCAATATTACGGGGTAACACCGAAGCATCATCTCGCTCATACCATGCCTGACATAACTTGATGATTTGCTGGCCTGCGGTCTTAAACAATTGCTCACGAAACGTATGAGTCGCCAACACCGAACCATTACCCGGTAGTGCCAGTCCCAATGCCTCTGTCAGGCAATTCATTGAGTTAGCCGTAAACATCCCGGCGCAGGAACCGCATGTAGGACATGCTGAACGTTCAGTTTCCAAACTTTGTTCATCGCTGACATCCGGGTTAGCACCAGCAATCATGGCATCCACCAGATCCAGTTTAATGATTTGATCAGACAACTTCGTTTTGCCTGCTTCCATCGGACCGCCCGACACAAAAATCACCGGAATATTCAGACGTAATGCCGCCATCAACATACCAGGAGTGATCTTGTCGCAATTAGAAATGCACACCATAGCGTCAGCACAATGGGCATTCACCATGTACTCAACTGAATCAGCAATCAATTCACGCGAAGGTAACGAATAGAGCATGCCCGCATGCCCCATCGCAATACCATCATCAACGGCTATGGTATTGAATTCTTTTGCAATACCACCAGCCTGCTCTATTTCTTCAACGACCAGCTGGCCAATATCTTTCAAGTGAACATGGCCTGGGACAAATTGAGTGAATGAGTTTACAACCGCAATAACAGGTTTACCGAAGTCTGAATCTTTAACACCTGTTGCTCGCCATAACGCTCTTGCTCCCGCCATGTTTCGACCTTCGGTACTTGTGGCGCTGCGTAGTTTTGGCATGTGTTTCCCCTTATCGCGGTTATGGGACGGACGGCTTAAACACCGTCTCCCGATCTAATTATTTACTGGTTCTAACCAGTCCCACTTGTCTTCAGTGGAACCATTGAATAAACCAAAGAATAAATCTTGCATCTGTTTGGTCACCGGACCTCGCTTACCCTCACCAACCGGAAGCTGGTCTACAGAGCGTACAGGCACGATTTCGGCAGCCGTTCCGGTCATAAAGAATTCATCCGCCACGTAAAGTGATTCACGCGCAATGGATTCTTCACGAACGGTATAACCTTGTTCACGCAGTAAGGTGATAATGGTATGACGGGTTAATCCTGGCAGGATGCACGCCGTTGTTGGAGGGGTAAAAACTTCACCATTTTTTACAACAAATAAATTTTCGCCTGCGCCTTCACTGATGTTGCCGTGAACATCCAGTGCAATACCCTCATGATAGCCATGACGCTTCGCTTCTTTAGAAATTAGCTGTGAAGACAGGTAGTTACCACCAGCTTTTGCGCCGGTAGGCATGGTATTTGGTGCCAAACGATTCCATGAGCTAACACATACATCCACGCCCTGTTCAAGACTGTCAGCCCCCAGATATGCCCCCCATTCGAATGAAGCAATCGCTACATCAGCGGGTACGTCAGGCGCTGACAGACCAAGACCTACGTCACCAAGAAACGCAACAGGTCGGATATAAGAACTGGATAGTTTATTAACACGGATTGATTCCTTACACGCTTCGACCAACTCTTCAACCGTATAAGGAATATCCATTCGATAGATTTTTGCAGAATCAAAAAGACGTTTAACGTGATCCGTTAAACGGAAAACAGCAGGGCCATTTGGCGTGTCATAGACGCGGATCCCCTCAAATACTGACGTTCCGTAATGCAAGCCGTGGCTTAATACGTGAACATTTGCGTCAGCCCATGGAACAATCTCGCCATTAAACCAAATAAAATCAGATGTTTTCTTACTCATAATCATTTTCCAACTGGTTGAGAACAGTACTTGAAATCACTGCTCGTAAATCGGCTTATTAACGGCCAAAAAATCGATTCAACAATGCCATTAACAGTCAGCCACTAATTAACGTAAATCACTCACAATTCTAACTCATGGAAACAACCAACATAACCCAAACAAAAAACCCCCGGACCTTTCGGTGCGGGGGTTTTTCAGAATTTGTTGGCTAGTTAGAAAACTGATTCAGGCAACAACATTCCCCCGCAGTGACTTAATAATCACGACGACGAGGACAATAATGTTGACGATAATCAGTTTGTTCATGATGAAATCTATACGCTAATTAAAATTCGTTATTTTATTTAAAGACAATTTTAGAAAACCGTGACACCGTATTTAATTCTAAAAGGCGGCACCTTTTCAAATAATATTCATTGGATGCAATTGTTGTTGGTTTTTTGTGTGGAAGTCAACACTTATTTTTTGTAATTTTTATTACGTTCTTTCTTAAAACGAATAAATCTATAAATTTCAAAAAATTACAACGAAAAACTTTTTACAACATGTGTTCCCTGACGCCGTGTTTTATACCGCATTAGCGGCTTTCTGTACCAGAACCTGAGGTTAAATACGCTCAATGAACCAATATGCACCAATCACACCAATTAGTACTGATGCGGGAATTCTGACCAACGGACGATACCAGTCTTTCTTCGCGAACCAAATGCATACAATCGAAAGCACAGCTAATACAATTAACTGTCCCAGTTCTACACCAACATTGAACGAAATCAATGCCGTCAACATGTCATTTTTGGGTAAGCCATACTCTTGTAACACCGACGCAAAACCCAGGCCATGCAATAAACCAAAAATGAAAACGACAAGTGGCCTGAACTTATTTGCTTCTTTCTGACGAATGTTCTCTACCGCAATGTAAGCAATGCTCAAGGCTATTAGAGGTTCTACAATATCTGGATTTACCACCACCATACCTGAGGCAGCCATCGCCAGTGTAATAGTATGCGCCAGCGTGAAGGCTGAAACCTGCCAGATAAGCTTTGATATCAATACCGTAGAAAAGAATAGTCCTGCGACGAATAAGATGTGATCCAGCCCCTTAGGCACAATATGCTCTATACCAGAAATAATATATTTCTGAATTTTTTCACCTCGACTCAGTGCATTAAGCTTGCGTTGTTTTTTTCGTTCTTCCGCTGCGGCCAACTCTTGCTGCACCTGTGCTTCATCAAACGACATAACACCTTGCTCAATATCCTGAATGATTGCTTCATCCTGCGGGTGAGCCTGCACCTGAAAAGAAATAATGAAGACCAAAAGGCTGGAAATAACAAAAGATTTAAACGTCATAATCCGCATACAAAAATATGAATAAGTAAATAAAAAGAGGCAGGAAGATTGAATGTTCTTCCTGCCTCTGCGTGTATTAAACCAGATGATATTCGTTATACATCCGGTAAATAACCGAATTTAATCCGGTTTACCATCAAGACCGCGTACTTTCAATAAAGCTTCGATTTGTGGCTCACGACCACGGAAGCGCTTGTACAATGTCATTGCTTCTTCTGTTCCACCGGCCTCAAGAATGTTCTTACGATACTTCTGAGCCAGATCCTGGTTATACAGATCACCTGACTCTTTAAAGGCTGCAAAACCATCAGAATCAAGAACTGCTGAGTGAATATAACCGTAGTAACCAGCTGCATAACCACCCGCGAAAATATGCGAGAAGTAAGTCGAGCGATAACGCGGTGCAATCTGATCAATCAAACCAATCTTAGCCATCGCATCTTTTTCGAAGCTAACAGCATCCAGTTTTTCACCGGCTTTCACAGTATGCCAGTCCATATCTAATAAAGACGCCGCAAGATATTCAGTATTTCTGAAACCTTGATTAAACTTCGCCGCTTTTTGTAATTTGCCAATCAGCTCGTCTGGCATTGGCTCACCCGTCTCGTAGTGAGTGGCGAATGTCTTCAGTACATCTGGTTCACGCGCCCAGTGTTCCATGATCTGTGCAGGGAATTCTGTAAAGTCACGAGGTCCAGCGGTACCAGATAAACTGGTGTACTTAGTGTTTGTGACTAAACCATGCAGACCATGACCAAATTCATGGAATAAGGTTTCCATGTTTTTGAAGCTTAACAATGATGGTGTGTCACCGTTTGGAGCAGGGAAATTACACACATTTACGACAACAGGACGCTCTGGTAAATCAAGATTTGACTGAGGCTTGAAATTACTCATCCAGGCTCCACCACGTTTACTTGAACGCGTGAAGTAATCCCCCATGAAGATACCAAGATGGCTACCATCCTTATCTTTTACTTCCCAAACACGTACATCCGGGTGGTACGTTGGCATGTCATGCAATTCAATAAATGACAATCCCCACAGTTTATTCGCCGTGGTGAAAGCACCTTTAAGCACATTATCCAGCGTCAGATAAGGTTTAATACTTGCTTCATCCAGTGCGTATTTTGCGACACGTACTTTTTCTGCGTAATACCACCAGTCCCAGCCAGCCAGTTCAAAATCACCGCCTTCGGCTTTGATCATCGCTTGCATATCAGCTGCTTCTGCTTTTGCACGAGCCAACGCTGGTTTCCAAAGTTCCATTAGCAGGTTATAAACACCTTCAGGAGTCTTCACCATACGTTCTTCCAACACGTAATCAGCATGGGTCTCATAACCCATCAACGCAGCACGTTCAGCACGCAGTTCAGCAATGGTTGCAGCGATCTGTTTGTTATCCTGTTCGTTGCCATTGTTACCACGATTGATATAGGACTTATACAATTTCTCACGCAAATCACGACGAGTTGAGTACGTCAGGAACGGATACATACTGCTACGATGTGGCGTAAACACGAATTTGCCTTCGTACTTAGCTTTATCTTCAGGCGTCTCGGCTTTTTCCTGTGCGCGTTTAGCAGCATTTGATGCCGCAATAGTGATTGAAGAAGACAGACCGTCTAAATCATCCGGGCCAAGAATCATTTCAAAACCATTCGTTTCAGCTAGCAGGTTTTGACCAAACTGTGTCGTCAGTTTTGCCAGCTCGCCGTTAATAGTAGAAATCTTCGCTTTTTTATCTGCATCCAGTTTGGCACCCTGACGAACCATTTGCTTGTAAGTTGTTTCAAGCAATCTCTGTTCTTCACCGGATAACTCAAGTGTATTACGCTGCTGATACACCGCATTGATTCGGTCGAATAACCCAGCATTCAAACTAACTTTATCGAAATGCGCAGTAATAACCGGACTCATTTCACGTTGCAAACGCTGTAATTCAGGATTGGTGTTAGAGCCTGTCAGGTTATAAAAGACATAAGAAACTTTGTTTAACAGACTGCCTGAACGTTCCAGTGCTTCAATTGTATTTTTGAACGATGGTGCTTCAGGGTTGTTAACGATGTTGTCCACTTCTTCAAGATGGTCTCTCATCCCCTGCTCAAACGCAGGCTGGTAATGCGCTTCTTTAATTTCCGAGAAAGGAGGAATCTGGAATGGCGTATCGTAAGGTTTGAAAAATGGATTATTTGCATCAACTTTTTGTACGGCTGATGGCTGTTCCGCTGCGGTTTGAGTTTGTTGAGCTGATGGTTCTGGATCACTACAACCAGCAAGCCCTAAAATGATACTCATGGCCCCCGCTAAGGCACTAACTTTTAACCCTTTCATAAATTCCCCTGTTTCTCCTGTTTTTAAATTTATGGTCAAAGGTTTTAGCAGATCTCATCAAAAATGTCTCACTCATCCGGGTTGAATGGGGTATATACAAAGGTCAATGAAGGAAGCGTTCTTTATACACAAATAACCCGCAGATTAATTATCCGAATAGTATTTTTCAAAAATGCATAAATCAGTTAAGAATCCTTCTTACATAGCGTTCCGCTATAGCTCAATGCAAATTTAGCTGATATTTTCAGTGACAGTTTCAGTTGTTCGTTTTAACGTAGAAAGCAACAGATTTTTCATTGAATCTTATGCGAGGGAATATGAAAACCATAGGCATTCTTGGCGGAATGAGCTGGGAATCTACCGCGATTTATTATCGAATAATTAATCAGGAAATAAATCGACGACTAGGTGGGCTAAGTAGCGCTAAAATTCTTATAAATAGTGTAAATTTTGGCGATATTGAACAATGGTGGAAAACTGATGACTGGGCAGGCATTGGGCACTATCTGGCTGAACACGCCATGCAACTTCAAAAAGGCGGTGCCGACGCTTTGGTTATTGCGACAAATACCATGCACAAACTGGCCCCATTGATAGAAGAGCATATTGATATACCGCTACTTCATATCGCTGACAGTACGGGCGACGCAATAAAACAAAGTGGCCTGGATAAAGTGGGTCTGCTTGGCACCCGCTTCACTATGGAAGAACAATTCTACACGGGCTATTTAGCATCCCATAAAAATATCGATGTATTAATTCCTGACAATGGCGAACGTCTTGAAATCAATCGGATTATCTTCGATGAATTAGTACATGGTGTGATCAAAGCGAAATCACGAAGTATCTATAAGCAAGCAATTCATCACCTGGCAGACAGAGGGGCAAAGGGCATTATCCTGGGCTGTACAGAAATACCTATGTTGATTCAACAAAGTGATGTACAACTGCCACTGTATGACACAACAACATTGCATGCCCTCAGCGCTGTCAATTTTGCACTTTCGGAGAGTCGTTAATGGATAAGTTTATGCAAGCTGCGATCGACGAAGCCAAAAAAGGACTTCAGGAAGGCGGTATTCCAATCGGTTCTGTCATCGTCGTCGATGGTAACATTATTGGCAGAGGGCATAACCGACGTATTCAACAAGGAAGCCCTATTCTTCACGGTGAAATGGATGCTTTTGAAAATGCGGGCAGACAACCGGCATCGGTCTACCAGCGAGCAACGCTTTATACCACGCTTTCTCCCTGTGCTATGTGCTCTGGAGCGATATTACTGTATGGGATAAAACAAATTGTCATCGGTGAAAATAAAACATTTATGGGTGAAGAGGCACTTCTGCAAAGCCGAGGTGTAAAAACCGACGTTTTAAACGACCAAACCTGTATTGATCTGATGGAGCAATTTATCGCTGATAATCCCACATTATGGAATGAAGACATTGGTGAATAGTCACGCTCTGATAATTTAAAACTGATAATTTAAGCCTGATGATGGTTACATCGAGAGTTCAGGCTTTTCCCTCCAGATTTTTACTCGCTTCAATAACTATCCTTCTCAATTCAGACCTGATTATTGGAAATTATTCCGCCTGTTTTTAATTAAGATTCTCCTTAATTATTGGTGCATGAATTTTTATTTAAGATAACAGCATAAAACAAACACCATTTCGGGAACTTATTCTGTTATGATCAAGTCTATAGCTCGTTAACAACTGTACGGTTTTTGAAATATTAATACTGGCAATCCCTTCTTATACAGTTGGAGAAGATTAATTCAGTTGATGAGCTGACTCGACGTAAAAATAAATATTCATGCTATTAGGCGAAAACTAACTATCCAGGAGGTCAATAACATTATTGAAATTCAAATTGCTAATTGCTTAATATTTGGACGTCGCATCCGATAAAAAATAATCAGAACAATAATTAATAAAATTTTATTTTTACAATTTATGGATGAATACATCATTCATTTTCGAGTATCGATCATATTCATGATCAAGTAGTAAGAAGGAATAATTATGAAAAAATTTATCACTACTACACTTGCTACATTCGCAACATGCTTCATGTTGCTTGCGGAAGCCCAGGCTGATATTTCCACGTCCGTTGACCGGGTAAGATGGAAGAAAGGTACGTTTAACTGGCAAGACCATGAAGAATATCCAGAGTGGAAAAACGAAAGCATCTGGACTGAATACCGTAAAAACACCTTCATTTCTAAATACTGGGAGCCATCACGCTCACAAACTCGCACCATGATCATGTTGATAGCGGGTCAACAAGGATTCTCTGGTTCATCCGGTGCTTCAAATTGTCTCACCGGTCAAAACCATACCTGGCATGAAAACTGGGGAAAGGGTGATAAAAGCAAAAATACACAAATCAATGGCTTATCACTCACGAATAAGTTGATCGACTCAGGCTATTTTGATCCGAAAACAACGTTTTTGAGTGTCACGCTAAACAGTAATTTCAACTGGGAAAATACCAGCAGCGCAAAAGACAAAGCCGAAAACGCCTTCACAAACTGGTTCTTAAAACATGGCTATGGTAGTAATGTCGATCGAATCATTCTGCTTGGTTCCAGCCGTGGCGGTGCATTATCGGTGAGAATGGCACGTAAAATTCTGGGTAAATCTGAATGGGCCAATGTGCCCGTTTATGTAGGTCTGTTAGATGCAGTCGCTAACGTAAATCAAAATGAATTATATACAGCCAATCAACCAACCTGCCCTAACCCACTGAATAGTGACTATTATTCAAGAAAAGCAAATCTTCCTGCTTACTTCTCTGGCGTAAACAAACCTCAAATACGCCATATTGCAACTGGAGCTCCTGTTGTACTTGGTACTGTTCATTCTTTCTGTGCAGACAATTCATCATGGTACGAACATAGCTGGGCTAATTTATCTCACACGGAAATAGGCCGTTGTAACAGTAGCGAAGGCGCACCATACAATTATCAATTCATGGATGCGGGTATTAACAAACTGCTCGACTGGGTCATTACCCAAATGTAATACTCAATCGCAATATTGATTACACCAATAAAAAAACCTGAGGAAAAAACCTCAGGTTTTTTATGTACTCTACATTGATACTACTGATTCAGTAATACCACGGCATTCTATGTATCATTAAAAAGCTTATTCATTAAGAAGCTTATTCATTAAGAAGCTTATCTATTAAGAAGCGATACTTTGTTGATTCAGGAATCGTTCAGCACTGAATGGTGTCAGATCCAGTGTCGTTGGCAAACCTCGAACCAGTTCATTGATGAGTGTTCCAGTAATCGCCGATGTCAGCATGCCTGTTCTGAAGTGTCCACATGCATTCAAGTATCCTTCCACACCTGGCATTGCACCAATTACGGGTATCTCATCGGGTGTTCCAGGCCTTAAACCAGCCCAACAACGTTTAATATTCGCTTCTCTCAAAATAGGCAAACACTTCATTGCCCCTTGAGATAACTCTCGTAACTGCTCAACAGTATTTGTCGTATCAAAACCCTTTTCTTCTGTTGTTGAGCCAATCAAAATTTCACCATTGTCTTTTTGAGCGATGTAACAATCGCTGGTACTAATGCAGCCACGCATGATCTTTGGCATTTTTTCCGACAGCACAATCTGACCTTTGACCGGAGAAACAGGAATATTCATCCCGGTCGCCATATGGCATAACTGATCAGCCCATGCGCCTGCAGCGTTGATCATCATGTCGCATCCAAGCCGCTCTTTCTCAGTAATCACCGCCGTGACTTTATTATTCTTGCGTTCTACATCCACAACTTTCGTGTTTAAGTACAAATCAACCCCATTCTGACGGGCCGCTTCTGTAAAGCTTTCAACCAGTAAATAAGGATTTACCTGATGATCACAGGTGAAATCCATCGCTCCTGTCGCGTCAGGTGATACATAAGGTTCTTCCATTTTTAACTGTGCTTTATCAAGCCAACGAACGTTGTCAGTTAAATTAGAAATTCCTGCAACAATCTGATCAGCATAGGCTTTATCGTGTTCATCGAACATAATGAACTTCAAGCCGGTGCGCTCAAATTTAAAATCAACATTATGCTTTTCTTTTAATTCCTCATGCAGCGCAGGAAACATATTGTTAGACGTAAGAGCAAAATCGAAGAAAAAATCGGGTAATTGATGAGGTCGTTGCGGCGGCAAATCCTCTCCTTTTGCCTCTGATATTTGTTTTGACAGTGTTTTGAAAAATATCACACCACATCCCAAGCCAACAGACTCACCGATGGCCCATAAACCACCCGCCGATGCACGAGATGCATTCCCTGGCTTTTTATAGTCAACCAACGCAATCGATAAATCTCTTTCCCGGCTCAGATAGTACGCACATGCAGCGCCAATAACGCCCCCACCAGCTATAACAACATCGTAATGTTTCATCAGTTTTCCTCCATTGCAGCAAACGGAATTGGATCGAGCGGGAATCTGGGTCTGATTGCGCCCATTTTCTCCAACAGATTCTCTTGTTTTAATCGGTCATAACAGTAGCTTGCACAGGTTTTCCCCTGGCAATCCCCCATACCAACGCGAGTTCGCATTTTCAACGTCGTAACGTCGCTAACCCCATCGGCAATAGCTTTATCTATCTTTTGTCTACTGACATTTTCGCACCGACAAACAATCGTATCTGGCCGAGGTAAATCCAATAGTCCTGATTTACGCTCTGAAAAACGATCAAACCCAAAGCGGAAGCGTTTTACACGATTTAATTTATTCGTGATTTTATCAATCCGCTGCGCTGCTTCTCTGTCAGATAACTGACCAAATTGTTGCGCAATCCGTGTTGCAGCAATTTGTCCTTCACAAATGGCCCCATCAGCACCAAGAATGCCACTGGAATCCCCGGCGACATATACACGTTCTTTTGATGACATCTGCCATTGATCCACGATGGGTGTATAGCCACTCATGTCCTGGTATTCATGCTCCAGTCCCATCACCTGGCTCAGTTGCGAACGTGAAACAAATCCATAGCCAACGCCAACAGCATCAACTTCAATGGTTTTGGCATTTTCCCGGTCAGGACGCCATTGTTCATCATAAGGAGCAACAACGATTTTGCTCACTTCCTGACTTCCCTTTGCTTCTACAATTCCCCAACCAAAATGAAATGGAATGGCATATTTTTTTAAGTAAGCAAGCATGCTTATACCGCTAAGCGTTAACTGCGGTTTATTAAGTAGTGCTACTGCTTCTTTTGCCAGTCGGCCAAATGCACTGGCTTCGTATACGCCAACAACATCAACACCCGATTTATGAAGTTGAACAGCAACCAGAGGAAGTAATGGTCCGGTGCCGACAATCGCCATTCGGTTTCCCGGACGAACCAGACCACTTTTGATTTGAAGTTGAACACCTCCCAACATCATGATGCCAGGCAATTGCCAACCCGGAAAAGGCACACTGCGTTCATGACAACCGGTTGACAAAATCAAGGCGTCATAATCAACACTTTGTACTTTCTCTTCTTTTAACACCAACAGACCCGAATCACCGGAGGGACCTAACACAGTTGTTTCCAGTGATAAATCGATCATCTCTTTGTTTTTTTTATATCGGGTGTGTAACGCTGCCATTGAGCGTTTCAGGTTAGGGTCGAAATGAGGTAATGAATCAGATTTTCGAAGTGGGCCGCGATAAACAACGCCGCCAATTTTGGGTGCTTCATCGATGATCAGGCTTTTAATGCCATATCGAGCCAGTTCGGCGGCTGAAGACGTGCCAGCCGAACCACCACCAACGATCACCACTTTACTGTGAGTGGATTGAGTCACTGTTTTTACCTTGTTGTCTGCGTAAACGTTTTCGTTCAGCGTATTATTCTTATTGTTATAACGGGCTTCTTGTCGTTAGTCAGATATACCAACATCCTGAAAACGATTCGCTTTCGTCACGACTTCCATCCCTTGTTTTACGACTGTTTTGCAGGCCCGCTGCTTATACTTACCGTCAACCTTGACGTGGCAACAATGACAAACCCCCATTCCACAGTATGCTCCACAGGCAACGCGATGATCGTTGCTCATAATATTCCGAATGCCCATTGAAAACATGGCACTAAGAATGGTCTCTCCTTCGACAACTTTGACAGGTTCTTCATTGATAAGTATCTCGAAACTTCTCCCTGTTAGTGGCGTAATATCACCATTTCGTTGTTGCATGTAACTTAACCTCAATATTGAGTCCGGACGGTAACAGGAGTAAAAAACTTTTAACCACCCGGTAAATTCTGCTATTGAAAAACAACTTATGTAGCTCAGGTTCTTGTGAAACCTTGTTTCAGACACAAAAAAATGGGTTCCCCTTCATCATGGATAAAGCGTTCCCCATTCAGACTAAATTCGTCTCTTATTTAGGTATAGTATGAGCTAAATATAATGTTTGCAATTTACGGCTCGTATACAGTTTGCCAACAATTACCCGAGTGATGCCTTGAGTAAAAACAAATTTCCAGTGAATATCTGAGCATAACTTAACAAATTATCTACATACACAGCGATGAGCAAGCCATTAAAGATCCATTTCAGATGCCTTAACCAGATTTCAACAATCCATTGCAAACACTTAATTTATCGAAAAAAACAGCATGATTGATATGGTTTTGTACTTTAGTGCAGGATGATAGCTACCAGATAACTGTATAAAGCTACTATAGTGTTCATATTTCGTAATAATTAACACAAAAAATATACAGTTTAGATAACCTTGAACTATCGTTTATAGCGAATGATTATTAAAGGAATGGTTTTATTGCGAAGGATCACGTCTGAAGATCTTCCTTTTGTACGCCCTCCCACGTCCAATTGTGCAATTTTTTGAAATAATTTAATTCAATAGTTTCAAAATTATGTCTAATCAACTTGTTTAGCAGCACGGACCAGTGGAGATATTCGATTAAAATGACTGGCACGACATGACTCATCGCTCAGCTAATGTAAAATACCTGCTTTGCAATTGCCTGATATGTTATTTAAGTCGTCGTGAACATATGTACAAAGCGACGTTTACATCAGCAATTACCATCTTTTTCTCCTTCAAGTCATTGAGCATGTTATGAGCCAGCAAGAATCTACCGTTTATCGTTTATTTATGCCTGAAACCATCAAGGCCCCTATTCTCATTAGCGTTCCTCACTGTGGCACTTTACTGACGGAAACATTCACAAAGAACGCGGCATCAGACTACATTCTGAGTACACCGGACACAGACTGGTTTGTTCATGAACTATATGATTTTGCTAATGAAATCGGCTTACCACTGATTCATGCCAATTATTCCAGGTATATTATTGATTTAAATAGACAAATGCCGGGTGAATCATCACTATACAATGACTTATCCCGTGTAACTGAACTCACACCATTACGTTCGTTTTCAGGTGAGCCCATCTATAAACCCGGGTGCGAACCAGATGACGCTGAAATGCAACTTCGCATACAAAACTATTATCAACCTTACTACGACAAAGTTAGTGACATCCTTGATCAGTTAAAAGCGCAATTTTCAGTAGCAATGCTTTATGACGGTCACAGTATTAAAGGACACGTCACCAGTATTCAACAACAGCCTTTCGTTGATTACATGCCTGCGAATCGCAGTGGACTAACCTGCCCAAACAGTTTCATAAAGACAGCAGAAAACGTCATCACAAACCATGGTTACAGCGTCGCATCAAACGGTATTTTTCAAGGTGGAAACATCACTCGTTCATTTGCTGCACCAGATAATGATATCTACTCATTCCAGATGGAAATCAGTCAGCGCATTTATATGAATGAAGAAACAAATCAAAAAGAAACCGAGCGTTGGACTCAAACACAACAGGTATTAAGAACTATTCTGAGTCAGTTCTCAGACATGCTCGTTAACAAAACCTATTAAAAAACAGGATGGTACATGCAACATTTTAATGCTGAGCTATTGTTCGATGGTGAGAGCTGGCAACATGATGTCTCTTTTAGCGTTGATGCAGAAGGTCATTTTATTGAACGCACTGAGCCCGGTGAACACGCGGTATCACTTGGCATCGTTATCCCGGGATTTGTCAATTGTCATTCTCACAGCTTTCAACGTGCAATGGCTGGACTTGGGGAACGAATTTCGGCCTCTGGTGAAAGAGACAGCTTCTGGAGTTGGCGGCAACAGATGTACCATCTGGTACAAACGATGACACCAGAATCATTTTCTGTAGTCGCAAACTGGCTATACACAGAAATGTTGGAAGCGGGTTTTACATCAGTTGGCGAATTTCATTACCTTCATAATCAACCTGATGGCTCTCCCTATGCTGAAACCATTGAACTCTCAAAACGCCTTTATGAATCAGGTGTAAAGACCGGTATCAGAGTCTGCATGCTACCGGTTCTGTATCAAAAAGGTACGTTTGGAGAACCGTTATCAGACAAGCAACTACCGTTTCAAATTCCCACCCTGAATGACTATCACCAGTTCATTAATGCGTTGAGTGAAGTAAAACCAGCCGGTCATCAACTCGGTGTAGCAGCACATTCACTGCGTGGTGTCGATTTACCAACAATGAAATCCTTTGCTGAACACTATAATCAGGCTGATATACCTGTTCACATCCATATCGCAGAGCAACCCGCTGAGGTAAATGGTTGTCTGGCGTTTTACGGTAAACGTCCGGTTCAATTATTATTGGAAGACGTTGGTATCAATCAGAACTGGACATTGGTTCATGCCACCCATGTCAATGAAGATGAAGTAAAAGGAATGGCCGATGTAAAAGCCGTCGTTGGTATTTGCCCTGTTACCGAGGCTAATCTGGGCGATGGCATTTTCCCAATGATGGATTTTCTTAATCAACAAGGTCCAATTGCCATTGGTTCTGACTCCCATGTTCGTATTGACCCATTCGAAGAACTACGGCTTATCGAATATTCGCAACGTTATCAAACCTTGAGCAGAGCTTGCCTTACGGATGTAGAAGAACGATCTCCTGGCTTTAAATTAGCCAAAGCATCTTATGCAGGGGGTAATCAGTCACTCAAAACACAAACCGGTATGCTTAAAAATGGGTTCTACGCTGACTTTATTGAACTTGATGACGAGCATCCCGCAACGCTTCGCCGAGATCCTGACACCTTGTGGGATGAGTTAATTTTTGCCGCTGGCAGAGAAGTTGTTAAAAATGTTTATAGCAATGGGCAATTAATTGTTCGTAATGGCAAGCACTTGCATCGAACAGAGCATTTAGCCGCACTTAAAGCCTTTTATCAACAGCAAGCTTGATGTGATAGCTATCCAACTCGTAAAAACAGAGGCTACAAATCAGCCTCTGTTTTTACGTACTGACAGATCACTTCACCGTTGAACAACCGTTTCCAGTTTTTGTAACGCATCCAGAGCCTTGCCCATATCAGAAAGATGAGAATACAACTGACACTTCACATTCTTAATAAGTGCATCACTTACAAAAGGTTGTGGCAAGACCGTCAAATCTCGCTCCAGTGATAAACAACTAAAACATAGATCACTGTATGGAATGGCCAAGGAAGATTGCACTAAATTGAACAATAAATCCTGATTGTTACCACACAGTGCAGCACCATGCGCAAGCGCATAATAGCTAACCGACGGGATTGCATCTAATTCATAACCATGTGAAAGCTTTTGATAGATCGATGAAATCAACACAGTAACCGCCGCCTTAAATTGCTCTTCTCCTCCCTGAAAAGACAACCAGCTTGAACACTTTAATCGTTGATAGACATAAGGACGAATAAAATTAAGACTTTGGGCAACTTCCTGTTTCCAGACATGGTTAGGTTTTGCGTGTTTAAACTCACAATAATCTAACGGTGTCAGTAGTTGCTGTAATAGTGTCATCCGATCTTTTAGCAAGGTATCGGTAAAATATCGCGTTAATGTATTATTTCCGGTAGCGCGTGCAGCGGCGTCAGGTGTGTTGAATAAACTGAATGGCTTGTCAGATAACGATTCATTTCGATGGCGAATATCAGACCGCTTACCCCCACCATCAATGAATGCTTGCTGATGTTTAAGCCAGGGCACAACCGAAATCCAGATACTTGATGGTGTTTTGTATACTGTATCAACACACGTCAACGTATGCTGAAAGTAATGATCAGTCTCTAACAAGGCACGGGGCATGTAAGGCAAGAAACCGACACCGCCACTCAGTCTGTCAACAACCGTCATTGTCGCGATAAGTTCTCCCCAGGATGTTTGCTGTAACAACCCATAGAGTGCATCAATATTAACCGGACAGATAATTTTGCCTTGTTCTCTCAGATGGCAAAGTGACTGGTAAAGCGCGACAAATTCATGGTTATTAATACGATCAACGCAAACGTCACGCATAAGTTTCCAGAAGCTGGCATCAAAATAAACGATTGAAACAGTTGATATTTCTTCTACATCAGAGACATATAGTTCCTGAGGGTCGAAATAGTAAAATGAGGGGTCAAAAGGTGAATGTTGGAAATGTAACGAATTGGTATTAATAGAATCTTCAGACATATCAATCTCCTTCCTTGAGTAATACCATCCATATGACAACGATTTACATGTAGTGAGTTAATGACTACTGTCTACCTCCAATATGAATGGCGAACAGTGAATCGCTGTAAAAATTACCATAATCCATACAGCGACCTCAGACTTTATACTCCTTAAATAGCAACGTATCAATAACGAGACAAATATTTTTTCCTGAAATATGACCGTGTCCTGATACTCACTCTTTGGACTTTCTTACTTTAGCTAACCACCACGCCGCAATGACGCCACTTATAAAACCAAAAACATGACTTTCAAAACTAATATGAGGTCTCATATCCAGTAAGGTAAACATCAAGCCGCCATAAAATATAAAGACGATAAAGCCGAGAAAAATACTTTTAAACGAACGATGAAAGAATCCAAAACTCAGAATAAAACTAAAGTACCCCATTACTACACCTGAAGCACCGGCATGATGTGCATCTCTCGCAAACAACCAAACCAGAATGCCAGTAATAACGGTTACGATTAATGTAACAACACCTAATGCTTTCAATTGATGAATTAAAAAACCCAGGATCAGAATGGGTAAAGTATTAGAAATTAAATGAAATAATCCCCAATGAACAAATGGTGCAGTAAATATACTGGCAAGATGATTGAGGCTTCTGGGATAAATAGCCAGGCTGTCCATTGGTAAACGCAATATAAGTTGCGCTATCCCAATGACCCACATCAATGCCACACCACCCAGTAAAAACTTAACGCCTGACTCTTTAGTAATGTCAGCTACAACTCTTTTCATAAAAACATCGCTATTCTGATAAAACGAAACGGTACGGATTAAACGTTAGACTTTTAATAAAGGATTGTCATGCAAATTGACGTTACAAAGCATTGCATACGCTTTGATTATTCAACCAGATTTGCCTGTGAGACATTAAATACAATAGAGAAAGGAGCAACAGACCTTCAACTTGCGAAGTTCCTTAATAAAAAAACAAGAAATGATGAAATGGAAACTTTTAAGAGGTACATAGAAAATGTGGGCTACGCTAAGTCCACGACAACTCAACGTAACCCACCATTTGGCGTGTAATGATGTGTCAAACTATCTGGCATCCTCGCCATTAAGTTCATAAACATCATACTCTAAATCAAACAAAAATAAATAGTAAAATATTACCTTTTCGTCATATTTTTTTGCCTGGTGGCGATTTTTAGCACTTATTCCTTGCCAATTTACAGATAATTGCACCAAAACCACCCCCAAAAAGGTTAATTTTGTAAAATTTAAGTTACTTAATGGAAAATAAAAAGACGCTTACTTTGGGGTTGCAGAAATGTTTCTCAAAAATTTTTTCCTATATATAACACAAGGTTAAAATTTAGGTTTTATATAGTTTTATTATTGATAAAGTGTTTATTAGTCAAATTCTGTATGAAATAAAAAGCATAACTAACATAATAGCTAATGATCTTTAGAAAAACAGATTTAAAAGAAATAAGGCTGATCCTGGTACATTGTTTACAGTTATCCTGGTAGATTTTGCAGGATTTCCCCTGGTAAACTTTATTATTACCAGCATTATCTAATATAGCGCCAAAATCACGATAATAATTACAGCCAAAATTGCCCGAGTTAAATAGTTAACAACCACTCGTTATGACGCTGGTTGCAAACAAGTGTGACAACTATCAAACATAAAAAAAGCGATGGAAGATGCACATCATTCCACCGCTTCATTACATACCCTGGATATACTATTTTTTAACCCAGTTACCAGATGCTGATTGAATCCACGTACCTTTTGCAGCACGCTGAATCGATTTTCCTCCGGCAATCTTTGCTACATCAACAATCGAGATATTATTCTTCTTTGCTAATTGCTGATACTTTTCTTTTCGCCGTTTATTAATAGATGTCACCAGCGCTTCCACTTCCGGACTGCTAACAACAACACCAACATATCCATCAAGTTGCTCCCCAACTAAACCTGAAGATCGAGCTTCTTTTAGTGTTAGTGCAAATACAGAGCCAGCAAATGCCAGCAAAAACGCCATCAGAGACAATTTACGAAGTATGGTCATGATTTATCCTTAGAAAATATCTTCTTCATTCTCAAACAAGTCATCCAGCTCTTTCTCTACCTGAACCCGAATATTGTGTTCTATGGTCATATGAATATTCAGATTTATCGGTTCTGAAGCTGCCACTTCAATTCTGTGGCTGCAACCCGATGCAGCAACAACGCAAAGCGCAATTAAGTATAGTTTTTTCATTCAAATGTCCTTTGCTTCAATTTTTCGATAATTCGGTCACCAATTCGCAGTGTCCTGAATAGCATCAACATATTCTCATTATGCGTATAGTTTACATTGACTTCCTGCCCGGTTTCAGGGCGTTTGCCATTGATTTCTGTTACTAATTGCATCCATCCATCAGGCTTCATGGTCATTGCAGCAGATAAACGATGATATTGAAGATGCTCAAGAACTTTCAATAACTCGGCCATAGACTCATCACCACCCGCAAATTGAGCTAATCCCATATTTCCACTCAACTCAATTAAACCATCTCCCTGATTACTGATAATTCCGTCTGTTATTTCTATAACATCTCCCTTCATCAGCACAGGTACATTTCCTTTAATCTTTCCGGTTAATGTGATGCCATCTTTCTTTTCTAACTTTACTATCTCCTCCAGATCAAAATCTTCAAAATTTACCTGAATCAATTGCTCTTCAGTTTGATCAAGAGTGAACTGCTCTATTGCAAATTGTCCGCCCAGTGTCTGTCCTTTAATATCATGCAGAGTCAGGCTGAATTTATCCTGAACAAGTGACCAGGCAGGAATAAAAACGATGTTTTCCAGTAACACACCTGTATCGACCGCCTTTACGGCAACCGGAGATAAATGTTCAGGCTTTATCTCTCTGTTATTCAAATCAAGTGTCAAAAGCTGTGTAGTATTAATACCATTTACGATGAAATCCTGATATTTAACACCTAGCTGACTAATCTGAACATTCATGTTCACATCAGGCAAAGCCTTTTCGTCATCATTTATCACACCACTAAATGCGGCATGAGATGTAATATCCCCTCGCTCGATGGATACGTCGTTTGGCAGCGTTATATCCACGATATTCAGTACATCGGTCAGCGAACTTTGCCATGTTGCTAACTTTCCCTGGTATTCATTTTCTACCAAAGACCCTTTCACATTAAATGGCATAAAATCATCAATGGAAGATTTCAACGTGAATTGCAAATCATCTAACACGCCAGATAATTGAATATCAGTAACAGCCGACACTCTCTGCTTTAATCCCGGGTGTCCAACGAGGCCCATAGATATCAGAGCATCGAGATTTTTAATACGTAGCGCCTCATTGGAAAACAACAGGTCGCCAGCAATGTCCAGTCGATTATGTTCAGTCTCAAGCTCATCAATCGTCAGATATGCCGTCTTAACCGTCGACTCTGGCATCACTTTAATTCGCCATTGCGCTAAATCTGATTCAAGCGCCAGCATCAAACTAACATCCAGATCAGATACATTCAGCTTATCAATGCCTGACATCTCGATTTGCTCTGGGATCACAATCTTTGCCGCAATATCAACGTCAGTCCGTAACGATTGTTCAACCTCTGACCATACAAATGTTTTTAATCTGGCTGATTGCTTTTGTCCTTGAGTATTACCTCGAAAATCAGTTTTGATCAGCACATCACTGACTTGAATTTGGTCTCGATTACGCGTAACAAGAGAATCTGGCTGTAATATAAACTGAACATAGTCAGGCATGTTTGCTTCAATGACACTGTTCAACACGCTGCCTTCTTTGTACAAATGTTCATTCAGGCTTTCTGGCCAACGAACTCCAAATGCGCCAGATTCAGCAAATTTCAACGATAATTCCAGAGATTCCGGCTCCAGCAATTGCTCAAGACTTAATTGAGATTCAAAAATTGCATCAACATCAAACTGTAGCGGCACATCCTTCACCGTGACTTTGCCACCCAGGCCCACTAAATCAACCTGAAGTTGCACCGTTTTTTCATACCAGTGACCATTAATACGAATAGTTCCTGACGACAATCGGCCCGGTAATGCAGGCAATCCCGAGATCGCCAGCCATTCATCCGCAAATCCAGTCATTGCTTTCGCATCTATATGTAACGCCGTTGAAATATCGATGTCGTTTAATTCTGCATGCAAGGTCAGCGGCAACGATTCCGGCGTCTCCACTTCAGCGTGAATGACACTGTCCTTAATAGACAACTCCCCTTGCAGCCCTGTAAATTCGCGAGATGCAGAGCCAATAGTGAAATGAGCAATAGTCGTGTCTGGCAGCATGGATAACGCGGCAGATAAGGTAGCGGCATCCAGCCAGTCTTCCGTTGTTTCGGCGGCCTGTTCATCATTCATAAACCGCTCTGCCAACATTCCGATATCACGTTGCACGATTGCGATATCTTTTTTCAAAGTAACTTCAACAGCACTGGCGGAGAGTGTTAGCTGCTCCGGCAACAGATTTGACAGCTCTTTGACAAACGGACCATTGATGGAGACTCCCTGTAAACGGATATCCATTAATTCATGAGATAAACACAAGGAATGAATAGTAATTCGATGAAATGATTCGGGATAAGTTTCAAGACAGGAAAGATTGATATCAGCTACAGATAACGATTTATTCAGAACATGAGTGAGTACTTTATCGCGCTGGAACCAGACATCTAACATTAAACCGACGATGACAACAATGCCGGTAATAATGATTTTTTTGATCACATGATTGGCCTTGTATACCTTAATTTGAAAACGAGTATACCGGGATTAATTATCAACCTCTAACAATTGTTGAATGTGTTGCCGCACCGTCGTAGAGAAGTTTAAATTTAACCGCTCAAACTCGGGTTCAGCCAGTACATTTCTTAACACATCAGAAGGATGAGAAACATGCCAGGCGCCTATAATCGCCTGATGTATTTGTAATAATCGTGTCGATGCATCTTGCTCATTGAAGCCTGCATATTTCTGCATTAACTCCACTAAAACACCAAATCTCATTAACAACTCTCGCTTAAATTCTCGAGCTTCATCTTCACGGAGATTTTGTTCCAGCATTATATGCAAAATAGCACTTAACTGCGCATATTCAGGGCAATCGTCAAGCGCACTGATGATCGCATCAGACACTTTCATATCTGCTCCACGCTCTGACATGCCAGACGTCGCAGCAGATACAACACATTGTATAAATCGCTCTAAGGCTTGTTGATACAGTGCCAGAAACAGCGTTTCCTTATTTCTGAAATAGCGATACAACGCAGCTTTAGTAATACCAATATCTGCCGCCAGATGTATAAGATTGATCTGGTCGAAACTCTGTTGGCTCAAACGGTGTCTGGCAGCATCTAAAATTTGTTGCCGCCTTAATTCCTTTTGAGCTTCACTTTTTGCGCGTTGTTTAATCTTAACCATGTTCAGGACTGAATAAGTTTAACTATTTTTCTGACTAACCATCGTGGTGATAATCTGACAGAAAATACACCGAATTTGTTTTTGAGACCAGGCACAACCACAGCTTTATGCTTTAAACGTAGTGATTCGCTCACCACATCATCACTTTTCATCGCTCCCGCTTTAAACAATAGCGTATTGTGCATGTCCGCTACATCGGCGAATTCAGATTCCGTGGCACCAGGGCATAATGCACTCACATGAATATCTTTATTAATGAGCTCTTCATGCAACGCTTCTGTAAATGACAATACAAAAGCTTTTGTCGCGTAATATATTGCCATTCCAGGCCCGGGCTGAAATCCGGCTGACGATGCAACATTAATAATGAAAGGATGTTCCCCGGCCAATACCGGAATAAAACGATGCGTGATATCGACAAGCACGTTCACATTGAGTTGAATCATTGATAACTGACGTGTGCGATCAAGTTCATCAAATGATCCTCGTAAACCAAACCCTGCGTTATTGATCACACCATTAAGTGTTGAGGTTATAGATAGAACCTGCTTTTCTAATCGTGAAGCAGCATCCGATTCAGCCAAATCAATAGCGATGACATGAACCGCAACCCCATATTTACGAGTTAAAATGTCTGCCAGTTCACGTAGGTTCTTTTCTCGTCGGGCAACCAGTATTAACGAAAAGCCTTGTCTGGCCAGATGCTCTGCAAACGTTTTACCTATGCCAGCACTGGCTCCGGTAATCAATACAGTATTCATAGTTGCCTCTTTCTCTGTCATTACATTGTTCGACTCAGCTAAACGCTTTAGGATTCAGCTAAAAATTATCAACCCATTAAATAACCCTGAGTAACTTAATGGTTGGCGCATAATATAAATTGAGAATTCGGCCTTGTAAATAACCCAAAGTTACTTAAATAACAAATAATAATTGAAATGGTGGATGGTTGACTGGCTAAATAACTAACATAGTGACCAGGGTCTGCTGGCCTTTGCGGGTTAAATGTTGTTTGACGTTAATACCGTTCAGGTAAGGCGCACAGTTTTTATAGGCTCTATCCAACATAAAAATACTGTCCGCCATCCTATTGCTCCATCACTAAACGAAAATAGAAACAGAACAACTATATTGCATCATAGATTGTCGTGGTTTCACGCATCCACTTCACTGCAAGCCATTTCTCTCCAGCCATAACTGGCGTTCCTGCATGTAAGCTTGATGGATAAGGCTTGCCATCCTGATCACAGTTATCAAAACGAACGGCATGACCAATTTTGGCATTAACTTCAACGCCCAGATGAGGAAAGCTGGTTGCCCCGCCTTTCTCAACATTGTTGAGATAAACAATGATTGTCTTCAATCGCTGTCCACCCTGAGCCATCAAATCTTCACTTGATGCCAGCGTTGGATCAAAGTAATCAAAATGAGGACGATACTCCTGACCTTGCCCGTAAAACAATACAGAAACCGGTTCACTTGATGGCATGCTATGTGACACCGCAGCGCACATTCTTCGCTCGAGTAAGCGAACAACGGCATCGACCGTCGAATCCGAATAGAACATTGATTGGCTGGTTCTGACACCTGATTCCTGAAAATTACCATCCTTCACCAGACTAATCACTTCTGAACGTCTCATATGAGGATGCGCCTGATTCATTAACCAGGCGCATTCTTCAACTGAAAAGAATGATTTGCTCCAGGCAACATCAGGGCTGGAATTAAGCGTTTTCCAATGGCTACTCTGATTAACAATCGCATAATTCTCGGGCACATTGCCAAGCCCGGGCGGCATTGCAGAAAGAGGATAATGTTGTTGGATATGAGCCTGAATTTGCGCATTATCAGTCAAGGTCAGACGTTCATAGGCGAGATTGTAATAATCAGCGGCATGTGGAAACTGTGCTTCTGCTGCGAAATATAACCAGTAAAACGCCGCATCTGGATCTTCTTTTATACCGATGCCATGTAATAAGCGGTATCCGTAACAGAATCGACTGCATGCATCACCAGAATGTGCGCCTCGGGCAAACCACTGAGTCGCTCGTTCCTGATCCCACTGAGCAACAAGAAATCCAAGAGTCCGCATCGCAGGCGGATAACCCTCAGCCGCTGCAACCGCAAAACCCTCCAGCGCAGCCTGATAATTAACCTGATGATTGATACCAAGGAAATTCAGTTCGGCCAACCGATATATTGATTGAAGATCGCCTTGTTCCGCCGCCTGTCGATACCAGAATGCAGCTTGTTCAAAATCACGCTTGACCTGCATACCTTTATGAAACAGATAACCAAAAGCATCTTGTGCTTCGGCTAATCCTGCCTGAGCAGCTTTTCTCAGCCAGTGTTCCATATCCTCAAGTTGATTTTGTTGAAAATAATATTTTCCCAGTGCTAACTGACTAACCGCATCACCTGCACTGGCCTGATTTACTAATTGTTGTACGTTAAGTTGTTGTTGCACATCCTGACCTTTATAGTTATTGAGATGGTCTTTTTCTGAGCAAGTCTGATACACATGCTCAAAAGGAAATTAAGCAATACTCACCTTAACCTTATCAATTTTCCCCTGCAATAGCGTAAAAGCTATTCGTTGCCCTCAATTTATCAGACGAGCAACTATATTTGATCGATCAACACCCTCGATCCTGACACTAAAAAGTGCTTGTATAACCGATAAATAATCAAACCTCATCCTGAAACTCTACTATGCAATCCACGTTAGCAACTCTTGATGAAATTGTTTCATCACTCAATGTTTTTGTCTGGAATTACACACTGATCTATTTACTGATCGGTGTCGGCCTGTGGTTCACTGTTCGCCTGCGTTTTATCCAGTTCAGACACTTCACTCATATGTTCACCATCATGAAACACAGTCGCGGTGAATCATCGTTTGGTATCTCCTCTTTCCAGGCACTGTGTACCACACTCGCTGCAAGAGTAGGCACCGGAAATCTCGCAGGTGTAGCCGTCGCAATCAGTCTGGGTGGCGCAGGTGCCGTATTCTGGATGTGGATTATTGCTTTACTGGGAATGGCAACGTCTTTCGCAGAATGCACGCTGGCACAGCTCTATAAACGTAAAACAGAAGAAGGAACCTTTAAGGGAGGACCGGCCTATTACATGACACAAGGCGCTAAAAAACCTTTACTGGCTGCGTTGTATTCAGGTTGCTTGTTCTTTGGTTACGGCTTTGTATTTAGCATGGTTCAGTCCAACACGATTAGCGATGCGTTTGCGGCCAGCTATGATATTCAACCTTTGCACTCTGGAATTTTTGTCACCCTGTTAACCGCTGTCATTGTATTGGGAGGACTCAGGAGTATTGCTCGATTTGCAGAATACGTTGTTCCATTTATGGCACTCAGTTACCTGGCTGTCACTCTGTATGTGTTGATGCTGAATATTACGCTTCTTCCCGAGGTAATCACTCAAATAGTGACCTCAGCATTTGGCTGGCAGGAAGCCGGTGGCGGTCTGGTTGGCGCAGCAATCGTACAAGGCGTTAAACGCGGACTTTATTCAAATGAAGCAGGAACAGGCAGTGCGCCAAATGCGGCAGCGGCAGCAGACCCGGTTCCGCCACATCCGGTATCACAGGGCTATGTACAAATGCTCGGCGTCGTCGTGGACACCCTGGTAATTTGTTCATGTACTGCTTTTATTATTCTATTGGGCGGTGCAGGCCAACAAGAACAAATGGAAGGGATTCGTATGACACAAAATGCCCTCGTTCACCATGTTGGTCCCTGGGGAAGTGATTTCATTTCACTATCAATTTTCTTTTTCTGTATTACATCTATTGTGGCTAACTATGCCTATGCCGAAAATTCACTATCCTTTGTAAAACTGAATAATAAACCTGGAAAGTGGTTTTTCAGAACCGGCTTTCTTGTGATGGTGTTAGTTGGATCAGTCGCTACATTGCCTCAGGTTATTGCGATGGCTGATTTAGCATTTGGGCTTATGGCCATACTGAACATTATTTCACTCTTTTTGCTCAGTAAAACCATCGTGTATATCACTCGTCATTATAATCAACAGTTACACACATCTTCTCTGCCTCAATACAAACCTGATGCCAATGAACAAAAACAGTTAAATCTGTTCCCAGATAGCTGGAAATAGCCCTCAACCTGTATGGCCAGTGCTATTCTGGCCATATTTATGAACCTGTTTAATTCACTTCAATTACCACCAGAAAATTATCAACCTATTGATAATTAATATTATTATTTAAAATCCTCAGCAATACCTTCAAAAATAAATTTTCCTAAAACAAATACTTCACTAATCTTAATTATTATTGTACGATTATTCGAAACATCATTCACCTGGGTGAAAAATGTTTTGAACTACCAGAAGACAAAGCCATAGTTCAGGGACGAACACTGGTTCGGGGGGAGCAATCGTCGTTTACCGGTAGTCAATTCTCATATCCTGCCCTTGCAGGTTTTCGAGTAGCGCGCTTATCAGTGCTTACTGACTGATATTACTGGACTTTAACTCCAACAGACGAGAAACCCGGTCATGAAACCAATCAGAAATGCGAACTTAGCAACTACGAATAATGAGGAAACACCCCGCCATATTCAATCAGGAAAAAACACCATAACGACACAAGTCATTGTTGCCGGTGCAGGACCAGTCGGAATGTTCACTGCACTTAAACTTGCTCAGGCAGGACTCAGTGTTGCACTGGTTGATGCTAAACCCGGACACGCAAAGAAAGGATCAAAAGCCTGTGTTTTACAACAATCGACTCTCGATTATCTGGATTCAGTGGGATTAGCTGATGCGGTAGAACAGCTCGGTATTCGCTGGAAAAACAATCATGTTTATTTCAAAGGTTCAAAAATAGACATTACCAGCTTTAAAGAGGCTGGCTCAGACACGTCATTCATCAACCTGCCTCAATGCACACTGGAAAGGCTTTTACACAATAAGCTAATGGCAACCGAGTTATGTTCACTGCTCTGGTCTCATCGGATTCTCGATGTACGACAGTCAAAAAATCAGGTTGAAATGTTGGTGGAAGGGCCTGAAAACAAGGTAAGAATTAAAGGACGATTTCTTTTATCCTGCGATGGCGTGGATAGTCCGGTCAGGCAACTTTGTGGCCTGAGTTGGAGCGGTGTTTCCTCGACAGATCAGGTGTTAGTTGCTGATATACAGGCAGAACTTCCACTTGAACCCGCAAGACACATCCATTTTAATGCGCCCTCCAATCCGGGAAGACAAATCGTTATACAGCCAACGGGTTTAGACGAATGGCGGATTGAATGGCAATTGCCTGGCACGTATGACACATACAATGAACGGCATAGCGGCGAACTTCATCGACGGATTCGTCAGCTCATTGGGACGATTCCTTTTCAACTCCAGTGGGACAGTACTCGAAAATGCCATCATCGAATTATTAATCAGTTTCGAAGTGGTCGAATTTTTTTCCTCGGTGATGCTGCTCATACATTTTCGCCCGTTTCTTCCCTGAGCCTGAATTTCGGCCTGGCGGATGCCAATAATCTATGCTGGAAACTGCTGATGGTGATGTCTGGCAAAGCGCCCGCGCCTTTGCTTGATACCTATCACGCCGAACGATATCCCATTACCGTTCAGCAACTCAAACTCGATCAGGCGAACTCAGGCAGTAATGCATCTATTAATAATTTTACGCAGTGGTATCGAAAAACCCTGTTCAAGCTCTTATCAGCGGTAAGTTTTTTACAACGCTACACCACCAGAATGCATTTACCGGTTGTGACGCAATATCAACATTCGCCCGTGATCCAGCTGGAAAAGCAACACGAAATGGCAGGCCATTATTTACCAGATTTCCCAATATGGTTTAAGCAGAAAAAAACACGGATTCAGAAACTCACAGGTAAACGATTCATCCTGTTGTGTTTGTGCAACGACCAGTCCCAGGCCCGGTTTGTGGCAAGACAACTCGTAGCAAAACTACAAGTGCTATCACCACGAACATTGATAGCCGTACCTTACAACGAAAAAGAGCCTGAAGTTCCACACAAATATCTGAGTGTTCGCTATCAACCGTCTTCACTCGCGAAACGTTGCCCGTCACTGATAAATCATTGGGTACTGGTAAGGCCGGATGGCTATATCGCCTGGAGCCATAAAACTGGCCATATTGATCAAATCGAAAGCTGCATGAAACTCGCGTTGGGTGACGCTTTATCAACAGAGAAAGTAGCCCAAAACACAATGACTCACGCAGCCTGAACATCGAATATATTTTCACGAAAAATCGTCATGTAAAGGAATTCATTTGTGGTCAGTAGTTACAGCCACATCATAAAAAAAGGGTTAACACCTGAAACTCGTTGTTATTGGTAATATTTGGGAAAGCCTATGAAAGAAACTCAGAAGTATCTATGGCAGAACGGTAATATCATTGCTCATCACGAAAGCGTCCAGCCATCACAAGAAATAAGTAGTACCTGGTTACTCACCATTTTTGAAGACATTCGAGCGTACTGGCAAGCATCCAGTCGCCATCAACAATTATTCAGACCTCAGGATCACATTCAACGATTCAGACAGTCACTTACATGCCTCGCACGTCATTCTTCATTTAGTAATGATGACTTGTTACAAGGCTGTATACGGGTGTTGGCTGAAAATAACATCAAGGAAGATGCTCACCTGATCATGTCTGCAACCGTGCCACATTCACGTTGTATGCCTTGTTCAGTGCCTCATCGACAAATGAATCAACCTTTAGTGACGATTTCAGTCGTTACAGCAACTCATTCAGCTAAAACGGATACCGGCATAAGTTGCATGATTTCAAACTGGCGACAAATTAATGATGATGCTATTCCTGCTGTCATAAAATCAAATGCCCATTACACCAACACCTGGCTTGCCCAGAACGATGCGGTTAATTGCGGCTTTGATCACGCCATTATGCTCAATCAAAATGGCAAGCTTAGCCAGGCGGCTGAATATAACCTGGCCGTTATTAGCGGTAATAATTTAATTGCACCGCCAGCACTCAACGCAATCACAGGCGGTATCACACTAGATACCATTATGCATATGGCGACCAAGTCAGGTTTGTCTATCCAACAACGAGAAATTGATCGCACTGAGCTTTATCTCGCTGATGAGGTAATGTTATGTGGCACCGTAGCCGAGATTCTTCCCATTACATCAATTGACAAACGTCCCATAGGGAACGGAAAACCCGGTTTATTAACACGTCATTTTCAGCATCAATATGAAGTACTGACACGACTGGAACCTGATACACAATGGTCAACAGCAGTTCCTGTTCAACTTTAAACTGAGACCTGAAGGAGGTGAACATCGTGAGAGATCAAGCAAGTCGAACTACTGTTCTGTCAAGCAACTCTTTGACGGCAGGCAATATAAGATGTGTGAATCTACTCCCAGCCAATTCGACATTACAAAAGCCGCTGTCCTCAGTCTGGCCGCTCCCGGTGTTACCTCGCATCCGCTCCAGAGCATTAGTCTTCGATCTGGATTTATCAGATATTCCATCAGATAAACCGCTGAAGCTTACCGAATCGCTACTTAAAAATGCGCTGTCCCATGCCGATCATGAACTCCTTCAAGCGTGTGACTGTGATAGCTGGCTCATTATCAGAATTCAAAGTAATACTCAGCAACAATGCCTGCTCGATCAACGGGCCTCTGACTGGTTAGTTTGTCAAAACATCATCGGTATTTGCTGTAATCTGCAATTTCATCAACACAATACTTCATCACCATTGTTCACCTGCCATTGTGACATACCAGCATTCGTTGACAGAGGATTACACATCATGGCTTGCACCAGCCATTATCAGCAATACTCCGTTATCGTCTCGCAGCTCATTTTGCTATTTCACGTAAATCAGGGAAAGATTTTGTATTAATTTTCACACTGAACAGCAAATCTGGCGTTTCTCGTCGTATTGACTCTGGTATTATGACGGCCTGCAAACAATTTCTTTAACGCCTGATGCCCATGACATTTCCATACGAATTTAGCGTAGAAACAGAGTTATTCAGCCTGTATCAACAACGTATTCGCCCATTTTGGCAACAGCATGTCACCGAAGGAAATTTTAGTGGTGTTGATAATGCCACTATTCGCTATGCCGCCTATCTCCACCCTGATGCTACCGATACCATTGTGATATCTCCCGGTCGCATTGAAGGCTATATAAAATATCAGGAACTTTTATTCGATTTAGCCAATAATGGATTTTCAGTCTTTATTATCGACCACCGTGGCCAGGGCTTCTCCAGTCGATTGTTGGAAGACGGCCATAAAGGCTATGTTGAGACGTTTTCTCATTACATTGATGACTTTGAACAATTCATCAATACTGTGGTAGAGCCAACGCTGAAAACCTCAGGTAATCCTAATAATATTCATTTATTGGCTCATTCAATGGGCGGCGCGATATCAGCGTTATATCTGGCTGAACGATCCCATCCAGTCAAGCGAGCCGTATTATCTGCTCCTATGTTTGGCATCAACACAGGGGCTATCCCAACCGTCCTTGCCAAAAACGTCAGCGTATTGTTAGAAAAACTAACACGCATTTTTGATCAACCTGACGCCTGGTTTCCCGGCCACAAAAAGTATGAACCTCAGGCATTTGAGCGAAATATTCTGACCCATAGTGAGAACCGCTATAGATTATTCAGACAAGTGTATGATGAGTTTCCAGATGCGCAGTTAGGCGGGATTACTATTCGCTGGCTCATTGAAGCAATAGCGGCTATGGATCATATTCCATCAGTGGTGCAACACATCAAAATACCGATGTTAATTCTGACGGCTGATGACGACACAGTCATAGAAAATACAGCTCACACCCTGATAAAAACAAAGAATAGTGATGTTATCAGTCAGCGCCATTACGCAGGCAGTTACCACGAATTGCTATTTGAACGTGACGTAATACGTCAAGCAGCGCTCACTGACACATTAGATTTCTTTAAAAGCGTTCAGGGTCGTTGACCTTATGCTCTTTTCCGACAATTGAACGAGGGTCCTGATGTATTAATACGTCAATCAGGCCACAATGCTGACGAAGCATATTTTCCACTTCATCAGCGACATGGTGAGCATCCAGTAACGTTAAATCGTCATCCATTTCAATGTGTAGCTGAATGAACTTAGTACTTCCCGCACGGCGAGTTCTCAACTCATGCACACCGTAAACTGCTTCATGAGACATCACTAAATCAACAATCTGCTGTTGCTCCTCAGACGATAATTCTCGATCCATTAAATGCTGAGCGCTTTCTTTTGCAATATCAAATGCTCCCATCATCAGGTAAATCGCGACGAGAATAGCGATAATGCCATCGGCATAAATAAAGCCACGAGATGAAAGCCACAAAGCGGCTAACACAGCAAGATTTAACAGAATGTCACCACGATAATGAAGTGAATCGGCCTTAATCGCAACGGAGCCAGTTTTGCGCACCACAACGGACTGAAAAATCACAAGACCTATAGTAATGCCAATCGAAGCCAGCGTAACCAGCATCCCAACAGGTAACGCCTGAACCGGTTCAGGATTCATGATCCTGTCGGCAGAGTGAAACAGTAGCAATAATGAAGAACCCGCGATAAACGCCGACTGAGCCAATCCGGCCAGCGACTCAGCTTTACCGTGTCCAAATCGATGTTCGTCATCAGCGGGTTGTAATGAATAACGAATCACAAAGAAGTTGATTAATGACGCAGCTACATCGAGTAATGAGTCGGTCAGTGAAGCCAGCAAGCTGGTCGATCCCGTTTCAATCCATGCGTAAACTTTTATTGCTATCAAAGTAATAGCAGAAACAATAGCCATCATACTGGCCAGTTTTACCCAATAGCTGTATTCGTGTTTATCTGATGTCATGTGGCTAATGAACACTCTCCGCGCTTAATGCAAACCATACTGCGATCAATAAATTCTGGAAGATTAAATTCCACCGGTAAAGCCGACCTGACGCCAGGCTTCATAGCTGATAATAGCAACCGTATTTGACAGATTGAGGCTTCTCGCTTCCGGCATCATAGGAACACGAATACGTTCATGAACGCCATTACGCACATCGTCAGGTAAACCCGCTGTTTCAGAGCCAAACAACAACACGTCTTCATCCTGATAAACCGGCTGAGTATGAGGAATTGATCCTTTTGTCGTACACGCGAAGATTCGTCTGTCACCCATCGCCTGTTCAAATGCTTCATAATTTTTGTGGATCGTGACACGCGCTAAATCAGAGTAATCCAGACTGGCACGACGCAGTTGTTTCTCTTCCAGACTGAACCCTAAAGGCTCGATAAGATGAAGTGCAAACCCATTATTGGAGCAAAGACGAATAATATTGCCGGTATTCGGCGCGATCTGAGGTTCAAATAACGCGATATGAAACATAAAAATCTCGAATTAGAAAGTAGGATCAACAAGAGTGTTGCTGCGGGAAAGGTAAATAACTTTTTGAGGAATCACAAGGGACGAGTGACAATCACTCTGCTTTTTTCTCACGACCAAGCAATGCTTTCGCCGCTTTTCTTACATCATTCCCTTGATACAACACACCGTAGATTTGTTCGGTGATAGGCATTTCAACGCCATGTCGCTGAGCTAACAAATAAACTTCTTTCGTGTTTCGGAAGCCTTCCACAACCTGACCAATATCAGTAATTGCATCATCTACTGAATTACCCAGCCCAAGCGCCAGTCCAAATCGGCGATTTCTGGATTGATTGTCCGTACAGGTCAGTACTAAATCACCCAGTCCAGCCATTCCCATGAAAGTCTCTGGTTTCGCACCTAACGCAACACCCAGTCTGCTCATTTCAACCAAACCACGAGTAATCAATGCTGTTCGAGCATTAGCACCAAAACCTATGCCATCCGCCATACCTGCACCAATAGCAATCACATTCTTCACTGCGCCACCCAGTTGCACGCCAACCATATCGTTATTGGTATAAACTCGCATCGTCTTCTCACAATGCAACAGATCAGATATTTCCTGAATCAGCGTATCGCTGTCAGATGAAAGTGAAATTGCAGTCGGTAGTCCTTTCGCCATTTCTTTAGCAAAAGTAGGCCCCGATAAAACCCCCAACGCTCGCTCTTCACCCAGGACTTCTCTTGCCGCTTCATGTAATAAACGACCGGTGTCAGGCTCCAGGCCTTTTGTCGCCCACAACACAACAGCATCGTCACATAACACGGGCTGAATCCCGGTTAACAGTTCGACAAACGCATGGCTTGGTACAACAACCAGAATATGTTTACTTGCAGCAACAGCACTGTGTAGATCACTGGTGACAGTTAACGTATCAGGGAAAGGACTATCAGGAAGGTATTTGTGGTTAGTTCGCTGCTGTTGCAGTTGACTAACATGCTCGGGGTCTCGACCCCAAAGAAGTGTTTTATTGCCATTCCTGGCAAAACACAATGCGAGCGCAGTACCATAAGAGCCTGCACCCAGCACTGTGATATCGGCTGAACATGAAGTATCTGTCATCATATGTCAGTAATGCTCAGCCGGATCGCAATTATACGTCAGCCTGAACTACTTCGTCAGAAGCAGGAGCAGCTTGTTGTTGGTTTTGAACGTATTGTGCGAATAATGCGTCGAAGTTAACTGGAGCAAGGTTAAGTTGTGGGAAAGTACCACGGTTAACCATGTTAGAAACAGTTTCACGCGCATATGGGAAAAGAAGGTTCGGGCAGAATGCACCAAGAGTGTGAGCCATGTTTTGCTCAGGCATGTTTTCAACAGTGAAGATACCAGCTTGTTGAACTTCACAAAGGAATGCCGTTTCTTCGCCCATTTTAGCTGTAACAGTTAAAGAAAGGATTACTTCAAAAACACCTTCTTCAAGCTTGTTGCTACGAGTATCAAGATCCAGTTTTACTTCTGGTTTCCACTCTTTTTTGAAGATTTCTGGTGAGTTTGGCGTCTCGAAAGAAACATCTTTCGTGTAGATACGCTGGATATTGAACTGAGGAGCTGTTTGCTCAGCTGCGCCATTAGCTTGATTTTCTTCTGCCATGATAACTTCCTAACTAAATAAATTTAAAATTGAATGATTTAAAACTGATAACGCTTCGAATCCCACCTGCAAGGTAGCGGCTGACTGTTTATCGGTTTTATTCTTTACCTACGCCTTACTTCTTCGAATGAAGCGACTAAAACTATTTCAGTAACGGCTCTAATTGCCCTTGAGATTCCAGGGCCATCATGTCGTCACACCCACCAATGTGTTTGTCATTGATGAAAATTTGTGGAACCGTAAACCCACCATTCGCACGTTCAGTCATTTCTGAACGAAGCTCAGGTTCCTGATCTACACGATGCTCCTGATATGACACATTCTTTTCATCCAGTAGCGCCTTCGCTCGAACGCAATACGGGCAATATGCCATGGTATAAATTTCTACATTAGCCAAAACAACACCTCATTACATCAATCATTTTCGTTCTGTCATCAGCCTGAAAGCGGTCCATGTAATGAAGGTCTAAAATCGTTGCGCAACGGCTAACCTAAATCGTTTCAGGCGATTATTCCGGTCGTGACTATTTCTTAGATTTGACTATGGGTAAACCCGCACCAATCCAGGCGTTCATTCCACCCTGAAGTAAGCTAACACTTTCAAAGCCTTGTTTAACTAACTTAGATGCGACACCGGAGGCAGTAACCCCAGCCATACAGACCACTATAATGGGTTTGTTTTTTTCCTTTTCAAGGGCTGAAAAATCATTTTGATGAAATTTTTCCATCTCAATGTGGCGAGAGCCTGCAATATGTCCAGCCGTAAATTCTTTTCTCGTTCTGATATCGACAACCAGTGCATCATTACGGTTAACCGCCAGGGTTAACTCATTAGGAGATAAATATTTTACGGCTGAAAAAGCACTTTTAACGAAGCTCATTACCAGGGCGATGAATATTGCGACCCACCCCAGCGATAAAATGTAGTGGTTACCCACAAACTCTATAACCTGGTCCACCTGTTTCTCCAAAAATCCAGCGGTTGTTCTTATACGGCGCAGGAGTATAACGTAAACCTTTCATCTAATCACCTGGCAAACGTCGGGCGTCCGTTTCTGTGAATATGCCAAAAAGCCTTATCGAACAATATATTCCACTGCAAACTGGATAATTTACTGCCAAGCATTTAAAAACAAGGTAAAATTTCGCCGTTTTCATTAACCAATTCGGAGTCGACATGTCGCTTAAAAAAAAGCCACTGGTATTGTTAATTCTTGATGGATGGGGTTACCGGGAAGATACATCATTCAACGCCATTCATACCGCAAATACACCAGTTCTTGACGATCTGACAGCACGCTACCCTAACACGTTGATTTCCGGTTCAGGTATGGACGTAGGCCTGCCGCACGGTCAGATGGGTAACTCCGAAGTTGGGCATATTAACCTGGGTTCGGGCCGTATCGTTTATCAAGACTTTACTCGTATTTCCAAAGCTATCCTCGATGGCGATTTCTTCAAAAATGACGTTCTGATAAACAACCTTAACGCCGCAATTTCTAACGACAATGCTGTACACATTATGGGATTGTTATCACCCGGCGGCGTTCACAGTCACCTTGATCATATTCTTGGCATGATCAAAATGGCCCACCAACAAGGAGCCAAACAGATTTATTTCCACGGTTTTCTTGATGGACGAGACACACCGCCACGCAGTGCGGCGGAGTCCATTAAAGCAGTAGACGAACTATTTGCAGAATTAGGCACGGGTAAAACAGCAACCATTATCGGTCGTTATTACGCAATGGATCGGGATCAACGCTGGGATCGCATCGAAACGGCCTGGGACATGCTAACCCGTGGCGAAGCACCATTCACAGCTGACAATGCACTTGCCGGACTTGAAGCTGCTTATCAACGTGATGAAAATGACGAATTCGTTCAAGCAACCATTATTGGTGATGCCGCCCCGATTCAGGATGGCGATGCGGTATTCTTTATGAATTTCCGTGCTGACCGAGCCAGAGAAATTACTCGCGCCTTTGTTGATACTGATTTCACTGGCTTTGACCGTAAACAACGTCCTGAACTGGCCGGTTTTGTGATGCTGACAGAATATGCCGACGATATCGATACTGATGTGGCATTTCCAAAAGAACCGTTAGTAAACGTAATGGGCGACTGGTTAGCACAACATAACAAAACTCAATTACGTATTTCTGAAACTGAAAAATACGCCCACGTAACCTTTTTCTTCAATGGGGGTCAGGAACAAGCATTTTCCGGCGAAGATCGTGAATTGATCCCTTCTCCGAAAGTGGCAACCTATGATTTACAGCCTGAAATGAATTCCACGCTGTTGACAGACAAACTCGTCGCCGCCATCGAAAGTCAGCAATACGATACTATCATTTGTAATTATCCAAATGGCGATATGGTTGGACACACTGGTGTTTTCGACGCGGCTGTAAAAGCCTGTGAAGCCGTTGATTCTTGCATCGGACGAGTCGTAAAAGCCCTGCAACACGTTGGTGGTGAATGCTTGATTACCGCCGATCATGGAAATGCCGAGCAAATGGTAGATACATCAACCGAACAGGCTCATACCGCTCACACCAGCGAGCCGGTCCCACTAATTTATGTTGGCCGTGATGCATCATTTATTGATAATCATGAATACAAGCTGAGCGATATTGCACCAACGATGCTGAGTCTGATGAATATGGACATCCCACCAGAAATGACGGGACAAAGCTTACTTAAGCTGCAATAGCACTAAACTGACACACTATATGAAGTTTAAATCTCAGTTAATTCACACAATGGGTTCTGTCCGGGGGCTATTTTCAGCCGCCCGGCTTCCTGGTTTACTTTGTTTATCTTTGCTGACATTACCTGCGTCATTTGCAGCGGACAAACAAGCACAGGAAGAGCAGCTGGAACATGTAAAACAACGAATCAAACAAACCCAGACACTGATTGCTAATCAGCAAAAAGCAGGACAGCAATTAGAAGAAGCCCTGAAGCTCGCCGAGAAACAAATCGCTGATGTTGCTCGAACACTCGTTGAAACCCGACAAAAACGTGCTCAGACTGAACATCGTCAGGAGCAGTTGGATGATCAGAATGTTGAACTGAGAACCGAGAAAAAGAAGCACCAAAAAGCGCTGTCAAAACAACTGGCCAGTGCCTACATGACGGGTACTCACGACTACAGCAAAATGCTGTTCAATCAGCAAAACCCAGCCTTATTTGAGCGAACACTTAGCTATTACCAATACCTGAATAATGCCCGGACAGATAACCTCGAAGCATTACAAAAAATTCAGGAACAACTGGAGCAGGTAAAAACAGAGCTTGAATCCACTCACCGTGAATTAACATCCATCATCGCAGAACAAACACAACAGCAAGCTAATCTGAATCAGTACCAGGCCGAGCGGAAGAAAACCCTGGTGTCACTTAAACGTTCCATTAAATCAGAACAGGAACAACTGGTTCAGTTACGCGACAATGAACAGGCACTGGCAGACGCAATCGCCAGAATCCAGGAATTAGCCCTGGTGCCTATCAAGCTGGAAGGCTTAAAACCACTAAAAGGCAAACTTAGCTGGCCTGCAGGCGGAAAAATTCGTCATCGTTTTGGTCATCGACGTCATGGCCGCTTAAAGTGGAAAGGAGTCATGATCAATAGTGAATCCGGCACACCAATCAAAACAATCCATCATGGTCAGGTGCTGTTTTCTGACTGGATGAAAGGATTCGGCTGGGTAATTGTTATCGATCATGGCGATGGGTATATGTCGTTGTACGGACACAATCAGACGCTACTTAAATCTGTCGGAGAAAAAGTTGAAGCAGGTGAACCTATCGCATTAGCAGGACAAAGCGGCGGACAAGACTCCTCTGGTCTATACTTTGAGATACGTCATCAAGGCAAGGCAATCAATCCGGCTTTGTGGTGCAAAAGACAAGTTTGATATCAAGGACTTCTTTCGTTGACTGAAGTTCTGAAGGTCAACTGACCGTAGTTTTTCCACCCCGGCTTTGCTTTGCAAAACCGGGGTTTTTTATGGTTCGTCTGATCGTTACTATCTGCTGTTCTATGTTACTTGCTCTGCCGCTTTATTCCGATGTAACGTTCAATCAGAAGGTCGCGATTGCCAGCATGGCTGCGTCCTCCCATCCTCTGGAAACCCGAAAAACTAACGAGTTAACCGAATCATCCTCGACTCACCAATCTTCACAATCAGCGTCACCACGTTTTTTTCATGAACATGCCATTCATCAATCTCCTGTATTCACTCCCATATTAATCAGTCAGATACTGGCTCAACTGGACAACTACTATATTGATGAAGTGAATACTGACCAGATGATGGAAAAAGCACTGAAAACCATGTTTAGCCAACTCGACCCGTATTCAACCTATCTTAATGAAACTGAACTGAAAGATATGTTTAGCCTGGCAAATGGTCACTACACCGGATTAGGTGTGGAACTGGATCTCGATGGTCAGCAGGTGATCATTGCCGATGTGTTTAAACACTCTCCCGCAGAAAATGCTGGTATACCAAAGGGTGCAACACTAATGGCCATCAATGGTGTAGACATCACAGCCGATAATCTTGATCAGGTTTCAAAAATTATCGATGAAGATGAAGGACAGACATTACTGGTAACCTGGCAATCACCAACAAATCGAGCAATTCATCAATCCCGAATTTCACCTGCAACCATCATGATTGACAGTGTGAACACTGAGCGCCATAAACATAGTATTGGTTACGCCAGAATCACCAGCTTTCAGGCGAATACAGCCGATAAACTGGCTGAATCGTTACTACGCCTTCATCAGCAAGACCAACTGGCAGGCATCGTTTTGGATCTCAGAAATAATCCTGGTGGCGTTCTGGACAGTGCCGTGGAAGTAAGCGACTTGTTTTTAAACAGTGGCAATATCGTCAGCACAAAAGGACGCTACAGAGGTGCTAATCAGGAGTTTCAGGCCACACCTGGCGAGTTATTCGCTTCACTACCTATCGTTGTTTTAATCAACGCAAAGTCAGCATCCGCAGCAGAAATTGTTGCAGGCGCACTAAAAGCACACGAGAGAGCGATTATTGTTGGAACAACCAGCTATGGCAAAGGCTCCGTTCAGTCGCTTATTCCAGTTGGCGATGGCAGTACCGCCATCAAACTAACGACTGCGATCTACTTTACGCCCGATGGTCGTTCAATCGATGGTAAAGGAATCACACCCGACATTACAATTAATCAGGCAATAGAATCAGCCCCTGCTCAGGTCATTATTCAGAACAATCAATACCTGACGGCCGACGTGAATTTACAGTCAGAACAAGACAGACAACTCGCTATTGCACGAGAAATAATCAAGCAGCGAGGGAGTTCACGATAACAGGATTGGTATTACTAAAACGATCCGCTATGATGGCGACACAATAATTAATACACCGCTTTCCAGCGCCGTCATATACATTGGGATCTATGCGCAAACTCTGGACTTCACTGCTATTTCCGCTTCTACTGTTATGTTGCTTTCAGTCAGTTGCCAGTGGAAAAATCGTACTTATCATTGACGATATTGGTTATCACAAACAAGATATTGAAGCTGTAGATTTACCTGGAAATGTGACGTTATCCGTATTACCGGGAACACCTTACGGCAAAGAGTACGCATCACGAGCCCGTCTGAAGGGCAGAGATGTGATGCTTCATATTCCAATGGAATCATTAAGCGGCAAAGCCCTTGGCCCATCAGCTTTAACTACTCGCTTATCGGAAGACGAATTTAATCGAATTCTATCTGACTCTCTTGAAGAAATTCCATTCGCTATTGGCATCAACAATCATATGGGGAGTCTGCTCACCCAGTTGCCGGAGCAAATGGACTGGACCATGAGCTTTTTAAAATCAAAGCAGCTGTTTTTCCTCGACAGTCGGACAACCAAATACAGTCAGGCAAAAAATGCAGCAAATAAATACGGCGTTACTTATTTTCGTCGCCATGTGTTCATTGACAATGTACGTACAGAAGATGCGATGAAAGCCCAGTTCGAATCATTAATCAGGTTAGCTGAACATCACGATATCGCTGTTGGTATCGCCCACCCTTACAAAGAAAGCATCGCATTTTTTAAGAAGCATCTGCCAACACTCGAAAGACAAGGTATTCAGCTGGTTAAAGTCTCAGATATGTTGCTTCAGGTAGCATCAGCAACCGGTTCATCGGTCGCCAGATAACCAAATCGTTTCTTCCACAAGGCAATGGTTATCGGCACGCTGATATTTAAACAAAATGCTGTCAGCAGCAGCGTGTAGAACGACTCCATAGACAGAATCTGATGCTGAATATAAGCAATATCTAACACAACAAAAGCCAGTTCTGCTCGCCCTAACATCCCAAAGCCAATCAGAAAACTATCAGGCCACTCAAATCCACCGGTGTATTTAGCCGATGCAGCCGCTGACAATACCTGCGCGACAAAGACACTCGCCGTAAGCAATAAAACACCGGGCATCACTTTCGCAAATAAAGCACCATCAAATTTTAAATGTGTTCCGAGAGTTACAAAGAAAATAGGACCAATCAAAGAAAACGCCAGGGTATCAATAGTTCGGCGAGTCTCATCGTAGCAACCTTTATTCACACTTCCGTGGAAATCAAAGTATTCCTCTTTAAGCACTAATCCAGCCATATACGCTCCAATCGCGGGGTGAAAACCAAACTCGTGGGCTAACACACCAACAACAACGGCAACGACCAGAATCGTTAATGTTGCATGTTCTCCTTTATCCATCACAATAAAACTACGAATGTTTATCTTACTCAGGACAGGTTGCAGCAAAGCAAAACGGGTATTTTTAACCGGAAAGATCCAGGCTCCGATCACTGTAACTAACAAGAAAAACAACACCGCTTTACCCGAAACAGCCAGAACAGATTCAACACTGACTTCTGCAGAAGAAGTAGCTAACGGCACCAGGATTGCAACTAACGCCAGTGACGCGATGTCATCAAGTACCGCTGAAGCCATAATGCAGGTTGCTGCTTTTGTTTTGCTAAGGCTTTCGCTTTTGAGTGTCACCATTGTTAATGACACCGCAGTTGCGGTCATTGTCAGCCCACTCAGAATAGCGGCACTTTTGTCCTGCCAAAGCATCCAGGTCACATAATAAGTAGCAATGAATGGCGCTAATGCACCAAAAAATGCAATGCCCCAGCTGCGTTTAATACTTTGAATAAACTGGTCACTGTTCTCTTCAAATCCAAGAGCAAACATAATGACCACAATACCCAACTCAGAAAACATACTGATAACGTCGGAAGGTTTTTCCGGTAGTAAACCGAAGTGGGCGGCAATCGCGCCAAAGAAGAGGAAATATAATACTGGTGTGAAAGGCGTTTTCTTAGCGGCAAACAACGCCAGATAAACACTACACCAAATCACGATTAGCTGAATAAAAGATTCCACCCGGGCTCTCCTGTCAATAGAAAAAGTCGCCCCTGCTAACAAAGCAAGTGCGGGTTCAGGTATTGCGTTGATGGCTTTACGTAGTGCTAATGATGCTGCCTGATAATTTTTATCAGTCACGCCGAAGATGTGTTCTTATTAGTTTATTGCCTGATACTATTTCTATGTAACTCACTGTAATAGCAAGTAGAACTCCCGATAATACATCTACCGGATTAGTAACATAATTCAGGCAGTCTTCGGTGTAAGATTTACCACTATACCAATCGAGTTTGAAATTGAAACTGGTAAATTACCATCCGAAACCTCACAGACCGATTTCGTTGGTGGGAAATAACTGATTGAATTATCAGCGCAAAGGGTTTGAAAGTAAGGTAAAGACAGGGATTGTCGGATCAAAAAAGCCGCATTACTGCGGCTCTTTATGCAATCTTAAATAAGATCTAAAAAAGGTTGGTCGTGATACTACGCCATTGCTTGCTGCAATTTTTTCATCGCGTTCTTTTCTAATTGACGAATACGCTCAGCTGAAACACTGTATTTGTCAGCAAGATCTTGCAATGTTGTTTTATCCGTTTCATCTAACCAACGAGATGAAATGATATCCTGACTGCGCTCATCCAATGTTTTCATTGCGAGCATTAAACGGTTAGTAGAATGTTGATCCCACTGTTCCTGCTCGACCGTTTCAGCTAAATCAGACGATGCATCTTCAAGGTATTGCGATGGAGAATAAGTCGTCGTTGAACTGTTGTCATCATCATCGCTTGCGCCTGCGTCAAAACCCAGATCAACGCCGCTCATGCGTGATTCCATTTCAAGTACTTCACGTTCCTGAACACCCAGTGTCTCAGCAACATTTTTAATTTCGTCCTGAGTAAACCAGCCTAAACGCTTTTTCGATTTTCTCAGATTGAAGAATAATTTACGTTGCGCTTTTGTGGTCGCAATCTTAACAATGCGCCAGTTACGCAATACATATTCATGGATTTCAGCTTTAATCCAGTGGACTGCAAATGAAACAAGACGAACACCCACTGTCGGGTCAAAGCGTTTTACCGCTTTCATCAGTCCGATATTACCTTCCTGAATTAAGTCAGCTTGTGGTAGTCCATAGCCTGAATAGCTACGAGCAATGTGAACAACAAATCTTAAGTGAGACATAACCAGCGCTTTCGCTGATTCAAGGCTCTCTTCACGCTGCAATTTTTCTGCATGCCCTACTTCTTCTTCAGCAGTAAGCATTGGAATACTGCTAACAGCAGCTACATACGCTTCAATACTACCACTTTGAGAAACGGTCAATGCCATAGATTGCATGTTATCGTTCATTTATAACCTCTATCCTGAAAATACGCGAAGAATTGTAGCACTCCGCAAGTAAATTACCACTGGAACTTATTTCATTTTGTAACTGATTATTTGACGTTAAATGCCATCAAAAGTTGCGGTGATAACTTAATAATTTAGTTCGGAATGTTGATTTAGCTCAACACTAATACCGATAATCTATACTTCATGGGGTTAGCTACTTTTGTTTTCAACCCCTTGAAAATAATTTTTTTAAATTTTTCTGAAAAGTGCTTTCGACATTAACCCTACTTTCAGCCAGCAAAGTATTCAGTTTTTTAAACGGTATCCGGTTCGATTTGCCCTATATATCGTTGCACCGACATAAACGAGCCAGCTAAACCCAATCCCACCGCAACAAAAATCAGCCAAAAGAATTCAGTCAGGCTAATACCTTCGATGGAGAAACCAGTACCATAAAGCCCTGCCACACGACCAATCGAACTTTCCAGCCACCACAACATCAGTGTTACCACGATGAATGCAATGACCCCACCGAAGAAACCAAACCAAACCCCGGTGAACAAAAATGGACGTTGAATAAAACCATTTGTTGCACCAACAAGCTTCATGATTTCAATCTCATCTCGCTTGTTCATAATCGATAATCGGATTGTATTGCCAATAATCAGTATTACAGCAGACAATAATAACAATCCCATGACAAAGACACTTTCATTCAGCAACTGAATAATGGCATTCAATCGTTCGAGCCATTCAATATCCAGTTTTCCAAATTCGACTTCTCGCTCTTGCTCCAAATCGTTCAATAACGATTTGGCTGGCTCCGAGGTTCGGTATTTTGCAACCGGAGTTACAGATATGACCGTCGGCAACGGATTTTCTTCCAAAAAATCCAGCGCATTACCAAAACCCGACGTCTGTTTGAATTCCTGAAGCGCCTCTTCTTTATCGATCAATACAACTGATTCTATCTCTGGATAAAGGCTTAAACGCTTTGCCAGTTGCTGACTATCACGTACCGAGACGTTTTTCTTTAAAAAAAGTGAAATTTCAGATGCACTTTCGAAGCTACTACTGACGGTCTGTACATTTTTTACCAGAATATGTAACGTCATAGGCAAGGTAAGACTAATACCGAGTACCGAAATCGTCATCAATGAAGCAAAAGGTGTACGCCATAACTCACCCAGCGACGCAATCATCTGACGGCTGTATTGAATCCAGGAAGCCAGCCATTTTTGAGAAGCACTGACATTAGCAGATTCAGCGCCTCGTGAGCGCGACGAAAATAAAAGTCCCATGCTATCCCTCCAAACCGCTGTCAGTTAGACCGTCATTAATCATCTTGCCTTGCTTCAGTGTTAGCGTGCGGTAACGCATGCGAGCAATCAATCCAAGGTCATGTGTTGCGATCAACACCGATGTACCAACACGATTAAACGATTCAAAAATACCAATAATCTCTTTCGACAATTCAGGGTCAAGATTCCCGGTAGGCTCATCAGCCAACAGAAGTGGTGGCGTATTAACGACCGCTCTGGCGATACCCACACGTTGCTGTTCACCACCCGATAATACGGCGGGATAACATCGAACTTTATCGGTCAGGCCAACTTTATCTAACGCAGCAAAAACGCGCTTTTCAATTTGCTTCTGAGAGTAACCTTCAATGATGAGCGGTAACGCGACGTTATCGTATACGGTGTGGTCTTTTAACAAACGGTGACTTTGGAAGATCATCCCGATATCTCGTCTGGCATAAGGCACCTGACGCCGGGTGATAGTATTGAGGTCGTGATCGTTGATAACCACACGACCTGCGGAGGGTCTTTCCATAATGCTGATTAATTTGAGCAGCGTACTTTTACCCGCTCCTGAATGACCGGTAAGAAATGCCATTTCGCCTGCTTCAAGGTTAAAGCTGACTTTCTCCAGTGCTCTCACACCGCCGGGATAAGTCTTACTGACCTGCTCAAACTTAATCATATGCTACTTCTTGTTACTTTTTATAATTTGGATTAATTGTCGTTGTTCTGATTATCCTGACTAAACAGAGCATTAACGAACTCATCGCTGTTGAATGGGCGCAGATCATCAATTCCCTCACCTACGCCAATGTAACGAATCGGAATTTCGTATTGATCGGCCAGCGTAAAGATAACACCACCCTTTGCCGTTCCATCCAGCTTGGTCAATGTAATACCCGTCAGACCAACAGCTTCATTAAACAATTTTGCCTGACTTACCGCATTCTGCCCGGTCCCGGCATCAACGGTTAACATGATTTCAGCAGGCGAATCCGGGTCCAGTTTTTTCATAACCCGAACAACTTTCTTCAGCTCTTCCATCAGGTGGTCTTTGTTTTGAAGTCGGCCAGCGGTATCAGCAATCAATACATCTGCACCACGCGACTTCGCAGATTCAAACGCATCATAAATCACTGATGCACTGTCTGCTCCCGTATGCTGTGCCACCACCGGGATATCATTCCGTTCACCCCAGACTTGTAACTGCTCAACCGCAGCTGCGCGGAACGTATCGCCTGCCGCTAACATGACAGATTTGCCCTGAGCCTGGAATTGCTTCGCCATTTTACCGATGGTCGTTGTTTTACCGACACCGTTAACACCAACCATCAGGATCACATAAGGTTTTTTATCTGGATCAATCACCAATGGTTGATCCACCTTTTTCAACAAGTCTGCCATGTCCTGCTTAAGAATATCGTACAGCGCATCAGCATCTTTCATCTGTTTGCGATTTGCATGTTCGGTCAATTGATTGATGATCTTCATCGTGGTATCGACACCAACATCAGCAACCAGTAACTGCGTTTCTAGCTCTTCAAACAGGTCATCGTCGATTTTCTTGCCACGGAATAAACTGGCAATACCCTCGCCGATGCTTGCACGAGTCTTACTCAAACTTTGTTTCAGGCGCTTGAAAAAGCCCGGTTTTTCTTTCGGCTGTTCTTGCTTAGGTGCTGGCTCTGGCTCTGGCTCTGGCTCTGGCTCTGGCTCTGGCTCTGGCTCTGGCTCTGGCTCTGGCTCTGGCTCTGGCTCTGGCTCTGGCTCTGGCTCTGGCTCTGGCTCTGGCTCTGCAGGCTGAGTCACTTCTGCATGAGTTTCAACGGCATTTGCTACTTCAACGGTATTTAATACTTCGTCAGTTTCTTGTGCGTCAACATCAGATGTTGACGTATCAGGCATCTCATTGACTGAGTCGTCCGACTCGGTCGCAACGTCTGAGGTTGATACTTCAGACACAGCGTCTGACACGTCACCAGCATCTGTGCTTTCTGATGTTGCAATGATAGAGGATTCAGTTACCGAAGATTCTGTCGAGGATTCCTGAGACTGAGGTGATTCTTCTTTAACAGGTTCAGCGATATCTTGAGTTTGCTGCGATTCTTGCTGTATTTCAGCATCCTGTTGTTTGTCTTTTTTCCCAAAGCCTAACCAGGAAAAAAACTTGTTTTTCTTAGACATTTACTTATTCACCACCTTTACTGTCTGATACAATCGCCCGGCGCTACAAGCCGCGATTTCAAGTAGTTTGTCACTATCCAAAAATTTGGGGCGTATAGTAACATCTCGTTTTGTTTTAAAGAATTGCAAACAATCGCTCCTGCAAAAATAAATCCTGAACCAGACTGAAATGAACAGAAAATCTCGAAAAACTCCCGCCAAATCATCAGCAAAGAGTAAATCCCCCGGATCAGTACGGATCATCAGTGGCCGTTGGCGTGGCATGAAACTCCCGGTACTCGATGCCGCCGGATTGCGCCCAACAACAGACAGAGTAAAGGAAACCGTTTTTAACTGGTTAATGCATGATTTGGTCGATGCACAATGTCTGGATTGTTTTGCCGGTAGTGGCAGCCTTGGATTTGAAGCGCTGTCGAGATATGCACGGCATATCACACTGATAGAAAAAGATAAAAGTGCAGCCAGACAACTGTCGGATAATGCAAAACGGTTATCATCAGAAACAATAGACGTCATAAATGCCGACAGTTTGAGCTGGCTGGCTCAACCTGCAACCGTGCAGTTTGATTTGATTTTTATCGATCCACCCTTTCGAATGGGGCTGGCGGAACAAACCATTACATTACTGGATCAACACGGATGGTTAGCCAATGATGCGAGAGTTTATATCGAGGTGGAAACAGAACTAACTCAACTGGATCTTCCTGCCAGCTGGTCGTTACTCAAAGAAAAAACGGCCGGTCAGGCGACAGGCCGCTTATATGCGGTCACACGACAGAATTAACACCTTGTAGTCAGGTATTATTCACCGATATCCAGACCGATATTGGTGATACCGTCTTTTAATGCAAATGCTTTGAATCCCTTGATGTCTGCGGTTGTGATCTTACCGACAGATTCAACCTCATCCAGCAACTCACCCAACCAGGCCATTTCATACTGCATTAATTCATGATCACGGACATTAATATTTTCCGGATCTTCGCCCTCTTCAGCCAGGGAAATCTCAATGATTTTACTAACGGTTGCCTGAGAAACTTTTGCTACATCCAGAAAATATCGTGATTCTTTGGTTTCTATGCCAGCAATCAAAGAAATGACGGCAGTACAACTATCAATCGCCGGATAAATTCCCATCATGTCAAAGTGATTTAATTCAGGAATGATTGGCTCAAATTTTTCTGATTGCTTATCAAAATCAATCTTTGTAGAAGGTTTTGCTAACTTTTCCCAGAGTAAATCCAGTAACGATCTGAAAATATGTACATCGCCAAACGACGTTACTTCAGAAAATAATTGGTAGTTAGGGAACATACGTTCAATCAGAATAGTGGCAGCCAGTTGCTGCTGGCGATCAGATAGCTCTCTGAAACGCTGGAAATTATTAGGTTTTCTAGTAGCCATAAACGTGTTTGCATTGTGATGTAACAAACCTGATTCAAACAACTTTTTACAATTTGTTGAGCCAACCAGGAAGAAGGTGAGGCATTATGGTTTATTTAAACCTGCCGTGCGAGTTTTTTATCATATTTACCCCGGCAAAGGTCTGTGACCTTTGTGGATGAAGTGTTGTTCGAATTAAATGACGTTCAGGCAAGGCGCACAACTGAAGTTTCAATGATGCCGAACCAACGTCATGGAACGTCGCATAAACTCCATAAAGGATCGATAAACCCTCATTTTAGACGAAAATAAACAACGTCAGGCTCTGCCTGATAAGGATGATTAAATGATTTTTACAACCACCCCTACAATCGAAGGTAAAGAAATTCAGGCATATCTGGGCGTTGTCGTCGGTGAAGCCATTCTTGGAGCTAATATTTTCAAAGATATATTCGCCAGCGTCCGGGATATCGTCGGTGGTCGTTCCGGTGCCTATGAAAAAGAGCTGGCAAAAGCCCGTCAAATTGCATTTCAAGAGTTGGAAGAGCAAGCCGCTGCATTAGGAGCCAACGCTGTTGTCGGTATTGATATTGATTATGAAGTCGTCGGCCAGAACGGCGGTATGTTAATGGTGAGTATTAATGGTACAGCGGTCATTATTGACAAATAGTCTGCACCTGATGCCAGACTGGATTTAAAAATAATGCTGGGAAAACCCGGCATTATTTGTCCGTGCGTTAATTTGATTGTTATGTTTTAACGTACTTGCCCTTTAACCACTCGATAAATACCAAACGTAAGTAAAAACAAAATAAAAATTGAATGGGATAACAAAAACAAACCAAACGTCCATCCATGATATCTATACCTGCCTGTATCCACGATTGAATAAGGCTCACTTAAATAGAAAAAGTAAGATACAACACCGAGTAAAAGAGCTAATCCAATTAAAAACAGAACTGCCAGTTTTGGTTTGAGCGATTGCTTAAGGTAAATATATTGGCATTTTTCTACCAGTTTATAACCCGTATATATGTACACAAAAACAAAGCAAAGTGTGATAGAGGTTATGAAGCAATCAACAAGCCTTTCACCAATAACAAAATCTAAAAATATTCCTAAAAGTGGAATACCTATAAGTACTTTCTGAAAATGTCGATTCACAATAAAACAAACCGGAAATTATATTAGAGAGGCTGTAGATACAATACTCAAGTAAGCCGATAAGAAATGACTAAACACTATTGGTTCTTTTGTTCACATACCGACACTAAACAGGAAAAGGCAAGTTAGCGGTCAACATAGTAGTTTATTTTTATTGAGAATAAAATTAACGCACTGATTGTACTCATATATTTATGTTTGTACGCTAGTTTCAGAAATATATTGCTCTCTCTGTTTAGCAATTTATCGAAAATACTGTCGCAACCCTTTGTAAACTCTATCGCTATTTTTTTATTGTTTGCAGTATGGACAGAACCAGTAAATTTATAACGTGTGTATAGTGATTCCATATACTTTTTCGTTAAGTAGAACGTGCCTAAACTACGTAGTTCAATTTCATTATCAATGCTTTTTACTTTTTGGCCGTTAGAAAGCAAATGGAACTTATTTGAGTAATTCCTCGGGATTGCGACCACGTTTTTGATTTCCAGGTCAGGTTTATCAAATAGATAAACGCCACCATTTATTGTCATTGCAACTAAACGGCTGCCGTCCAAAATACAAAGGGAACCAGCATATATTTCAATGAGTCGGTAGGTAATTCTTTTACTGGATGAAAAAGCAATACAACCATGCTGATCTACGGCCCTGATATCCTGACCTTTTATTCTAAAGAATTCCACGATGCTTCCCTGGCATATAACGCCCGATTCAAGGGCTGATACCAGCTTGCTAAAATGTGCAGCGAGACGGAACCGAGCAAGCTGTTAACGATCCCATTACTGTAATGACTTGTTAGCTTATACCTTTAGCCAGGTTTTTGAATCTATTTGTAGATGCGTCCAGATCTTTCCTGCTAACTCTTTTGTAGTTATTAACATGCGTTCGAATTTCATCAAATAGATCTTCCGGCATTTCACTTTGAGCGATTAAATATGTAGCACCACCATTTCCCATATAAATTTCAAAAGCAAATCCTTTGTACTCCCCATTCACGTCAAGCTCATCAGTCATTTGGATATAGTGAAAAGTAGAGAAATTGAGATTATTGAGTCGTTCAATATGAATCAAAAGTTCTAATACCGTTGGTTCAAAAAAAGATATCCAACTTTTTGGCTCTTTTTGTATCTCCAATATATGACTCAAACTCAATCCTTGTGGTTTAGTTAGTAGTTTATTTCCAGAGCGTGTTGACCTTTGCAGGTAGGTTTATTAAATGGCCGTTGTTCGCTCATAGCTGTCTGTCAGTAAAGCCTAAACTAAAAGAACAGATATGAGCTACTACACATTATTTTTTCAATTGATGTATTGCTCAGTATTAATTCTCAAAATATGACATGTCTTTCTCAAGCTCATGAGCCAGTCTTGAAAGTTCTGTTGCTGCATGGCTGGTTTCCTTCGCCCCTGAATGCGTCTGGGTAGCGATTGCATCAATCTGATGGATTTTTTCAGCTACCTGAGAGGTTAATTCAACCTGCTGTGTCGCCGCTCCAGAAATATCAGCATTCATAACGTTAATTTCCGAAACCACTTCATCAATCTTCATCAACGCGCCATTTACCGCATCAGCTTCCACTACACTGCTTTGCATCCGTTCCACACTCTGAATCATACTTTGCTGTGTCTGTTCAGTCGCTTCCTGCAATTTGCCAATAATGGCGTGGATTTGCGCCGTTTGCGCCTGAGTTCGCTGAGCCAGCGTTCTTACTTCATCGGCTACCACAGCAAACCCTCGGCCTTGTTCACCAGCCCGTGCAGCCTCAATGGCCGCATTTAACGCCAACAGATTAGTTTGCTCTGCGATTCCCTGAATTGCAGATGACACCATACCAATGTCTTTACTGTCTGCAACCAGCCGATCCAGCGATTCTCGTGAAGCCAGCAACTCTTCCTGGGTTTTGGTCATCATAGTTTGTAGCTGCTTAATCAGTAATTCCCCTTCCTGCGCTTCAGCTTTTGCTTTTTGGGCCGCATCTTCAGCACTATGTGCTGACGCTTCAATACCCGATGCTGATGATGTCACACCTTTGATCGAATCGCTGATATCTGATGTTTGTTGCTCCTGATGAATGACATCAGTAATGGTTTTCTGCGTGACTACAACCATAGAATCCGACGAATCCGCCAACGTTTCACTGACATCAATAGCTCGTGCTACCAATGTTTGCAGCTGTTTTGTCATTTGATTAAACGATTCAGCAATCTCGTTTAATTCATCATTTCCGCTCAGGTGAATCTGAGTTGATAAAACGCCCTTATTAACTTCAGCAACGGCATTCTTCAATTCGCTGACATTCGCGGCTATAGAGAAATACATACCAAATAACAGGTAAATAGCGAGGAATGAACCGATGATAGATGCCATCAAGGTCCAGCGATTCGTCATCTTTGCTGATTCAATACGATTGTCCATAACACCTCGCAACACAGGCAGCATGGTATCTTTAAGACGTTTCAAATTTTCGGCGGTTAAATTTCCCTGGGTGATTACTTGTTGAGGAGAAACTTCTATTGAATCCGGGTCCAGTATTCTTGATTTAACAAACCGTTGTAACCCACTGACTGAATCATACGCTTCAGACCACACTGGCCCCAGTGTTTTATTAATTTCAGGATTAAGGCGCAGGCTAAATTGCACCGCATTAGCAACCGACATTAGTCGCTCTGGCAGCAGCTGATTAGAATTCGAAAGACCAATGTAACTGTCTGGCGTAAATTGTCCTCTCGCAGCTACCCCTGTTGCTTCCTGGCTGACCGCACTTAGTTGAGCTAACAAACCCGGGCCTTCGCTAATCAGTACTTTAATCAAATTACTGGAATCTATAGACAGGTCGAGTTCAAGGTTACTGATATTGGCAATGTCTTGCTGATAATCAGCCAGGGCGGTCATGACTTCGGCTATATCTGTATCTGGCGTGATGTCGGTATAACCCAATAGTTTATCTCGCGACCCCTGCACCAGATTGGCTTTATCAGCCAGCCCCTCAGGCACCACTATCGCTTTTTTTAACGCCGAAGATGCTTGCTGACCCAGCGCATCAATATTGCTGGCATTCGCCTGCACCGCATTAGAATATTCAGTAACGGCAAAGAAGCTTTTCCAGACACGGTCAACAACCTGCAAACCAATAACTTCATGCTCAAGAAAATCAACTTTGCGACTTAGTTCCAGGTGAAGAAATACCTGGGTAATAAGGAGGGGAACCAGGAAGATTAAACTGACTACGAAAAACTTTTTGGAGTAACGCAGGTTACCGATAAAAATAGTGGCAGGAGAAGTCAGGTCTTTCAGCAATTTCATACATTACTCCAATGTTATTATTGAGCTCTTATATCATGAGATAATGCCCCGCTATGCCCGCCAGAATAACCAGGCCAAAATAATGGCTTTGTCGGAACGCCATGAAACATGCATCACGCTCTCTCGTTCTTATTTGCCATTGCTGAAACAACACTAATGCACTGGCAATAAATAAACTTACAAAGTAAACGGCGGATAGCGCTTTTGCTTCTCCAACAATCCAGAGAAGAAAAAGTACAACTATTTGCAAAAACAGAATCATAATTCTGTCTAACTGACCGAAGAAAATAGCTGTTGATTTCACACCAATTTTCAAATCATCGTCACGGTCCACCATAGCGTAAATCGTGTCGTATGCAACTGTCCAAAGCAAATTTGCACCATAAATCAACCACACCACATACGGTAATTCATTTACAGTAGCCATGAACACCATAGGTATCGACCAGCTAAACGCAGCTCCAAGCACTACCTGAGGAAAATGGGTATATCGCTTCATAAAGGGATACGAGATTGCTAATCCCAATCCCACAAACGATAAAATTATAGTTGGCAATCCTAAAAACAGTACCAGGATAAACGCTACCGCTATTAATATTGTGAAAAGCTGTAACGCTTCTCTCGCTGTTGCAGCTCCTGATGCTAATGGTCGCTCTTTCGTTCTCTTCACGCTGCCATCAATTTTTCTGTCTGCATAATCATTAATCACACAACCCGCTGAGCGCATAACGAATACACCCAGACTAAAAATAATGAACGTGGTTACATCAGGTACACCTTCAGCCGCCAGAAACAACGCCCAATACGTCGGCCAAAGTAGCAAGTACGTTCCTACCGGCTTGTCTGTCCGCATCAATGCTTTATAAGCACTTAAATTCTGCCAGCTCAGGTTACTCGTCAATGAATTTGCATTCACCAGTACACCTCCGAATCGGGGAGAAAAACTTCTGTCACTGAAATCGGTTGATTATGAATCCGAAAAACAGAACGACGCCCCCATAAAGTTTCTTGCGGTTCTGCCAACACTTTTAAAGCAATCAATGAGCGCACTAATTGTGAATCAGCAGAAAAGGCTGCCGCCTGAATAGGCAGTCGGATCATTTCCTCATTGTTAAAAATCACTTCACCCAAAGGTTTAGTGCCTAATGAAGTAAGCGACGATAATCCATTTTCCAGAGAAGAGTCCGGTATGACAGACTGTGCATAAACAGCGGGCTTGCCATCGCAGACCAACAACACTTCACGGACAAAAGCCTGATGAGCATCACAATCAAGCACCATGCGACTGTCATCCGATAACTGGATACGTTTCTCACTTAAAACCGTCACTTCAAAGCGGCTGAATTTGTCTTTCAAACGTTGCGTCAGTGAGCTTGAATCAAACAACCAGTCATTTAACGTGTCTGAGACCGATTTAGCACAGGTTGACCAGGCCCCCGTAAGACAAAGGGGGTACATGGTTTCCAACATAAATTAACTTCCACTTAAGATAGATTGCATGACTCCTGCGATGCAGAAGAAAGCAAGATGATGGCGCATTATCCCGAATTCACCTGAGATTAGCCATATGTCTGATCATTCAGATACAGTAGTCTTAACCGAATCTCTTATAACTGGATTGCTGTTAGAAGAAAGAGGTCCGAAAATAAAACCATTTATTAACTTATTTTTAATACTAATAAATAATTAATTCTTGTTTGTATGACATATAGAACCCTCATGATAGACTGTCCGCCGTTTATCATTCATCGAGATTATTATTATGGATTTTGATTTAATCGTTATCGGCTCCGGGCTTGGTGGTTATGCTGTCGCAAAAGAGTATCGCCGTCTGAGCAGTGATTCATCAATTCTTATCCTTACCCAGGACGATGGTGTTTATTATTCAAAACCCATGCTGTCTACCGGATTTGCCAAAAAGAAAACAGCTGAAGATCTGGCTATGAAATCAGCTGAAAAAATGGCTGAAGAATTAACGATTCAGGTAAATACATTTACAGAGGTCACTGCAATTGACCGCAGTAGCAAGCAAGTAACGACGAATAAAGGTGACTTTACTTATAAGCATCTTGTGTTTGCGACAGGCGCAGCTCCGATAAAATTACCTTTACCGGAAATTACCGCGCCACTGACCTACCACATCAACGATCTGATGGATTACGCAACCTTCAACAAAGATATCTCAGAGAAAGGCGTTAAAAAGATCACCATTATTGGTTCAGGTCTGGTTGGAACTGAATACGCCACCGACTTAACGACTGCGGGTTATGATGTTGACGTTATCGCTCTCGATGAAGCACCTTTACAATTGCTATTGCCTAAACAACTGGGCCTTGCTGTTCAAAACCAACTGGAAGAAGATGGCGTAACATGGCACTTCCAGACTAGTATTGCTGAAGTGGAAGCCGGTTCTGATCATCCATTAAAGATCACGCTTCAAAACGGTAAAATACTGGATGCCGATCTGATTTTATCTGCGGTAGGCTTGAGACCACGAGCTGAAATAGCAAAAGCAGCGGGTATTAATGTCAATCGTGGCATTATTACAGACCAGCAATTAAGAACAAATGATCCAGATGTTTACGCCCTGGGTGACTGTGCTGAGATTTGTGACAACATTTTAATGTATGTGCTGCCACTCAATTTCTCTGCGAAAGCGCTGGCCAAAACACTGGCTGGCGATGAAACCACATTATCTCTTCCTGCAATGCCAGTCGTTGTTAAAACCCCTACCTGTCCGGTTGTGAGTAATCCACCTAAGCACGGTATGACGGGCGAATGGCATGTTGAGGGTGAAGGAAGCGATTTGAAAGCTACCTTTATAGATACAAATGGCGACATGCAAGGGTTCGCATTAACCGGGGCAAAAGTTGCCGAGCGAATTAAACTGGCAAAACAATTGCCACCTTTGTTATAACGGTAGTAATATGCATCCCTTATCAAGGGATGCACTGGAACCCGTTTAAAGCGCTACGACTGTTGAAAACGTAAGCAAAAACGGGCATTTGATTTATTCAATGCTATGAATTATCAGCTTCCAGCTAAAATAAGGGAACTGGTCTATCTCAGGATACAATCGTTAATACGGAATCTGACATGTTGAAAGCATTTACCCGGATATCAACGCTGATTTTTCTCCTGGTGACAGCAAATATCGCGCATGCTGAAACCAAGTCCTATGGTTATTATGGCTTTGAGCCAGATATCATTACCAATTACATCAACAATAAGAAGAAATTAGGCTATGTCCGCGTAACAGTAGAATTAATGCTTAACAACATTGATGATCTGGAAGTTGTCGAACATCATGCCCCATTACTTCGTGATGCAATCGTCGATATTCTTGGTAAAGAGAGTGAAGAGAAAATCAAATCTCTGACTGGACGGGAAGAAATCAGAAGTAAATGCATTGATAAAATCAAATCACTGCTAAAGAAAGAAACCGGTGAAGAAGTCGTAAAAAACGTACTATTTACCAAATACTTATACCACTAGTTTCTTATTAAATCTTAAAAACAAAAAAGCTCGCATCAGCGAGCTTTTTTGTTAGTGTATCTTTTCAGCACAATCGTTTGTCAGAAATCAGAATCACTCCAAACCTGCGACTGTTGGATTATTGAAAGCCCATGCCTCCATACCACCATCCATACTAAATGTAGCCTGACATCCCTGCTCTGCCAGAAATTGAGCCGCCTGCTGACTGCTATGGCCATGATAACAGACAACAATCACGGGCGTTTCTTCTTCAATTTCAGCCAGAAACTGTTGAACATTGTGGTTACTCAAATGAATGGCGTTCTCAATATGTCCATTAGCAAAAGATACTTCATCACGAATATCGACGACGCGAGTGTCTTCCTGCTGAAGTAGTTCTTTGGCCTGTTCAACTGAAATACGTTGGAATGACTGCATAAAAACTCCGATTTAGTCCCAATTAAGAATGACTTTACCAGACATTCCCGAGTTCATCACATCAAATCCTTGTTGGAAATCCTCAATGTTGAAATGATGCGTGATCACAGGTGAAATATCTAAACCAGACTGGATTAAACTTGCCATTTTATACCAGGTTTCAAACATCTCCCGGCCGTAAATTCCTTTAAGTTCCAACCCTTTAAAGATAACCTGATTCCAGTCGATTCCCATATCCGTCGGTGGAATACCCAGCATGGCGATTTTGCCGCCGTGATTCATATGCTTAAGCATGTCTTTAAAAGCTGGTGGCGCACCTGACATCTCCAGGCCAACATCAAAGCCTTCGGTCATACCCAGTGTTGTCATCACTTCTGCCAGTGAGGTTTCAGCAGCATTGATCGCATGAGTAATGCCCATCTTTTTTGCCAGATCCAAACGGTACTGATTCACATCAGTCAGTACCACATGTCTCGCACCCACATGACGAGCAATAGCCGCAGCCATAATGCCAATCGGGCCCGCACCGGTGATCAACACATCTTCACCCACCATGCCAAATGACAACGCGGTATGAACGGCATTACCAAACGGGTCAAAAATAGAGGCTAAATCATCTGAAATACTGTCTGGAATTTTAAAGGCGTTATAAGCAGGAATAACCAGATATTCAGCAAATGAACCTTCCCGGTTAACCCCTACGCCAACCGTGTTCTTACATAAATGAACACGACCTGCTCGACAGTTTCGGCAATGACCACAAGTAATATGTCCTTCACCAGAAACACGATCACCAACGTAAAAGCCTTTTACTTCCTGCCCGACTTCAACAACTTCTCCTACATATTCATGACCAACAACCATAGGCACAGGAATAGTTTGTTGCGCCCATTCATCCCAGTTGTAAATATGAATATCAGTACCACAGATAGCTGTCTTTCGGATTTTGATCTTGATGTCGTTGTGACCGACTTCAGGTTCTGGCGCATCTGTCATCCAGATGCCCTTTTCAGCTTTTAATTTAGCCAGTGCTCGCATTAAATGTGCGCCTCAAATGTTCTTTGTTATTGCTTAAGGGGTGGTGGTCGTGGTGTCAATCACACCCAATTCACGACCGATGCGAATGAATGCCTCAATCGCTTTATCTAACTGCTCTTTTGAGTGTGCCGCAGAGATCTGAGTACGAATACGAGCCTGACCTTTTGGCACGACAGGGTAAGAGAAACCAATGACATAGATACCTTCAGCTAACAGGCGATCTGCCATTTCAGACGCCAGTTTTGCATCACCCAACATGACAGGAATGATGGCATGATCTTTACCCGCACAGGTAAAGCCAGCTGCTTCCATTTTTTCACGGAAATAATTGGTGTTTTCCCAAAGTTTCGCCCGAAGCTCATCGCCTTCAGCCAACATATCGATCACTTTGATTGATGCATTAACAATAGCCGGAGCAACTGAGTTAGAGAATAAGTATGGACGAGAACGCTGACGTAGCCACTCAACGATTTCTTTACGACCCGATGTATAACCGCCTGATGCGCCACCCAAAGCTTTACCCAGTGTGCCAGTAATAATGTCAACGCGTTCAATAACGTCACAATATTCATGTGTACCACGGCCATTCTCACCCACAAAACCGACTGCGTGAGAATCATCCACCATCACCATCGCACCGTATTTGTCAGCCAGATCACAAACCGTTTTCAGGTCAGCGATAACACCATCCATTGAAAATACGCCGTCAGTTGCGATCATCTTGAAACGCGCACCATCGGCATTAGCCTGCTTCAGTTTTTCTTCCAGGTCTGCCATATCATTATTGGCATAACGATAACGTTTTGCTTTACACAGACGAACACCATCGATAATGCTGGCATGATTCAGTGAGTCACTGATAATGGCATCTTCCGGACCAAACAAGGTTTCAAATAAGCCACCGTTTGCATCAAAGCATGATGAATAAAGAATCGTATCTTCTGTACCAAGAAAATCGCTGATTTTGTGCTCAAGTGTCTTATGAATATCCTGAGTACCACAGATGAAGCGAACTGACGCCATCCCAAAACCGTGCTCGTCAAGGCCCTGTTTTGCCGCATCAATCAATGCACTGTTGTTCGCAAGACCCAGGTAGTTGTTAGCACAGAAGTTGATAACTTCTTCACCACTACTGATAGCGATTTCGGCTTGTTGAGCCGACGTAATAACGCGCTCGCTTTTGTATAAACCTTCTTGTTTTACTTGTTCAGTTTCCTGCGTTAGCCAGGATAAAAAATCTGATGAATTCACGTCATTCTCCAATAGTGGGAAGTGCAATTAACGGCACTTAATTGATAGTAGACAGCAAGGCGGGGATTTTAAAATGTAATAGTGTGAAATGCAGCAAATAAGTCAGATAAATAGCATATTAATGCCATCTCCCCAGCCATGCTTATTTGCAGCCTTTCATTCTACAAACAGCCGTCTTTTCGGTGAGATGGTTAGCTTTCCGGTTCCCACCCGACATACACAACATGTTGAAAACACAAAATTAACACTAATTAAACACCAGACGTAAAGATAGCCGTACTAGTCCATCTGGTCCAACCAATGAGAATCGTCAGTTCACACGAGATATTCGTCGAATATCACGCATAAAGATGATGGTTAAAACCCGTACTTGTTATCATTTATCTATAGTATTCAAGGCTTGTTAAACGTCATTTCAGTTACAAAAATCAGACATAAACAAAGATATAACTGCTAACACTGTATTTAGTTAGCTAAATTCGCTGAACATCGCCAGAATACTGTTCAGTTGGTCAATATCTGACAAATAATGATTGCAATTCATGCCGTCCTCAGTAAGCTATCAGCCCTTTGAAACTGACCCTCCGGATTATTTAACAGCCTATGAACCCTGAACGCCTGAATCGCATGAACCAGTTACTTAGAAACCGTCAGACTGATCTGACCGTTTGCATGGAGTCAGTGCATAAATCCCATAATCTGGCTGCGATAGTCAGAACAGCTGACGCTGTTGGTGTTCACGAAGTTCACACAGTCTGGAAATCTGAGAAAATGATGGTGAATGGCGGCACAGCCATGGGCAGTCAAAACTGGGTTAAAGTAAATCGCCATCCGAATATTCAAACCGCGATTTCAACGATGAAAAATCAGGGCATGCAGGTACTGGCAACAAACTTGTCTGAAAATGCCGTGGATTTCCGTGAAATTGACTACACCAAACCTACCGCTATTTTGTTGGGTCAGGAAAAGTACGGCATATCCGAAGAAGCGCTTGAACTGGCGGATCAACACATCATTATTCCGATGGTTGGTATGGTTCAGTCACTGAATGTTTCTGTGGCTAATGCACTTATTCTTTATGAAGCACAGCGTCAACGCCAACTCGCAGGCATGTATGCTGATCCACAGGACGAAAATGCGCCTTGCCGTGTCTCAGCAGAAGAACGAGCTCGTGTATTGTTTGAAGGTGGCCATCCAGTGCTGGCGAAAGTATGCAAAGAGAAAAATCTCCCATTACCTGACATTGATGAAGACGGCGAAGTTATCGCTTCAGAAGACTGGTGGCATAAAATGCAAACGCCGGTTGAAAACTGGTAATGACCATCGTGGCTTGCTCCTTTCAGTGTTCAGGCCACTAATACCACAAGTCAACAATCCTCAGCGCTGAACTCTCCAGTAACAGAATTTGTGTTTCCCAGTTCAGCCTTCTCGTTGAAACCACGAATTTAACAAAGAAAACCCGCTTAACCTGTGTTAGATTATTCCACATATTTTTTCTGAGAATCATTCAGTTAACTCATCAGATTTCATGTCCAGCAACGCCGTTATTTCATCACTCGCATCATTACCAGTGTCCACGTTAAAAGGGGTCGGTCCCAAGGTGGTCGAACGGTTACAAAAACTCGCGATCAATAACGTCCAGGATTTGCTGTTCCACTTACCACTGAGATACGAAGATCGTACCCGCATTTATCCGATCGCGGATCTTATGGCTGGCACACACGTTTCCGTTATGGGTGAAGTCATAAAAACGGATGTGATTTTTGGAAAACGACGCATGATGACCAGTCTGATATCAGACGGTACGGGTCATATTCTACTGCGCTTCTTCAATTTCAGCGCAGCCCAGAAAAATGCATTATCACCCGGTAAACAAATACGGTGTTTTGGTGAAATTCGTCGTGGCAAAAAACAGCTGGAGATGAGTCATCCTGAATACAAGTTTATCGGTGATGAACCGACGACAGTCGCAGAAACGCTGACCCCCGTCTATCCCACGACTGAAGGGTTGCGTCAAAGTAGCCTGAGACAATTTACTCAGGAAGCACTGGCGATGTTACAACGTCACGAAGTAACAGAATTACTACCACAGGGGCTGTTACCCGTTGCTCTGTCATTAAAAGAAGCCTTGATGATTATTCATCGTCCGCCACCGGACACCATTACTGAGCAACTGGAACAAGGCACTCATCCAGCACAACAGCGTTTAATCTACGAAGAATTACTGGCACAAAGTCTGAGCATGCTAAAACTCAGACAACAAACTCGCCAACATAAAGCCGCAACGATCACTCCGGATCAGACGATTATTAATAAATTCCTGACAACCCTGCCTTTCGCGCCAACAGGCGCACAACAACGGGTTGTGCAAGAGATTCATCATGACATTGCAGCGCAATATCCCATGATGCGATTGGTACAAGGAGACGTTGGCTCAGGGAAAACGCTGGTCGCCGCACTTGCCGCACTACCCGCTATCGCCGCAGGATATCAGGTGGCATTAATGGCACCTACTGAATTACTGGCAGAACAACACGCCATGACTTTTAACTTCTGGTTGGAATCGTTAGGAATTCAGGTGGCGTGGCTTGCCGGTAAAGTGAAAGGTAAAGCTCGCGTAAGCATTATGGAGCAAATCGCATCCGGTGAAGCTCAGTTTATTGTAGGCACTCACGCATTGTTTCAGGATGCGGTCACGTTTAAGAATCTCGCACTTATCATCATTGATGAGCAACACCGCTTTGGCGTCGGACAACGGTTGGGACTCAGAGAAAAAGGCGCTGCCGCCGATTCACTTTATCCGCATCAACTAGTCATGACAGCCACCCCGATCCCTCGCACACTCGCCATGACGGCCTGGGCAGACCTGGATGTTTCGGTTATTGACGAGTTACCGCCGGGTAGAACACCTGTTACAACCGTTGCGATTCCTAACTCTCGCCGAGACGATATTATCCAACGGGTGAAAGAAAGTTGTCTGAATGACAAACGGCAGGTTTACTGGGTTTGCACGCTGATTGATGAGTCAGAAGTGTTGCAGTGTGAAGCCGCCGAGGACACGGCGACCAATTTGCAAGCTGTTCTACCTGAGCTCAAAATCGGGTTAGTTCATGGCCGAATGAAATCAGATGAAAAGCAACAAGTCATGGACGCATTCAAGCAAGCTGAACTGGATTTACTTGTCGCTACGACCGTTATCGAAGTTGGTGTTGATGTGCCAAATGCCAGTTTAATGATCATCGAAAATCCAGAAAGACTTGGGCTGGCTCAATTGCATCAGCTTCGAGGTCGAGTCGGTCGGGGTCAGGTCGAAAGTCATTGTGTTCTTCTCTACAATCCTCCGCTGTCAAACACCGCACAAAAGCGTCTTTCCGTACTGCGAGAGACCAACGACGGCTTCAAAATAGCGCAAAAAGATCTCGAAATTCGAGGTCCGGGTGAAGTGCTGGGTACTCGTCAGACCGGCCTTGCTCAGTTAAAAATTGCCGATCTGCTTCGCGATGCGGAACTCATTCCCCATGTTCAACAGGCTGCTAAGACGTTATGGTCTAATAACCCGACTACCGCACAACAGCTTATCCAACGCTGGCTACCTGACCGGGAAATATACAGTCAGGCGTAGCTTGTACCAGCTTATATTGCTGGAAATATTGAACAGCTCGTCGTGTGTATTGCAGTAGAAGTGTCAGATCCCTTTCTCAACAATCGCTGAGTAAACAACTATTAAATACAGTTAGTAACTGTCTTCGACGGATCACTTCCCGGTAGAAACCAGGGATTTCTATCGCTAACTTACGCCTCCGGTTAGCAAATCACTGCACTCAAACTGTCTTTTATATCGGAAAAAGGTTTATACGAGTTATTCTGCTTTACTAAAAAATATTACTGAAAAGTATTTCTGAAAGTCGTTTATCAAGACACGCAAAATGCATAGACAACATATACATTTATTTTACAAAGTTAGAAATAGCTAACGAGTATTATCAATTTAGTTAAGTTGGAAATACAAAATTCTTAATCAACTTTTCTGCGCATTACAGGTCCAAAAGAGTAAAACAGTACCCTAAAAAATACAAAATCGATGATAAAGCACCCAATTAATATAGAAAATTTTTATAACGTAAATGGCTGATATTTAAATCAGTTTGAAATCCTGAAAATCAAATTATCAAATAATATCAATAAAATCAGGCAACAAGAGAGAAGTAGTTGAAATCAGAGGTTTTGAATATGACCAAATTCTAACAATCGGCTCAACTTAATCTAAGTCATTTAAATTACATACTATAAAAAATGATAAATATTTAGTTAAAATATGAGACGATTAAAGGTACATTTATAATGGTTATTCCATATCCAGTGAATCACTGCCGGACCTATTCATAAATTTTATTCGAGCGAGCACCGGCTAATCCAAATTATTGAAACTGATCAAAAGTGACCTGAATAAACATGAGCAGCGAAACGTCGAGCTATAAAAAGAAAATTTTAGTTGTAGAAGACAGTAAACCTATCGCGCAAGTTCATCGCCACATTGCACAACGTGTCGGCTTACAAGCCTGCCTGGCTTTTTCACTTGCTGAAACAAAGGAATTACTTGAACAACCTCAGGATTATTTTTGCGCAATAGTCGATTACAGCTTACCTGATGCACCGAGCGGTGAAGCCATTGATGTTGTCATGGAAACCGGTATACCTACCATAGTCATGACGGGGATGATGAACATTGATGTCAGAGAAAAAATTCTGAAACGTCCCGTCGTTGATTACATTCCCAAAGAAACTAAGCAAGCCTATGAATACCTGCAAACATTGTTAGCTCAGCTACAACGGAATTCGAAAATTAAAGTGCTTGTTGTTGATGACTCCTCTCCTTCCAGAAATTATCTGTCCAATCTGCTACATCGCCATAACTTCAAAGTCCATGAAGCCTATGACGGCGTTGATGCATTAAAAGTCCTGCAACGCCACCCGGATATCAAACTGGTCATTACCGATCAGGAAATGCCAAATATGAACGGGATCACCCTTACAAACCGCATTCGAGAAAAGTTCGATAAAGAAGATATGGGTATTATTGGCTTATCAGGCACCGCAGATTCTTCACTGACAGCGCGTTACATCAAAAATGGAGCGAATGATTACCTGCACAAACCATTCTGTCCTGAAGAGTTTTATTGTCGGGTTATCCACAATATTCAAAATATTCAGAATATTGAGACGATTCGCCAGCAAGCCAACAGCGACTACCTAACCGGATTACCTAACCGCCGCTATTTCTTCCATCGTGCTGAGCGTATCCACAAATCAGCTATTAGCAGTGGTGATGCAATTGTCGTAGCCATGATGGACATTGATTTCTTTAAACGTATCAATGACGAATATGGTCATGCTGCCGGTGACGATGTCTTGAAAAAAATGGCGCTCCTGATGCAGGAGTTTTTCGCTGATGACCTGATTGCCCGATTTGGCGGTGAAGAGTTTTGTGTGTTGATGTCAGAAATTTCAATTGAGGACGCCAGCACCAAAATGAATTTATTCAGGGAAAGAATCATGGAGACAGATATTAATTTTGAAGGCCATAAAATTAATTTTACGATCAGTTCAGGCATTTCTCGGCAACTCACCACCAACCTGGATCAACTACTAACGTTTGCCGATAAAAATCTCTATATCGCTAAATCAAGTGGTCGAAACAAAGTTGTTTCCGACGATCACCACTGAAGCTGAATGCCTGTCTTAACGACAAAACAGCAGGTATCTGATCACTACCTGCTGTTTTACGTTATCTACTTTGCTGATGACTTCACCATGCTCCCCCAGGTCAGCACGGCTAATCCCGTCCAGATAAAACCAAGCGTTACCCAACGAGCCAGTCCAACATCTTCCTGATGCCAGAATATCGCCTGAATAAACATCATGCTTGGTGCAATAAATTGTAAAAAGCCCATCGTCGAATAAGGTAATCGCCGCGCTCCGGCAACAAAAGCCAGTAATGGCAAGGTTGTCATCAGTCCAGTACCAATCAAAAAGATGTTCAACGAACTGGAATTTGTTGTTAAATCAGCCGTCGCCGTATCAGCTCCCCAAACCCACCAGCCGATTGCGATTGGCAGCAATAACCAGGATTCCACCGTCAAACCAGATAATGAATCCACCGTCATTTGCTTACGAATCAGGCCATAAACGCCAAAACAACCAGCCAGAATCAAAGCAATCCAGGGGACTGAACCAAATGAAACAACCTGAATCAAGACGCCTGTTGTCGCCAGTATCACAGCCACCCACTGATAACGTGACAATCGCTCCTGAAGGAAAAACAACCCCAACACAATATTGACTAACGGATTAATGTAATAACCAATGCTGGCATCCAGTACATGTCCGTTGTTCACCGACCAGATGAAGATACCCCAGTTTGTTGCTAACAAAGTGGCTGACAGTAACAATTGCAGTAAAACCCGAGGCTGCACAACAATCTGTTTGACAGTATTCACTTGTCGCAATCCCACCACTAACAGCAATAGCACTGCACACGACCAGATAATTCGATGCATCAGAATTTCATCCGCTGGCGCGGCACTGACCAGATTGAAGTAAAGCGGCGAAAATCCCCAAAGGAAGTATGCAGTTAACGCATAGGTTAATCCTTTGCCGGTATCAGATGTTGTGGTCATGAATATGCTCAGCGTGGTCAGTTTATGACGAACAGAAATAAAGGCCGCGATTATAGCCCTGTTCAGATTGATAACCTATGACAATCAACGCAACTGTCAAATTTCCGGGACATTTATCACGACAACCCATTTATCAGTATTTTTTGTCCACAGGTCTCAATAAACTGGTCTGGTAAGCGGTTATTGTTTAATAATCAGAAACTTCCCTGATAGTTCATCAGGTTATACATACAAAGGAGTAAACAATGGCAAACAATGAAGTATCGACCAATCGGGAATCCTGGGATAAACGAGCCGCTGAACATTTTGATTCGGCATTTTATGATGTTGATGGTTTTCTGGCTGGAAAATCATCCCTGAATGAACCTGAACTGGCCTTGCTACCGGACCTGAAAGGCAAGCGTCTGCTGCACCTGCAATGCCACTTCGGACTGGATACCTTGTCATTTGCCCGAGCCGGAGCCTCAGCTACAGGTATCGATTTTTCCGCTCAAGCCGTTGAACAAGCTCGAACGCTACAACAAAAAACGGGACTGGACGCTACATTCATTTGCTCTGACGTCCTTGATCAGCCATTCCTGTCAGAACACCCTGACTTACAGCAAAAATTTGATCTGGTGTTCACGTCATATGGTGCCATCGAATGGCTAAACGATATTCAACGTTGGGCTAACATCGTTGCCGAGCATTTGAAACCGGGTGGACAATTTACCCTTGTAGAATTTCATCCGTTCTATTATTCCTCTCAGGGCGAGCCGTATTTTTACAAAGAGCAGCCGGACTTTATTGAAGAGGTCAGTTACACCGAAAACGCCACGGAAACACTGCCACTGTACGTCTGGACTCATCCTGTCAGCACAGTCATCAATGCGCTGATCACAGCAGGCTTACAGATTAATACCATGCAAGAATATCCCTGGTCGCCCTATAACTGCTTTGAAGGACTCATAGAAATTCAACCAGGCCGCTTTGCTACGCCAGAGCAACAAGTTCCGTTAATGTATGCCATAACCGCAACAAAACCCGGGTAACTAACGAGGAAGCTGGCAATGCTAAAAATGAAAGATGAATGTGAGAAATGCTATACCGCAACATCACAAAACGGCGTTGCATGAATTTGTTCATTTGAATGTACGTTTTGTCAGCCCTGTACCGAAGCAATAACAAACGTTAGCCCAAACTGTGATGGCGAGTCAGAACCTGTTGATCGACTCGCCTTAGAAAACCAGTTAATGTTGCAATGTCGAGGGTACAGAGAAAACTCCCGGGCTAAATAATCGTTCCATGAAAACCTAACGGTAAATAATAAGGAAGTTCAGCCTGAGCAACCGGTCCTTGCTTCAGATTCCCGGTGTCTAACACACTGACTCCCGTAACGCCTCGTTGATAGTCCAGCCAACTATGAATCAAATAACCCGAACCCTCTGCGGCTCGTGCTGACTTTGGCACGTATAAAGGTTCTTCAACGATGACATCACGACCATAATCATACAAGCTCATATTATCCTGCCGTTGATCAAACCGCCCGATTGCTGAATACTGCGCTGGGTTTATTCCCGTGGTAACGCCAGTCTGGAAGCGAGTTTTCCCCGCCAGATAGCGGTCGTCAAACAATGGAAATTCCATCGCCAGTGATGACTTCTCTAACCGGGCAGTCTTTTTATTAAGATCCACCCGAATGGTTGAAACAACCGACTTATCAAACGAGCCATGTTGTCGGGTTAAATCTCCCATTCCTTCCATCACGACATAAGCATCGTCATACCAACACGCATTGATCACCAGTTCATTGCCTTGCTGCCAACTATTACCAAAATGAAAGATGAAACCCGCATCCATCGGGATAACTGACGACACCGTCAATGTATTTTTATCAATGACAACTAACTCACCGCCCAGTGAAGGCTGCCATTCGAACGACTCCAGATACACCTCCTGATGCTGCGTCATCACTAAAGGGGTCATATACAACACGATGTATCGATCTGTCAGAGCAAAATCATGCAGATAACTGCGCTTTGGCAAGTCGATCACATTAAAACGCTGCAATTCTCCCTGTTGACTCAGGTGGTACAACACCGCCGATGCCTTACCAGCAAAAGACAAATCACCGAAATTCCACCAACTCCCATCTTTATCCTGATGAGGGTGCGCCGAAAACGGTATGCCCGATAAATGCTCATTCAGCGCGACTTCACCAGTTGTTTCAAGTGTTATGGGGTCAAGTGCATACGGCGCACCAACTTCCCATAATGCCCATAACTGCTGATTTACTGGCATCAACGAAATATTTGCCGTACTGGCATGATGCGAGCTGTTTGGCATTTTAGCGTTTGGTACATGAGTACCGGCATCCGCATAAATAAAACGGCCTGCTTCTTGTTCTTGAGTGAAACGACGCGTGCGAACAAATTTACCCTGATGGGTCATACCCGAAGCCGACAGCGCGTAGTGATTAACAAAACCATTTCCGTCAAACCAGTGCTTTAATCGCACACCATTGAGCTCTCGTAATCCCGGACCATTACGGTAGAAATGACGGCCTTCCAATTCTTTCGGTAGCCTTCCCTGCCAGTTGACTGTTGTCGGTGCTATATCTTTATCAACGCCTTGCCAGCCTCGCAATAACGGGTTATTTGCCAGTTCTCGTTGAAAGTGTTTTGCATATTTAACATAGCTATCCTCAGTTCCCGCCAAAGAAAACCCCGGTAAACACCCTACAGCAACACCCGCACAAGCAGCCGATTTTATAAAGTCACGTCGTTTCATCATTGTTCCCTCGCCTTTAGTGTTTCAGTGTGATGTTCAGAGCCATGTTTTCATCTGTCAGATTAACTTTCATATCTTCCCAGTCAGGCGGGCCCAACTTTTGTGGGTTATTAGTAAATCCATAAGGCTCCAGTGGAATGCCTAACAAGTTTTTATCCATCGTCTGATCGTTATCTAAATCCTGAAAAACCATAACGGCCATTTCACCCGAACTGCTTTTTGATAGTGGCACTGTGACTTGTAATGACTGACTTGAATCATCCGTTGACGCCAGCACAGGTTTGAAAAATACGGAAGATGGCTTTCTTGAAGCCAATCCCTGTTCGCTGTCATACACAGCAAAAAGTAATACACCCGATGACTGCTGAATATTATCTACCGTCAACGAAATCGTTCGTTCTGACGTAGCAAACACCGCACCTGATAACGCAAGACCTGTCACACTGGCTAATAATGTACGTAATTTCATGATAAATTCCTCTCTGCAACAATGGGTTACAGTGTAGGCTTCACCACCAAGCTGCACATGTGCCAAAAGTCATGTTTTGATCAGGAAAGAGAAATGAAGGAAACCACACCGGCTTTTGTGCTTAAAGCACCAAAAAATATCAAAACGGGATTATTACTCGCCGGTCTGATTGCACTGGTCTTAACGGCCTGGCTTGCACAACCGGATATCACTTCGATAGCCACCAGCAACATGCTGCTGTATGCGATTGCCCTGGCAGGTTTTGGGGTGTGTTTTGTAGCATTTAATATGCTGGAATTTCGCAACAATATACGAACCAATCAGGTGCTCCTGTTATGTCAGGCATTACTCACTCTCGCCGCCTTTACTGTCACGGATAAACAACTCTTATATATCCTGGTTATTATTACCGCTGGGCAACTCGCCTGGGCATTTAGCCGCTGGCAGGCCATCACTTTCCTGGTTTTACTCAATCTGGTCATTTGGTTCATTATGATTAATACCTGGCAGCAACCGCTTCAGGAAATCGCGCAGCAATCCATTATGTTTCTGCCTTTTCAACTCTTTGCATGGTCTGCTACCTCCAGCACAATCAGCGAAGAAAATGCACGACGAACGCTTGAAATTAAAAATGCAGAATTAGCCGCAGCACAAGCCATGCTGTCACAGACGATTGCCAACGGTGAACGACTTAAACTCAGTCGAGATTTACATGACATTGTGGGCCATCAACTTACTGCCCTGATTTTAAATCTGGAGTTTGCCAGCCAAACAACGGAAGGCAATGCCAAACAACACATTGATGATGCAAAATCGTTATCCAAGTCTCTACTGACAGATATTCGGGATGTGGTTCGTCAACACCGGGAGCAAAATGCGATCGATCTGACTCAAGTGATCCAACAAATGTTAGCGGCCCTGCCTTCCTTTGAAGCCCAACTCACCATTGACGATACTGTCCATCAAGCTAGTCAGAATACGCTGTTTACCCTGCTTCGTATTACCCAGGAAGCCATCACTAATGTCGTTAAACATGCTTCACACCTTCAGATGCAAATTTCCATAACGAATCAGGAAGACGGGCTAACAGCCATTTTTGTTAGCCCAACAAACACCCACACTCAATTAAACAAACGTGTTGGCTCAGGTTTAAAAGGCATGCAGGAACGGGCTGAGCAAATTGGCGGAAGCCTCCATATCAATATCAAACAACAGCAGTTTATCGTTCAGGTTCAACTGCCCTTGCATGATCAGCAATCATCAACTGAATCGACTTCAACGACGATGGCAGATAATGTCTTTACCCGGCAAAGTCATTAACCTTCAACCATATAGAAAGACATTAACCGCTAAAACGCCGTGAACTCGAAAACAGAAAGAACCCCCTATGACATATGAAATTGACCAGACACCCGAAAACATCACTATTGCACTTGTCGATGACCAGGCACTGGTTCGACAAGGCATTGCCAGCCTGATATCTCTACATCCTGAATTTACCGTCTGCTGGCAGGCAGAAAATGGTCAGGATGCACTGACCAGACTCAACGAAACACCTGTCGATGTTGTGTTAATGGATAACCGTATGCCTGTACTCAGTGGTGTAGATACGCTGAAACAACTCAGACAAACCGATCAACAGACAAAAGTCATCATCCTGACAACCTTTGACGAACCCGGCGCTTTTATCGCTGCCATGCAAGCTGGCGCAAACGGTTTTTTACTAAAAGATGTCGATCTGGAAAAACTTCACCAGGCCATTATCACCGTCTACCAGGGCAATATTCTGGCAGAGCCGGTGCTATTAAATCAGCTTAGTGAAGCACAACTGGCGACCTTTGCAGACAATGAAATAACGCCACTGACGGACAGAGAGCTGGAAATTCTAAAATTGATGGCTGGAGGTTATAGCAATCGAGAAATTGCAGAGGCTATCTTCCTGGCAGAAGGAACGGTCAAAAATCACGTATCAAACGTGCTGGCAAAGTTAAATACACGAGACAGAACTCGCGCGGTACTAAAAGCAATGAGTGCAAAATTAATTTAAAACACTCAGGTTCGTTACAGGTTATATCATCCTGAACTTGGTGTTTGTGCCTGACTTAGCCATACTCAATAATACTGACCACAACTCACCTGATTTATGGCTGCTCAACAACGTATACGTTATTGTTTTTATTTGCTCATTTTTATCCTCGTCACTCTGACATCAATTCAGGCCAGAGCGAACAATGGTATTCAACAAACACAATCAAAAATAAAACCCAACCTGACGCTTGCTACTTCTGAAGCGCCGCCTTATATGATTAAAGATCCTGTGGGTGGACTTGATATTGATACCGTCAAAGCAGCAATGGAGCATCAGGGATATCAAATAGACGTTATTTTTGTCAGCCTGCATCGTGCAATGGCCGAATTGAAAGCCGGGCGTGCCGATATTTCCGTTCCCAGTTTTACCGTTACTGCCAATGAAACCGGGCTATTTCCCGGTGATCCTCATATTTTGTATCGACCCACGGTATTTACGCTGCAAAAAGATAATATTCGCCTGAAAACACTCGATGATTTGAGTAACTACCGAATATCAACATTTCAGGGCGCTTCTGGCTACTTTGGACCAGATTTTGCCAAGGTGATTAACCGTGCACCGGGGTACCATGAACATCCAAGTATGGAAAGACTTATTGATATGCTGATATCAGAGAGAACCGATCTGGTGATACTCGACTACTGGATTTTTGATTATTACTACCGAAAAGCACGTCACGACAAGCCATATACTGCCCACGGCGACATCTTTCCACGCGTCCCTGCTATTCCAGTATTTAATAATGAAGCGGTAAGAAATGACTACAACGAAGGGCTAAAAGCCATTCAAGCCAACGGTGTTTATAAGCGCATAATGCAGCGATTTGGACACGACTAACAATTACCTGCGGTCACTATAAACTACATTGTTCCCGGCCCTGTCAGCAGTTTACAGAATTTGTTTTCGGGTAATGGTGGATAAAAATAATATCCCTGGATGTAATCCACCGACATTCCACCCAGGATACCAAATTGCGCCTTAGTTTCGACGCCCTCTGCGATAATCTCAAGATTTAAACCATCTGCCAGATGCATGATAGTCGTTAACACCATTCTGGCTTCATCACTGGTTTCTATATCATCAACGAAGACTTTATCTACTTTCAGTTTTCCTACAGGTAATTTAACCAGCTGACCTAGCGACGAATACCCAGTGCCAAAATCGTCAATCGCGATATGGAAACCCAGTTTACCCAACGCTTCCAGAATCATCACACCGCCTTCAATGTTCTTCATGATGGTGGTTTCAGTAACTTCCAGCAAAATGTTGTCTGGGCTGACATGATAACGTTCAAGAATATCTGCAAATTGTTGAGGTAATTTCGGGTCCTGAAGCTGATAGGCAGAGAGATTCACCGAGATATAGTTCAACTCGCCAGAATCCAGATAGGATTTCCATTGCTGTAATTGCTGGCAAACCTGCTCCAATACCCACAGTCCAAGAGATGCAATCTGTCCCGTCGTTTCTGCAATTGGAATGAACACTGCCGGTGAAATCATTTTCTCGCCATCAAACCAACGACATAATGCTTCACCTGCAACAATTTTTTTCGCTTTAGCATCAACGATAGGCTGGAAATACAACCTGAGCTGACCGTCATCCATCGCACTGGCTAACCCTTTAGCGACCGAAATCTGGAGTCGGCTGTGCTCATGCAATTCTTTATCATATTTAATCCAGCTATCCCTGCCACGATCTTTCACCCAATACATCGCGACATCAGCATTTTTGAGCAATTCACCACTGTGATGAATACCGCCATAACCCACAGCAGCACCAATACTGACACTGGTTGTCATCTCAATGCCCTGAACACTGACAGGCTGTTTTAACAGTTGATTAATGGATTCAATGTAACGAGATATCTCTTCATGATTTTCCGTATCACGCTCACAAAGGATCAAAAATTCGTCCCCGCCAAACCGTGCAATCGTGTCGCCAGGACGAGCGTGATTCAACAATTTTTCAGCGACACGTCTTAATAATAAATCGCCAATTGCATGTCCGTAGGAGTCATTAATGATCTTGAAACCATCCAGATCGAGAAACAGCACAATGACAGGTGAATTCGTTTTCTTTGAACGATTCAAGGCACTATCAATTCGTTCCTGTATCAAGCCTCTGTTTGGCAACCCCGTCAACGTATCATGAGTAGCGTTCCAAACCAGCTCGGTTTCATATTCCTTCTGTCGCGAAATATCAGCCAGCGTAACAATAAAGTTGAGCTGACCATTTTCTTCAATACGAGATAAACTTGCTTTTAGCGGGAATTCACTACCATCTCGACGATAACCATTCACTTCAGACCTTTCTCTCATCCGCTTTTCAGCAATATCAGATTCAGCAAAGGCAGAAAAATTATGTTGGTGAGCTTTACGTAAACGGGGAGGAATCAAGTGATCAATGGTAATACCAATCAATGATGCTTTGTCATAGCCGAACATATCCGCAGCACCGCGATTCGCTTTAGTGATGACACCTTTGTCAGACACGACAATCATTGCCATATCAGCAACTTCAAAAAGCGTTTCAGATGATTGAGCGTTTTGTGATGTTGTCGACAATATTGCCAGTTCTATGTCGTTACTTTTCACACATAACGGTATTAATTTGATCTTATCCCCTAATTTGGGGTGATTAATTCCCTGACTTTTTGGAAGTACAACTTTTTGTTCTAACTGGAGTTTCTTTAAATCCGTTAATGAAACAGACGTTATTATCTGTTGGATCGTGATGTCATCAAGGTGATTAATACCTGGCGAGATTTCTTTTAAAGAAGCATCAATTTCATCATATTGAATATGAACAACCGTCAAAAAACGCCAGGATAATGACGTGGTTTCTTCCTCGTCCTCAAGATAGTGTTCATCATGACTGTCATCCTGAATCGAATAAGTCTCATGTTTGTAACGTTCTGGTATTTCAGGATTAGTAAAACCCAGAGACTCAATGATTTTCATCTCGCCATGACGCGTGCTTCGAGCCAGCCAGGTATTTACCGACGCATGATTTGTCAAAGGGTCCATAACGACAGGCCCCTGAAGACCGTCAATCTCTATGGTTTTAAGCGCATCTAACACCGCTTCTTTATCAAAAGTTCCAGCCTTTTCTGCAGCCTTTGCCCAGGCCATAACACAGTTGTAAGTTCCTTCTCCAAAGTTTGTGACAACACCATTTCCCTCAGGCCAGATACCATTAATCCCCTGCATGTCGGCCAACTCGTTCAAGTACCGTTTGTTTTGTGGCGTATCCAGTGACATGAAGTAAGTGTTTGATGAATAAAAACCACCACGCGCATAGTCCGGCAACAAACCAAGCATGATTTCATCAAAATAGCCCATCACCACGCCCATTTTGTTTTTCAGGCCCAGATCGGTAAATTGTGTCAGCAATCGAATCTGATCATAGCCTGCGAAAAATGGCATGAAGACATCCGCCCCTTCGCGACGAACCCGTTGCAGCAACTCATAGAAATCATCGACATCAAAATCAAAGTATTCCTCACCAATGATTTCACCACCAGCTTCAATCACTGCATTTTTAGCAGCAGCAATAGAACCTCTCGGCCATTCATAATTGCTCCCGGCAAAATAAAATTTCGATCCATAGTTATCCAGCATCCATGGAACGACTTTATCTATTTGTTGATTGGGTAACGCGGCAAAGTGGAAAAAATATCGGCTGTAAATACTGCCTTCATAGAAGGAAAAATTCAGGTAAGGGATTTTATGAGGAACAATAACATCGTGATGAACTGCAATGCGAGAATTAGAGAGCAGACTACCGATAATCGCCTGGCAATCGTGACGCTCGATCAGCTCTTTCGCCGCTGGTACAGCCGTGTCCGGTAAACTACCATCATCGACAACAATGAGCTCAAGTTGTCTGCCATTGACGCCTCCCTGCCTGTTTATCTGGGCGACAGCGATGTGCGCAGCATTTGAAATGTCCTGTCCGTACAGGTCAACAAGTCCCGTTAACGGCGCAAGCAGGCCTAATCGTATTGGTTTATCAGTCATACTAATACTTCGTCTGATGATGGATTAATGTGAGCATTACGATCCAAAACGACGCACTTTGCCGTCACTACACAACGTTTAAGTCACCGTCACAATGGATAACATATAGTTGAACAAAGCGGTAAATACCAACTTTGACCTACATACAGCTCAAGAGCCCTCATCAGTTACCGTCCCTATTAAACACCATAATCACTATATGGCACATTTGCGTATTTTTATGCAGTTGATAACTAACTAATCAAGACAACGTTAAAATAAAGCATGCATGAAATCCAGCCATTTTTTCATATAACGTATTGTTTAGTATGATATTTACGCCAAGTTCACATTTTAGTTATAAGGTATGAAAGAAATACCCCCCTGGTAGAACAACTGAAAATGTATGCTCATATGAGAGATGGATCGTATCGTCAGGGGGTAGGAAGGGATTTGATTTGAAACAGTGTTTACGTGGATAAACCGTTTAGAAATGGAGTTAAAGCCAACCCAGGTTCGTTATTATCTGATCATTATCAGACGCATTTACAGTCTTCAATGCATTTTCTGTCCAACGAAGATGAATCATCATTCCACGTTGTAATTGATAATAATCCGACTGAACAAACTGAGGTAAATTAGTTACTTGTCGATCCGGCCCGGCACCACTGGCGACCATCGCTAACTCATCTAATATTCCTGGCCAGTAACGAAATCCCTGCCACCAGCGCTCCTGTGTTATCTCACTCGACATGCCAAAAGCGCCGAGTAATACCGGAATTCTGGCTAACCAGAAATATTCCTGTTCAATGCTCACCGAACGGGCAGTGACTAAATGTTTTAGCCAATGTTCTGCCGGGTGCCCTTTCAGTCGAATTGACGACCGTTCCGGTAACTGAAAAGTATTCTTATCACTGACGGCTGACTGACTTTGTTGACGAGTTCGAAAAGAATATTGCTGACAAGCATCCATAGTCTGTAAAAAGGCCAACCATCGGGACTCATCATTTACCGATATCTCTGATGTTGTACTGTCATCATTCTGTGACATTAAATCTCGCTGCATCACATACAAACGGCAAGCCAGCAATTTTAACGCGACATCGTCTGAAATAGCCTGAGTACGCTTCATCACAATCGTGTGCGCTATTAACCGTTGATGAATGTCTTGTAATGTCACCTCAGAACATACGCTCGACGCCTCATCCGTGACAACGCGATCAATATCAGCTGATAATCCTTCATCCATCAGGTCTTCATAATTTTCACCACTTTCCTGATGCTCTTCATACAATTCACTATTAACGCCAGCATTCATCATATTCAGCGGATTTGACGAGCTTTCACCGAAAGAAAATGGGCTTTCATTGGTACGCTGACGTTGTGATTGCCCAGTCTGGTTACCATACAATCGAATCAGGTAACGCGCATTTAACTTACCACCATCGGCCCAGTCCACATCGGTCAGTGGATTGATCGGAAATCGTCGGGGTTCAGGCCCCTCAACCGCTTCATTGTCAACGAGGTTCGTATGCTCAACAAATGCATCGCTATCTGCTAACGCTCGGTCTTCATGCTGTTGACGAACTCGATTTTCGTTAGCGGCAGACACCAGACGTTCTGACTGACCAGCAACAGACGCTGCTGATGAAATCGGGCGAAATGTTTGATCATTAAACTGCCAGTCCGGTGACGACAATGATTGGTTCAATTGATCTGCAATAGCCCGCGTACATGTTGCCAGCATGCTGGCCGTCTTTGGCGGAACGTCAGCCAGACGCGCCGCCAGGTAAGTGCCGTAGTAATGAAACTGAGAATAATCTTGTTCTTTCACGCGTAAATACCTCTGTTAACGGCCAGAATTTCAGCGAAAATTAACCCGATGGCAAGGCTTTAGTCTCGGTGCCATCCGATGAGCCACCTTCACGACTAATCACGTCAACAAAACGATTAAGTTCTGCCGTTGCTGCCGCATCGCCAATCACAGATTCCACAACATAACCATCCAGTTCAGTACGGATATGCCCCCCCATTAAATTGTCACGTTTACGCTGAATAACGATGGCTTTGATCGCCTGGCAAAACGCGAAATTGTCCGTTTTGCAGTAAATACGATGCTGGTGCGATGGCATAGTTCCTTTCTCATAGCGAGGCATTGCATAGCTCACCATATAAGGCTGCTGAGTAGGATCGGCACCCACAATGTCAGCACAGGAAAACAAAACGAAGTCAGTAGAACGGTGAGAATCCATTACCTCGTTACACATAGGTAAATCACCTTTGACCGCCAGATTGTAGTCACAGAAGAACACATCAATCCCTTTAATCAGATTGTCCATCATGTCGTTAAATGCTTTCTGCACGGCATCCGGGATCTGAGCTTCTTCTTCCAGCATGGTGAATTCCTGCGACTCTGAGGTAAAACCATGTCGCCAGTGGGCCAACAATTCTGGATTGTTTGTACCATCAATGTCTTTGTAAGCGACCTTGTAACCATTATCGAATAGATCTTCGACTTCAGGTTGATCAGTCAGGAATGCAAACTTGCGTCCGTCAGCCGCTTCGCAGCAGCGGAAAATTAATTTGGTCATGAGGTATTAGCTCCTGTTTCATATCTCGGATTAATCGCCGATGTCCGGCAGTTAAACGTCACTTTTCGAATGGGTGTTGTCAGTAATTTACGGTAAGGGAGATGATGAAACTCAGTTCAAACTATGAATTGCACAGATAATTACAGGAATCGCTGTTCTTCAGCTCTGTTGGCCTTTCCGGATGAAATATCGTTTGAATTCAATAGCGTTAAGACCAAACGCTATTTAAAGCCTTGTATAAATACGTGAGAGCTTGCGGGGAGAAACCATCAATAGCCACCAGCCCACCCCAAACAAGAATGTTTTAATGATGCAACCAGTGGAACACAGGCTGATTGATTACAGCTTGCCAGCCATTGGCCGTTGGAGAAGAGTGCAAAATAAACCGCTCCATGAGGGCTTCGTGATCCAGTCCCTGGTGTTCAGGTTCTGACATCCAGTCTGAAACGATCATCGGATCGATCACCAGACAACGCTTATGAATCAATGCACTCAGGAATTGCTCAACCGTTACATCACCCAATCGAGATGTCTCATGCATCATTAATCCATCGGCAATCATAGAACCGGGCAATGAGTGAACCAGTGTTCTGATTTGTTCAGGTGACGTTAACCAAAGCGCATACATATCAACGAAGAATTGTTGTTGTCGACACCAGTCTAAAAACGAAGCTTCAGCAACAGACTCCATAACTTGTTCTGGCTCTTGCTCAGGTTCTGCTGTTACCACTGAATCGATATTTAATTCCATGTTATTGTCGTCAGAAGCTGATTTCAGGCCTGGTCCACCAAAGCAAACGGGTTGAAATGGTGACGGCTTCCGCCCACCAAACGGACGGCTTTTCAGCTCCTCACCAACATCTGATGGAGAAACCTCAGGTGATTCTTCAAGGATGGGATTGTTGCTTATGTAGTTTTCGTCTAATCGATCAACGTCACTAACCGAAGATTCAGCTTTCATCAGCCAGCACACAGCCCTGTCTTGAGCCACTGAATCAGTTTTTGGTTCCTTTACCTCACAAACGACTTCAGGTTCTTCTTCATAAACGGACACCAAAGATACATGCGTCAGTTCTGGCTCTGGCTCTGGCTCTGGCTCTGGCTCTGGTTCTGGTTCTGGTTCTGGTTCTGGTTCTGGTTCTGGTTCTGGTTCTGGTTCTGGTTCTGGTTCTGGTTCTGGTTCTGGTTCTGGTTCTGGTTCAACAGGATGTTCAATGTCCTGCTGTTCAGGGAGTAATGTAGTCTGTGACTCTACGACTGGTGCTTCCGACTCTGCAGCAGAGTTATCACTCTGTTCAGATTTATCTTCCGCAGCCAGCATCGGTGTTGAAGACGACTTCAACTTAGTGGAAACGTCGGTAATCCTGGCATGGATATCACTTAATGCCTGGTCGATTCGCTCACCATAGTAACTGGCAAATAACAGTGACTGCTCAGTTGGCACATCAGTCGCCAGTTGTTGAGCGGTCGATGGGGAAAAAGACTCTGCGCCATCCGTCAATAACTGCGGGATACTCTTCAGTATGCCCGGCAAATGCTGCAACAATGACGCATAAGGATTGCAGTCCGGATCAAACGATGCGATCTGCCCTGCCGACACCTCATTGACGGATTCATCTATCTTTTCGCTGTTGTTGTCCAATACATCATTTTCACTGTTCTGACGCTTAGATGCGCGAGTATTCAGGTAGTAAACCACGCGAGGCCGAAATGTTGGCCAGTGACGAATACGAACCCGACGATAACGCTTTGGCATGTAATGACCTCCTTAACAACCTGAACACCCGCTCTGTGAAAATTAAAACTTACTGATTGAATAGCCCAGCCGGGACGACTAAATAAGCGCTTTCGAAATACTGGATAACGCACCATTTAACGCTGACTGGATCGCAGACTCAGCAGCAATTTCAAGACTAATTAATTCCGCTTCCATCACTTTTTTCTCGCGTTCCAGTTCAGATTGAAACGTACCGTCATCAATCTCTCCCTTTTTCTTTGCATCTGCTAAATCAGTGATAGCTTTTTGGGCATTCTGTAACGCCGTTTTTAACGGCCCGCCAATATCCGCACCACCAGCCTGAGCCAGTCCTGCCGTTACGGCTTCTTTAATCATTGCTTCAAAATCAATACTCATCGTTAGTTCACTCCAGGTTTTGCTTTAGATTCTTCGCCCGTAATCATGGCTTGAAAGATTCGTCGATACTGTTGCTGACGTCGTTCAATAATGAAATTCGAAATCGTGTCATTCTTCTTATGGCTGGCCTCATCTTCCTGCCATAACGACTCAAAAATTTTCACTTGTTTCACCGTCAGCTCATTCAGTGGACGCGCTTGCTGCGATGCCAGTAAAATTTGCAATCGAACATGAATATCGATGTAAGCCGACTTATATTTCTTATACGTTCGCTCTTTTGCTGTCGAATAATCTAATGTGGTGTAGAAACGCTCCACCGCCATTGATAGTCGCTCCATTTGTTCGACAGAGCGTTCGTCATAGGTCGATATCAACTGCAAGCCACATCCACTTAAAGACAGCATGACCAACATGGCCGTTAACCATTGCCATACCCGAAAACCCGTCACTGCTTTTATTGTCATTTCACATTGCCCTCATAGTTCGTAATAAAATCTTGTAACTGACTCAATAGCGCCATCGCCTGCTGTGTTGCCAACTCGGGTTCCTGCACCAGTTGTTGTTGAATTGCACCAATTTCAGCGGTCAGAGCCGACATAAACTGTAAGCGCTCACGGTGATGCAAATTGGTTAGTTCGGCTTTGAGGATTTCCGGATCGGGGGGAACATTGGGAGAAATGAAAGACTGAATGGTTTCAACAATGCGTTCCAACACTTTGTACACCAGACTCGCTGAAAAGCCACCAATAAGGGCCATGGTGATACGCAGCGCAGCCTGGCTGACATTAGAACCACTGACACCGCCTGATAATTCATCCGCTTTTGCAGCCACGGATTCAAGATTAACCGGGATCAATTGCGTCAGAATAATACCGGCGATCAGACCAACAACAAATCGCACCCAATAAGAACTTTCATACTTTGGATCGTAAACACCGGCAGTTACGTAAGAGTTAGCTTTGAATAATGCCGAGAAAGAAGCACCAATTGCCGCTGACGCCATCAAAATCGCCTGCACATACAGTAATCGGGTGCCTTCCATATCAAACATGCTGGCAACCATGTTCTCGTTATTGATGTAACTGGACAGGCTCAATGCAATCAGGGCAATTAAGGAAACAATCGATACAACCATCATCTTGCGAATTAATGGCACTCGACCAAGAAACAAGAAAACAGACCCCTTCTCCTGTTCTTGCGCCATTAAGACAATGGTTTCCGGTTTAGCGGGAGCAACCAGCTCTACCAGTCGATTGTGCATCGTTGTTAACTGTTCAGCGCGGTTCTCCGTCGTCAGTTGATGTTGCTGACTTAATAACTTCATCAGATTAGCAGGAACCTGAATCCCTTTATTAAACGCATAATTCGCCAGTAACTGACATTCTCTCGCCAGCTCGTCAAAGTAGCGTGAATGCGAAGCCCCTTTAATGACAGGTTTAGTACTTTGTTTCAGACCTGATTTATTATCCGGCGGTCCGGATGCTTCAGTTTGTGTCACCTTGCCCTCCTGATTAACAGTTACCATTGATTAATCAGCATGTTAGCAACGAGACTCAAAACAAACCTGGGGAGGATTGGCAGAAACCAGGGGGAAATCAGGGAATTGCAAGTCAGTGCCAATTCCCTCACAGGCTCAGTCACCAGAAAACGAATGAGCCAAAGAAATGATAATTACGATTTAGTGGATGCGGGATCTTGCTTACCTTCAACCGACTGACGGATGCTGTTAATCATTTTATCCATCAAGCTAAATAACACTTCGATGTTGTAACCCATCAAAAATGCCAGCGCCATCGGTGATAAAGATGCGAGGCCAGACACATCATCCGGTTTTAAAAACCAGCCAACAACCATGCCTCCCAACGCGCCCAGCGTCAGGCGCAAACGATAACGCACATCGTTATTTGGCGTATAGGTCAGAGATTTTATTTCTCTCATCAAATCACGCAGCACATAGATAAATGCACCAAATAATCCGTATAACAAAGGTAATACATAGCTTTGAAACGCTTCAAGGATGAAGTCAGCCGCGAGAATATGTTGGAAGAACTGAATCCTCACCTTGTGCAAACTTTGCTTCAGTTCCAGATTATCAACCTGCTGCTGATCAACCGTAGACGCCTGCGTCAGGCGATTGATGCGCAGTGTGATCTCCTTTTTAAAATACTCCGGCATGTCACTGTTAAGCTCACCGCCAAACAGCCAGACCCGATTCCAGGTCAACAGCAATTTATAATTAGCATCCAGCTTTTGATTCAATACTGACAATTCGCGATTTTCTTTCGATACAGCATTGTCCGAAGCCAGTAAATCAGCACTGGTTACACCAGGCGTTTTCTCCAGCATTTCTTCTCGCTGTTCAAACAAGGCTTGCAAGTTGCTCCGCAAGTCATGCCCCGTCAACCAGTACACCTGCGTGATCACCAACAATAACAGCGTAACCAGTGTAAACCGCCGATACCAGGCAACCGACTGTTCTGCCTGAGTATGAGGACGCTTTTTCGCCGTCACCTCAGGCACAATCGCATTAATACTTTCAACCGTTACCGGCCATGCTTCCCGTGCCAGCTGATCATAATGCACCAGAAAATTGCTCTCATCATCTGGTGTCCAGTCGCCCTCTTCCAGTTTAAATTTGGCGTCGATAATAATCTTCGTCATATCTGGTGATAGTGATAATGAACCTTCCCTGGCGATAAAGTTAATCAGCCGCTGGCTGTCAGCAACAGCCTGGCGTACTTCAGAAGAAACCGGCACGGGTTCCGGCTTTTTTGGCGTTGGCTTCATCATATTTTTTGCTCTGTTAGCCAGTCGTTGCTCTCAGGAAATTCCCAGCGCTTTTTTCGCTCGTTCAAGGAATTCTTTGCGATCTTCAAGACCATGTGTCCCGCCATTAATACGGCGAGTAATCAGTTCAACATCGTCTTCATCTGCCGCTTCGTTTAAGCGACGTAATTTCCAGAACCAGCAAGCAGCAGCAACCGCAGTATCGGCACTCTCAGCAACCTGATCCGGCTCATCCGCTAACGGTAATCCAATCGCTGCACCGCATTGCTCATAGTTATCCTTGCCTGTTAGTTGAATGAGTCCCCGACCACGATATTTCCAACCTTCACCTGAATCAGCGTCACCATTCCCCATTCGACTGGCATAAACAATATTGGCGATTTTCTCAGGCTGCCTTGCACAACTTTCAGCATCATCATCCGTAGCAAAGTACTTTCCAAAGACAGCTCGCAACGCTTTTGCACTGTAATTCAGATTTTCTGTTCGAAAATTAAAACTGCCACTTTCATGCGCAATTTGAGCAAGAAAATGACAGACTCGAAGTGGACTGTTGATATCAAACTTTTCCAGCTGTTCATTCAACGCAGCCAGATAGAAATCGATATTTTCCTCTTTCGCATGAGGAATGATGGTTTGAAGCATCACTTTATCTAACGTTATACTCATCGTTTTATCCTGTTACCTGATTTCAATTTTTCAAAGCCGCACCGCGACTCAAACACGTTGGTACCTCTCTCTGTTGACGCTCCAGACGCTCAACTGGGAAACATCATCAACAACAGGCTCATTAGATAATTGTTTTGCTCCGGTCATCGTGAATAACCCGGAACAAAATAGCCCACAAGCCCAGGAGCGCTTAGCTTGCCTGAAAAAATGCCAATCAAATCGGAAGCAATTCTTTTAAACCCGGGATTAACCAGGAAAATTTGATAAACTGCCCGCCTTACATGCTTACTCGATTCATCAAAACGACTGCCTCATGACTAAATCAATCAAGAATAAAAATAGCTCACCAGAAGCCACATCACCTGAACACACAGAACACGCTGAAGAAAACAACACTGATCCAGGCATTATCTCTACAATCCCGGCCGGATTTTTCCGTCGTATAGCGTCCTGGGTTTATGACTTTCTTACCGCTGTTGCTATCGCCATGCTGACAACTGCACTGGCTACTGGCGTTGTCAGTGTGCTCGCGTCTAACAACCTGGTATCACTCGAAGGCTACAAAGATGTGGGTGACTACTTATCGCAAAACTGGATTTTCAGAGGATATGTCATTGGATGTCTCGCTATGTTCTTTTCATGGTTCTGGACACATGGCGGACAAACCGTGGGGATGCGAGCATGGCGGTTACAGTTAAGAAATATTGACAATGGCAAAGTTACCTGGGGGCAAGCTCTTATCCGCTTTATTGCATCTTTAGGCGGTCTGGGTAACATTGTTGTGCTGTTTGATATCAGAAACAAACAGTCGTTACAGGATTATCTGTCGAATACACGTATGTACGTGCTAACCAAAGACGAAAATCATCGCCTGTATCGAGAGATAAAAAACTAGTTTTTATAATCCTTCCTATTTTAAGGGGATAAGCATGGCAATTACTGTCTATGGTGTCGCGGTTTCACCATTCGTTCGTAAAGTAGTACTGTTACTGGAAGAGCTGGGGATGTCTTTTGAACATCACAAATTTACCCCGCTAAACAAACCTGAAAATTTTACGGATATTAACCCGGTCGGTAAAATTCCGGCGTTAACCGATGGCGACCTGACACTGGCAGAGTCTTCCGTTATTTGTGAATACCTGAATGACAAATACGCAGAAGGTCGCTTCTTACCTTCAGACCCGGCATTAAAAGCGAAAGCCCGCTGGCTACAAAGCTATGCAGACTCACAACTGATCACCACAGTCACGACAATCTTCTTCGAAACAGTTGTTAAACCTAAGTTTCTGGGTGAGCAAGCTGATGAAGAGCGCATGAATGACATTCGTGAAAACCAACTTCCACCGATGCTGGATTTCCTTGAGAGTGAAGCACCTGAATCAGGCTATATCGTTGGTGATCAGCTAAGTCTGGCTGATATTGCTATCGCGACTCATTTCATTAATGGTAAATACGCAAAAATTCAGGTAGATGCAGAAAAATGGCCAAAACTGGCCGCTTATCTTGATCGTATTCTGTCGTTAGAATGCTTCAAGAAACGCATTGCTGACGACTTAACGATGTTTGGCTAAAACATCGAAAGACATACTGTCAGGCATAAAAAACCAGCTCAAAATAATGGGCTGATACGAAATTAAGGATCTAATTTATTAGATCCTTTTTATATATTAATAAAAATCAATAAATTATAATTGCATTACCTATTCCCAGGGTCTGTCGTTCTTTGTTTAATAAATAAAATAGAAAGAAATCAAATGAAGCCTTTAGCGTATCTGTTGACCCTTTTTTCTTTTTCAGCATGGGCTGATGTTGACCCATGTGAGGTGGATGACTATCCGGTAATTTGGGAAAAAAATATTGTCCCAGGATCGGCTTATGAACTACCTGCAATTTACACTGAAAGAAATGGCATCAAATCTATTGTTTCAGTTCAGGATGCACATTCTTTGATATCTAATTCAATGAGTTCTCATCAGCCATACCTTAAAAAAGCAAAGCAAGATATATTACAAAAACTTAAGAGTATTGAGTCGAAGAAACTAATTAGTGAACGTGAATTATGGATTGATTTAGATGGTTTAAAGGGACAGCAATTGAATACTGCTATTCATGTCATGGCAGGGTATCAAAACATGTTTGTTGAAGCTTTACTTGAGAATATAGCCTCAATAGAAATTGACGGTTCCTTAGAGACGACTGCTAAAGCGACCTTTATGAAAGGCTCTTTCCAGGAAGAAAATAAAACTACAACCACCGTTAGTAATCTATTGATAAGAAGTAATAACAAAGTCATTTATCAATATTGTAGGCTCGACTAAAAAGCTTTTCTTGAAATGACTCAATGATCGGCTTTTGGCATGTAAAAGATAGCCATCACTACAACAATCCAGCGATAAGTAGCAGAAATAAAAAAGGATCTGCTCTAAACAGATCCTTAACTCCGAGTCAGCCCATTAATACAAGCTGACTTTTTCGTATTTGATTATCAGCTTCTGACTATCTTCACACTCTTTTCCGTAAGAAATACACCGCGACGCCAATGAACATAATGCTCGGTAATAACGCGCCCATAATCGGTGGTAATCGATAAACCAGGGCAACCGGACCAAAGATCTGATTACTCATGTAAAACAAGAAACCGGTGATAATCCCCAGAATCACTCTCGCCCCCATGGTCACCGAACGGAGAGGACCGAATATAAATGACAAGGCCACTAACAACATCACGCCTATGGTGAAAGGCTGAAAAATCTTGCGCCAGAAAGCCAGTTCATAACGACTACCTTCCTGATTATTAGCCGCGAGATAATCAAGGTATTTAATCAATTCACCAATCGACAAATACTCAGGGCGCTTGATAGCTACAACACCGAGTTTATCGGGTGTTAATGTCGATACCCATTGTTGCTGTTCAGTCGTTGATTTCGCGATACGCTGTTCTTCAAAGCGTAAGTTAGTTGCCCGCGTTAATTGCCATCGGTCCTTGATATAACGTGCATAGTCGGCACTGATGATGCCCGTTAGTTTTAGCGCCTGATCAAACTCATAAATCGTGATATCGCGCAGTTGGCCTGTGTCTTCAACTTCACCAATATTAACGAAGTTATCTCCGTCTTTCGCCCATACACCCTGCTCTGCGGAGATCAGATTACCACCTGAAATTGCCCGGGCACGGATTTCACGAGCTGACTTTTGTGCCTCTGGCGCGCCCCACTCGGCTACAGCCATTACCACCAGGATCATCACTAATGCACTTTTCATGACTGATTTGATGATATTCAGACGTGACAATCCGGCGCTTTGCATCACAATCAATTCACTATTCTGCGCCAGTGTTCCAAGCCCAACCAAACCACCGATCAAGGCTGACATCGGAAAGAAAATCTCAATGTCGGTTGGCACCGAATACAACGTAAATAACGCAGCATGAACGATATCGTAACTCCCTTTACCGACCGACTTCAGCTGATCGATAAAGCGGAATAATCCACTAACACTGGCCAGTACCATCCAGGATAAAACGGTAGTGCTAATAATTGTGCGGCCAATATACCAGTCTAAAATTCTCATGAGCGCGCTCCTTTTAACAGAAACTTCGCCCTTATTCGTGACCCCACAGGTCGTCCCTTAAGGATCAGGAAAGCACCAATCGCCAGTGATGACAAATGTATCCACCACAAGCCCAGATACTCAGGAATATTGCCATCTTCAAGCGCTGAACGAGAGCCAATCATCAACATGTAATAACCCAGATACAGACCAATTGCAGGCACCATACGCGCAAATTTACCCTGACGCGGATTAACGGCACTAAGCGGCACAGCAATCAGGACTAATAAAGGAATCGATAACGGAATACCGATACGCCACTGCATTTCTGCTATAGCGTCCGGTTGATCGTCATCCCACAAAACAGATGTTGGATAAGCACTCAGTTTGCGACGCTTGCGTTCAACTTCCTGTTCAACAATCTGGATTTGATATTGACCAAATTCGATCACTTCGAAGTTCGTCTGATCGACTTCACCATAATAACGATGGCCATTAGAAAGAATTAGCTGCTGCTCGCCATTTTCGCCTTCAACAACATTGCCTCGCTCAGCATAAACAATACTGTTTTTTGCCTGTTCATTGTTTTGCTGGCCTGGCATCTGAGCAACAAAAACCTGTTGTAGCGCTTTTCCATCACGGCTGATGTCATGAACAAACACCACAGACTTTTTGTTTGCAGTTTCCTGAAAACGTCCGGAAATTAACGAAGAAAGACCGGCATCTGCTTCAGCTTGTTCTTTAACCTGATATTCATATTCCGACGACAACGGCGCGAGATACAAGGTAAAGCCACCACAGATAATGGCGAAAATAAGGGAGAACACCAAAGTGACTCTTGCAACATACCATTCACTGATACCGCAGGCATGAAAGATAGTCATTTCACTATCTGCATAGATCCGACCATACGCCAGCAAAACACCCAAAAACACGCTTAATGGTAAAATTAAACCCGCCAACTGGGGTAAATTTAGCAAGATAATTGACATTACTAATTGTCCGGGAATATCGCCTTCAGACGCGTCTGCAAGTACCCGAACGAACTTTTGACTAATGAAAATGGTGATTAAAACCAGGAAGACGGCTAATTGAGATTTGAAAACTTCAGAAATAAGATAACGGGAAACTAGCAAATTAAAACCTTAGAAAACTTGTCTTTTCACTGGAATACTAAAGATTTTTAAGTAAACTTGTCATTTATCACAATAATCGTATAGTTTAGCCAGTTTTTTACGTAAGTAAAAATGACAGAAGAGCAAAATTGCTTTTCCTGACGAACTAAAACTGTATTATCAACGAACATGTGTTTTAACCCAGGTCATTGATTTATCGCGACCCGGCTTGCGAAGTATATCTGCTCTGAGTGAGTTTTGCGGTAAAAAGTTCATGAATTGAGGTTAAACACCAAAATAGTCGTTATGTCTTTAAATAGGAGACCTCATGGAATTCAGCGTAAAAAGCGGTAGCCCTGAAAAGCAGCGTAGTGCCTGCATCGTTGTAGGTGTCTATGAGCCCCGCCGCCTTTCTCCTGTTGCTGAACAACTTGATAAAATCAGTGATGGTTACATCAGTAACCTGTTACGCCGCGGAGACCTTGAAGGTAAATCGGGCCAGATGCTACTTCTTCACCACGTACCCAATGTTCTGAGTGAACGAGTGTTACTTGTAGGTTGTGGTAAAGAGCGCGAACTTGATGAGCGTCAATATCGCCAAATCATTTCAAAAACGATCAACACCTTAAACGAAACAGGCTCAATGGAAGCCGTATGTTTCCTTACCGAACTTCACGTTAAAGGTCGCGACACTTACTGGAAAGTAAGACAAGCCGTAGAAACCACTCAAGACGTTCTGTACAGCTTCAACCAACTAAAAAGTAAAAAAGACGAAACCAGACGTCCACTACGTAAGATCGTATTTAACGTACCAACGCGTCGTGAACTGGCTGTTGGTGACAATGCAATTCAACACGGCCTTGCGGTTGCCGAAGGTACTAAAACCTGTAAAGACATCGCAAACATGCCGCCAAACATTTGTAATCCGGCTTACTTCGCTCAACAAGCACAAGAACTGGCTGAGAAATACGATAACGTCACGACTGATGTTATTGGCGAAGAAGAAATGGAAAAGCTGGGCATGCACACCTATCTTGCCGTTGGCCGTGGTTCAGAAAATGAATCCATGATGTCCGTTATCAACTATAAAGGCGCAGGCGATGATGTACAGCCTATCGTGTTGGTTGGTAAAGGATTAACGTTTGACGCGGGCGGTATTTCATTGAAGCCATCAGAAGGCATGGATGAAATGAAATATGACAAAGGTGGCGCATCAAGCGTACTGGGTGTGATGCACTCACTGGCAGAACTTAATCTACCTCTGAACGTTATTGGTGTACTGGCTGCTTGTGAAAACATGCCAGATGGCAATGCATATCGTCCGGGCGACGTACTGACCACAATGTCAGGACAAACCGTTGAAGTATTAAATACTGACGCTGAAGGTCGTTTGGTTTTATGTGACGCATTAACCTATGTTGAACGTTTCAACCCTGAAACAGTTATCGACGTTGCGACATTAACTGGCGCTTGCGTTATTGCACTGGGCCGTCACGCAACAGGTTTAATGAGTACACACAACCCGTTAGCACACGAGTTAATTAACGCAGCAGAACAGTCAGGCGATAAAGCATGGCGTTTACCAATCTGGGATGAATACCAGGAGCAATTAGAAAGCCCGTTTGCGGACTTCTCTAACCTGGGTGGCAGACCAGCCGGTTCTATTACCGCCGCTTGTTTCCTTGCTCGCTTCACGCGCAAATACCACTGGGCTCACCTGGATATCGCAGGTACTGCATGGCGCAGCGGTAAAGCAAAAGGCGCAACCGGACGTCCGGTTCCGTTACTAACTCAGTTCTTACTAAATCGAGCAGGGTTGGAACCTGAGCACTAAATGCAGGTTTTATTTTACGTTCTGAATCAACAAGATGAGCCGGGCTTTCAAGTTCCGGCTCATTTTAATTTTGCCTGTCAGATAATTGCAGATCTGTTCAGTCGTGGTCGTCGTGTTTTTGTATTCACAGACAACCAGGAAGACGCTCATCAGATTGACGAATTACTATGGGGCTTTGATCCTGAACGTTTTATTCCTCATAACCTTGCGGGCGAAGGCCCCAAACAAGGCGCTCCGATTGAAATCAGTTGGCTTCCCCCAACAAATCGGAGAATGACCCTCATCAACTTATCCACCAACACCCCGGGGTTCATCAACCAGTTTAATGAAATTATCGATTTCGTTCCGGCAGATGACACGTTAAAGCAACAGGCGCGTGCCAGATACGTCAACTATCGACAAAAGGGCTGCCAGCTATCAACAACTCAGGTTTGAGACCCTATAATTAAACAGAATTAACCAGTGGAAACCAATTAAGGCTTAAGCGAACACCATGGATAAAACCTATAATCCTCAGTCAATCGAATCAGATATGTACCAGAAGTGGGAAGATAATGGTTACTTCCGTCCTTCTGGTTCAGGCACTCCATACTGCATCATGATCCCACCGCCGAACGTAACCGGCAGCCTGCACATGGGACATGCCTTCCAACAAACCATTATGGATGCTTTGACACGTCATAAACGTATGAAAGGCAACAATACCTTGTGGCAAGTTGGTACTGACCACGCAGGTATTGCAACTCAAATGGTTGTTGAACGTAAACTTGCCGCAGAAAATATGCCTTCTCGTGCTGAACTGGGCCGTGAAAAGTTCATTGAGAAAGTCTGGGACTGGAAAGCAGAATCAGGTGACAGAATTACGCGCCAGATGCGTCGTCTCGGCAACTCAGTTGATTGGGAACGTGAACGTTTCACTATGGACGATGGCCTTTCGAACGCGGTTAAAGAAGTATTTGTTCGCTTATACAAAGAAGATCTGATTTACCGTGGTAAGCGTCTGGTTAACTGGGACCCTAAATTCCACACGGCGATTTCTGACCTTGAAGTTGAAAATAAAGACAAGCAAGGTCACTTATGGCACTTCCGTTATCCACTGGCTGACGGTGCAACTACTTCAGAAGGTAAAAACCACCTTGTTGTTGCAACAACACGTCCTGAAACTATGCTGGGCGATACCGCTGTTGCGGTTCACCCTGATGATGAGCGCTATAAAGACTTAATCGGCAAACACATTGAGTTACCACTGGTTAATCGCCGGATTCCAATCGTTGCAGACAGCTATGTAGATATGGAGTTTGGTACTGGTTGTGTGAAGATCACACCAGCACACGATTTCAATGACTATGAGATCGGTAAACGTCATCAATTACCGATGATCAACATCATGTCTCAGGAAGGTCATATCCTGAAAGAGGCAGAGGTTTACACAACAACAGGTGAAGTATCTGACGCATACGACAATACGCTGCCTGAAGCGTTTGGTGATATGGAACGCTTTGCTGCGCGTAAAGCGATTGTTGCCGCATTCGATGACGCTGGCTTATTGGAAAAAGTTGACGATCACGCATTAAAAGTACCTTACGGTGATCGTTCTGGTGTGGTCATTGAACCACTACTGACTGACCAGTGGTATGTTCGTGTTGGACCATTAGCCGACGTTGCAACTAAAGCCGTCGAAGATGGCGAAATCCAGTTCGTTCCGAAACAGTACGAAAACATGTACTTCTCGTGGATGCGCGATATTCAGGACTGGTGTATTTCACGTCAGCTTTGGTGGGGCCACCGAATTCCGGCCTGGTACGACAATGACGGCAATGTTTATGTTGGTCGTGATGAAGCAGAAGTTCGTGCATCTTATCAATTGGATGACAGTGTTGAACTTTCTCAGGATGACGACGTACTGGATACCTGGTTCTCATCTGCATTGTGGACTTTCTCTACACTCGGCTGGCCTGAAAACACAGATGATCTGAAAACCTTCCACCCAACAGATGTGCTGGTCACTGGTTTTGACATTATTTTCTTCTGGGTTGCCCGTATGATCATGATGACCATGCACTTCCTGAAAGACGCAGATGGTAAACCACAAGTACCATTCAAAACCGTTTATGTAACGGGCCTGATTCGTGATGAAGAAGGTAACAAAATGTCCAAGTCGAAAGGTAACGTCATCGATCCACTGGATATGATTGATGGTATCTCACTGGACAAACTACTTGAGCAACGCACTGGCAATATGATGCAGCCACAAATGGCTGAGAAGATTGCAAAACGTACTCGTAAAGAATTCCCTGACGGTATTGAAGCTCACGGTACAGACGCCCTGCGTTTCACACTGGCAGCTCTGGCTTCAACGGGTCGTGATATCAACTGGGACATGAAACGTCTTGAGGGTTACAGAAACTTCTGTAACAAGCTTTGGAATGCCAGCCGTTATGTGTTGATGAATACCGAAGAGAAAGACTGTGCGACGGGTGAATCTCGTGATCAATTAGCCTTATCGCTGGCTGACAAATGGATCATTGCTCGCTTTGAGCAAACCGTTAAAGCTTACGATGATGCGCTTAGCCAGTATCGTTTTGATATGGCAGCTCAGGCGATTTATGAATTTACCTGGAATCAGTTCTGTGACTGGTATCTTGAGCTAACCAAACCGGTTCTGTTCAAAGGTGATGAACAAGCACAACGTGCAACTCGTCATACCCTGGTAACCATTCTGGAGTCGTTACTTCGTTTAATGCATCCAATCACGCCATTCATCACGGAAACTATCTGGCAACGTGTTGCTCCTCTGGCTGGCGCCGAAGGTGATACGATCATGACTCAGGCATTCCCTGAGTTCAACGAAGCCAACATTGATGAAGACGCGATGAATGATCTTGAATGGATCAAACAGTTTGTTGTTAGCGTGCGTAACATTCGTGGCGAAATGGATATCTCTCCAAACAAACCACTGTCAGCCTTATTAAGAAATGCATCAGATGCCGACAAATTACGTGTTGAGCAAAACAAAGCATTTTTATCAACAATGGCAAATGTGGAATCCATCGACCTGTTAGGCAACGACGAGAAGGCACCATTCTCAGCTACTGCACTCATGGGTGATATGGAACTCCTGATCCCGATGGCCGGCCTGATTGATAAAGAGGCTGAAATCGCTCGTATTCAGAAATCCCTCGATAAACTGGAGAAAGATCTTCAGCGCGTTGAAGGTAAACTGGCTAACGAGAATTTCGTGAGTAAAGCACCAGAAGCTGTAATCGCGAAAGAAAAAGCAAAAGCTGAAGAAATTAATACTGCGATCAGCAAACTGAATATGCAAAAACAGGAAATCGAAAGCCTGTAACGCATTCTTCAGTCTGTCATTTCTGCCAGCATCACATTTGATGCTGGCATCTTCCCTCCTCCCACACAATTCGCTAATTTTTTACAAACTTGTCGCCACAATCGGTGTCCAATATCGTTATAATCAGGCGCTGATTATTCTCATCGTGATAATCAACCATTTTTATCTATGCTTAAAAGAAAGGCAGCACTATGTTGACCCTGATAGCTCGAATCCTGCACATCCTGAATTCCGATGACAGTCCAAACAGAATTACCTGGGGATTAATTCTCGGTATTTTTATTGGCCTGACTCCCAGTTTTGGTTTGATCGCCATCCTGACCTTATTTATTGCCACCCTGTTCAGAGTCAACCTCAGCACATTTTTTATTAGCTGGGGTATTTTCGAACTCCTGGCATTTATCTTTTCTCCTCTGTTCCATAAAATCGGCTTAGCGCTGTTGTCCATGCCATCACTGGAATCGACATGGTCTGCCATGTATCAGTCCGATATCTTGTTGCTGGCCGGATATAATCACACAACAACGCTTGGAGCTTTCGTCACGTCGCTCGTTTTCTTTATTCCGATAAAGTTGTTTTTCGCAGGCATGATCGAGCATTACCGGACATCCATAAAAGCATTTATTGAGAAGTTCCATATTGTTCAAACGCTAAAGGCTTCAAGACTCTACCGTGTCTATCTCGGCGTAAGTGGCGGAGGTAACCTATGAACGGAGTAATTCGCTGGTCAGGCGTCATCATCTTTTTAGTGGTAACAGGTATGTTTACAGCAATCAATTTATTGGTATTACCCACAGCACTGAAATGGGGTCTGGAAACTCAGATTGCCCGCAAAACGGGTGCTGAAGTCAATATTGAAAATGTCGCTGTCAGCTGGTCACCAACCGGAGTAACCATTGACGGCGTACAAATTGCAGATGCCGCCAATCCAGACCAGAACCTGGTTGCAGCAACTAAGATCACCAGTGATATCCACCCGGTTGATTTTATGCTGGGTCGTATCAACATCGACGAAATGAATATTTCGGGTTTACGATTCAACAGCCCCAGATCCAGCCGGGCAGCGGTTTATCGCGAGCCAGAGCCAGCCGGAGAGCAAAGCAACGAGACTGGTTTACCTGACTTTGATATTCAACTTCCCGACCCAAAAGAACTGGTTTCTCAGTCAAACCTGCTCACTGTACAACGTAGCAAAGAGTTAAAATCTGTCGTCGCCGAAGAAAAGCAAAAGATACTGGCGCTCAAAGAACAACTACCTTCGAAAGACAAACTTAAATCTTATGAAACACGTTTAAAGAAACTGATAGATAGCAAACCGAAAACTGTTGAAGACTTTGCTCGAATCAAAGACGCATTCAGTGCGTTGAAAAAGGAATTTAAACAGGACAAAGATCTGGTGAAACAAGTTAAAGACCAGATTAGTGAGAGTAAAACCTCGATCTCCGATGCCGTTACCGCGCTTAAATCAGCGCCACAAGAAGATTTAAGCCAGATTAAGTCTAACCTCAAACTTGATGATCAAACGCTTGCACGCGCCACTGAATACGCATTTGGCGCAAAAGCAGGTGAACTGACACGGCAGGCAACTGCAATTTATCAACAGGTAAAACCTTTTCTTTCTACCGAGTCGAAAGAAGAAAGCCTGAGAGTTCTGGTTGAAGGTCAACGAATAGATTTTACGCCGAAAGCTCAACCTGATCTGTGGGTCAAATCCATTAATGTCGATATGACATTGCCAGAAACCAGCGATGTTGCCAAAGCCGATATTGAAATCAGCGATTTGACCACCGAACACGCAATCATCGGGAAAGACACCGTATTCTCATTGCAAGGTCTGACTAAAGAACAACAACCCATGATCACACTGAATGGTCACGGTCAGTTACAACAGAACGATGTTATTGCCGAGGCAACCTGGGCCATTAATAACTTCCCGGTTCCGCCGACTGATCTGTTAAAAGATCAAGCCCTGTCACTAACTCAGGCCAATGTCAGTCTAACAGGCTCTTCCAGTCTGAATGGCGAAACGATGCAACACAATGGTGATGTTAGCCTCAACAATCTAAACGTCACAACAGCCCGTAATGACAAGTTCAGTTCTACCATTGTGCAAGCAATGAATGACGCCACAAACATTGACATGAGCTTTTCTGTTGGTGGTTCAGTCTATGAACCGGATGTAGCACTTGAAAGTGGACTGGACAACGTTATGTCTGATCTGTTGGATAGCGCCCTCAAGGCTCAAATCAATAACTTTGAAGCCTCTGTTAACGAGCAACTTCAAAAAACAGTTACTGATTCAATCGCTGAATCAACCAGTGATCAACAATCGATTGAAGCAATAACGGGGGATGTATTAAATACTGAGGGCTCTCTGGATTCATTGTCCAATCAAGAATTGTCACCTTACAAAGACAAACTAAAAGATAAGCTAAAAAGTAAACTGGGTAAGTTATTTGGCGGTGATGACGACTAAGATCTTTTGAACTCGTTCACCCAATAAAAAAGGCTTCATGACGATCATTCATCATGAAGCCTCTTCAAACTACCTGTCAGCCTGATAATTACTCTTCGAAGTAAGTACCCCAACCGTCATAATCAATACCGTGTTCACTGGCCAGTTTCAGCATATTATCGATATCTTCCATAATCGCTTCTTCTTCTAATGGACAATCCACTTCGATATCAAAGCCGATCACTTTTTCACCTTCTTCAGTAACAAACTCTTCTGGCTCGCCAACATCGTACCCTTCTTTAAAGGCAGCGACGGCTGCAGCTTCCAGTTTCGCAAAATCTGTACTTGAGAAATGATGCTCAATCAGGTGCATTGCTTCTGAATTACTACCGTCTTCCAATAGTTCTTCGACGATTTCAGCGGTGAATGCTTGCCAATCCTGCATGATAGTTACCTTATTGTTTGTCAGTGTCGAGTTCAGCATCAAGGCGTGCAATTGTTGCCAGCATAGCTTCATGATGCTTAACCGCCAGATCTCTGGCTTGAATAGTTGAGTCCTGCGTCGTTGTGTAATCAGGCTCCTGAATTTCCACAATCAGACGACCATTGTTCCAACGATTCAGTTTAATTCGTCCTGTCGTTGTATTCATACATACCGGAACAACCGGGACTTGTGCTTGCAATGCGGTATGAAACGCACCTGTTTTAAACGGCAACAGGCCTTTACCATAAGAACGTGTACCTTCTGGAAAAACCCAAACATTAATTGCACGTTCTTTGATTTGTTCTACGGCGTTATTAATTGTGCCGCGTGCCTTTGTTGAGTTTTTACGATCAATCAAGATATTGCCAGTCAGCCAGTAAATCTGCCCAAAAAACGGCACCCAAACCAGACTCTTTTTGCCAATACTCACTGTACCGGGCTGAATAGCATTGCTGATCGTGAAAAGATCATAACTGTTCTGATGGTTAGCAATGTACACACAGGGTTTATCCATTTGCTTTACTGAGTCAGGGGTTCTTACTTCCATATCGACACCCAGAATTCGATAACCAAAACCGTAAAAATGTCCCATTACACACACATTGTTACGGTGAAATGGTCGAGCAATACAAACGACCAGACCAACCACCAGTGACATAATGAAAAGAAGTCCCAGTAAAATAATGCGTATTACAGCCAGCACATTAATTCCTCAATATAAAACGACGGCGAAGTATACCCGCTTTAGTCGAGTTCAAAAAATAAAAGTGAAGTATTCAGCAACGGTTCTCGCTCTTCACCAGACATAAAGCATAAAAAAGGCGGATAACCCGCCCTCTTTACTCATTAATGACACATCAAACACATTTATTCGCTTTCAGAATAATCCGGTAAAATTCCGCTGCGCATATGTTCAAATACCAATGCTGTTTCTACGTTCACAACTTCTTCCCGAGCCATAAACGCACTAAATATAAACTGGCGTAAGTGAAGCGTATCTTTAACAGCGATATGCACAAAAAAGTCGTTTTCACCGCCCATATGATACAAGCTGACAACTTCCGGACGAGCCAGCATATCTTCTTTGATCATTTGCACAATCTCTTCAGATTGCTTTTTCAAACGAATGGCCGCCATTGCTTCAATGTGCGCACCAACCGCCTGATAATTTATATCGCAATTATAGTTTTTAATAATGCCACTGCTGTTCAGACGACGAACTCGCTCTAAACAGGTTGATGGCGCAATACCAAGTTGCGAAGCCAACTCTTTATTCGTGACATCAGCGTTTTCATAAAGCGTTGACAGAATTTTGAAATCTATATCATCAATCTTTTTCACGTTGCATTTCCTGAGGCAGTCCAGCCAGTACTGTTATCAAATTAGTCGAACACGTCGTGGGGTTACTCAACTAACAAGCTGATTTCCAGCCCCTGAGATCAAATGCCTTGCGTCATGAACTCGATTTCCTTAGTCATTTAACAACCGGAAACGTTCAATTCAGGCGGAGCAGAAATCACTATTCCTGTGCCGCCAACGCTAAGCGGCGGCTATTCTAAACAAATTCAACTAACAACTGGTTCAATCAGTGACGAAATTGCACAAACTTATGACGATTAGTCTGCATTTTCGCTTTCTGAGTCTGTTTTTTCCTGATCCTGGTTTACTTCAACTCGATCAACTCGCTGTAAACCACGCGGTAATTTGTTACCTCGACGACCTCGCTCACCCTGATAGTGTTCCAGATCACCCGGTTTCAACTGTAATTTTCGTTTCCCGGCATAAAGCGTAACGGCGGTATCTTTTGGCACAACCGTTAATATGCTGACAAATTCTTCGCGACTTGCAGCTCGTGCCGCCGGAATTGAAATAATCTTATTACCTTTACCTTTCGACAGCACCGGTAAATCACTCAGATTAAATACCAGCATTCGTCCTTCATTTGAAATACACAGACACAAACTGTTAGCCGGATCATTAACCGCAACCGGAGAAAGCAACTTTGCTCCCGTCGGTAGCGTTACAATCGCTTTACCCGCTTTATTCCTCGTTACCATCGCAGCAAAATTACCCACAAACCCGTAACCGGCGTCGGAAGCCAACAGATAAGCGGTATCATCCTGAGCCATAATGGTATGTTCAAAGTTTTCACCGGCAACAATATTAAAGCGTCCTGTCAGTGGTTCTCCCTGACTCCGCGCCGATGGTAATGCATGAGCATCACATGAGAATGCTTTACCTGATGAATCAAGAAAAACCACAGGCTGATTACTTCTGCCCGTTGCTGATGAATGATAAGCATCACCAGATTTATAATTCAGTGCCGTTGGATCGATATCATGGCCTTTCGCACAACGAGCCCAGCCTTTCTCCGACAGAATGACAGTAACCGCTTCACTCGGCATTAGTTCTTTTTCAGTTAGCGCTTTTGCTTCCATACGCTCAACCACCGGAGAACGACGCTCATCACCGTACATTTCTGCCGCTTCTTTCAATTCCTTTTTCAACAGACGTGTCATCTTCGATTTGGAATCCAGCGTCGACTGAAGCTGGTCACGTTCTTTATTCAGCTCTTCCTGCTCTGCACGGATTTTCATTTCTTCCAGCTTCGCCAGATGACGAAGTTTCAGATCTAAAATGGCATCGGCCTGGGTTTCAGTCAGTGAAAAACGGCTGACTAACTCAGCTTTTGGATCATCATAATTCCGGATGATTTCAATCACTTCATCAATATTCAGAAAAGCAATGAGTAAACCATCAAGGATGTGCAAGCGAGCCAGTACTTTTTCCAACCGATGCTCAAGACGTCGAGTCACAATGTCACGGCGGTAAACCAACCACTCACTCAACATCGTTGACAGGCTTTTAACCTGTGGACGACCATCAAGACCGAGTACGTTAAGGTTGACCCGGTAATTCTTTTCAAGATCAGTGGTCGCAAACAAATGCTGCATCAATTGTTCAACATTGGTTCTGTTTGACTTTGGAACGATAACAATACGGGTAGGATTTTCGTGATCAGACTCGTCTCTTAAGTCCGTCACCATCGGTAATTTTTTAGCCTGCATTTGCTGAGCGATCTGCTCCAGCACTTTATTACCTGAAGTTTGGTGAGGTAATGCGGTAATAATGACTTCGCCATTCTCCTGCTGATACACAGCACGCATTTTGATGCTGCCTTTGCCCGTCTTGTACATTTTCTCAATGTCGGCTTTCGGCGTAATAATTTCAGCTTCAGTCGGATAATCAGGCGCTTGTATAAACGTCATTAATTCTTCAACTGATGCTTTTGGATTCGTTAATAAGTGCATCGATGCATCGACGACTTCTTTCACATTATGCGGCGGGATATCTGTCGCCATACCAACAGCAATACCCGTTACACCATTCAATAAAATATGAGGTAAGCGAGCCGGAAGTACTTTTGGTTCTTTTAACGTACCGTCGAAATTCGGTTGCCAGTCAACGGTGCCCATACCGGTTTCAGCGAGTAACACTTCACTGAATTTAGAGAGACGAGCTTCGGTATATCGCATAGCGGCGAACGATTTAGGATCATCACTGGCTCCCCAGTTTCCCTGACCATCCACCAGCGGGTGACGATAAGAAAAAGGCTGTGCCATTAACACCATTGCTTCATAACATGCGGAATCGCCATGTGGGTGGAATTTACCCAGCACATCACCCACAGTACGGGCAGATTTTTTATATTTAGCTGTTGAAGATAATCCCAATTCGGACATCGCATAAATGATGCGACGCTGAACCGGTTTTAAGCCATCACCAATATGTGGCAATGCCCGATCCATGATCACGTACATCGAGTAATTCAGATAGGCTTCTTCAGTAAACTGTCGAAGAGGCACCTCTTCTACCGTATCCATCGTGTAATTTGTTTCAGTCATTTATACGCGGCCTTCGCTAACCTGTTTATATGTCTTTTTTTACTTTGTCTGGCTGAATTTTCCTAACCAGTAAAAATAGCGCTTTTACCGCTTTGCTGACGTGCTTTTTCTAACGCACCTTCAGCTTGAGCCAGTAATTCGTCCAGCGTGTAAAACTCGCTTTGAGTTTGAATAATGCCGAACGATGCAGTGATTTCTACCGGATAGTCATATCGTAATTGTTTGCTTTTATGAAAAGCATCTTTAATGCCCTGAGCCAGGTTTTCTGCCTGATCCCGGGTTGTTCCGGGCAGAATATAAAGGAACTCGTCGCCTCCAGTCCGGAACAAGAAATCTTTGTCATGCAGCCTGGATTTACAAATATCCGCTGCAACTTTCAATATGTCATCACCCGTACTGCAACCAGAGAGGTGATTAACTTGTTTCAATCCATCGACATTCAGTTTGATCACACTGATCATGCGCTTTTGCATTCGCGCTTCCATCGCAATGGAATCAAAACTACTGTTGAGATAATGACGGTTATAAACACCCGTTAATGGATCAAACCAGAGAGTATTGTTGAGCGCTGTCCGCATTCTTCGGTAACGCCCAAACATCACAATTAATGTAGCCAGCATGATCAATGAAATAATAATCAGCAGTAGAAAATAGCCTTTGTTTAATTGTGCATTGTCTCGCTGAGACTTCATAACGTCATAGTCTTGCTCAAGCTTAGCCAGTGCTGAAGCATGTCGCTGACTATCGAACTTTTCTTTCATTTCAACAAGGCGACTCTGAATTTCCTTATCATGATAGCCTTTCAGTCCATCAATATACTGATGGATTGATACCCAGGCCGCATCATATTCGCCATGTTCAAATTGTAATTCCGCTTTTTTGAGTAAAATTTTTATTGGCAACTGGTGAGCTGAATCCCTGATTTGTTCAGGAATTAAATTCTCTGCGGTCAAAATCTCATCCAATGCCCGGGCTGTTTGTTCCAGTCCTTGATAAACCTGGGTTTTTACAAAATGATATGAGGCCTGTTCCAACTCATCCTGAATCCAGGTGAGATAATCACCGGCGCGTTCCAGATACTTCAGAGCCATATCAAATCGCTCCATAGCTATCGCCGCTTCTGCCAGTCCGAGATAAGTTCTGTGCAAATGAATTTTACTTCCCCATGCAAAACTTTCCTTCAACACTCGATCATACACAGGCACTGCTGCTTCCGGCTGCCCAGTGCTGACATAGCGCTGAGCCAGACTGGTCAGTGTTTCGATCAACGTCGGATAATCACGTTGACTCTCAATCAGTGCCAACGCTTTTTTATGAAATCGAATTGATTCTTTATTGTCACCCAGCGCTGAATATATTCGCCCCATTTCATTATAGATAGCACTGATAAGTGATTTATCTTTTAATAATGGAACCTGCGAATGAGCAGCAGTGATTCGAATAAACGCCTCGCTATAATGTTCCATCAGACGATAAACAACGGCTAGTTGTTGCTCACCCTGTGCTTGCAATCGCGGATCATTCAGTTGCACATTTTGTAACAGAGCCGCCTGATAGGTAGCAATTGAAGATTCGTAATCCGCCAGAGACTGGTAAGCCCTGGCCTTAAGATACATTAATGATGCCTTGCGATAGCCGGGTTTATTCGACGTCGCTCTCAACCCTTTTTCAGCATACTTAAGTTGATCCCGATATTTTCCCGTCAGACCACTAACTTCTGAAAAGACTTGATAAAATTCGCTCAGTTCGTGTCGAGCGCCTTTAAGTATGACATCATCTTCCGCTGCTTCCAGCATGTCCCAGGCCTGGTCCGCATTATTCGCAGACACTTTGGCCACTTGATTCAGTAACTCAACAATAAAATCATTACTGCTTTCCTGTTCCTGGTGAGCAGGAGGGACTAAATCGTCATCGACAGACGCTGCATTCGCCGTGACTAAAAACAACGAAAGCCAGATACCTGCAATCAGATACCTGGCTTTGTAAGAACGAACTGTTGAAAACACTCTCGACTTCATAAACAACTCGTTCATCAGCTGTACTAATTTAAAACAGCCTGATCACCCCGGTCTTCCAACCAGTTCTTACGATCACCGGCTCGTTTCTTGGCGAGTAGCATGTCCATCATTTCGTTGGTTACTATCTCATCATCTTTAGTTAACCGAACCAGACGACGAGTATTCGGGTCCATTGTCGTCTCACGTAACTGCATCGGGTTCATTTCACCCAGACCTTTAAACCGTTGTACGTTAACCTTACCTTTCTTCTTTTCAGCCGCGATGCGATCTAATACCCCTTCCTTTTCGGCTTCATCCAGGGCATAAAACACTTCTTTGCCAACATCAATACGATACAGTGGCGGCATAGCAACAAATACATGCCCTTCATCGACTAACGCCGGAAAATGCTTTACGAACAACGCACAAAGCAACGTGGCGATATGCAGTCCGTCAGAATCCGCATCAGCAAGAATACAAACTTTGCCGTAGCGTAAACTGGTTAAATCTGTACTGCCGGGATCAATACCGATAGCCACTGAAATATCATGAATTTCCTGAGAGGCCAGAATCTGCCCTTGCTCAACTTCCCAGGTATTCAGAATTTTACCGCGTAACGGCATAATGGCCTGAAAATCACGATCTCTTGCCTGCTTAGCTGAACCACCCGCAGAATCACCCTCTACCAGGAATAATTCAGTTCGTTCATTATCCTGACTGGTACAGTCCGTCAATTTACCTGGCAATGCAGGGCCTGACGTTACTTTTTTTCGTACAATTTTTTTGCTGCTTCGCATACGACGTTGCGCATTACTAATGCACAATTCAGCTAACAATTCAGCCGTTGATGTATGCTCGTTCAGCCATAAACTAAAGGCGTCTTTAACAATACCGGAGACAAAAGCCGAGCATTGACGAGATGAAAGCTTTTCTTTGGTTTGACCGGCAAACTGTGGATCTTCCATTTTGACCGATAAGATAAAACTACATCGTTCCCAGATATCATCTGGTGTTAATTTAACGCCTCGTGGCAACAGATTTCTGAATTCGCAGAATTCACGCATTGATTCCAGTAAGCCCTGCCGTAATCCATTAACGTGAGTTCCACCTTGCGCCGTTGGAATCAGATTCACATAACTTTCGCCAATGCCCTCGCCACCTTCCGGCAACCATAAAACGGCCCAGTCTACAGCTTCTGTATTACCTGAGAACTTACCAACAAACGGCGTTTCAGGTAGTGTTTCGTATTCTTTTACGGCTTCAACCAGGTAGTCTTGTAATCCATCCTGATAACACCATTCTTGTGTTGTTTTGTTCACTTTATCGGTGAACTTAATCTTAAGTCCCGGACAAAGAACCGCTTTGGCTTTCAGGTTATGGAAAAGACGACTGACAGAAAACTTTGCAGAGTCAAAATAAGAGGCGTCAGGATGGAAATGAACACGAGTACCGGTGTTTCGCTGCCCGACGGTGCCGGTAACCTGAAGATCTGATACTTTTTCGCCATGTTCAAAGGCGATTTCAAATTGCTGACCGCCTCGTTTGATGGTGATATCAACACGAGAGGACAACGCGTTTACTACTGAGATACCGACGCCGTGCAAACCACCTGAAAACTGATAATTTTTATTCGAAAATTTACCACCGGCGTGAAGCTTTGTCAGAATCAGTTCTACACCGCTTATTCCTTCTTCCGGGTGAATATCCGTTGGCATTCCCCGACCATCATCAATCACTTCAAGCGATTGATCTTCATGAAGAATAACTTGCAATGTTGATGCATGCCCTGCCAGAGCTTCATCAACTGAGTTATCTATAACTTCCTGAGCAAGGTGGTTCGGTCTGGTTGTATCGGTATACATGCCAGGACGACGGCGAACAGGCTCCAGCCCGTTCAACACTTCAATGGAATCAGAATTGTAGGAATTATCAGTCATATAGCCGTTTTACTTTGATGTGAATGCCTTACCTTCTGGCAAGGCTGAAAACCTGTGTTGTTTTACGCTATTTCGAAAAATTTCACAATATCTGACAGGAATCTTTCATACCCTTCAAATGCGTGATTGCCGCCTGATTCAACTGTTTGACGACACTGATGATATTTTTCAACCGCCATTCGGTAATCCAACACTTCGTCCCCTTCTTGCTGTAATAACCAGATTTTTCCCGGCTGCTCAATATGTTCCGTATTAAGCTGTTTCAATTCATTCATATGGTGAGTTTCCAGTAGATATTTCCTGCCGGTATATGGATTTTCCTGCCATCCCAGATAATCATTTAGCAACACCCAGGGGTCTACAGCAGGATTGATTAAAACTGCTTTCACATGAAATAACCCAGCGACCCGGGTAGCCAGAAAACCGCCCATTGAACTTCCAATCACACCACACCACTGATAATCATTCATTATTGCTGAAATCTCTTGCCAGGCTTCTGAAGGAAAAGCCGACAGTTCAGGCACTACAAACTCGATATCAGGATGATAATGAGCAAAGTGCTGTTTTGTTTGCTGAGCCTTCAATGATTGCGGTGAACTGTTGAAACCATGAAGATACAGCACAGCGCGTGATTGGTGATATGTCACAATTATTTCCTTCTATGATACAAACAAGACCGCAGAAACATCTGTTGCAGCAGGCAATCTGACCACATCAGAACGCCAGCCTCTGGCGGAAAATTCAAACCAACGATAGGCTGGTCCTGAATTCTCTTGCCGCCATTCAGTCGGATGATTCACAAACTGTATGGATGTCGCTGGTGTAGCCAGTACCTCAACATGTCCTACTGTTTCCTGATGCTCAATATGCGTATGTCCATGCGAAATTAATCTCACCTGCGGATGTTGATTCAACTGCTGGAGCAAAGCCTCACCATTCATACAGCGATGCTTGTCCAGATAGATATCCAATGGTTTCAGATGATGATGACAAAAGAGCGCGACATGCTCCTTTTCGGCGATTACATCAAGCAGCACCTCATTTAACGTCGCTAAATGTTCCTCTGTGAAATAACCTGCGGGTGTGTCGCTTTTGCTGTTGAGTAATATCATTGCCCAGTTACCAATCGATATCACCTTTTCATGGCGGAATGGCTCTCCCGCTAAAAACTGCTGTAACTGGGGCAGATCATCATGATTGCCCGGTAACCAGAAAACCGCAGTGTGGGGAATTCTTAATTTGATTTGTGCGGCCAATAATCGATAAGACTCGTCGGTATGATCTTGTGTCATATCACCGGTCAACAATAAAACATCTGGTTTGCGCAGTCGCATTTCTTTCAACACATCATCAAGATGTTGCCAGACGTAAGCATCAAAATATTGAGCAGATTTTTCAGCAAATAAGTGACAGTCAGATAATTGAGCAACTGTAAAAATATCTCGATTAACCAGTGATGTTAGATCACAACGCGTAAACCAGGACATAGGCGATACCATATAGTGGGGTCAGAGACAGGCGGGACTTTAACGAATCTGGCTGCAACACACCAGCAAAACAACATAAATAGCAGGACAGTCTGGTCAGGCGCTGTTGATCTGAGATCACCAGATGAGTTTGACAGGCACTTCACCTTTAGCAAGACATAGCTCCATCCAGTCCATCAGGAAATGGTTCATTTGATACTTTTCATCACTTTGCATCATTTTAGGATTGGGATAAGTATAGGTGGGTTTGATACGCGAGATATTCTGAGACTTAATAACTTCAGCCATCTGCGCATCATGATAAAGACGAACTTCCATCGTCGGCTTCAACCAGTCAGGCATTCTGGCATCAACCTGACTAACCTCTACAGTAGACGTGTATTTGAACTGTTCTTTCAGTGAGATATTAAATTTCAGTGTCTGATTTATAGAAAAAGAGAAATCTTCAGCGATGCTCGGTTTATCCGAATCAGAAAAATGATTAGCCGCATGCGGATACAGCTTGAGTAAGCGCACATAGTTTTGCTCACACAACACTGTAAATTTTCGCATGTCTGGCACATATTTTCGACGCGCCTGATTTCTCGTATTCATCACGTTGACAATTTCTCTCTTAATGCATGATTCAATGCGACTCAGCTTTTTAATGATTACTCTTCATCTGAATCACAAAAAACCTTGTTATGCTATTCATAATTGATGTCGGTTTAATTCCAACCATTGCAACGCAATAACCGTTGCCGCATTATCTATCAATCCACTGGCTAACATATTCATGGCTTCTTCCCGCTTGAATACATGAACTTTAATATCTTCTCCTTCTTCATCCAGACCATGCACACCCATCGCTTCAGTACTGTCAACTTCACCATAATAGACATGGATTCGCTCCGACATTCCACCAGGGCTGGATAAATAACTTAGCATTAATTGCAGGGTTTTGACATGCAAGCCCGCCTCTTCCATACATTCACGCCTGGCAACTTGTTCGATTGATTCATCCTTATCTACCATCCCCGCAACGCACTCTATCAACCAGGGATTTTTCCCACGATTGATCGCCGGTACACGAATTTGTTCGATGAGTACGACGGAATCTTCTTTTGGATCATAAGGTAATACAGCTACCGCATCACCACGCTCAAAAATTTCTCGTCTAATAGGGTCACTCCAGCCTCCTTCAAACAGCCGATGCTGAATTGTTACTTCATTAACCTTAAAGAAACCTTTAAACAGATTTTTTTCGCTGATTATTTTGATATCATTCTCGGGCTTAAAAGTGTGGGTAAATTTCATGCAAAGAGATCCTGAATTAGCGGTTAACCATCTAAGAACATACATCAAACGTTAATTTCTGGTTAAATAAATCGATTTTCGATTAATAAAAATTTTAATTTTGCTGATAAAAGCCTGTATGTTTTCCAATATGAAAATGAAAATCTGTTTGAGTCTTTCGGGACAGCGAAATAAACGTATTGAATCAAACTAACAGATATATTCCAGCTACTTACGTAAAAACTGATGTGTATTTTAATAAAAATCATCAGCCATAATTGTCCGACGTTGTGATACATAACTATGTAACCCACAACAGGTATTTATCTGGAAACATATTGAATTCGTAGATATTTATTACGCATTCACACAGCAGGCTCTATAATATTCTGTTACATTTGAGCGGTAAGATTTACGTCATTCATCTATGTCATGGCTTATCTTCTGCTTAAAATCATCAGTAAAGCTTCTAACGGACTTAATTTTAAGAGAAATAGTGATGAAAAAAATTCGGTTGCCACTTGCAATAACATTAGCGCTGGGGATTATCAGTCCATTTTCAATGGCAGACAATTTACAGGAAGTATACAGTCTTGCATTACAAAAAGATCCACAAGTTCAAAAAGCTAAAGCAACGCTAAAATCTAACAAAATTGGAATTAAGACCGCACTGGCAACCTTATTACCACAGGTAAGCGTGACCGGTACACTACAAGAAGACTTCTCAGAGCGTGAAGTCGATGCCAATACCGACCCGAATAACGCACCAATTTTTGTACCTGCAGAAATTGAATCAATCACTGCCAGTTATAACTTCCGACTAACTCAGGAAATCTTCAACCTGGCTTCCTGGCAACAACTGGATCGTTCAGAAAAAGTTGCCCTGCAAAGCGAAAGCGCTTATCAACAAGCCAAACAAGCACTAATCACACGAGTAGCTACCGCTTACTTCGACATTCTGAAAGCTCAGGATGATCTGGAATTTGCTCGTGCAGAAAAACGTGCTATCGAACGTCAATTAGAACAAACTAAACAACGTTTTGCGGTTGGCTTAACAGCTATCACCGATGTTCATGAAGCACAGGCACAGTTTGATAACGCAGTTGCTACCGAGATTCGTGCTGAAAATGATGTAGAAGTCAGAAAAGAATTCTTACGTGAAATCACTGGTCGTTTCCATGATGAGCTTGCACCACTAAACACGGAACGCTTCAGTACAACCAAGCTTACAGAAACAGCTGGAACCATTGTTTCTCGTGCTGAAAATCAAAATCAGGAAATTAAAGGTCAGCAACTGGGACTGGATATTGCCAAGCAAGATATCGATATTGCGTTTTCAGGTCACTTACCAACCCTTTCATTAACCGCTGACAAGGGTCGCCGTAATTCAAACAGAAATATCGTTCATGTTAATGGCGAACTGGCGAGTCGCTCGAATCCGGGTCCATCAGACAGCGAAACGATCCGTATCGATCTGAATGTTCCTATCTACAGTGGTGGCTCAATTGACGCTCGTGTTCGTCAGGCACAAGCAAATTATGTTGCCGCCAGTGAAGATTTAGAACTGATTCATCGCCGTATTGTGCGTGAAGTCAGAAGTTCTTACGCTGATGTTGTGTCATTGATCTCATCAATCCGCGCATTAGAACAAGCCGTTGTTTCAGCAGAAAGTGCGTTAAAAGCAACAGAAGCTGGTTTTGAAGTTGGTACTCGTACCATTGTTGATGTACTAAACAGTACTCAAAACCTTTATAACGCTAAGCGTAATCTGTCTAAGACACGTTACGACTATATTCTGGCGATGCTAAACCTTAAGCAAGCCGCTGGTGATATTTCTGATGATGACGTCGCACAAATTAACCAGGGTTTGGTAGGCGCATAATCAACAACTATCACCTTTATTGATTTAGTGATTACTTTGAAGAAGCCCTGACACATCAGGGCTTCTTTCTTCTACCTCACAACCCTTCAAGTGCTTTATCAACCAGCCCCTGCTCCGTCCACTCACTCGCGAATTCATTCTGTCCGGACTTTGCTATACAATACGCCTCTTTTTGAAACTCCTTAGGTAACAAAACGACCGTGATTGCCGCACCTCGATTTACAGCCAGATTACTGGCACCCAAGCTCTGGCCAACCTGGTTACTTGTCATTTTTCTGTATAGCTTCTCCTGGCTGCCTTATCGCTTTCAGCTGTTTGTAGGCAAAATGCTGGGGCGTTTACTCATGAAGGTGCTTAAATCTCGTCGCAAGGTTGCCGCCAAAAATCTGGAACTCTGTTTTCCAGAACTCTCCGAGCAAGAGCATCATCAGCTATTAGTACAAAATTTTGAAAACACTGGCATGGCGCTTTTTGAAAGCGGTATGGCATGGTGGTGGCCAGACTGGCGAGTCAGACGTCTTGCACAATTTGAAGGTTATGAACACCTACAAGCGGCATTAAGTAAAGGAAAAGGCGTACTGATGCTGGCCGGTCATTTCTTACATCTGGAGATGGCAGCTCGAGTATTGGGACTTACTCACCCCAGTAGTGGCTTTTACCGACCTCACGACAATCCGGTGATTGAATATTTTCAGTGTCGTGGTCGTTTGCGCTCTAATCGCTATTTGATTAGCAAACGAGACGTAAAAGAAGTATTCCAGATCCTGGCGGATAATGATGTTTGTTTTTATCTACCGGACCAGGATTATGGCCGTAACCGCTGTGAATTCGTGCCATTTTTTGCCGTTAAAGAAACTGCAACAACAACTGGTACGCTACTATTTGCTGGAAACAGTGATTGCGAAACAGTGCCAATCATAACCTCAAGAAATAGCAAAGGTTATAAAGTCGAAGTATTGCCTGCACTTGAGAACTTTCCTTCTGGCGATAATAAAGCTGATGTAACACGCGTTAACCAATGGGTGGAACAAGCCGTGAACAATGCTCCTGAGCAATACATGTGGGTTCATCGTCGATTTAAGACACGCCCGGATAAAGATGCACCGGGGTTCTACAAATAAGCTTGTAACCTTTTACAGGCTGAAAAATCACCTCAAAGGTCAACTACCCCTGACCTTCAGCACTGTATTACGACAGTAAATCGTTGATGTAGTACAGTGCTTCCCCGGGAAAAAACTCTTTTTCTGTCCCAAAATAGCCTTCACACATTAAGATGCGTTGTTCGTATTGATGTCATCCTTTATTACCTGAACATCTCAAGAACAGCCGTTTTTTTGGCCTGATAGTTGCAGATATTTCATCCCAGTCTGGGAGAACATTTTCCATGAATAGTATGTTTAGCGAAGTCGCTACAAACATCATATGCTTTACAGAAGCTTTTCTAACTTTAAAAATGGAGACTATTCATGAATAGTCTATTAATAACTTTGTTTCATTCTACGATAAGTCATCTGACTTGTGAGCCTTGCTTTCACAAGGTTTAATAAGGCTATGACCCGTCCGCAACAGTAGGTGACATTATGTGGTTTTGGATTCGAAATCTCACGCTGGGCACAATTTTAATCATTGCAGCTTACGTCATGTTGAATTTTGAAGACTTTACATTTCCAACGTTAAAACTTGGTGGCGACAATCAAAGTCAGTCAAGTAACGATGACGATGTAAACCCGGCAGCTAAAGGCTTTTCTGATTTTTATTCTAATTTCAGAGGTACGCTGTCATCCGGTAAACAAGGTGATTTTGTTCTTGATTCCACACCTCCTGCCGGTACTGTTTCCGAAGAACTGACTGCCAGACGCAGCGTAGTAAAACCGGGCAGTAAAAGCTGGACGGGTGCGGTAAAGAGTCGCCCATTTGCAAAAGGAGAGACCTTAAAAACACGGCTTTCCAGCTATGCAAAACAGGAAGGATTAGAATTGTTCTGGTATCTTGATAAAGACTATGTTGTTAAGTATCAAATCAATGAAGAAGCTAATTTCATCGACACTTTATATAAAGTCGCCGAAGCGCTGGATAGCGACTTTAGTCAATCGGTGTCAGCCTGGTATTGCCCCAATGAACGCGCAGCAATCATTACGGATAAACAAGAACCTTATTTAACAGCAAATTGTATTAATACGCTGGAAGATGCAATGGATAAGTTGGAAGAGCAGGCAAATTAACCCATGCCTGCTCCATGTAATATGCAATGGTGCTTATCACGAAGCCTGAATATCTCATCAATTCATCACCTCATGCCAGATAGCGACGACGGCCTTAGATTGCTCTGCCACTCGTTCAACAGGTGCCAGTTTTTCGTTATTACGTAAATTTAAACGATGCTGAATCTCTCTGAAATTCTGATAGGCTGATTGCAAAATCCCAACCTGCTCCGGCGACAAAATGGTAAGTTGTGACAGTTGTTCCAATGTCCTGATATTATCTGACCAGTCACATAACTGGTGATGTTCAGCACTATGACGTAGCACCAGATACTGAGTCATAAATTCAATATCCACGATGCCACCACGGCTGTGCTTCAAATCAAACATACCTTCTTCTTTCTTTTCCAGATGATCCTTCATTTTTTGCCTCATCGATAACACATCAGTCCGCAGTGTATTTTCATCTCTTTGTCTGGTTATGATTTCCTGACGAATAGCATTGAATCGTTCAAACAGGATTGAATGACCAAAAACCATTCTCGCCCGAATAACAGCCTGATGCTCCCAGGTCCAGGCTTCATCCAGCAAATACTCCCGGTAGGTTTCGATGTGAACACTCAATAGCCCACTGTTTCCGGAAGGTCTGAGACGCATATCAACATCATAAAGAATTCCGGATGTCATTCGCGTAGTAAAAATGTGCAAAATACGTTGTGACAGTTTTAAATAGAACTGTCGTGCATCAATCTGCCTGTTGCCATTAGTCAGTGTTGAAGCATCGCTGTTGTGTACAAACACAAGATCCAAATCTGAGCCATACCCCAGCTCAATGCCACCGAATTTGCCATACGCAATGATCGCAAATCCCATGTCCTGTTCCGTTGTATTTTCCGGGCAACCATATCGAGCGGTCATTTGTTGCCATGCAAGATGTACTACACGGTTAGTTATCGTCTGTGCCAGATAAGTCAGATGATCACTAACTTTCATCACGGGTAACAGTCCACTGACATCAGCGGCCGCTATTTTTAATTGATGAGCCAGTTTGAATTGACGCAATGCTTCCAGCTGCATTTCCGTATCTTCCTCCGGGATCCTGAGCAGATACTGTTGTAATTCACTGTCATAATCTTCAACCGGTGTTGGGTGATACAGAAGTTGTGGATCAATAAGTTCATCCAACAACATCGGGAACCGCGCAATCTGTTCGCCAATCCAGAGGCTCTTTTGACACAAATTAATCAGCTGCCCCAGAGCCCCCTGATTTTCAAATAGAAGTTCCAGATATGCCGTGCGCGTTAGTATCTGACGAATAACCGTTAGTATCGCGGTTAAACAGACTTCATCAATCTGTTTCTCTTCACATTGTTTAAGCAAGACGGGCATGAGTTTGTCTAGCATGTCCCGACCTCGATTTCCCATACTGATACGTTGTGATTCCTTTCTAAAGTCATGAATACCATTCAAAAACGCCAGACCAGATTCATTTGACAGCCAGTCAGGCAATTCTGAGTCATCATCAGCGTCAGCCTGCCACCAAACCAATTCTTTTGTCGTATCGCCAGCTGAATTATCTTCGGGCTCACCAATAATTAAATTAAATTCATAATTAACATCACGGGTAATGGCGCTAATCTGCGTCAGTAGCTCAGCCCAGTCTGAACATTGGTACAGCGTCATTAATCGATGCTGATTAATAGTGTCCTCGGGCAAGGTTTGCGTCTGTTCATCGTTAAACTCCTGAAGATAGTGTTCTGTCTGTCGTAAAGACAAATAAAGCTGCCTTAACGTCACTGTGGTTTGTGTCTCAAGCACACCTTTTTCATCCAGAGAAATCAGGGCCTGAAGCAAACTTTGACATTGCAGAGCCGGTTCTCGCCCGCCTCGAATCAGTTGCAATGCCTGAACAATAAATTCAACTTCACGAATTCCACCAGCACCCAGTTTAATATTGTTAACCAGACCACGACGTCGGGTTTCCTGACTAATCATCGCTTTCATTCGCCGAAGCGATTCAATAACAGAGAAATCAATATAACGACGATAGATAAAGGGTTTTAGTGTTTGTTGTAATTCTGGTGTCCAGCGTTGTTCTGCATTAATGATTCTGGCTTTTAACATCGCGTAACGTTCCCAGTCTCGCCCCTGCTCCTGATAATAATCTTCCAATGCAGAAAAACTGAGCACAAGCGGCCCACTGTCGCCAAAGGGCCTCAATCGCATATCAACCCGGAATACAAATCCATCAGCCGTCACCTGGTTCAACGCCGCTATCATTTTTTGCGCGACTTTGACGAAGAATTGCTGATGATCGACTTCTTTCCTGCCACCTTTGGTCGTTCCCCCTTCTGGATAAGTGAGGATCAAATCAATGTCGGACGAGAAGTTGAGTTCCTTTCCGCCCAGTTTTCCCATACCAAGGATCAATAATGGCATCGGTTTACCCTCAGAGTCCGTCGGTGTTCCCCATGACTTAGCGACCTGATTCCATGCCCAGCTATATGCCGCAATAATCAAACTATCAGACAACGTTGAAACGACAGACAAGGATTCCTCTATTGTTCGAGACTTCAGTAAGTCTTCTGCCGCAGCTTGCGCCATGAGTTGGTTTCTCACCTGACGAATAGTGCGAAAAAACAACTTTTCATCGTCAATATCATTAAGCTGCCGTCCGATATACTCGTCTATATTTTCTCGACTACTAAGATCAACCGGATTTATAAAAATTCGTTCCAGATTATGGGATTGCGCGAGACAAACACGAGTGACAAAATCACTCATTGCTAAACAAAAATGAATTTTTTCAACCTCAGACGGTTGCAAGGATGATCGACTAAGCTTAAATTTATCCGCCAATTCAGACCAACGGTCATTTGCTAAGCCATTCAGGGAATCAGGTAACACTATAGTGGACACAGAAGGGATATGGGCCATGAATAATACCGTAACTGAGAATACTGCAACTGAAAATATTACATTGAATTTAACAGGACAAATTAAACCAATCTATGACCGTGATCTAAAGTTACTTTTTCAAGTGACTTATATTCACACTGTAAGATTGGACTGACACTCGCTACAACGCATTGTGGACCAGCGATTGTTTCTGGAAGTCATTATGAATCAACTTGAATTATTTACACCGCAACTGTTACCAACAATAACGGTTTTTATTGTTATCCTGGTCTTTCTTGGCCTGAATAGAAAAGTCACCCAACGCCGGACGGGGAAAAAGCTTATCGCTGAATTATCCCGACGAGACAATACTGCTTATGGCATTAGCTATGCGGGCACGACGTTTAGCTTTATTTTTGTCGCATCTACCATCATGAGCACAGTGGAATTTCACCGATTCTCAGCTGCACTTGGATTACTGCTATTTTCAGGGGCATTCACACTGATAGCACTGGAAACTGGACGGTTTATTCACGATAAATTCATCCTGCCTCGTTTTAATGAAAATGAAGAAATCAATCAGAATAACGTTGCTGGAGCCATTATCGAAGCTTCAAGCTTATTTGCCAATGCGTTGGTAATACTCGCGTTATACGCCATTTTCAACAAGACCACGGAACATGAGCTGAACATCTGGTTTTTTGTACTGACCTGGATTATCGCTCAATTAATTCTGTTGATCGTTACACGCTGGCGAGAGTTCATGTATTCCATGTCAAATCAGGGATCGAGCTTTCAAAATAATCTACGGTTTAAGAACACGGCTGTAGCGATTCGTCATGGTAGCTGGCTGGTTGCATCCGCTATGCTATTTCGTCTCATTGTCAGTCTTGTGGATTACACCGAGGGCGAAGTTGTCATTAATGTTATTAATATTCTGTTCTTCTATTCAGCATTTGCACTTCCGGTTTTCCTGTTCGTTTTCATTACCAATAAAATCGTACTGAAACGTATTAACAGTGATTCCGAAATAGACCATCAGGATAATATCGGCATTGCCTGTGCTGAAATGGCGGTGATCCTGGCGATTCCCAGCGCACTGGGCCATCTGGTTCAGCTTTAATCACACCATCTCATTCGACATTACACCAACAAAAAAGGGAAGCTGCCGCTTCCCTTTAAACGATTGATAGACTATCGCGCAGATAAAACGCAATAACTTGTTTTTCATGATGTTATCATTGCCACCAGTACGGCGGGATCTTTAGAGCCATGCTACGAGATTGTTCCATCGCCAACATCAACCCCTCTATCTGATTATCAAGCCAGCGCGCTGTATCAACGACATCTTCCGGCTCCAGTTTTTCACAAAAACGTTTCATCAATACCAGGGTTTTGAGTTCATCAATCCCATGAGACAAATCATTCCAGGGCGCTCTGAATTCCTGGCGTGCTTCATCATCAAACAATGAGCCAATACATGAACCTGTCATTAAATTACGCTTTAACTGAACATGATGTTCGATGTAATGATCAACAGATACATCTTCGTTCACCGGCCACATTTGTCTGACTTGCTCCCACTCTCGTGCTAATAACCCGGAGCAAATCGCGTTAACCGGTTTTGATGCTGCATCCTGTTGTTCTTCAGTCATTACTGCTGACCAGCGCTTTTCAATAACCCAACGGGTTAAATGAAGAATCAACAAGTTATAGCGTGTTGATGAAAATAAATCGAAGACGGATTCTATATCCGGGTTCTCAGCTTTTTTATTCACGATAAGTTCATGTAGAGAGCTGATGTTATCGACTCGTTTACGGTATTTCTTTTTATTCGACAACAAACTCTTCAATTGACGCGCGTTTTCGACCCAGTCAAACTCCTGAAGTAACCACTTAATTTCACCACGAATACGCTTAGATGCCTGCGAAGGAATCGCCTCAGAGAATAGCCAGAAGCAATGGCGAATCAGCGCCAGACCATCACTCAATCGCCTCAATGCAGACAACCCGGGGCGGTGAAAATAACATTCTTCATGATATTGCACATAACCGATGCCGTATTCGATCGCCTTTATAAAGCTTTTCTCTAACGTATCGTCCGAGCTTAGTTTGACCTGTCCAATATTCTCTTTTGGCTCCAGCTTTTCTTCGTTTAATAGCTGAAATCCACGAGCTGCTTTACTTAATACACCCAGACGGGCGCTAAATGCATTAATGAGCGATTCAGCAAATTCGAAAATCGCATCAACCGTTCCACTCACCAGCTCTATTTCAATTTCATTAATAGGTGTGGTCTGGTTGCCTGCTTTAATGTCACCTTGATCAAAAACGATTTCAACTTCACTACCACGATAGTCAACAAGCCAGCGCTTACGTGTAAAGTTTGTCGAAAATGACTCAACGATGCGTTCCTGTAGATCAACAGGATCGACGCCATCAGGCCAGATATTGATATCGAATAACGACAAATCAGGCTTGTTGCCCTCTATAGGAAAATTGTATTCCGGACGACGATGCAAACCACCAACGCTTTTTCCTGCGGTTTTGATTGTTTGCTCTGTTTCGCCTTCAATACTGCGAGTACGAAGCGCCATGCCCCAATCTCGCATATTACGCTCAGGCGTATCGAAGTAGGCATTGACCAGATAACGGGAATCAGACTTTAAAATAGTGTCTGCATAGGAATGGATTAATGAAGCTAATTGATGCTCATCGACATCAGAAACCAAAAACTTCAGCTCTATTTCGGTATCCATATGGATGTACGGCTTACCTCAGAAATTGACAACGGTTTAGCAACATACAAGAGCTAATCCAGTTATGCAAGAAGATTGAGATACGTGCAAGTTTGAGTGATTTAACGACCATTAAAAGAAGTTTAACAACACAGATTATCTGACTGACATCACCGACTATAAATCACTCAATGAAACAATTAAATTACACTAACGAAGATTTATTCAACAGGCATTGTTTATCGCTCAAGCGAATTTACAATCGGACCTCCCTTGCCATGTAAATCAATTAAATTTAGTATTAGCCGTTATTACTTGCAGTTAGCAATGCGATAAAAAGAATAAAATGTTTAGATCAATCTTATTTATCCTTGGCATCAGCCTGATTTCATCTCCCCTGGTAGCAGCAGAGGCTGAAGAAACAACCGAACAAATCGGATACATCAAAGACGACCTCCATATTTTTTTACACGCAGGTCCATCGAATAAATTCAGAATAAAAGGCAGTGTGCCTGCCGGTACACGTATTCATGTACTGGAAAGAGATGAAGAGTCCGGTTACCTCCGTATCCGGGATCACAGAGAGCGTATTGGCTGGGTTGACAGTAAAAACTTCACTGTTGAAGCGACTAAAAGTCAAATCATCGAAAAATATGAAGCTCAGATTTCATCACAGCAAGAAGACATTGAAGCTCTAACCCGAGATTTATCTTTGGTAGAAGGCTCAATAGAAACGCGCAGTAAATCACTTAATGAACAATTAGATAAACTTAAAAGAGACACCAAAGTACTGGCAGCGGAATTGTCGGTAGCGCAGAGCGATAAACTTGCACTGCAAAAGCATATCAATGAACTGAAAGGTCAGAACAATCAGATCATGATGCTATACGGTGGCGGCATCGCTGGCGGAGGCATTATTCTGGGGTTAATCCTGTCAGCATTTCGTAAAAAGCGCAGCGCTTATTACTAGAACGCTTAGTACTAACGCTCTCTTGACCAGATATAGCTAAAACCGCTATCAAACCTTAACAGGCTTGAATGAACACAGGCCATAATTCACCAAAAAAGAAAGGGGAAGGTTTTAACAACCTTCCCCTTTCTTTTTTATTCTATTCATCTTTGTTGGAGCCTTAAGCACTCCGTGTTTTCATTACCATGTCATAGGCCGATTGAATATCCTGCGCCTTTTGCTTGGCCATTTCCATCATTTCAGGCGGAAGACCTTTAGAGATAAGTTTGTCAGGATGATGTTGCTGCATCAGACGACGGTAAGCCTTTTTAATGTCTTTATCCGTACTTTCTTTTTTAACGCCTAACAGATGGTAAGCATCGCTCAGCTGTTTCTTATCGGGTGCAGCGGCAGCTCCCCCTGAACTATTTCGTTGATGGAAGCGGAATTGCGCTTCCCAACGTTGCAACAAGTTCTCGACTTCTCGCTGAGAAAAACCAAACTCTTTACCAACTATTTTCAGCAATTCTTTTTCGTTCGATTGCAAAATGCCATCGCTGTAGGACGCCTGAATCTGAAGCTCAAGAAATACTTGTAGAATATCCCGGCGATTAAAAACGCTTTTCCTGAATTCCTGTAATGTTTCTTTCAAAGGAAAAGTCGATTCTTTTCCTTCACGATAAGCACTCTGAGCTTCTTTCTTTTGCTGACCATTTAACTGCATTTCATTCATAAGCAGTTCGGCTACCCGAATATGATCATCCGTTATGCGACCATTTGATTTAGCAATGTGTCCCATCACTGAAAATGTGGCATGAAAGAAAACAGCCTGACGATCTACTCTCGACCTTTTACCGAAGAAGCCATTAAAGCCGCCTACATTATCGAAATCTTTCTTCAATCCTCGGTCAATTAAATAACCGACATAGAATCCAAGCAAAGCACCGACAATTTTGCCAAACATAAAGCCAAACAAGGTGCCGAGAATACGTCCCCACATAAACTACTCATTGTCCTCAATTGAAGATAAATAATGTTCCAGCGCTGCCAGTCGTTCAGGTGTTCCTATGTCAGACCAGTAGCCTGAATAATGCTCACCTGTTATCAGATGTTGGTCTGCTTTTTCTCTTATCAAGGGTGCCAGCGGTTTTTTCCCCGGCTCCAGCGATGCAAAGAAATCAGGATGATAAATTGCCATACCCGAAAACGTCAGACGGTGATTACCCTCGTTAGCAATAAAGCCGTCATCAATAGCAAAATCACCTCCCTGATTGTGGTCAGGATTATTAACCAGTACTAAATGTGCTTCCGTGTTATCGGGAAAGGTTTCTGCCTGTGACACCAGCCCGGCTAAATCAATATCCGTCCAAATATCACCATTGATAACAATAAACGGCTCATCGCCCAGTAATGGCAAAGCATTAAGAATGCCGCCTGCGGTTTCCAGTCCATGCTCCTCGCTACTATGAGCAATGTGAACATCAAACGCCGAGCCATCACCGAGGTAATCTACAATTTGCTGCCCCAGCCAGGCATTATTCACCACAACATCGGTGACTCCTGCTCTTTTCAGCGCTTCAATGTGATATACAATCAGCGGCTTGCCTGCTGCCTTCAGTAAAGGTTTAGGACAGTTATCGGTCAACGGTTTCATCCGTTCACCTCTTCCCGCCGCAAGGATCATCGCTTTCACTGTCATATCAAACAGCCTGTTTTTTCTGAAGTGCAGGAAGCGCAACTTCACGCATCAGCTGATTAAAAGCAGACAGCTCTTCATATTCAGCCGATACATCAATGACATAATCCAGTACTCGAGGTAAATCGTTGAGATAACCGGTTTTACCATCTCGAATATATAAACGAGCGAAAATGCCGAGTACTTTGATATGACGCTGTAATCCCATCAAATCAAACCAGCGTTTAAACGTTGCAACCGAAATATCCGATGAAATCAGTCCACGATCTTTCAATGACACGAGGTACTGATCACGTAAGTCATCGACCAGAGCATCTGGCCAGCGAACGTAACAATCACGTAAAAGAGAAACAAGATCGTAAGTAACAGGGCCGTTTAGTGCATCCTGAAAATCAATCACTCGATACTCACCAAATTCATCACCTTCAGTGAACATCAGGTTTCGTGAATGATAGTCCCGGTGGACTGTTACAACAGGCTGTTGCAATGCACTGTCAGCTAACAAAGCAAAGGCATCATTAATAATACTTGTTTGCTCGTTAGTGAGTTGAATAGTTAAATACTGAGGAAAAAACCATTCCGTCATTAAATTCATTTCGCGAAACAGCACAGCTTCATCATAATCCGCCAGCTTGTTGTCTGCCGGATGCTGTACAGCAGCAATATCGGCTAAAACTGCCTGAGCCTGTTGATAATGATGCGAAGCGTTTTCAGCCGTCAGCACATCAGACAACAGAACATCACCCAAATCTTCCTGAAACATAAAGCCTTGTGACAGATCGTGATCAATGATGACAGGCACAGGAATATCCTGCTCAAGCCAACACTCCGCTATTCGAATAAAGTCTGTGCAGTCTTCTTGTGGTGGCGGTGCATCAACGCCAATAAATGTTTGTTCATTCCAGTCTATTCGGAAGTATCGACGAAAACTCGCATCGCCCGATAACGCCTGATTAATTTCAGCAAATGGAAACGCTTCCTGAATCCAGTTTATAAGTTGCGCCTGGCGCTGATCCGATTGACTCACGACCCGTGTATCCTCTGACTTATATCACTAAACGGTTAAAGAAAAGTTGCGGCAACTATATCGGATTAGCGCATTGATGAAAATTGATTTATCATTACGCCCCTTGAATCTGAGTACAGTGATACTCAGCCTTTTCGATACGTTTTTACTACACAAATCAGGAATATAAGTTTTAAGATGAGTAAATCCACGGCTTTTTCCCTGTTTACATTACTCCTGACAGTACCCTCGCAGGTTCTTGCCGATGAATCAGATAATGCTGAGCCTGTGGCAAGTTGTGTAGACAGCCAGGGCAACACTGGCGACAAAGCAATAATAATCAACGCTGATAAAACTTCCCTTATTGAGAATGACAAAGCGCAATTTGACGGCAACGTCTCCCTTTGTCACAAAGATACCCGCTTAAAAGCTGATTCAGCAACATTCTCCAAGTCAAACAATAAAGTAGAAGCTCAGGGCAAGATCAACTACGCGACTGATTCTGTTTCAGTCACCAGTAAAACGTTTGAAGCTGACTTCAACAACAACACGGTTGTACTTGATAAAGCAGACTATACGTTAGCGGAAAATATCGCTCATGGTGATGCAAGCCAGTTAGCTATTGATGGCGATAAAAATCTCACGCTAAAAGATGCGACGTTTACTACCTGCCCTATTGGTGATGACAGCTGGTTATTATCAGCTCAGGAAATCACGTTATCAGAGGAAGAAGGCTGGGGTGAAGCCTGGAACGCTGTCATCAAGATAAAAGATACACCGGTCCTTTATATTCCGTGGTTAACATTCGCCGTGGATGATCGCCGAAAAACCGGGTTTTTGTATCCTCAAATCAAAAGTTCTGTTAAATACGGTCTGGAACTTGAAACACCGTACTACATCAATCTTGCCGAGAATTACGACTTAACGTTAACTCCGCGCTATATGTCAAAACGAGGTATGCAATTCAAATCTGAATTCCGTTACCTGACAGACATGCACCAGGGTCAGTTAAATGTTGAGTTCTTGAATGACGATGATGACGCCAAAGAGCTTGGCTCACGACACCTCTTTCACTTGAGAAACAAAAGCTACTTATCGGACAACGTTCGAGCTTACGTTGATTACTCTGATGTCAGTGACGATGCATATTTAGCTGACTTACGCCCTGGTGGAAGTAGCCCGAGTGACACTCAGCTGTACAAACACGCAGAGCTGGCCTGGTTTGGCGATGACGTCACCGCTACCGTGCGACTACAGGATTTTGAAATTCTTGGTGAGCACAACGAAGCTTATCAAACCATTCCTCAAGTCGAGCTGTATAACAGTGAAGCAATTAAACTCGGTATGTTTCAAGTGAACTGGCTGGGTGAATACAGCCATTTCAAAAACAATTTTGCCAATATTTATGAAGCGGATCGTTTCCATATCGAACCATCCATTTCATTACCATACGAATCCGCAGCGATCAGTGCCGAAGCAAAAGTTTCTTTGATGCAAACCTGGTATGATCAAAAACTACGTGAATCAGAAGGTGCTATCGATCCATCTGTATCACGTACCATTCCAAAGTTTAAATTCAATACCAAAGTTCACTTCGAACGGGAAACCGACTGGCAAGGTAAACAGGCTGTTCATACGTTCGAGCCTCAAATTCAGTACCTTTACATTCCTTACCGTGATCAAAGTGAGATCGGAAATTTCGACAGCACACGCCTGCAAGATGACTATTGGGGATTATTCCGGGAAAATCGTTTTAGTGGTCTTGACCGCATTTCAGATGCTAATCAATTAACCATTGGCGCGACGACTCGACTGTTCAATGATAAAAATGAAGAGATGTTCCACTTCAGTTTCGGACAGGTTTTCTACTTTTCTCGTAAAGATGCTCGTGATTTAAATATTCAAAATGAAAACCTTAGCGTTTCGTCTTCGCGCTCTGCGCTGGCCGGTGATTTAATGTTCCACTGGCACGAACGCTGGTATTTCTATGGCGAAGTCCAATATGACACCCAGTCTGACCGTCTGACCCAAAGTAATCTCTCGTTGGATTACCGGGGCAAGAACGATACACTTGCGCAATTGAACCATAGATACAGTCGTGATGTCTCAGGTATTGATATTGAGCAATTGGGCCTGAACACCACATTCCCTCTGACCAAAGAATGGCAGTTTGTAGGTGGTTATTATCGTGATCTGACACTTGATCGAAGTATTGAAAGCTATGTCGGCTTACAATACGAATCATGTTGCTGGGCACTCAGATTGGTTTACAACCGCCGTATCGACACGAATCTCGAACAATTCCGAATCCTGACTAATCAGGATGTTCAGTTTGACAGCGGAATTTCACTGCAATTTGTCATTAAAGGCATTGGCAGTAAACGAGGCTTTAATACGAAGGACATGTTACGGGATGGTATTTTTGGTTACCGTCGTCCGTACTTTATCAACAACTAAAGTGATTTATATGAAATTGAAGAACATTCTAAGCGCTTTTTTGGGTGGTTTAATGGCTGCATCTGTAGCCCAGGCTGAGCCTCAAAAAGTTGATAGCGTGCTGGCAATTGTCGATAAAGGCGTCATTTTATCGTCTGAAGTTAATGACATTATTAATCGAGTAAAACAAGGCGCAGTGCTGAACAATCAGCAATTGCCATCCGATGCAGCATTACGAGCTCAAGCCATTGATCGTCTGGTAATCAAAGAACTTCAGCTACAAATGGCCGAAAGAATGGGCTTACAAATTTCAGATACCCAACTGGATCAAGCCATTGGTCGTATGGCATCAGATCAAAGCCTGACCATTGAACAATTTCGCCAACGTATCATTGATTCTGGTGAAAACTACGAGAAATACCGGGAAACCTTCCGTGAAGAAATGACAGCACAGGAAGCACAACGTCTGAATGTTCACCGTCGTGTGTACATCAGTCTTCAGGAAATTGACAACCTGCTAAAGCTGTTTGAAGAGTCAGGCCAGTCAACAGAAGAATTCCGCTTAGGTCATATCCTCATTGAAATACCAGGTGATGCGACACCAGAAGACATTAATGCCAGTAAAGAACGTGCAGATAAAGTCATTGATTTACTTAACAATGGAAGCGACTTCAAAAAATTAGCGTTAGGCTCCTCGTCAGGTGCAGAAGCACTGGAAGGCGGTGATATGGGCTGGAAAAACATTAATGAATTGCCATCGCTGTTTGCCGAAGTAGTCAGAAGCGCAAAGAAAGATGAGTTAATTGGTCCTATCCGTTCAGGTGCTGGCTTTCATATTCTGAAAGTGACCGATATTCGTGGTCGTCAGACCGTTGAAGTCAATGAAGTTAAAGCACGCCATATTCTTGTTAAGCCATCTATCATTCTTAGTGAATCTAACGCAAAGAAGATGCTGGCTGAATTTGCTGATAAGCTAAACGCTGGAGAAGCGAATTTTAGTGAATTAGCTAAAGAGCATTCCGAAGACCCGGGTTCAGCACTAAAAGACGGTGTACTGGACTGGGCAGATCCAAATATCTATGTTCCCGCATTTAGAGATCAGGTCAATAAACTTGATGCTGGCGTAGTCAGCCAACCATTCAGAAGCTCACATGGTTGGCATATCGTAGAAGTTATTGAACGAAGAACGTCTGATGCAACAGCAGAGCACAAGCGTGATCGCGCCTACAACCTGCTGTATAACCGTAAATTCAATGAAGAATCAGAAAACTGGCTAAGAGAAATCAGGGATCAGGCGTTTATTGAAATTATCGCGGAGTAAATCCCTATGACGGTCAGAATAGCAATTACCCCAGGTGAACCAGCAGGTATTGGTCCGGATATCGTTGTGAAAATTGCGCAACAATCCTGGCCAGTAGAACTTGTTGTCTGTGCAGATGGAGAATTGTTGAGAGAACGCGCAGACATGCTGGGACTGCCACTGAAATTGATTCCTTATGATAAGGAAAAAACACCTCAGCCTTCACAGGCTGGAACACTGACAATTTCACATATTCCATTATCTGCGCCAGTAATCCCTGGCCGCCTTGATGAAACCAATGGTCAATACGTTGTTGAAACGCTTAAATATGCCTGCGATAAGAATATGGATGGCGAATTCAGCGCTGTTGTAACGGGTCCGGTGCATAAAGAAATTATTAACCGTGCCGGTGTTTCTTTTAGTGGCCATACTGAGTTTTTCGCTCAGCATTCGAATACACCTGATGTAGTCATGATGCTGGCAACAAGTGGTTTACGAGTAGCGCTGGTAACCACTCACCTTCCGTTGGCTTATGTTGCAAAAGCAATAACCTCAGATCGGTTGAAAAAGATCATTCAGATACTCAATTCAGATCTACGACTGAAATTTGGCATCAATGAACCTCGAATATACGTGTGCGGATTAAATCCTCATGCAGGCGAAGGTGGACACCTGGGCCGCGAAGAGTTGGATATTATTATCCCTACATTGGAAGAACTCCGAAAAGAAGGCTATAACCTGAAAGGTCCTCTCCCGGCAGACACACTGTTCCAGCCTAAATATCTGGAAGATGCCGATGTGGTTTTATCGATGTTTCATGACCAGGGATTACCAGTCTTGAAATCACAGGGTTTCGGCGAATCAATGAACATTACGCTGGGCCTTCCATTTATTCGAACATCTGTTGATCATGGCACAGCCCTGGAACTGGCAGGCACAAGCCATGCTGACAGCGGTAGTTTTGAAGTCGCTATTCGACAGGCCATAGAACTGGCAACAAAAAAGCAATACGTTAATGAATTCTAAGACACATATGGGCCATACGGCCCGAAAACGCTTTGGGCAAAACTTTTTAAACGATGATTTTATTATCAGTAAAATTGTCGCTGCTATAAATCCTCAACCGGGTGAAAATCTGGTTGAAATAGGACCTGGGTTAGGTGCAATCACCAAACCTGTTCTGAGCCAGACAGACCACCTGACCGTTGTCGAACTAGACAGAGATTTAGCAGACCGACTAGTTGCTGATGAAGAAATTGGTCACAAAATCACGGTATGCCAGGGGGACGCGCTGAAATATGATTTCGGTCAACTGGCTAACCCTGAAAAGCCAATGAAGGTCTTCGGTAACCTTCCCTACAACATTTCTACCCCGCTGTTATTCCATCTGTTTGAATTTGCGCCTTATATCAAGAATATGCACTTCATGCTGCAAAAAGAAGTTGTAGAACGCATGGTTGCAGGTCCAGGTTCAAAGGCATGGGGCCGATTAAGTGTGATGACGCAGTATTTTTGCGATGCTGTGCCAGTCATTGATGTTCCACCGGAGTCCTTTGTTCCGCCACCAAAAGTTAATTCGGCAGTCATTCGACTAACGCCAAAAACAGATGAGCAGCGCAAGTTAACGGATACAAAGGTATTAAATCGCGTATGTCTCGAAGCATTTAATCAGCGCAGAAAAACGGTGAGAAATTGCTTCAAACATCTGATTCCCGTTGACGTTATCGAATCAATCGGCATTGATCCAGGTATCAGACCTGAATCAATCAGCCTGAATCAATTTATTGAGCTGGCAAACTGGCTGGTAGATACCCCTTCTAAATAGACATACATCACGCAGCGAGCATTAAACAGTGGCACAGTACTTTGTTGGTGACATTCAAGGATGTTTTACAGAACTTGAACGTCTATTAGAACACGTTGAATTTGATGCTGCTGTAGACGAACTTTGGTTAACGGGCGATCTGGTCGCCCGTGGACCTGAATCACTGGAAACGTTGCTATTTATCCGTTCCCTCGGAACAGCAGCCAAAACAGTTCTCGGCAATCACGATTTGCATCTGATAGCCGTTTACTTTGGGTTAAAAAAGCCCAAAACTAAGGACCTCCTCTCTCCCCTTCTTTCATCTCCTGAAATAGACGATTTAATTTTCTGGCTACGGCAACAGCCTCTGTTAAGGAAAGTAAACCCCGACGTTTATATGGCTCATGCCGGATTACCTCCAGTCTGGACGATTGAGCAATCGGTTAAATATGCGAATTTCGCATCAGAAATCATACGTAGTGACGACTGTAAACTATACTTGTCTCAAATGTACGAAAATCAACCTGATATTTGGCGAAATAATTTAAGCAGTACCGAATTGTTCAGATATACAGTGAATTGCTTCACCAGAATGCGATTCTGTTATCCGGATGGTCGTCTTGAGTTAATCACTAAGGAATCTCCAGATAATTTGGCAAGCAATCAGTTATTACCCTGGTTTGAATTGCATCACTTCAACAACTTTGAAAAAAGCGTCATTTTTGGTCATTGGGCCTCTCTGATGGGGTATACCAACAACGACAAATTTATTGCTTTAGACACAGGATGCGTCTGGGGAAATCATTTAACGATGTACCGGTTAGATGACAACAAGTTTTTTACACAAAAAGCGAGATAGCTTTACTAACTGAACAATATCAAAGCACTTAAATTAATATATTGAAATATTTATGTAATAATTTTATTTCTTTATTTTCCATTAGCTTGTAAACAGCTTGTTCTGTTTTTGTTTATGCTTTGACGGTGGATTTTCGTTTCTAACAACCTGTATAATCAAGTAGTGTTAATTTTGACCTCTCGCTGTAAAAGCGTCAGAAATTGTCGCTTTTAGAGGATAAACAGCCTCTGAAAATTGCAGTTCAAGAACATTAAAAGATCATTTGGAGTCGCTAATGAATTTGACCGTAGCCCGCAGAATAATCGGCGGTTTTGTCATAGTTACCATTCTGCTAACAACAGTTGGTATCGTTTCATTTATGAATCTGGGAAGCATAAGAGACTCAACGGATCGAGTAAATGAGCTGAGCATGCCTGCTTTAGCTCACAGTTCACAACTGCAAGTTCAGTTCATGAAAATGGGAAAAGGTGCTGTGAAGATGTTCTATACAGAAGATCAAAACACACTTAATTCTGTCAGAGAACGTTTTGATAGTGACCAGAAGAAATATGACAGCACCTTCAAAACGCTTTCAAATGTTGTAAAAAATGACAACAGCCTGAAAAGTGCGCTTAGCTCTGTTAAAAACGCTTACCAAAGCTTTTCCGATAATGCAGGTAAGCTTTATACCAACCACAACACCAGCCTTCAGTTAGAAAAAGATATCTCATCTAAACTTGAATCTCTTGAAGAATATGCCGACGACGCATCCACGGCAGCGATGGATATGGCTGAAACTGACTCCATTCAGCGTAAATATCCCAAGGCTTATGAAGCTTCTAATACGATTGAATCAAACATGAATTCATTAATGAGTTCAGCAACCGATTTATTATCAGCCACACGCTCAAGTAATGTAGATACCATTGCAAATGAAATTACATTCACGCTGGAAGAAATCCTGAAAAGTGCAGCGATCGTAAAATCCGCGATGGAATCGTCAGATGACAGCGACATGATGGAAGATTTGCTCACAAACGTAGAAGAAGTAAATGCATTAGTAAGTGGCAGCAGTTCTATCATGGCATTAAAAAGCCAATTGTTGGCTTACAAAGCTGATACTCAGCAAAACCTGTTATCTGCTGAAAACGACATTGAATCGGCGATTGATGGTTTAAATAAACTATTTGAGCAGGCTAATAGTTCCGCCGTAACGATTCAGTCAGATGTTACCTCTGCCGTTGCATCAGGTCGAACAACCGCGATTATCATTGTTCTTCTTGCTATTTTACTAGCCGCAGTCATATCAACATTTACAGTTAAAAGCATCACAGGTCCACTTGCAAAAGTGAATGACATGTTGAACACCGTAGCCTCTGGAGATATGACTCGTCGTCTTGATGATTCAGCGCAGGATGAATTTGGTGATCTTGCCCGTAACTGTAACATGTTAATTGATAGTCTAAGGGACCTGATACAGGGAATTATTTCACGCTCGACACAGCTTGCTGCTGCATCAGAAGAAACCTCAGCAATCTCAGCAGAATCAACCACAGCTATTAATAATCAGCGCTCTCAGGTGGAACAAGCCGCGACAGCAACGACAGAGATGTCCAGCACTTCTCAAGCTGTACTACATAGCTCTGAAGAAGCAAAAGTTGCTATCAAACACGCTGATGAAGAAGCAGAACGTGTTAAAAGTATCTCTGAAAATAACAAACTCACGATCATGGAGCTGGCTAAAGAAGTTGATGGCGCATCTGTCGTCATTAACAAATTGCATCAGGATAGCGCGTCTATTGGTGGCATCCTTGATGTTATCCGTGGTATTGCAGACCAAACTAACTTGCTCGCCTTAAACGCAGCAATTGAAGCAGCGCGAGCAGGCGAACAAGGTCGCGGGTTCGCAGTAGTTGCAGACGAAGTTCGTTCACTAGCAAGTAAAACTCAGGAATCAACCCAGGAAATTCAGTCAATGATTCAGGTTTTGCAGTCAGGAGCTGAAGAAGCGGTGAACGTGATGCAAAAAGGAAAACAACAAGCTGACGATTGCGTATCTCAATCAGAGAAAGCCAATCAGGCGTTGGAACTCATTACGGACTCAGTTCATATGGCCAGTAATGTCAGTGAAGAAATTGCCATGGCCGCTCAAGAACAGAATAAGGTTGCACTGGAAATCAGTGAAAAACTTGAATCCATTGTTGCAATTGCAGAACAAACAGCATCAGGTGCAGAACAGACAGCGACATCAAGCCATGAAGTGGCTAAACTCTCTGAAGAATTAAGACTCTCGGTCGATGCATTTAAAGTCTAAACTTTAATGTCACCTATAAGCTCTGAAAGCCGCTATATGCGGCTTTCTTTTTGTTCGCTTCATCGATATTCAAATAAACTCATAAGTCTGTGACAGGACGCATACAGCATATTTAATACTTATCGATGCGTTGCAATTTAAAAGTAAACCGAGCGAACGAAAAAAGGAGACGTTTGTACTTTAACGAGAACGATTAATTCAGACATAAAAAAAGCGCCTAAGGCGCTTTTTTCAGAAAATTTGTTTTATTAGTCGGTATATAACGACTTACAGACCAGCTCTGTCTTTAATCGCCGCAACTACTGCTGAACCACCGAAACCATTCGATTCAGCCCATGCAACATCACCATAGCCAGCAAGTTTATCAGAAGGAATTTTCTTAACCATGAATGTACCTACTGAATCCGCATTATTTGCAATAGCATGGCGAATAAGATTATTACCAGAACATGTCACACCGTCATAAATGTTTCTAAGCTTAATACGGTTTTCTTTTAACTTCTTACGAAGACGATTTTTATTGTTACCCGCTACATAATCACACAGTAAAGAAGCAAACTGTGCATCTGCATTAGCAGGAGTAGAAACACTAGCACTACCAACAATTAAAACTACAGACGCAGCTGCAGACCAAAACTTCATATTGTCTCCTAAAAACCTACTCACACAACTTTTCTAACAATGACCAATCCAGTTCGTTAGTGCCACAGTATATTTATTAGTTAGGGTTTATCTGATTTACCAGCGACATTTTGCATTTTTAATCAAAGCCAACGAAAAGGCGGTCAAAATTATATCATAAATATGAATTATTGAATTGAGTATTTTTCACACAATTCAAAAGTATTCTTTTGACAGTATAGAATAAATTCAGGCTAATGAAGAAAGCACATTAACCCTTGTTTATGGCATTCTGGCGAGAATACATTAAAAATTTATAATTAAGCATATTCTTATCATCGGATTGATGACTTTCACACATCTCTTCCTGCCAGGGACCAACACTTTGGAAATCCGGGAAGAAAGTATCGCCTTCGGTAGTTAAGTCAATTTCAGTGATATATAACCTGGTCGCTAATGGCAAAAACTGCTCGTAAACCTTTGCACCACCGATGATCATGACTTCTTCGACATCACCAGCAAGGGCAAGAGCTTCATCCACCTGATTGACAATATTCACACCCGGAATGACGAGTTCAGTATTTCGAGTCAATACAATATTCTGCCTACCCGGCAATGGTCTTCCTATTGATTCATAGGTATTTCTACCCATGATCACAGGTTTTTTTAATGTATTTTTCTTAAAGAAAGCCAAATCTGCTGGTAGGTGCCATGGCATCGTATTATCTTTTCCGATAACACGATCCTTAGCCATAGCTGCAATCATTGAAATGTGCACTGCGGTGTTTCCACTCTCTTTTCGTTCTAATCTCTGAATTTACATAAGAAATAGACGAATTAAAAATTAATAAATATTCAATTTATTTCTGATAAACAACTTCAACATCATAGTCGTCATCATCATCGTCGAAGTCGTCATCATCAAAGTCATCGATGACTTCATCATGATAATCATCCCACTTAAATGAGACCTCTGAAGTTTTTTCCTCAGACGACTGTTTCGCTGCGTCTTCTTCTTTCAATACTTCCAGCGCTCGACTTACATCATTAACTAAACCATCTGTATTTAGTTTATTGAACGCAGAAATCTGGTAAATATCACCATCCCATCCCAACTGTTCAGCAATATCTTTGCAAATTTGATCAGCTTCTTCTTCCAGTAACAAATCAATTTTATTGAAAACTAACCATCTGGGCTTCGCTGCAAGTTCAGGACTGTACTTTTCAAGCTCTTTTACGATCGAACGAGCATTTTCAACCGGATCAGAACCGTCAGCAGGCTCAACATCAATGATATGAAGAAGTAAACGACAACGTTCAAGATGCTTCAGAAATCGAATACCAAGACCAGCACCATCAGCCGCGCCTTCGATCAATCCTGGAATATCAGCAATAACAAAAGAGTTGTAAGCACCAACACGAACCACACCAAGATTTGGCACAAGTGTTGTGAAGGGATAATCAGCAACTTTTGGCTTAGCAGATGAGACAGAGCGAATAAAGGTCGACTTACCAGCATTTGGCAAACCCAATAAGCCTACATCAGCTAACAACATTAACTCTAGTTGCAGATTACGGATTTCTCCGGGAGTTCCATTCGATTTTTGTCTTGGTGTTCTATTAGTACTACTCTTGAATCGAGCATTACCCAAACCGTGGTAGCCACCCTTAGCTACCATCAACTTTTCTTCGTGTTTCAGAAGTTCACCAATGACTTCACCAGTATCTTCATCTTTTGCACGAGTACCAACAGGAACGCTGAGATACAAATCATCACCGCGTTTCCCCGTTGCGTTGCTTCGCTTACCATTTTCACCACGACCAGCGCTATGAAAACGTTCAAAGCGAAAATCAATGAGTGTATTTAGTCCTTCATCAGCTACCAGGTAGACATCGCCACCATCGCCGCCATCACCACCATCAGGTCCGCCTTTAGGAATATATTTTTCCCGACGAAAACTAACAATACCATTGCCGCCATCACCTGCTTCAGCGCGGATTTTGACTTCATCAACAAATTTCATTCGTTGCTGTGCTCCAGAAGGATAATTTAGAAGTTGTATACATTCATGACTAAAGCCCAAATAAGCATTTAGTCAGGCATATTGATTAATATTTTTCGACCATACTGGTCAAATTACAATCAACATGCAAGAAATTAAACTAAAGATCAGTTTAGTCGCAAAAAAAAACCCCGCAATACTGCGGGGTTTTATTCGTAAAAACGTTTCTTATGCAGCAACGATGCTTACATATTTACGGTTTTGTGGACCTTTAACTTCAAACTGAACTTTACCGTCAGTTAAAGCGAATAGTGTGTGATCACGACCGCAACCAACATTGTCACCAGCGTGGAACTTAGTACCACGTTGACGAACAAGGATATTACCTGCTAGTACAGATTGACCACCAAAGCGCTTAACACCTAAGCGTTTGCTTTCTGAATCGCGACCATTTCGCGTACTACCCGCAGCCTTTTTATGTGCCATTTGTTAGTACTCCTACTTATTAGCCAGTAATACCGGTAATTTTAACTTCTGTAAACCACTGACGGTGACCCATTTGCTTACGCGAATGCTTACGACGTCTGAACTTTACAACTTTTACTTTCTCGCCACGACCATGTGTAACTACTTCAGCAGTAACTTTACCGCCAGCAACATATGGTGCGCCAATATTGATTTTTTCGCCATCTGCAACCATTAGGACATTATCGAACTCAATAGCTGCGCCGGTTTCTACATCCAGCTTCTCAAGACGAACGGTCTGACCTTCAGTCACACGGTGTTGTTTACCACCACTTTGGAAAACCGCGTACATACTTAACTCCGTCATCTGGCGTCCGATTATCGACGCTCTTAAACTTTTAGAACAGGGCGCGAATTTTACGCGATTGAATAACCAGTATCAAGGGTAATTTTAGAAAGATCACATAAAAATTATCTTCGGATCATCTGAGGTATTTTTATCGGTCCTGATATACAAAATAAGTTAGGGTTTGTTCTATATTCGTGTAGAATCGCTCGCTTAAATAACGCCTTAACGTTCTAGTGCAAAAGAGAAATGGGATTAGAAGAGATTCTGGAGCTGGCTAGCAGTGACATGACCAGCGTTAACGAACTTATATACGATCAACTAAAATCCGATGTATCCCTGATCAATCAACTTGGTCTTTATATCATCAGCGGTGGTGGAAAAAGAATCCGCCCTCTCCTTTCAGTTTTAGCTGCTCGTGCGCTTGATTACAAAGGCGATAAGCACCTCAAAATCGCAGCCATCATCGAATTCATTCATACTGCAACATTACTGCATGATGATGTCGTTGACGAATCAACAATGCGCCGTGGTAAAGAAACCGCCAATGAAGTATTCGGGAATCAGGCCAGCGTTTTAGTCGGTGACTTCCTTTATACCCGCTCATTCCAGATGATGGTTAGTCTTGGTCAGATGCAAATCATGGAAATCCTCGCGGATGCCACGAATGTCATTGCAGAAGGCGAAGTTATGCAATTAATGAACTGCAATGATCCAGAAACCACTGAAGAAAACTACATGCAGGTGATTTACTGCAAGACCGCACGGTTGTTTGAGGCGGCTACACAGCTTGCAGCCATCGTTGCGGAAGAGTCTTCAGAAACTATCGAAGCAATGCGATTGTACGGTATGCACCTTGGTACAGCTTTCCAACTTATTGATGATGTTCTTGATTATTCCTCAGAAGCAGCAGAATTAGGCAAAAATATCGGTGATGATCTGGCAGAAGGAAAACCAACCCTTCCATTGATACATGTGATCAAAACAGGTTCTGACGATCAAAAGGCGATGGTGAGACAAGCGATTGAACAAGGTGGCGATCGCAACCATATGGAACAGATTCTGGAAGCGATAGAACAAACCGGAGCATTACGTTATGCAACCGACAAAGCTATCGAGGAGTCAAACAAAGCAATCCAGGCTATTAGCATTCTTCCTGAGTCTACTTACAGAACCGCACTGGAAAATCTGGCTAAAATCGCTGTAGACAGAACAAACTAAGCTTTGCTTTATACTCAACAACCTCTTGTGCTCGTGTGATCGTTTATTCAAACGTTCACACTTCCTCTATCAAATCAGTTCTTCTTTTAAATTCTAATTGATCACTTCTTGCCACTGAAAATACTTTAAAAACAAAAAACCCAATAAAACATTGTTTTATTGGGTTTTTAGATACCGTTTAGCTTAAAAGCTTAAACAGTTGATATTAACCATTTAAAAAGTTAACACCTTTTTCGATATCGCCTTTAAGCGTATCAAGCATGTCATTTAGTGCTTTTTCTTCGTAAGCGCTAAGCTCACCAATTGGAAGAAGCTCTTCAACACCTGCAGGACCTAAACGAACAGCCTGAGCGAAGAATGATGCGTATTCACCATTACCTTCAACATAAGCGTATTCAACCAGATCTTCTTCACCTTTCATCGCTCTTACTAATGCGATACAGAAACGTGCAGCAGCCTGTCCCATAGAAAGAGTCGCAGAGCCGCCACCAGCTTTAGCTTCAACAACTTCAGTACCAGCATTCTGGATACGGTGTGTAAGGCTTGCTACTTCTTCGTCAGTGAATGATGCGCCGTCAACCTGAGAAAGAAGAGGAAGAATTGTAGTACCGCTGTGGCCACCAATAACTGGAACAGCAACTTCTTCAGGATTCAGACCTTTTGCTTCAGCAACAAACGTTTCAGAACGAATAACGTCCAGTGTTGTAATACCGAAAAGGCGCTTAGGATCATAAATGCCCGCTTTTTTGAAAACTTCAGCAGCAATAGCAACAGTTGTGTTAACTGGGTTAGTAATGATACCAACCATAGCTTTTGGACAGTTCTCTACGATAGCTTCTGCAAGGTTTTTAACGATACCTGCGTTAGCATTAAACAGGTCAGCGCGATCCATACCTGGCTTACGAGGCATACCAGCAGGAATCATAACTACGTCAGCATCTTTAAGCGCATCTGCAAGGCTGTCACCAGAGAAACCAATTACTTTTACATCTGTAGGGATATGGCTCAGGTCAACTGCAACACCTGGCGTTACAGGTGCCAAATCAAATAAAGACAACTCACTACCAGCAGGAAGACCATTTTTTAATAGCAATGACAGTGCCTGACCAATACCACCAGCAGCACCTATTACAGTAACTTTCATGTTGAACTCCGAGATCATTTATCTACCAGAAAAATCGCGCAAAACAATACTGGATAATAGCCCAAAACTCAATTGGCAAAAGGTATAACCGATAAATATTATCTCTATATTCGCACCTGTTTTCATAAACGGTTCAAAACGTTATTTAAAACGGTGGATGGATAAAAATCAATCAACCAACAACGATAGCCCCCAAAGAAACAACAATTGCATTTCTGATTAAGTATTCAAATCTGTTAAACTCCCGAAAACTTTACTGCAATAGAGAAAAGGTATGCCAACAGACAGGAAACAAGAAGAGCTAATTCATGCATTTAAAGCTCTACTTAAAGAAGAGAGTTACGGTTCTCAAAGCGACATTGTTACTGCACTAAAAAGTCAGGGTTTTAACAATATTAGTCAATCGAAAGTATCACGGATGCTCAGCAAGTTCGGTGCTGTCAGAACCAGAAATGCTCGTCAGGAAATGGTTTACTGTTTACCCGCAGAGCTGGGAATGCCTACAGCGAAGAGTCCTCTTCGCCAATTAGTGATAGACATCATGCATAATGAAGTGATGATCATCATCAGAACCAGTCCGGGTGCAGCGCAGTTAATTGCAAGATTATTAGATTCATTAGGTAAATCGGATGGTGTACTTGGAACCATCGCCGGTGACGACACGATCTTCATCGCACCAGCCAATGTCAAAGATATTGAATTTACACTGGAAAAAGTAAAAGACTTGTTTCAAACCGTCTAACGGTTAATCACTCTTTTACCTGTTATTCAGCGCAAATTATAAGCCACGCTTTTTCAAAAACGTTTTGGAAGGGGCGAAAAAGGCTGCGCCAGTTTCTGCCTGAGTAAAATCTAACAGGTGGTCATAATTACCCTGATCTCCACCGGTTACCCGGCTTTGCATGAGTAGATTGTAATTATCCGGTGTTTTACAACAACTAATGAAGTACAGGCCATTCGACTTCATATCGCCATACGGCATACTTTGCAGTAATACTTCAACTTGCTCACCTTCCATGTTTATCAGGTTAGTTCTTGTCGCATGGGAGGTTGCAAGCTGTTCAGAAAAACGTTTTGGTTCATTCGTCATTTTTGAACGACCATATACAGCTTCCTGCTCCTCTCCGCTCAATTGCTCCCAACGGCTCAAATTGTGCCTGAATCGCTGAATATGAACATAACTGCCACCGTTAAATTCATCATCATCTGATACAAGCGCAACATCACGACGATGTAACCCCTTAGCATTATCGCTATTACAGACGAACCCAGTCAGGTCCCGGCCATCCATAAACCGGAATCCTGCGATCTGCTCGGCCAGTTCAACAGAATTTCCCAGCATTCGACACACTTTTTGTCCTGCCAGAAAATTCACATCAGACCGTTCAGAACGAATTTGAATGAAGAGATCAAAGGGAGTATCGGGTATAACATGACTACCTTCATACCCAATAAAAGGCTTTAGAAGCTTTGGAAAATTACCTGGATATAAAATTTCCCAGTACAGCGCACCAACAGCAACGAAGCCAGATACCATAGATTCAAAGAATTGATCAGACAATTCCTCGAATAAATCCGGCAACAATGCCAACACTTTTCGTATATGAGCCTCATTGCCGTCATAACAATTAAACATCAGATACAAACTATGTAAGTTCTCTTCAGCACATATTCCCAGCTGTTCTTGCGCCATATTACCTCTTAGTATCCGGCCGCCTGACCATCTTTCCGACTCTCAGATGCGCCGTAGTATACACCAGTTTTTTCATCATACAGAATAGCCTGATAACCACCATAACTTCCTGATACTTCTCGTAATACATGTCCTTTTCGAATTAACTCCCTTCTCACCTGATCAGAGAAACCATTCTCCAGGCTAACGTAACCGCCGTTTGTCATAACTTCACCTGTTGGCTGACTTGAACCTGTATGGAGAATACGGGGAGCGTCACCAGCCTCTTGTAGATTCATACCAAAGTCTAATAAATTCACCATAATTTGTGCATGCATTTGAGGCTGAGTCGCCCCGCCCATCACACCAAAACTTAGCCAGGGTTTATCATCTTTGGTCACGAATGCTGGAATAATGGTATGAAAAGGACGTTTTCCCGGTTTGTAACTATTGAAGTGATCCTGCTTTAACGTAAACAACTGGCCCCTGTCCTGCAACACAAAACCAAGACCATCAGGTGTCATACCAGATCCCATGCCGCGATAATTACTTTGAATTAAAGACACCATGTTGCCTTCTTTATCTGCTGTAGTCAGATAGATGGTATCACCGTGGTACAACGCAGGGTTTCCAGCATCAACCCGCTTTGCAGCCTTATCGGTGATCAGCTTATTTCTTTCAGCTGCATAAGTTTTTGAAATGAGTTCTTTTACCGGAATGGTATTAAACGCAGGATCAGCATAAAATTTTGCTCGGTCTTCAAAAGCCAGCTTTTTAGCTTCAACAAAAGTATGTATGTACTCACTGCTATCAAGACCCATCGCTTTAATATCATAATGTTCAAGTACATTCAGGATCTGTAATGCTGCGATACCTTGTCCGTTTGGTGGCAATTCCCAAACGTCATAACCACGATAACTGGTGCTGACAGGTTCAACCCACTCACTGGTGTGGCTGGCCATGTCGCTATAACTCAGATAGCCACCATGCTTTTTCATAAACTTATCAATAGTGTGTGCAATGCTACCTTTATAGAATTCGTCTCGCCCTTTCTCAGCGAGCAATTTATAGGTATTGGCTAATGCCGGATTTTTAAAAATCTCACCTTTGCCAGGCATGCGACCATCCGGCATGAAGGTTTCTTTAAATCCGGGGTATTGTCCAATGCGTTCAACACTTCGATTCATATACCAAGCAATCAATTCCGAAACGGGGAAACCATTCTCTGCGTAACCAATTGCCGGAGACAGAAGTTGCTTCATCGGCAAATGACCGAATCGTTCATGTAATTCAAACCAACCGTCAACAGCACCGGGGACCGACACAGGTAAAGGGCCGTATGGTGGAATTTCCGTCAAACCACGCTTTTTAAATTCTGCCAGTGTTAATGACTGTGGTGAGCGGCCGGATGCATTCAACCCATAAAGCTGCTTCGATTTTGCATCCCACACAATTGCAAATAAGTCACCGCCAATACCACAACCAGTAGGCTCTACCAATCCCAGCATCGCATTAGCCGCTATAGCGGCATCCACGGCATTCCCGCCTTGTTTTAACACGTCGAGTGCAACCTGGGTTGCTAACGGCTGCGATGTCGCCGCCATACCATTGGTTGCAATAACTTCTGAACGACTGGCGAAATGGTGCCCGGTAATTCGATCATAAGCCTGAGTGTGTAATGTCAGTACACAAGCTCCCATTAGCAATGTTTGTTGGATAAATTGTTTTAATCGCATGCTGATTCTCCGGCAATGTTGCAGATAAACTGTAACCTACCAGGAGATAAACATCGGATCGAATATAAATCGGACAGAACAACGATTTTATATGGTGAGCTAAATCTTCAATGAGGAGTTTGCAATGAAAAGTACCAGGAGAGCAGGAAACGATTGATGTAGTGACAGAACATATTCACTACATCAAGCAGGTCATTTAAACGGGCAACTATTTTCGTTTACTGTAGTCGCGAATCACCCCTTCCTGAATCGTCGATGCCACCAATTGACGCTGACGATTAAAGAACTGTCCACGAACCAGTCCGCGTCCACCAGAAGCCCTTGGTGAATCGATTGAGTAAAGTAACCAGTCATCAATCCGAAAATCCTGATGGAACCACATCGCATGGTCAATGGTTGCTACCTGCATATCCGGTAACATAAATGACGTTCCATGAGGTTGTAATGCCGTTGGCAGAAACTGAAAATCAGATGCGTATGCCAACAAATATTTATGAATACGTGGATCACTCGGCATATCACCATTCGCCCTGAACCAGACATAACGAGCAGGTTCAGCAACGTGCGGTTCAAATGGACTATGCAGGTTGACCGGTCGCATCTCAATTGGCTTTTCACAGATGAGCTTACTGCGAATTTTATCGGGAATAAGATGCTCATTCTCCCGGTAATAATCCAGATCTGATTGCAGGTTTTCCGGGCCAGGTACATTCGGCATCGCCGATTGGTGTTCAAACCCTTCTTCCGGTCGCTGAAAAGACGCCGTCATGTAAAAGATGACTTTGCCATTTTGAATTGCCTTAACCCGCCGTGTACAAAAACTTTTGCCATCTCTGATAGCTTCGCCATCATATACAATTGGTTTAGATGCATCACCCGGACGTAAAAAATAGGAATGAAAGGAATGAACGCTCAGCTCTTCAGATACCATTTCCTTGGCAGCAGACAATGCTTGTCCAATGACCTGCCCACCAAATACGGATTTAAAGCCTAAATCCTGACTTTGACCTCGATACAATCCATGTTCAATCACTTCCAGTGATAATAACGCAAGTAAATCATCCAATACCTGACTCATAACACCTCCATAGGATCACGTTGAAGTGAATTATTATTTTGAATCTTTTTTATCGGATGCTTTTGGCACAGTAGCAAAGTAAGTAACCACTGCCAGCCAGGACAAAAATATTGTTGCCAGAATCCAGGCTGTTTTGGCATTTCCTCGAGTTCTGGAACTAATGCCAACCATAACAAGTGGTGCCATATACAGTACCAGGAATAAAATAAAGTAGTACAGGATCTCTTCCATAATCACTTGTCCATTTTTTGCCAGTCAACATCCTGCGAAAGTATTCGATACGAAGAAATATAATGGATATAAACACCTGCTGTCACAGGTTCATTTCCTGGGGGATTTATCTTCATCTCATGTCCCATCCGGTCAGACGCAATGCCTACGATGATTACATTATAGTTACGTTTTAAGAAGATGAAGATTTTTTCAAAAGTGATATTAGCAGGTAGCTCATCGGGTAATTCCATACTGAATTGTGTGGCCCCGTTGAGTGTCGACAACAGTTCTTCGTGGACTCGGACTGATCCCGGATCTTGCATAGAGCGAACTAACATTTCAGCTGCTTTTGATGAGCCACATTCAATATTTCGTCCATGCTGCTGTAATAATTCAGCTTTTGTTTCATCCTGAAAATATGCACTAATATGGCTATCTCGTTTAATTAACGTAGAAAGACGCAATGCTGTTGTAAACGTTTGATCATCATCCCGTCCATCAACAATCACTCGATCAGCATGTTCGATAGCAACTCGCTTGAGCTCATTTATATCCGTAAAAGATTGCAAACGGGCAAAGTCGACCTGAGTATTTTCAAACAAAGGATGTTCAATGTCGTCCAGTACACACAAAACAATGCGACGTTCTTCTCTTCTGGCATCTCCCAGAATATGGTCAATGATCTTTCGGGTTCTGTTGGTATGCCAACCAAAAATCAAAATGTGATTATCATAATCCTTGAACGATTTTTCACCAGTCATCTCTTTCCTCAAGTATTTTCCTGTCGATTGCCCGACTTTTCCCAGTAACGCCCCAAATAAAATTAATCCCAGCGGAATTTGGAATATAGCAACTATATACTGACCAACAGAGGATGTTGGACTTAAATCACCATAACCAACTGTACTGGTAGTCACCACATAGTAGTAAAAAAATGTATTTGGATCGGTTAGTGACTTTTCTCCCACAAACCACAACATCCACCAGGTGATAGTTGCATGAGAGATAAGTATTACGATCAGGGAAGGCCAGCTAACACGTTCAAGATGTTGCCGAATGACTCTGATTACACGCCTAATTTGCAAGATGTTCCCTCAACCCTGTTTTATTAAAATACAAGCACTTAAGTTATATTAATTCTTCGTCAGATTTTTGCAAAGATAAATAAATCCTTCCACCGAATTATCTGTCCATGCCTTTTTAAGCTTATCGTCCAGTTCAGATACAAACCGTAAAAAGTCTTCTCGCCTGACATCGCCTGTATTGCTCAGGTAATTAAAGAAAGCATCGTGAACAGACTTAACGCCTTTTGATGATTCAATAGCAACGGGAGCACAACCACGAATGATAAGTTCAACCATCATTTTGTGCTCCGCAGGCAGCAATTCATTCTCTACAGATTCAAGTTTTTCTTTTAGCAACATCTGTAATTCACTCGACAGCGTTTTTACAATATCCTCTTGCGCTTGTTGATGTTGCTTCGCCGATGTTAATTCCCGATTATAAATCGCTAACTTTTTCCTATATCCTTCACCCCGGGATGCAAAAAACAACACAAGAACAATTGCAACGCCAATAACACTAAGAATAACCATTTAAACTCCTACAGTCAGGGATATCGATCATGATTCGAGCTTTGTCGAAATTTTTTACCGCTGTTATGCAGCGATGGCTGCCAGATGCTTACGTTTTCGCTATTGCGCTTACCTTAATTATTTTCGTATGCGGGATAACTATAGAAAACAAAACATTCACCGAAATGACCAACTTCTGGGGCAACGGCATCTGGAATTTACTTACTTTCTCTATGCAAATGGTCGTTATTCTGGTTACAGGTCACATACTCGCCAGCTCCGGACCCGTTACACGTATACTCACATCACTCGCAACACTTGCAACCTCTCCCGGAAAAGCAGTCATATTAACGACGCTGATCTCTGGAATTGCAATGTGGATCAACTGGGGATTCGGCTTGGTCGTCGGTGCATTAATCGCACGCGAAATTGCTGCCCGAAGTAAACAATTTCACTATCCATTACTCGTAGCATCAGCTTATTCAGGGTTTCTACTCTGGCATATAGGTTTATCAGGCTCGATCCCCCTGAAAATCGCTTCACCAGCAAACGACAAATTAGGCCAACTCCTCAATGGTGAAGCCATTCCACTGTCAATGACCGTATTTTCTCCGTCCGTTTTACTGATAGCATTGGCTCTTTTGGTTACACTGCCTTTTTTGAACAAAATGATGCTTCCTGCTCCGGGTGATACTATCAAGCCCTATCACCCTCCAACATCTACAAAACAGGATACACCAAACAACCATACTCTTAGTCCCGCAGAAAAACTGGAGCATAATATATTACCTTCCGCCATTATTGCAGGGATCAGTGGGTTTTATCTGGTAAATCACTTTATGAACCAGGGAGGTATTACGTTAAATATCATCTCGCTGGTCTTTTTATGCCTGGGTATTATTTTTCATCGCACACCAGCAAACTACCTCTCAGCCCTGAATGATGCGATTCAACATATTGGCGGTATTGTCCTTCAATTTCCTTTATACGCAGGAATGATGAGTATGATGGTCGGTTCAGGCCTCGCTGTGTCTCTCTCAGAATGGTTTATTGCTATTTCAACGCCAGACACATTTTTAATCTTTACATTTTTAAGTGCCGGTATTGTCAACTTCTTTGTCCCCTCGGGTGGTGGACAGTGGGCGTTGCAAGCTCCGGTTGTATTACCTGCGGCGGCCGGTTTGGACATTTCAACCAGCAGCACAGCTATTGCTGTTGCATTAGGTGATGCATGGACCAATATGGTTCAGCCATTCTGGGCACTTCCGTTATTAGCAATTTCGGGGCTGAAAATAAAAGATATTATGGGTTATTGCACAATGGCACTAATCTGGTCAGGGTTATTAATTTGTAGCCTTTTGATCATTTTATTTTAAAGAGATCTATCTTAATTCTCTTTTTATATAAAAATAACTAAAATCAGGGGTGTACATTTTTAACGAATGCTTTATAGTCTTAATCAAGCTGTAAAGCTTGAAAAAGGCAAACTTGGTGAAAGCCAAGGACGCAAAGTTTCCGGTCTAAGGATATCTAAGATATCTACGATAGCGGGGCCGCCGGGTTAAAACAGTTCCTGTTTTTGGGGGTCTGGTCGTCCTTATGTCACGCTCCGTCATCTTTGCATTCCGACGTTTTTTCCTTTTTCCGCTTCAAGCCCAGTGATTAATAAGATTCATTTTTTTCCTCCCAAAATTAAAAAGCTTGTCTACAGGATCGTTAGACAAGCTTTTTCGTTTCTGGCCCCTGAGAATTTAATTCCTCACTAGCTACCTTTCAATGATTACCTTCCCTTTACTGTTTAAAAATCAATAATTAATAACTATTCTTTACACGCTACCCTCTATCAAACACGCGCAAAGAATTCAGAGAAGGAAAAGCGCTAATAAAAGCACTTTAGTACAGAAATTTAGGAGATTGAAAAATTGAGGCACTTAAGTCAGCGAAGAATTAAATACCTCAATAAGCCAAATCAGAACACGAACATCAGGATTAATGACTCGCCTTCACATCAGCGATGTATTGATCGATGATCTCTTCCAACAAATTCATTGGAACCGAACCATTCATCAACACGCGATCATGGAATTCACGAACATTAAAACGGTTACCTAGCGCATTCTCCGCTTTTTTACGCAGGCGCTTAATCGTCAATTCACCAATCTTGTAAGACAATGCCTGAGCGGGCCAGGTAATATAACGGTCAGTCTCGGTTTGAATATTGTGTTTCGACAATGCGGTATTGTCTTCCATAAAGGTCATCGCTTTTTTACGACTCCAACCTTTAATATGAATGCCGGTATCAACCACCAGACGACATGCTCGCCACATTTCATAGGTCAGTCGGCCAAAATCACTGTAGGGATCATCATAGATACCAGCTTCGATACCCAGATATTCAGCATATAACGCCCAACCTTCTCCAAACGCAGACATATAATAGTGTTTTCTGTGTGGCAGCATTTCCTGCTCAGCACTTAATGCAGCCTGAAAATGATGGCCTGGCACAGCTTCATGTAATGTTAACGCTGGTAACGCATATAAAGGTCTGCGATCCAAAGCGTAAGTATTCAGCCAGTAAGTTCCCGGCTTTTCATCACTATTTGATCCCAAATAACGACCCGTTGTGTATTTAGGCGCCAGTTCGTCAGGAACAGGATCAATTGCAAATGGTTTTCTTGGAATCGTTTTAAACAATTGTGGCAGCTTCGCATCAACACGCTTTGCAATATATGATGCTTCTTTTAATAAATCTTTTGGTGTTTCAGCGTAAAACTGTTTATCCGTTCTCAAAAATTCAACAAATGCTTTGAAATCGCCCTTAAATCCGGTTTGCTTAATGATCTTATCCATTTCAGCACGAATTCTTGCAACCTCGGACAAACCTAACTGATGAATTTCCTCACCTGATAAATCGGTTGTTGTGAAGTGCTTTATACGATTCTCATAATATTCAGTACCACCTTTTATCGCGGAAATACCCACTGAGTGTCTGGCTGCTGGTTCGTACTCATTAATATAGAAGGAAAGAAAACGTTCAAACTGTGGCACAACAGATTGTTTGATAGTCGTCATCGCATCTGATTTCAGTGTTTTCCACTCAGAATCCGACATAAACACTGGCTTTGCCGAGCGGTAAGGCTCCATAAATACACTGTTTTCGATATCATCGGTTATAAACGTTCGAATAGTCTCATCACTACCTTTAATAGATGCTAAAGGCTGAGTAAAACCAGATTCAATGCCTTTCTTTAACCAATAAATATTCTGATCAAAAAATGCCGGAACTTGCTTCAGACGCTCATTATAATCACGATAATCTTTAGCAGTAGCAAAGCGAACAAACTTGCTCAGAAAAGCAATTTCCATATGAAATCCAAATTCTGAGGTTAAAGGAATGTAATGATACTTCAGCTCATACTTATCAATCTTATCCCTCAAAAGATGTTGCATGACAACAATATCCGCTTTTTGACTCATGCTGATATCATCAGTCAACATCGCATTCAATTGTTGTAGGTAGTGTTTTCGTTTTTCATAATATTTAGCCAAGGCTTCAGGTGAACGATCGGCCAATTTATCATTGAAGTCGAACACACCGTTTTCAGCCCCTTCCACCGGCTCGGTCTTCGCCTGAAAAACCCAGATATCACGTAGTAATTTATCGATGTCCTGACCAGAGCCAGACTCAGTTGCAAAAACACACTGTACACTCACCAGTGTGATTAATGCTCCCGTTAAAATTTGCTTTATAAAAGAAACCAATGTATCTCCTCCACACATCAACGATTCAACAACATACTGCTGATTAAAATTGAGTGCGTGGAAGAATAGACAATAAGGTCCTGGATAGAAAGCAGAATGAGACCAGTAGAATAAACCAGACTATCAGTTAGAGAACGCTCGATTATCAGAGCAGTGAGCGGTCCGGAATACAGAAAAATTACTGCTGATTTGCTGACAATAGATTCTATTCGTCTTTCTGACATTCAACCTGATGCAATCGTCAACACGCTCCAGTATATCTGGTAAAAACAATTCAAAACCTTCTGTTAATTGTTGTGAAAAATAAGGAACATTTCCTTGTTATCACTGAAATCAAAAAATGAATATCAAAAAAGCGTATGTAAACAAGATAATTAGGGGTTATCACTATCACTTAAAATAATTTCGTGGGCTAATTTCCACCGAAACTCCCTCTTGATCACAAGTGAAAAATGGCTAACAATTAACAAATAAATTACCTTTCTATATACATAGAAAGTTTATTGTTTATAAAATTTCACCAATAAAAACCTGAATAAGCAGGGTTATTGCTCAAAATTTAGCATCTACTGGTTAAAATTTCGTAAATAAACAAAAGATTAAACGATTAATACCGTAGAAATAAAAAATTCAGTGGATGTTCATTCTCAAATAATGGAGAATACAACCTTCGTACCTTTAACTTTTTTAGCTCATTTCAGCTCTTGAGGTCGTTTATGAAGTATCACGATTCAATAGCGCAAGCGCATGATAAATTGACAAAAGCTGTCACATTTTTGCGCCAGCACCAATTGCCGGCAACACCGGTCAATTATGCAGTTGCATATGAGCACGTTTCAGGTGCAGATGCTCAATTATCTCAAGCGGTTAATGCCCAGCTAAAGTCTTCTCTTCCATTGGATAACTATTTTATCCAGTCTCTTTATGATCAATTCCTGGTAAAAGCATCCGAATCACATGATCAGCTCGTTGATGGTGTTGATTCCATGATCACATCTATGACGAGCAGCAATAATCAATCTGGAAAAATAGTACAGAATTATCTGCAAACGCTGGATAGTAATCTTGTTGCACTCAATCAGGCATCAGAAAATAATCTTCAAACGATTATTTCCAGCTTGATCGAACAAACCTGGGAAATGAAGAAGTCTCAGCAACAGTTACAAAATTCGCTAGCTGAAACTAAAAAGTATTCAGAAAACCTAAAATCTAAGTTACAAGCAATCAAAGAATCTGCGAAACAAGACGCGATGACTGGGTTGTATAATTTTTCTGCGATGCAGGAACAAGTGGAAATCTGGCTTTCTGAAAAACCAAACAGAGATATATGCGCTATTGCTATCGATATCGATAATTTCAGCCAGTTCAATGATATGTATGGCCATATGGTAGGCGACGTTGTTTTGAACAAGGTTGCTCGCAAAATTAAAAATTATGTCGAAGACAGCGGATTACCCGTCAGAACGGGTGGTGAAGAGTTTTTGATCTTAATTCCAGATATTGATCATGACGTAGCCCGGGAAATCGCAGAACAAGTAAGAAAAGGTGTTGAAAAAATGCGCTTTGTAAGCGCAAAAAGCAAACGCAAGTTACCTCCCGTTACTATCTCTCTGGGTATCTCGAATTACGATATCAGAGAAGACTGGTATCAATTTATGGGGCGCATGGGCAACACCGTAAAAATCGCAAAAGCTAAAGGCAAGAACAGAGTTGTTGCCGAAGCATATGCCTGAATCCTGCATTAATCTTTAAACGTCCTGTCAGTATTTCATACCCGAATCAACAACAAATAGCATTAAGCTATTAACAATTACTATTTAATTCCTTCCAGTCATTATTCTGGCTTTCAATGCTATTTTATTTCAAGTTGCCTATTTCCATCACGTAACTATAAATTCCTTATATATTTCAGATATTAACAACACAGAACCTTTCAAACTACGACGTTTAGCATAAAAATGACAGTTTTTGATTTTTTTATTATAAAAATCATTAGAGTAATTAATCTAATAAAAAAATCTCAACAATGTCGGTTGCTTGGAGATGATTTGATTTTTTATTTTGTTTGAATTGGGTTTGCACACCCCTAAAAGTTAAACAGTTGTTACTTGATTGTGGATTATTTATCGTAATAATAATACTGGTACGAGGTCTGGTCATCCGCGGCTTCGTAACCTCACAACAAAAAATAAATCAAATATCCGGAGAAGAGTATGAGAGGAATAAAACTTGCGTGTAGCATGCTTTTAGCGCTTTTTTCGTTATCAGCAGCAGCATCAACAGGTGTCGCCTTTGTTCATGGTACTGGTCATCAAACAGATGCATACAATGACTATTGGACTGGTGAATTTATCAACTCAGTAAGAAACGGAAAAAAATACACAGTTATCAACTGTGACTTTGAACAATACATGTGGGATAGCAGAGCGGCAGGATGTCTTGCGTCACAATTAACATCATTCATCAACACACAGGGAATCAGCAAACTTTACGTTATCACTCACTCAAACGGTGGTAATGTTATGCGCTGGATTATGTCTAACCCAACATGGGATAGCCGCTACCCTAATATCATCAACAAAATCTACAACGTAACAGCTTCAGCACCTTCAAGTGCTGGTACGCCACTGGCAAATGCTGTTATCAACGGTAACGCACTTGAAAGCCTTCTTGGCTGGATTGCTGGTTACAAAAGCGATGCTGTAAAAATGCAACAAACAAGCTGGATGGCTTCATACAACGCAGAATGGTTGTACGGTACATCTGGTCGCCCTTCACTTCCTAAAAACTTCAAATCAGTGGTAGGTACAGACGTTGAATCGGCAGTATGGGATTCAGACAGCTACTGTGGTGGTTACTCAAATCAGGTTGGTCTTGAGGTAACTCAAGAGTGGTTAGTAAGTTGTTCTGACGGTTTCCTTGAGTGTAGCTCTCAGGCAGCAGCGGGTTCAGTTTGGTTCTATGACACAGACCGTACCTATGGCGATGAGCCATTAAGCCACGCGCAAAGCCGTCGCGCTTGCTTCGGTCTGGACGTTTTCCTACGTAACGATATCTAATTGAGGAGTGAAGTTAATGTTTACTAAAAAATTACTAAATGTAGCCCTTTGTGCTTCACTCGGCGCAGCCGCAGCATTCTCTGCAACAGCAGCAGATTTCAAAGCCGTTGAGGTTAGCGCATCAAAGCAACAAGCAGCCAGCTTCAGCTTTCCTCTGTATCAATCAGAAACATTAAATTTTGCAGCCGAAGGTCAAACAACGGCAAGTGACGAATACTGGTTCACTGTATCAGGTGCTGAGTTAAACAAAGGTGTTCTCCTGAATACAACTCAACCTGGCGCACTTGTACGTATCTCTCGTAATGAAGCGACCAGCTCACCACTTAAAACTGACAGCATCATGCTTAATGGTCAGGATTCTGTGAATGCAGTTGAACAAGTATTCTCGGAAAAAGATCTTGAAGCAGTTGGTATCTTTAACAACTCAGCAGCTTTACGTGTTAACGCTTCTGTTGCGGCCGGTGACTTAACGCTTCGTTATGCTGACAAACTTGCAGCTGATGAGCTTTATACCGTTAACGTAAAAGAGAAAAATTCAGATAAAAAACTAATGCTTAACACCGCTAAGCTTTCTTATCTTTCAGCTGAAAAGCTTTCTTTTGCAGCGGCAATTGAAACTGGTGACTCAGCACTAGCACTTAACTCAGCGAAAGGCGTTATCGTCTCTCCTTCAGGTAAAGTGTACAACATTGACGTAAACATTGGTGCAAACGGTGAAGCTACTGTTAATCGTGCTGATATCAATAAAATTGAAGCGCCAGTTAACGGTCTTTATGAGCTTCGTATCGATGCAACAGCCAGCGATAACGGTCTGACTGTTCGTCGTACTGGTAAAGTTGCATTTGGTCTTGCTAAAGCAACTGCATCAATCGCTGATGTTGTAGCAACATCTGCTAAAGGTGCGCCGAAAGCAACAGTTAACGTAGACGTTCAACAAGCAGGTCGTTACGAAGTTCGTGCGGTACTACTTGGAACAGATACTAATGGCAACCTTAAGCCAGTAATGGAAACGCACGCTGCAAACTGGTTGAAGCCTGGCGCTCAGTCAATTTCAGTACCATTTGACCGTGCAATTCTTGCTAAGTCAGGTCTTAAAGCACCATTTGCTGTACAACACGTTCAATTACGTGATCAAGGCAATATGAGTAGCCTTGATAAAGTTGTTGAAGCAGTTTCTGTTAAATAACATTTATCACTTATGTCCCCGGCATCCGTAATGTTGGGGACATAATTATTGCCTTTCAGAATCCTTATAAAAATTCCCTTCTCAACCCTCCTTTACACTTTGGTAAATCAGCGTTTTAAAGTAGACTAACAGCCTTTCAAATCTCAGAGTTTACTTGCATGTCTGAACCACAAAAAACCACACACTTCGGCTACAAAACCGTCGATGCGGCTGACAAATCTTCACTGGTTGCTGATGTATTTCATTCAGTGGCTGCAAAATACGATGTGATGAATGACTTAATGTCAGCGGGTATTCACCGTCTCTGGAAACGTTTTACCATTGACAGTAGTGGCGTCAAAGCCGGACAAAAAGTGTTGGATTTAGCCGGTGGCACGGGTGATTTAACAGCAAAGTTCTCTCGAATCGTGGGGCCAACGGGTCAGGTTATTCTTGCTGATATTAACGATTCAATGCTTAAAGTTGGCCGTGAAAAACTGCGAGATCTGGGCATTGTCGGTAATGTTGAATATGTACAGGCAAATGCTGAAGAACTCCCATTTCCCGACAACACTTTCGACATCATCACCATCGCATTTGGCCTGAGAAATGTAACAGATAAAGATAAAGCAATACGCTCTATGTATCGTGTGCTTAAACCGGGCGGCCGCTTACTGGTATTAGAGTTTTCAAAACCTGAGAGTCAGATGCTATCTAAAGCTTATGATTTCTATTCCTTCAATATTCTACCGGGTATGGGTCAACTGGTTGCTAACGACGCTGAAAGTTATCGCTATCTGGCTGAATCGATTCGAATGCATCCGGATCAGGAAACGTTGAAGTCTATGATGGAAGAAGCCGGCTTTGAACAAACCACTTATCATAATTTGACCGGCGGCATTGTTGCACTACATCGGGGTTTCAAATTCTGATGTTTGATATCACTGTGTTATCTCACGAAGTTATTGAAAAACTAATCAATAAAGCGTCAGTGCTTGATCCGACATTCAACGCCCGCATGGCAATCCTGGCGGGTAAACGTTTAGCGGTGACTTTAACATCACCATCGTTCAGCATTAGCTTTCAATTTAGCCATCAATATATCAGTGTGTTGAATAATACAGATGATGCTGACTGCTCAATTATCACAACGCTGGACGCCCTGCCCGAATTACAACAACCCGCCAATATCACCAAACTGATCAAATCGGATCAACTGCAACTGGATGGTGATATTCAGCTTGCACAACAATTTGCTCAGTTACTTAAGGAAACTGATATTGACTGGGAGGAGCACCTGTCTCGTCTCATTGGCGACGGACCAGCACATAAATTGTGTCAATTGCTTAAGACTATCTCTGAAGCCCTGGTCACGAGAAAAACACGGGCTGAAGAGACATTTACAGAACTTATGCAAGATGAACTGAAAGTCACGCCACATCCGCTGGAGTTAACTCAGTTTGGACGCAATGTAAATTTACTAAGTGCTGAGATTGATAAGCTGGAAGCTCGAATCAATACACTGAAAACGAACTGATTACATGCAATTTTTTCGACTGTTTCGCATATTAAAAACGTTCATCGTTTATCAAATTGATGATCTCATCCCACCTCACCTGCTTCCCTGGTATTTTTCAATTTTCAAAACAATTGCCCGGCTGGTGCCTGGTAGACGTCATCAAGGTTCTCGAGGCGAGCGCTTAAGACTGGCATTAGAGTCGTTAGGACCAGTGTGGATAAAGTTGGGGCAAATGCTTTCAACTCGTCGTGACTTGTTGCCGCCAGATATTGCCAACGAGCTGGCTAAATTGCAGGACAACGTTAAACCCTTCGATGGCCATGAAGCGAAACACATTATTGAACAAGCACTGGGGTTAAAAGACATCTCAGAACGCTTTGATGATTTTGCGATCAAACCGCTGGCTTCAGCTTCTATTGCTCAGGTACATACCGCCATTCTCAGACAAGAAACAACCGATCGGTATGGAAATAAGGCTGAGTCAAAAGAAGACATTATTATCAAAGTTATTCGTCCCGGTATTGATAAAAGTATTCGTGACGATACCCGTCTGATGGAAACAACCGCCTGGTTACTACTAAAACTGGTTCCTGACGCCAGACGCCTCCGCCCGGTCGAAGTCATCGAAGAGTATCGTAAAACAATCTTTGATGAACTGGATTTAATGCATGAAGCGGCTAATGCCATTCAGTTACGACAGAACTTTGAAGAGTCTGATTCACTCTACGTTCCCTGGGTATACAGTGACTACTGCGCAACCAATGTAATGGTTATGGAACGCATCTACGGCATACCCGTTTCAGATATTAAAGCACTGGAAGCTCAAAATACGAATATGAAGCTGCTGGCAGAGCGCGGGGTTCAGGTCTTTTTCACTCAGGTTTTCCGTGACAGTTTTTTCCATGCGGACATGCATCCCGGCAATATTTTTGTTTCTTACGAAACACCTGAAAACCCCAAATATATCGGTATCGACTGCGGAATTGTCGGCACATTAAATGAAGATGATAAACGATATCTGGCTGAAAACTTTGTCGCCTTTTTCAATCGAGACTACCGCAAAGTTGCTCAGCTACATGTTGATTCTGGTTGGGTGCCTGCTGATACCAATGTCCAGGAATTTGAGATTGCGATCAGAAACGTATGTGATCCAATATTTGCTAAACCGCTGTCAGAAATATCTTTTGGCCATGTGCTGATCAATCTGTTTAATACCGCCCGACGGTTCAATATGGAAGTCCAGCCACAGCTTGTTCTGTTACAGAAGACATTGCTTTATATCGAAGGTCTCGGTCGTCAGCTATATCCGCAACTGGATTTATGGACAACAGCCAAGCCATTTTTAGAAACCTGGCTCAATGAACAAATGGGGCCAAAAGCGGTATTCAAACACATCAAACAGAATTTACCCTTCTGGGGTGAAAAACTGCCAGAAATCCCTGAACTGGTGTATCAATACCTGAAGAATGATCAGCAACAGCACATTCAGCAACGTAAATTTCAGCAATCTTTGCTACAGCAACAGCAACAGCAAAATCGCCGAATTATTTACACCATGATCGGTGCAACCTTTACGGTCGTTTCAACTCTTCTGTTTTTGCATCAGGAAACCAGCTGGTTACCTGTCACTGGAATGCTGGCATTTTTAGCGCTGGTTGCAGGTTTAAAGAAAAAAGACTAGCAGCCAAACAGAGTCTGCGTTAACAATTTATTTAAATTTTGATAGGTTGAATGTCCGGAACACTGGTATAGTAATTCCCGGTTTTCATTCAGGTATCCAACGGTCAGCTGTTAACTTAACAGCCTGTAGCCACACATAATTTCACTGCTATTTGTAAGGTCTGTTGACCTTGGTAAACAGGAACTTTTATGAATAAGACGCTTTTATCATTAATCACTGCTGCCTGCATCAGTGCTCCGGCACTGGCAGACTGGACGGTTAATAATGACTTGTCACGAGTCAGCTTTGTATCAGTAAAGAAAGATGTAGTTGGTGAATCACACTACTTTAAACAGGTTTCAGGCACGCTAACATCGAAAGGTCAGTTATCACTTTCGGTTCCTCTGGCTTCAGTAGAAACCATGATTCCAATTCGTAATGAACGAATGCAGAAGTTCCTGTTCGAAACAAATGTCTTTCCTACTCTGGAAGTCATGGCTTCTGTGCCAATGAAAAAGATTAATGGATTGAAGAATGGTCAGTCTGCCAAAATGCAGACCAGTGCAGATATTGCGCTCCATGGCGTCAATAAAATGATTGAAGTAGAAGTAATGGTTACTCGTTTGACCGATAAAACACTTCAAGTAGTAAGCATGAAGCCTGTCAATGTAAAAGCTGCCGATTACGGCCTGGATAAAGGCATCGAAAAGTTACGCGATCTGGCAAAACTGCCATCGATTACCGGTTCAGTACCAGTGAGCTTTATCCTGACACTGTCGGAATAATCACAAGCTGTACGACGGATTAAACATAAAAAATGCCGGGATTTCCCGGCATTTTTTATGTTTGCATAACGGATAAATCAACGTTCACACGTCTGTGCTTTTCTGCTCAACACCATCGTTTGTGTCTTCCGAAGTCGCATCAACTAATTCTTCAGTTGTTTCAGCGGCAACACCCTGAAGTTTTTCCAGCTCTAAAACACGAAGTTCCAGTGCTTCCAGTTTTTGCCTGGTACGCGCCAACACCTGAGTTTGTACATCGAATTCTTCACGAGTAACAAAATCAAGCTCGGTTAACTTGCGCTGCATAACCTGCTTTGCTTTAGATTCAATCTCATCAGCAATATTCTTCACACCTGGCGGGACAGATGCAGAAATTTGTTTTGCTATTTCTTCCAGCTTTTTTGGATTCAGCATGTTTTGGCTCCTACAGCCAGTAATAATCATAGTTTCAACTGGCGATTATAAGGTAAAATCCCGGATCTTTCTTTACCTCCTTCAGGATACTTGATTACTCATTATGAAACTTAACCCGGCTCAGGATCAGGCAGTAAAATATATCTCCGGACCTTGTCTTGTATTAGCAGGTGCAGGCAGCGGAAAAACACGGGTTATCACCAATAAAATTGCCTATCTGGTCAATGAGTGTCAGTACAAAGCAAGAAATATTGCAGCAGTCACTTTTACCAATAAAGCAGCGCGTGAAATGAAAGAGCGTGTCGCTCAAACCCTTGGACGTAAAGAATCTCGTGGACTCATCGTATCCACCTTCCACACGCTGGGTCTGACGATTATTAAGAAGGAATGTAAAACCCTTGGACTAAAACCCGGCTTTAGTTTATTTGATGACCAGGATTCTCGAGCACTCCTCACCGAGTTAACCGAAGACAGTTTTAAAGGCGATAAAGATCTCATCAATCAGCTCATGTTCCAGATTTCTGACTGGAAAAACAATCTGGTACTTCCACAAGCAGCCATCAAACACGCAACCGGTGAAAACCAACAGCTATTCGCTCAGTTTTATGAACTCTATCAGCGACATTTAACGGCCTATAATGCCCTGGATTTTGATGATCTGATCCTAATGCCAACCCTGTTACTCAAAACCAACAAAGATGTTAGGGAATTCTGGCAAAACAGAATCCGCTACCTGTTAGTTGACGAATATCAGGATACCAATACCAGCCAGTACGAGCTGGTAAAATTGTTAGTTGGCGAACGGGCCAGATTCACCGTAGTAGGAGACGATGATCAATCAATCTACTCATGGCGTGGTGCTAAACCTCAAAACCTGGTGTTACTCAGTAAAGATTTCCCTACTCTTCAGGTTATCAAGCTGGAACAAAACTATCGTTCATCGGAGCGTATCCTTAAAGCGGCAAACATCCTGATTGCCAATAATCCACACGTCTACGAGAAAAAGTTATTCAGTCAGTTAGGTCAGGGAAAAGAGCTAACCGTTATCAGCACGAAAGACGAAGAAAATGAAGCTCAACGTATCATTGCTGAATTAATCAGTCATAAGTTCCAGAACCGTACAGCCTATAACGAATACGCCATTCTCTATCGAGGTAATCATCAGTCGAGAACGCTTGAAAAATCACTGATGACTAACCGAATCCCCTACAAAATCAGCGGTGGCATGTCCTTTTTCTCCCGAGCTGAAATCAAAGACATCATGGCTTATCTTCGTTTGTTAGTGAATCCAGCCGACGATAATGCGTTTCTTCGTATAGTGAATGTCCCTCGCCGCGAAATTGGCCGTGCGACGCTGGAAAAGCTAGGACTGTTTGCTAACGAACATAAAATCAGTTTATTTGAAGCCTCCGTAAATGATGGCCTGCGAAGTTATCTTCCAGCAAAAGCACTCCAGGCAATCGAACCATTTGCACGCTGGATTGTTGAAACTGCTGATAATTGCGAACGAGGGGATGCTGTTGCCACCATCAGAGACTTCATCCGGGAAATAAAATATGAAGACTGGTTGTATGAAACCAGTACCAGCATGAAAGCTGCCGAGATGCGGATGAAAAACGTATCAGAATTGTTTTCGTGGGTAACCGGTATGCTTCACGGCGAAAATGGTAATGAGCCCATGACACTACCTGAAGTGGTCACTAAGCTCACATTACGAGACATGATGGAACGTAATGAAGATGATGAATCAGCCGAACAGGTTCAGTTGATGACGCTGCACGCTTCGAAAGGTCTGGAATTTCCATTTGTATATATTGTCGGTATGGAAGAAGGACTACTCCCTCATCAATCCAGTATTGATGAAGATAATGTCGATGAAGAACGGCGACTGGCATATGTTGGTATTACCCGCGCTCAACGAGAATTAACCTTTACCTATACCCGTGAACGTCGTCAGTTTGGCGAAACCATCACACCGGAGCCTAGCCGGTTTCTACATGAGCTACCGCAAGATGATTTATTGTGGCAGCGCGGCAAACAGGCTGAAACACCAGAACAAAAACAAAAGAAAGGTCAGGCTAATATTGCCAATTTACGCGAGATGCTTAACCGAAAGCGTTAAATCATCATCACTGTCATTAAAGCTGGTCAGGCTCGCTGATTGACAATGATCGCGTTGAGCTAACCAGCTACCCTGCCCCATAAAAATGGAATGCTGTTTAGCGATATTGAACAGCTTTTCGTTATCAATACCCTGCAATACGATATTGAAATTCAGACTACGACTTAATGTAACCAGTGCCTCAAGAATCACCTGATGCTTTTGATTTTTGATCAACGTACTGGTGAAACGTGCATCAACTTCAATAAAATCAACAGGTAACTTTGCTAATACGCCCAGCGAGGTTATACCAGAACCTACATTATGAATACTGAGCTTAATTCCCTCCCGCTTTAAGCGCTTAATACCGGGAGCCGCTTCTTCAAGATGTTCAATTAAGGCGCTTTCTTCAAAAGAAAAGCACAATAACTGCGTGTTAATACATGCGGCTTTAATGACATCTAAAACATGATGAATGTAATCTGGTTGCACAAACGCAGCAGCAGATACATTCAGACATACCAGTCCGCCCGTCATGTTTTGTGCTTCAATATCAACACAAACTTTTTCGATAATCTGTTTTTCTATCTCTGCAATAACACCAATACTTTCTGCCATTCTGCCAAAGTATTCTTCATTAACCTCACCCAACTCTTGATGAGTCCAGTGTGTTTCGACTTTAAAACCGACGACCTGGTTAACTTCTATATCGCATACCGGTGCATAATTCGGGAAAAACTGTTTCTGCTCAATGCCATGATGAATCATTTGATCTAATGTCAGCTCTTCGATCAACTGCTGACGCATACTGTCATCAAATAATATGTAACGACCTTTCCCCATCGCTTTTGCCTGATACATGGCGGCATCCGCATCACGGAGTACTTCTTCTGCTTCTTCGTATTGTTCTTTACATACTGCAATGCCAATACTCGCACCAGAATAAATATCTTGCCCTTCAATCAAAAATGGCTGACGAACGACCTCAATGATCCGGTAAGCAATCTCTTCAACAATTTCTGTTACCTGTAGCTGATCGACCAGAATCACAAACTCATCGCCACCAAGACGGGCCAACATATCATCTTCACGAATGCAGTAAGAAATACGCTGACTGACTTCAATTAAAAACTGATCTCCAGCATGGTGTCCTATCGTGTCATTGATCGTTTTAAAACGGTCTAAATCAATAAATAACACCGCAAACTGCTCGCTGGCTCCCGCTTTATAATCCGCAAGCGCTCGATGCAATCGTGCCAGAAACATTTTACGGTTAGGTAAACCCGTTAAAGCATCATGATTAGCTTCATAGAGCAACCGCTCTTCCGCCTTTTTACGCTCTTCGATCTGTAACTGAAGGAATAGATTGGATTTACGGAGGGCTTTGGTTCTCAGTTGAATCTTTTGCTCGAGATTGTCATTGTTTTCTCGAAGTTTTACATTCAATGAATGCTGAACCATCGCGGCTGCAACATGATTCGCAATATAACTCAGAATAGATTTATCGTTTTGATGGTAATTACCCTGGCCAACGTATTGCTGTACGACAATAACAGCCATAACACGATCATCCTGAATAACGGGAACACACAGCCAGCTTTGTTTTTGCTTTAACTCATCAGATAAATGCTCTTGCGTGTCGGGTAACTGCCCAATTGTTGTGGCATCTAATAATTGAGCCTGCCTGGTTGTAACGACATACTCAATAAGATCATTATCCAAAGTACTCAATTCGCCCCAGGAATACTTCGAATCGCAAAACATCAGGAGTTCAGCGATTTCACCGACAGGATTTAATGCCGCGATATAACAGTTCTCAGCCATAATCAGACGATTCAGCAATGGGTATAACGCTTCATAGAATTCCGGTCCGGATTTACTGTTTACAGACAGCGCTGAAATATCGAATAACACCTGCTGAGTTTTTAATACAGATTCATGCTCTATTGACTGATGTTTAATTCTGGAATGTGCTTTGGCCAGTTCTTCGGTTTTGGTCAATTCAACATGTTTGTTATCACGAACCAATCGTAATCGAGTTCGGACATTCATAATCAAACTTGCCAGATAGATAAACAGCTCTTTTTCACGTCGAGAAAAATGTCGCCCCTGTTCAGGTAATGTCACCACAAGCAAACCATAAGCATGAGATACGCGTCGGACAGGCACACCTAGCCAGCGCCCACATAAGCTTTGCAAGTTGTCGCCAGAACGACGAGATGGTAATGAACTGATTAACGAGCGAGTAGCGATTTGAGCTTCGTTTTCTCGTATCAGCTGCCGAGCTAACATCGCTTCACCGGAAGGAATTCGGCCAGTAGATAAACTCATTCCAACACCTTGCAGGTATTGAAATTCAGTTTCTATGTGAAATTGTGTCGATTTTTCTATCGCAAAATAAAAAGACGCAGGTTGAACAACACGTTCAATAAAGTCGCATATATGACCATAGAACACATCAAGTTCTGTTGCATCATTAGCATACTCTGTAATTTCAATAAGCTGATGTTGAAGCGACAACGCATTTTCATAAAATGACAATAATCGTTCTAACCGAGAGATTTTCCTCTTCAGAGCACCAACAACCCGGCTTTGTGAAACATCATTATTTACTTTTTCAGACAACTCTATCTTCCCCGAACAGCATCATTCTTTTTATTATTCATGTATTGTTCAAACATGTTTTGAAGTAGATGAGCACAATTAAGCGCAATCAATTGTAAAGAATACCTTCGTAAAAACCATCATATTCTCCAAAATAATTCACTAAAACACGGCCCATAAACAGACAGTATTTATTTCGTGTACATCTGTCAAAAGTTTATTGCAATTTTGCTCATTCTAAATAAAGCATCAGCAGAAAGAAGTAGTTACTGAACGAACAGTAAGCTGTACAAAAATCACGCCCTGTCAGACAGCGGAAAACTTTCCACATTTATCTTTATTTAACGCCTGAATTGTTACTATTTTATTATCACCAATATGGAGGGAAAAGCGCGCTTTAAGTCGACAAATACTGCGAGATGAAATTCGGAGAGTCGAAAATGGAAAGAAAAGATGATAACGAAGAAGAGAATAGTGAGAAAACAGCCAACAAGCTGTCCTCTCACCTGACAGCTTTATTTGCCTTCGATCATGTAATCGATAGCAGCCTGAATCTCATCGTCAGAACAATTCATACATGTTCCACGAGGAGGCATTGCATTAAAGCCTTCCAGTGCATGCTGTAATAAAACATCCATACCTTGCGCTTTACGAGTTTCCCAACCAGCATCACCCGGCTTAGGAGCGCCCATAACGCCTGATGCATGACAAGACATACAGCTGGTGTCAAAAACCTGTTTACCCGTACGAGGACCCGTTGGTGCTGCCGGTACTTCAGCAACTTCGGCACCTTCAACGTAAACATTACCCACAGGTTTTATGCGTTCAAGTAACTCGGCATCAACCTGAGAATCATTCGCAGCGAATGCACTTGCAAGACTAAACAACCCTGCAAATAGCAAAACGGTTCTTTTCATAACATCACCTAAAACAATTAACCATATAAAACTGGTGCGAATTATACGCATCCTATTCATAAGAGTTAACCAGGATACCTTATAAATCCAATATTTACCTATAACAAGCCCGAACGTACTGATATCTCGATCCAATACCTCATTTTAATGATAAGCCGGGGAAGCCATTGCCCGGCAATATTTTTAGTATTTCAGACTACCTTTCAATTCCGGTTTCTTAAATTCAGGATTATCTTGTTTCTAAAAAACTCGATAACGTTAAAATGAAATGTAAACAACATCATCTTCTCTTCCATAAAAACCTGAGAATTAATGAGGGAATAAGCGTAAGATAAAATGCTAAAGGTACAGTAATTGTTGATTTATTTACGGTATATCCGTTTCAAATTGTTCATTTTTGTTTATTTATAAGACTCTAATTGTAAAAATAATTTTTCAATTATCGAATATTTCTTCATTCACATGCCGGAGTAACTAATCTATACTTAAGCCCGTGCAAAACGTCACATTCCCAATAGAAAAACATCAATAATTTTAAGGATGAATGAGGCTGATTTTGTAGATAACTGTCGGTAATGCTCATAATAAGCACATGACCGTTAAGCTACTCCAACGAAGTTTTACAATTTCGAGGGCGGAAGCGGGTTTAAAATTTTCGATTAATTGATGAAAATAAATTGTAACTCTCTGATTCCTATATTTTATTAACCCTAAGATTATTGATGAAAATCGTATATCAACTCGAACACGGTATCATTTTTGATTCAATTCGTAGCGAATTGATAGTGAATGAAGAAGTGATCCTGTTACAGGAGCTTGAAAATACGCTACTTACGCTATTCGTCAATCGGCCTGGTGACATCATTTCCAAAGATGAACTGTTCGCTATCGGCTGGGAAGGTCGCTTTGGTAGTGACAATTCACTTAACCGGGTAATTTCGACCCTCAGAACAAAATTGGGAGATAACTCCAAGTCGCCCAGCTACATCAAAACCGTACCCAAAAAAGGCTATCGTTTCATTGCTGACGTAAAGCAGGTCGAGCAAAAGAATCCACCATCTGAAACATCTCCTACATCCCCCGTTCACGAAGAAACCGCTGATGCCCCCTCGAATTTTCGTTGGTACATTCCGATCAGTGTGGTTCTCGTTATAGCGGCAACACTCAGTATCATCTTCTCATTTGATAACACACCTGCACCACAGATTAAAAATCTCGTTCCAATAACCAGTATGCCTGGCTCGGAGATGGACCCGGATATATCACCTGATGGAAGGCACATTGTTTTTACGAACAAAGCTGATCTGCATGAAAAATCTAAAATTTATATCAAGTCTATCCACTCGGAACAAAAAACAGTTATCACCGACTCTCAGTACAACAGCCAGTCACCAAAATGGAGTTATGATGGCCGTTCAATTCTTTACCATCGCACAGCAAAAGATTTTTGCCAGATACGCCGAATCGATCTGAACTTACAACTTGATGTGATTAGCGATGTTTTACTAACAGAATGCGGAAAATTTTCTGACAGCATAGGACTGAGTTGGGGTAAAGATGAAAACGAATTCTATTACACCGATATAGATCGACCATTAGTTCCCTATCATATCTTTCGTTTTGATATCAAAAATGGCACCAGAGAAAAGATTGCAGAGCCCGAAGTGTCCAGTGGACGAGGATATTACCGGGTGCAGTATGACAGAGACAGCGGAAACCTGATTGCGCTGCTCAATGAGCGCTGGGTAAACACCAATGTTGTTTTATTTAATGCTGAACAAAAAATCATTAAAAAACGATACGTGAAATATCTGTTGATGGGAGCCACGCTTCTCGATGGAGGCGTTGTCTTTAAGACCGAAGGTAATCATATTCATTACTCCAGTCCTGAAAGTAGTAAAGAGCATCGACTGATTCAGTCCCCTTTAAAACCTGTCTATTCACCGACATTCAGAAATGGTCCACGGCCTCTGATGGCATTTGTCGCTGGTGATTTCATTAATCGGGATCTAATAGCTATCAATCTTGAAACCGGACAAGAAGAAGTTATTTCACAAGGTGACTATGTACATAAGCAGCCCTACGCTACAGAATCTGGCTCTATATACTATGCCAGTGATAAGTCAGGGTTGTATCAGATTTGGAAATACCAGGACAACACCTCTGTTCCAGTATCTGCTTATATGGAAAGTCACATCATCAATTCGATCAGTGTATCAGCCGATGAAACCTATCTCGCTGCTGGCTACGACAACACAATTGATATCTTCGACATTTCAACAAATTCAATTTCCAGACAACCCAGACATCAACTCAAACACGTTCAATACCCCCGATTCAGTCCGGATGGAAAACAAATTATCCTGACACGTATCATTGAAGATGGATTTCAACTATCAATCTATGATCTCGAAAAAGAAGAATACACAGACGTAGCGATAAATAATGGGTATATAGGATTTATTCATCCGGAAACCAGTGATATCTACTTTACTCGAATGGAACGAAGCGGGTTATGGTTATTTAAGGATGGAGAAGAAATTCTGGTCAATGAAGACATTAAAATACGTTCACAGAACAACTATCACGTAGCGGGTAATCATTTATATTTTTTATCCGAAAAAGGTCAGCTAACTCAACTTAATTTATCGACCAGACAAGTAAAAAAATTTGATGTGAATATACAACCAATGTTTACCCTTGATACCCGCACAAATAGCGTAATCACCACAAAAAGCCGTCAAGGTGATACCAACATCTACCTTGCAACATTCTGAGTCTCACGATCACACTCCACAAAAAAATCATCTAAAATACTTCTTCAAAAAACCTTATTAGACCTTATCCACTGAAAAACAAAACATAGCTAAGACAATACTTACCCAAATGTTAACCACCCTTGTTTCAGGTATGTTTACCTGCCTCCCTCCTGCCACATGTAACCCTTTGTTTTAAATGAACTTTTTACACACCCATGGATTAAAGTGCTATTTGATAAATATAAAGCATCATTTTGTTACCATATAATTATTATTTAACATTTAATTAATGATAAAAATACATTTTAATAAGATTTAATAAGAAATATATAAGGCCTCTGTAAGGACTTTAATCAGGAAGCAAGCGTACTATTAGAACCAACGGACAAAAAAATATAATTAAATCGGATAGTTAACAATTCTATTTTTGCAACACCTGGATTTGAGAACTCGCAAACAAAAACAATTAACTGGCAACTTACAAAAAACAGCAGAATGGTGACCACTATGAAAATGAAAACGATTATAAAACTAACGACTTTTCTTTCTATTTTATTTGCCATGTCATCGTCAAATGCATTCCAGTATAACGATGCTCCTTACGTAGAGATTCCGGAGCAAAGTACTTTAGCCTGGGATCCAACTCCGCCGGAATCTATTTGCAGTCCCTGGCCAGCATGCGATATCCAAAAACGCTACTACGGCGTTACTGATACTAAATAAAGCAATCCAGTTCTATTAAGTCTTCATCCCTGGTTACATGGAAGTAACATCCCCATCTAAAAGTACCCCTTCAGCTTTTTACTAAACCAAAATCCCCAAGTTGTTATGCCTCATTAGCAGACCTCTTGTTACTGACTGCTCTGTACCTTCGGCCAATATCTTCGGGCAATCGTTAGAAGGCCTGCCAACCTGAAGGCCACAATATATGCCTCAAAATAAATCACCATGTCAAAGTAACGCAGGCTTATAACGTCAACAGCACTCCCATCTTGTCTCTTCTCATACCATCAATATCCGGTACATTTACCTCACTGTTAAAGTACCCGTATCAGAGAATATCTATTCAATAGCTATGCAATAGATTGTTTTTTGCAAAAACAGCTTGATGAATTCGTTATGCAGGTTCGTTACTTACTCAAATGTTGTAACAAAAGAACTCGAATACTGCACTGTCCTGGGGTTTTGAATGTTGTAAATATGCTTTTAGATTTTCTTTCAGAACCACATCAATTTTTAAAAAACTTGCCCAAAAGTACCTTTTTAACCGACAAATAAGATTTAATTGGTTATTTTTTATCCTGATATAAGCTTTTATAAGGTTTTAGTAAGGACCATGTAAGGACTTAGTTAGCCAATATCAATAAAGTTAGTATCAACAAAACAGTAGTTAACTGAATTTTAAAACCGCCGTAATTCAAGACTGATGATGGCGAAGAATACACCCCGACCTGTCTGCCAGGGATTTAGGTAGGCAGGACTTTCCAACCTCGATGTTGAAAAGCGGTAGATTAATATTCAGTTATTGTGAATATCTTTTTAGTGAAATGTGTCCCCAGCACTTCATCATTAAGAAGAGAAACATTGCCAGAACATTTACCTCCCTGGCAATCAGAATCAACTAAGAATTGATTCGGCTAAAAATTTGTTCTTTGTGGATAACATTGGATGTTGAACACCCTTTTAGGGCTATGAGTTCTCGCTCCTCATAGCCCTTTCTTTTATTTTGTCACTCATTCGTTTACATCGCGTCAAATCTCTCGCCAAATTTAATACCATTGTATATTCTGACCTGACGATTAAACCAACAACATTACCTTGATAAAACATGAAGTGGAACAAAGCGGTTCTAAAAATTGGCAGCGCCCTAATCGCGCCTGATAACTGCCAGGTTAGCGGAAAGTATTTATTACCAATAGCCTCATTTATTAGTCACTGCAGGCAGCAAGGTAAAGAAATCATTCTCGTCTCTTCTGGCAGCGTAGCGGCTGGGCGTAATTATATCGAACATGTCTCTCCACCTTCCATCGTTTCAAGACAAGCAATGGCTGCTGTCGGTCAAATGAAAATGATGGAAAACTGGATTCGGTTCTTCGACTTTCCATGCGCTCAATTATTGATCACCCATGATGATCTGAAAGATCGAAAACGCTACGTCAATATCAAGAATACCCTGAGAGAGTTGTCATCAAATTGCGTTCTACCCATCGTCAATGAGAATGACACCGTCGCTACCCAGGAATTGAAAGTGGGTGACAACGATAATCTGGCTGCTCAGGTCGCGTTAGTTGCTGAAGCTGATGCCTTATTTATTTGTTCTGATATTGATGGTTTATTCGATAAAGATCCGAAAAAACATGCTGATGCGCAATTTATTAATGAAGTGCCTGAAATCAATGACGCTATTTTTCAATTAGCAGGAGATACCACGAACAGTATCGCTACAGGCGGCATGAAAACCAAACTTCAGGCAGCCGAAAAAGCAACATCCAATGGTATTGATACGCTCATTTTCAACGGTTTCAATAGTGAGAATTTCTCAAAACTATCGGCAGATGCGTTACCCGGAACCTGGTTCAAAGCCCAAAAGCCCCAAATCACCGCTAAAAAACACTGGATGCAACACACGTTAAAAGCCAATGGTTCGCTGGTTATTGATGCAGGCGCAGTCAATGCATTACAACACACCGGGGCATCTTTATTACCCTCAGGCATTACTCACGTTAATGGTGACTTCCTTAAAGGCGAAGCTATCACAATCATCAATAGTGAAAATCAGCTCATTGCTAAAGGCATTTCTCAATACAACGCCCAAGAAATGCGTAAGATACAAGGTAAGAACAGCAAACTTATTGAAGATATTCTGGGTTATTGCCCGTCTCCAGTCGCTATTCATCGCGATGATCTTGTCTTACACAACTCACAGGAATCAGTATGACTTTCTCAATTCAAGAAGCCGCACAACAGGCGCAGGCTGCAACGTCAGTGCTGAGCCAGTTGAGTACACAAACGAAAAATGACGTGTTAAACACCATGGCTCGTAACCTTAGAGCCAATAAAGAACCAATCATTCATGCGAACGAACTTGATATTGCTAATGCAGTTCAGGCCGGACTTTCCCCGGCCATGACTGATCGCCTGAAACTGGATAATGAGCGTATTGATAATATAGCGTCTGCGATAGAGGAAATCGCGAGCCTGATCGATCCGGTTGGAGAAGTAACCAGCAGCCAGAAACGCCCGAATGGGCTCGAAGTTAATAAAATCAGGATTCCACTTGGCGTCATCGCTATGATTTATGAATCGCGGCCCAATGTGACAGCAGATGCTGCAGCGCTTTGTTTCAAGGCAGGTAACGCGGTGGTTTTAAGAGGCGGGAAGGAAGCTTTGCATTCCAATCTGGCCATCGCCTCTCAATTACATGCAGCGCTGGAAAGTCATGGCCTGCCAACAGAGGCTGTCACCGTAATCCCCGATCCTGATCGTGCAATACTCACCGAGCTGCTAACGCTGAATCAATATATTGATTTGGTGATACCTCGGGGAGGCGAAGGACTAATCCATTATGTCACGAATAACAGCAGAATCCCGGTCATACAACACTTTAAAGGGGTATGTCATTTATACGTTGATGAATTTGCAGATGTTGAAAAAGCAGTTTCACTGATAATGAATGGCAAAACCCAACGGCCGGGTGTCTGCAATGCACTGGAATCTATCGTCGTTCATCAGGATATTTGCGAAACGCTATTTCCGCAACTTGCCACAGCATTACAGGGTAAAGAAGTAACGGTACACGCTTGTCCACGTTCCATTAACCAGATACCGGATTCGATCCCGCAGCAACCAGATGATTTAGATAATGAATATCTCGCGCTGGAAATGAACCTGACGGTAGTCGAAAACTTTGACCAGGCGATCGCACATATTCAGGCACACAGTTCAGGACACACTGAAGTCATTGTTAGCCAGGATATTTCCAGAACCAAACAGTTCACCAGAGCGATCAATTCATCGGTAGTAATGATCAATGCGTCATCCCGTTTTTCTGATGGAGGTCAACTCGGCCTGGGGGCTGAAATAGGTATTTCTACCAGTAAACTCCATGCATATGGACCTATGGGGTTAAGCTCACTGACAACAGAGAAATTTGTTGTTTCAGGTGATGGTCATATTCGTTCTTAGGATATCCCCTCAGACCATAAAAAAACGCCGATAATTCGGCGTTTTTTCTTTCTTTATAATGATATTACTTTGGGCAATCAGGCGTCTTATCAGTACTACAAATTCGCCCCTCAACTTTCGGTGAAATACCTTGTTCTCCCGCTTGCTGTAATGCCTCTCTTACCAGATTAACAAGAGAAACATCTCGCTGATTATCTTTCAAATTAGCTGGAACCAACATGGTATAGTCATCTTGTCCCATAGACGGATTCATTAAAAAGTCATTCGTCACTGCGACAATTTTTTCATCTGGTTTAACAGCCCTGAATGAACCATTTTCCATAATTTCCAGTCCTACAGCTTGCTGATTTGCCACGTCATGCGTGTATCTGAATCCTGCAATCTGTAGCCACCATCCATTTCCAGTCCAGTCTTCAATTGAGTGACTAATAACTTGCTGTAACTGTTCACCAGAAATTTCTATCAATTTAAGGTTACTCGGATACTGGAAAATCTCCATTAAGTGACGTTCCGTCACGTAGGCTCCAGCCGGAATATTTTGATTTAATCGCATACTGCCTGAATTGATAAATGCAATTTGAGCTTTATCACTCGCAAATGTATTCAGCGCCTGATCAACAATAAAGTTACCAAGATTCGTTTCATATCGACGAATCGACAGCTCCTCACCCACTAACTCAGTATTTGTTTTCGTATATTGTTTATTCAAACAATCCATCGACTGTTGAGACTTATCACAAAAATCTTTATCGAAGATATGCTGCCACTGGCTAATCGCATTCTTGACAACAGGATCAGGTTTAACTGATTCATTAACAGCTTTAAACTCATGAGTTATGCCAGCAAATTTTCCATCATTAACATCGATGGTCGCGACCGTGGCTGTCCTGATATCCGCATCGGCTTTTAATACGTAACGGCCATTAACTAACTCAGCCTGTTTATGATGCTCATGCCCACCAAAAATAACGTCCGGCCCTTCAGAACCAAGCGCTTCAAGAATAGATTTATCTTCACCCATTCGTAAATGAGTTAAAGCGACGACTACTTCTGCCCCCTGCTCTCTTAAAACTTTTGTATAACGTTTTGCTATTTCAACATAATTTGTATCGATAGCTGCATAAGCAGGAACTTGTAAATTAGTCGTGATGCCAAATAAGCCTACTTTTACACCATTGATATCAATAATGCGGTGGCTAATCGTGTTGTCATTGCTAACCAGTGGGTTTCCCTGCTCATCTTTCTCCCAGGTAATATTCCCATTTAACCAGGTAAACTCAGATTGTTTTAATCGCGATGACACAATACCCGCATGTTTTAACTTTCGTTTATCAAATTCATGGTTTCCGAATACCACAAACAACTTGTCATCAAACGTGTCTCGCTGTCCATCCAACAGGTTCATGACATCAATCATCTGCTCACCATTAAATGAACGGCTCATCATTGAAGGAAACAGAAAATCGCCCGCATGCAACACTAATAAATCGCCATATTGTTTTTCCAGATCCCGACGCAAAGTCCTTAATCTGTCCAGGCCCCCATTTGCACCAGCATCTACGCCTGATATCCGGTAAACATCATTCACATGCAAAATAGAAAATGATTTTTCCAGCTCCTGCTTTTCTTCCGGTGCAGAACAACCGATCAACAATCCTGATAGTGCCAGACTTGCAAACAATTTAGGGAGTGTAGTCATGTATTGCCTTATGGTGTTTCTTGAAATGTTGTACAGTTTAGTGGTTATAACTTAGAGAAGGAAATTATTTTAGTGCGGAGTAAAAGAATGGATTTGATCACATTAATCATGTGCCAACCAATGAATTCAATCATCCATTTCTAAATGATCAAACCGGACTGATGAGCATAAACGAAAAAAGCGAGCCGAAGCTCGCTTTTGAAAATTCGAATAATCAAAAATTACATTTTGATTAGGTTACCATCAAGGTCGAATTTTGGATTGATGTCAACACCGATCCATGAATGAAGCATCATAGCCCAAAGCTCGATACCTTCAAGAGCTTTAAGAATTAGCTCTTTACCACGGATGCTGTCTTTGTCTTGAACGTCGATGTAGTCAAGACCCATGATGCTGTGGTGCTCGTCAGCTTCAACGTGACAATCGAAGTAGTGATCGCCAGCGCCTAAGCTGTGTAGTTTAGGAGCGATACGCTTGAAGAAGTCGTTTGAGCAACGCTCGATACCACTGTTAAGACCAACAAGCCACTTATCTCTGTCCTGCTCCATCGCCATTTGATAAGCGTAAGCAACACAAGCGTTAGTTTCACGAGTTGGGATGCAGTTTTCGATTTCTTCAGCGTTATTAAGAACGCCGTGCTCCAGCATCCAGTCCATAAGCATGATGTGGTGATCTGCTTCACCGTAAGTATGTGTAGCATAGAAAGGCATCATTGAGTTTTCTTTCATTGATGTCAAACCACACATAAGAGCCATTACTTTAGGGAAAGTAGCTGAGTGATGGAAAAGTTGCTGAGCTGATTCACCAAACTCTTTAGGATCTTTCAATTCATCAACAAATTTGAAGAACGGCATATCAAGAACAGCCTGGCTAGCTTTGTAGATTGGCTTAACAATCCACGCATGCTTTTCTTCTAATGCAGCCAATTTTTCCTGATCAATTTCTTCATATACACTGTCATGGCCGTGAGATGCTTCAGTCATAATGGTTTCCTAATATCAAATTGTTTAACACATCATTAAAATTTTTGTTGGCATTTTTAATACTGGATTCTACCAATATGAAGGATAATGCCTGTCCTTAGATAGGTTGTTGTAGATTAGAGCCACCACAACCAGAATTATTGAGCCTAATGTGCTCGGCATAAGGAGAAACTCCCATCCCGCACCGGCTAAAAATACAATTATTGGGTTAGAACCAGCTGGCGGATGCACCGTTCGTGTAAGCTGCATCGCTGCCAGAGCCGTGGCTAGTGCTAACGCCATACTCCACCAGTCGGGACCTACAAAATGTAGGAAAAATAGTCCGATAAACGTACTAATAAAATGTCCTAAAATCACATTGCGAGGCTGCGCAAAAGGCGCTTCAGGTATACCAAACAAGATTACACATGATGCACCAAACGATCCCATGATCAGTGCTGGCATTTCTTGCCCGGTCATCGTCACTAAAAGTCCAATCGCTGATATCGCGATTAGTCCACCAAGCCATGCAATTGCGACTTGTTTTGCGGGTATCTTGGGCGGTAACGGTTTCGCCTGCCCTTTCATTTTCGCAAACAAAGACACTTTGGCCCCTCCTTAATAATCTCAGTAAAAGTTGTAGGTTTGCGTTGTTAAACACGAACCTGAATTTAAGTCTTATCCTTACTGAGTGTTACAAAAGAGCGTCTATCATAAACAAAAATTTCAAAATAATTATTACTTTTTAATAAATATTTTTTTACTTTTGTTCAACATCAATCTAAGCGACCCAATAAGGCATCCAAAGTGGACCCAATTTTCATAATTTTGTCAACGATTTTCGCCACAAGTAAAGAAAGTAATAGCTTGCAGGACGCTTAATATGTCTGTTTCCAGTACATTTTGGTTCTAATTGTTAATAATTTCGTTAACGGAAAGTAAGTGTACCGAAAAATTTTAGCAATACCACTCATTTTTTAGGGTTTAGTTCAGAAGTATTGATTCATTATGGGTATAGCAACCAAAATAACAACATAACCAATTGTTTTATAAACACTTTAAACCACATCCATGAAGTATGTTTTTTCGTCATAAGGTATACAGTCATGGTGCAGTTTTGCAGGTATAGCATAAGAACTGCTGTCGATATTCTTAACTTAGTTACTAATTAAGTTAATAAACAAACAGAATCTCATTAACATTTGACGTGTAATTCATCAAATATCAATCATTAAGGTGAAACAAGGAGGGAAAACGACAGGTTTTCACCTCCAAAACTGTTATAACGATAGAATTTTTCAAGGTGACTGGCGGATTCTGTTAATAAGCCGGTCCATTGCTCTGTATCCCATTGCTTCAGCCAGGTGTTCACGCTGAATATGATCTGATTCCTGTAGGTCAGCGATTGTTCTCGCTACTTTTAAAAGCTTATGAAATGCCCGAGCCGACAAAGATAACTTTTCAACAGCATTTTCCAGGAAATCACTGTTTTCACGAGAAAGTTTGCAGTGCATATCTATTTCTCTTGATGTCATCAAACCATTTGGTTTTCCCGCTCTGTTAAGTTGACGCTCTCTCGCTATAATCACTCGACTTCGAACAACTTCGCTGGAGTCTCCTCTGTCAGGTTCGATATCAGTTAATGCGCCCTTGGGTAATCTCGGTACTTCCAGCTGCAAATCAATTCTGTCCAGAAACGGGCCGGATAAACGATTCAAATAGCGCATAATGCTGTCTTTAGATGCTCTTCCATCTTCGTAATGTCCGGTCGGACTTGGATTCATTGCTGCAACCAGTTGAAAATTAGCGGGAAAATCAGCCTGACTAGCAGCCCGGGAGATCGTTATCCGGCCTGTTTCGAGAGGCTCCCTCAATACATCCAGCACTTTTCGTTCAAATTCAGGCAATTCATCCAAAAAGAGTATTCCATTATGAGCAAGTGATATTTCTCCCGGGCGAGGATTACTACTTCCTCCAACTAAAGCGACAGCAGAACAAGTATGATGAGGCGATCTGAAAGGACGAGTTAACCAGGTATCGGGATTTATGGTATGCCCACAAACTGAGTGTACAGCAGCCACATCCAGCGCTTCCTGTTCTGACATTTCCGGCAATATAGTTACCATACGTTGTGCCAACATTGATTTACCCGTCCCGGCCGGTCCCAGAAACAGTAAATTGTGTTGGCCTGCTGCGGCTATTTCCAACACTCGCTTAGCAGTTACTTGTCCGACAACATCCTGCATATCCTGTGAATGCCTGACATTAAATGAACGATGACTCGGCGCTGACAAATAGGAACAAACTTCAATATTGGCCAGGTGTTTGAACACTTGTATCAACGTTTCAACGCCCAAAATCAAAACATCAGGGATCAATGCCCCAATCCGAGCGCTATCTTTGGGAAGTACGCATACTCGCCCACTTTCTTTAGCCGCCAAAACTGTTGGTATTTCTCCGAGAACCGATCTAATTTCCCCGGATAACGCCAACTCTCCACAAAACTCATACCTGTCCAATATTTCGACAGGTATCTGTCCCGTTGCGGCAAGGATGCCAACGGCTATTGGCAGGTCAAATCTCCCTCCTTCTTTCGGCAAATCAGCCGGTGCCAGGTTAACAGTGATTCTAAAAGCGGGAAATTCAAATCCAGAATTGACGAGAGAACTACGAACCCGGTCTCTGGATTCTTTTACAGATGTTTCCGGTAATCCGACTATATTAAATCCGGGCAGACCTTTAGAAAGATGAACTTCAACAGTTACAAGGGGTGCATTAATACCGAGTCGTGCTCGGCTGTAGACTATAGCGAGGGACAAAATCAACTCCATTTACCTATTTTCCATACCTTGATTAGACTACAGCACCAACTGAAATTGCAATGAAATTCACGAAAGATTGGAAAAAAAAGACGTTTCCATTCGTTTAATTAACAAACAGCCACCCTTTTATTAACAATGAGTTAAATTTGTTTCGGTAATCTTTTGTACAACCAACTTCATACCCCATATGAATCGAACAAGGTAAAACATTGGTTAATTTTATGTATATATTGTTGTAGCGCTATTTTAAATAAGATATAGTTCTGAAACATCGGTTGCGGTACATGAGTATATCGCTCTGCAAAAAATAATAAGAACCAGCCCATGAATTTTAATTTTTGCCCCAGGTGCGGGACTAAAAGCAACGATAAAGTTAAAAATAATGCCGTTTTTATTTGCAGTTCGGTTAACTGTGATTTCCAGTCCTGGAATAACCCCACACCTGTGGCCGCTTCCCTGTTAGAAACACCTCACGGCATCGTTTTAGCCAGAAATAAAACCTGGCCGGAAAACATGTACGGTTTAATTACCGGTTTCGTAGAGTTCAACGAGCATCCAGAAGAAACGGCATTAAGAGAAGCTAAAGAAGAACTCGGCGTAGATGCCAGTATTGTTTCATTTCTGGGATTTCACCTGATAAAAGAATTTAATCAATTGCTATTTGGATATCATTTGAAGACAGATTCAACCGAACTGAACATCGGTGATGAACTGGCAGAGATTAAATTTATACCGCAGGGAAAACTCAAACCCTGGAACTTTGGAACCGGATACGTAGTAAGAGATTATTTAGATCAGTTGTCACGATGATCAAATATATTCTAATTCGGAGACATCTCACATGGAAAACTTGTTAGAAAGCAACAGTTTTTACTGGATAGTTTTATATCTTGCCATTGGTAAGATTGTCCTTGGCATTTTTTGGACAATCTTGATGAAGCACGACCATCTGCTATCTCATCGGGTCTACAAAGTAGAGATTCCTGATGGACAAAAAGCGCGTGAATACAAAAATTCATGGCATGTCATCAGTGATGGCGTTGCGCTGTACTTATTAGTGTATTTTGATCTGATTTCCTTTGCGGAAAGCACGCTAACGACCACAATCACAACATTCCTTATTTTCTACGCCTGGGTTGAAACCTGGTATTACTTCACACATCGCCTGATGCACAAATACGACTGGTTATATAAATACCATCGAATGCATCACCTTTCTTTAGTGGTTACCCCGCTATCATCAATTTCCATGTCTAACGTCGAAAAAATTGGTTTTTATACCGGTGGCTGGCTTGGATTTATGGCACTGATTTCATGGTGGGTACCGGTCAGTCTGTACGGTATTGTTGCCTACTATACCTACCACTTTATCGTCAGCTTACATGGTCACAGTAACACTGAAGCTTCGGCCATGAATAGTTTACTCGCCAAAGCAGGAATGGGTTCAGCTACCAGTCACGCGATCCATCATGCACGATTCAGAAAGAACTATGGGTTTTCAAATATGTTTTGGGACAGAGTATTTGGAACCTATGCCGAAGACACAATTGATATGCAGGAACGAGCCATCAAAAAAGATGGAACGACGTCTATAAAAACAATATTAAAAACTAACTAGTCAGGAGAATAGCTGTGTCTAATCAACAAGATATTGATGTCAGTTACGGTGTATCTAATGATTTCTTCCGCTTATGGCTTGATAAGCGAATGACCTACACCTGTGGTGTATACGAAACGCCTGAAGACACACTGGAGCAGGCTCAAACCAACAAACTGGAACACCATTACAAAGCCGCACGCGTTACACCTCAAAGCCGGGTGTTAGATATTGGTTGTGGCTGGGGTTCAAATATTGAGTTTCTCGCAGTCGATAAGCAAGTTCAGGATGTCGTTGGTATTACGCTGTCAGAAGATCAATATCATGAGATTCTTAAGAAAGACTTACCAAACACAACAACAGAATGCCTTTCATATGTCGATTACAAACCTGAAACGTTGTTCGATTCAGTCATCAGTATCGGTATGTTTGAACATGTAGCCACACCAGAAGACACCAGAAATGGCCGCCACATCGACATCTACCGCGATTACTTCAAGAAAGCCTGGGAATGGACACGTCCTGGCGCCTGGTTCTCATTGCAATCTGTAATTGGCGCAAAAATTCCACGAGGCAAAGCACTGCGCGAATTAGCCTGGGCAACCTATGAAATATTCCCTGGTGCTATTTCTCCTCGTCTTGAAGACATCATGGAATCAGCCATGCCTTACTGGGAAGTTGTTGAGCTTCATACTCGCCGTGAACACTACGCTAAAACAACCGAAGACTGGCTTGAAAGACTGATTGCCAACAAACAGGAAATCGTAGAACGCTGGGGACAAAAGCGTTTTGACGACTATGAGCGCTATCTGAAAGCTTGCTCAATGTCTTTTAGAAATAACTATCAATCTTTAGCTCAACTGGCGCTTAGACGTATCGACTAACAGGAGTTTTTACATGACAACCACACAACTAACTGAAGAACAAAAAATTGAACTGGTCAAAAAAGCATTTGTTTACGCCCGACCAGAAGACACAGCAATGGCAGAGAATCTGGATATCGATCAGCCTATTGAACAGTTAGGCATTCAGTCAATTACGGCGTTAGAAATGGCCGGCTTCATCGAAGAAGAACTGGACATTGAATTTACAGATAAAGAATTAGTAGGCATTAACAAAATCAGAGATCTGATTGATTTGATCGATGCTGCCGCGTCACGCGCTTAAGCATCAACAAGTCCTTATTAAACCAGCCAGACCAGACAATTAATAGCAGAGAGGTAAACGGTATGACGTCTCCGGCAGCACGAAGAAAAGAAAGAATGTACAGAGAATATATGGACTTTTTCGACCGCGCGGAGAAGCAACGCCGGTGGCACCCTCTGAATGATATTGACTGGGACTGGCTTGAAAATGCCAAAAACAGTCAGGACGCACGTAATAAAGAAGGCGTGGCCAATGATGAAAATGTCGCTACGTGTCTCGAAACTTTCTGCGCAGTTGAGCTGTTCATACCTGATTACACCATGGCAGGACTGAATATGGCTCGGGACTTTTTCGGTCAGTCCTGGTTCCATCTTGCCTGGGGTTATGAAGAATCAAAACATTCCCTGTGTTTCAGAAATTATCTGACACAAAGTGGCTTAAGGACTGAACAACAATACCAGGATTTTGAAGATAAAGTACTGGAAAAAGTCTGGACCAAACCATTTGAAACCTACCGTCAAATGGCTTGTTACGGTGCTCTTCAGGAAGCCGCAACGTTTCTGATTTACTTGTCTCAGCGTAAACACTATGAGCAAACAGACAACCCACTACTCACCCAGATTTTCAATTACATCGCTCGCGATGAAGCAGCTCATACATCGTTGTACAGAAAGTTCCTGGAATTCGAATTTGAAGAAGACAGAGAAGGCACAGAAGAAGATTTAGCGTACGTTATTTCACACTTCGAAATGCCAGGCGTTAATCTCGTTCCTGATTTTGAAGTTCGTCTTCAATCACAAGGTGTTGGCATCTCATCTCAATACTTTATGGAACAGGGCATCATGCCAACGCTAAAACGATTTGGCATGAACAGACGCTCAATGACTAAAGCACTGCATCGCAGAAGACAAAAAATTGCAGCGGGTCAGATTAATGAAGAACAACAAGTCGCGCTAACGGCGTAACGCAACACCGGAGGCAACAGACATGACGTTTACTGCACAGGATCGCCCGGTTCTTGATCGAGCGCTTTATCGCCCATCTCATGCATGGGCGACCGCTTATATACTCTACGCCATTTGTTTATATGGCTTGCCAGCGACAGCTTGTTACCTGATTGCCATGGGTGACTGGGCCACATGGCTAAAAGTGATCACTATTTTACCGCTAACCTTTCTTGCTGGTTATGGAATCAACATGCTGGGTTTTCTGGGCCACGAAGGCACACACGGTTCACTACTGAGAAATCGTAAGTGGAGTGCTATTGTCGGCGTCTTTTTTGCCTCAGCGGTTGTAACATACTTTGAAATGGGCTTCGCAATCAGTCATTGGAATCACCATCGTTTCACCAATCAGAAAGATGATCCGGACCCGGCACCCGTAAAAAAACTGGATACCTGGTGGAAACGAATTCTGTTCTCTCGCCTGATCTACAACACAATTTATTTTAAATACACCTGGATCATTGCGTCAGGCAAGCCAAATCCATTGAAGTACAAAATGGCCTATCCTGAAAAAGATCAGATCTTGTTTGCTCGCCTGAATTTCCTGTTTGCAGCAATCTGGCTGGCGTTTTACATCAGTATCGCTATCTGGGACTGGAAAGCAGGACTGTTTTGTGTGTTATTCCCGTTATTAGCGGTTAACGTTATTGGTGCTTGTCAGATCTACATCGATCATGCTGGTCTGGATGACAGATTCTTCGGCAATGCATACAGCCGTACATCACCAATTATGACTGCCTTATTCTTTGGTGCAAATTACCATCTTGAGCATCACGCTTACCCGGGTATTCCTTGTTATCGCTTGCCTAAAGTTCATCGTTTACTGGTAGAAAACGGGACTTACGACAAAGCTAAGCCTCACTTTTTCACCGGATTCTTCGAAGCATTTAAACCAATGACCCTCCCCTACAATGGTGGTGACATAGGTCAGGATTTTGATGCATTCGCGCCGGCATTTCAGGGTGATAAGCAATCAGCGGACGCCGGTAAGAACGTCGATGAAACCATAGTAAAACCTGAAGTAAAAGTCAGCTAAGGTAAGGTCAGATATGCTATACGATGAGATCGCGACATTTGAACAAGATCACCAGACACTCAGACATTTTCTGAATGGTGACGGCTCTTTTCGGGCAGTGTCTTTGCATCAGAGCTGGCTCCAGGCCAGTAAACTGGCTGCATCATTGCAATCAATAGTGTCGAAACAAGGCGAAGCTGTCGCGCTCATCGTTAATGAACCAGAAGCATTCATTGATGCCTTTGTTGCCTGTACTATAGCAGGCGTCGTTGCGGTTCCTGTCAGCCCACCTGCGCCCAACACGGATATGAACTGGTATCAATCTCTGCTGTTACACATCTTGCAGCAATCAGGGGCCAGAACACTTGTTACAACTGAAGCGTTAGCATCGTTGTTCGATCAACGTCCGGAATTTCTGACCGTTACAACGGTTGAAGATATGATGACGTCGCCTGACACAAGCTGTGCACCAGCCTTACTATCGCCAGACGACACATGCTTCATTCAATTTACATCAGGATCAACCGGAAAACCGAAAGGTGTTGTCGTTAGCTACGGGAATCTGGACGCCAATGTTCACGCCATAGGCCAACAACTCGCAGTAACGCCAGAAGATACTGCTGTCTCGTGGTTGCCGATGCACCATGACATGGGCCTCATCGGTAAAGTACTGACGCCCATGTATTACCGCTGTCAGATGGTTTACCTTCCCACACAAAAATTCATTCGTTCACCAGCTAAATGGTTCCAGGCGATTACTGAATTTAAAGCAACCATCACATTTGCACCGAACTTCGCATTGTCACTCATGGCAAAACGCATCAAACCCGGTCAACAAATCGATCTGAGTTCAATCCGCGTATTAGGTTGTGGTGCTGAGCCAGTGAATGCAGAAGTAGTAAATACATTTTGCGAACGCTTTGCAGAATACGGATTTAATCCAAACGCCATCGTACCCTGCTACGGCATGGCAGAAGCGACACTCGCGCTCTCATTTGGGCACGCTCCCCACCCATTCCAAACCCTGTCGATTGATAAAAAACAGTATGACAACGGAAATATCCGACATGCAGAACAAGGTGTTGAAGCAATCAACCTCGTTAGCTGCGGCTTTCCGGTCGACGGTCATACGATAGACATCGTTGATGAAAATGATCAGCTATTACCTGAAGGTTTTGTCGGACAAGTCAGAGCACAAGGCCCATCGATATCCCGAGGCTATCTCAACAATCAGGAAGCCAATCAGGAAGCATTCAAACACGGTGCGTTATATACCGGTGATGCCGGTTTCATGTATGAAGGTCAGTTATATATTTCGGGCAGAATGAAAGACGTCATCATCGTAAACGGACGAAACATTTACCCGCAAGATATTGAATGGCATCTGGATCAATTAGAGCAACTTAGAATGGGAAGTAGTGTTGCTGTGGGAATTTCAGGTGCAAACACAGAGTCTTTTGTAATAATATGCGAGACCAAGCAAGCTTCTGCAACATTGGAGCAACAAATAATTCAACAGTGCAACCGAGCTACTGGGTTAATTCCCGAAGACATCGTCATGATTAAACCCGGGCAATTACCAAAAACAACCAGTGGTAAAGTCAAACGTCAGGCGGCGAAGAAGCTTTATATCAATAATGCGCTAAACCGGCTTGAAATGGTTAGTTAACATGAAGTCAGTTAGTACGCCAGATAACAAGCCTGTCACTATTGTTCACGGTGTAAGACCACGAGATTTTGACCGTTATGGTCATGTCAATAATGCCGTCGCAATGGAATTGTTTGAATTAGGTCGTCAGGCCTGGGCTGATCAACAACAAATTTGTTTACCCGATCATGCAGTCCCTGTTTTGACCCGCGCTGAAGTAGATTATCTAAGGGAAATAACGACACAACAGGTCACCATCGTTACATCGCTCCATTCCAGCAGTTATTTCAAGCTGGAATTTGCACAAACGATTAATATCCCGTCTCAGGAGGAGAACATTCCAGCTGTATCAGGACGAATTCATGTCTCCATTATAGACAGTGAAACTCGACAACCGATGCGGCTGAAACACGCGCTGAAGCAACAACAGGATGAGACTAAACCCTCATCACACCCAGACAAACAGACAACGCAAGAACAGAACATCATGCCCGGTCATAAAACGCCCGATACGGTATGAACAAAGCAGGAAAAATTATGGGTTTCGATCACGTCATGCGACGCTTCTTTAATATTATTGTCAGTTTTCCAAAACTGTTTATCACGCTCAGTATCGTTTTAATCATACTGGCGGCGACGCAGTTTAAAGCGATCAAAAAAGACGCTTCAGCCAATGCATATATACCACCTGAACATCCTGCCCTGCTGTATCGGGAAAAAGTTAAAGAAACCTTTGGCCTTGATGATCCAATGGTCATTGCCATCGTCAATGACAGTGAAACCGGTATTTTTAATCCTGAAACACTCGAACTGATCAAATGGTGGTCTGAACAATTACTTAGCGTGCCAAATATCGACCCGGATAAAATCACCTCGCTGACCACCGTAAAAAATATCAAAGGCAGCACAGATCAACTCGAAGTAGAACCCTACCTGGACGTCGATGCAGAGCTCAATCCAGCGACCATTGCAGGCATAAAACGTGACTTATTTGCATCGCCGCTTTATCAAGGATTCCTGGTCAGTGAAAACGAACAAGGCTCATTGATCATTGCAGAACTACTCGATGGCACAAAAGCACCGGAAACCTATAAATATCTGTTAGACCTGAAAAAACAAGCACCTGTAACAACACAGGATATCTACATTGCCGGTGAAGGCGCTGTACGAGGATATCTACAGGTTTATATGTCTGAAGATGCAAGAAAAATGGTACCGCTTGCCGTTCTGTTCATCGTTATCATGTTGTCATTTGCCTACAAAACCATTCGAAGTGTCGTTATTCCGGCTGTTGTTATCCTTGGCACACTCACCACCACAATCGGTTTAATGGCTTCTCAGGAAATTCCTTTCTATGTCATCACCAATGCATTACCTGTTATTTTAATTGGCATTGCTGTCGCTGATTCACTGCACATATTCGGAGAATATTACGAACAAGTACGCGGCAATCCAGCCGAGTTACCAGAAAATCTGGTGATCGACACCATGGCACATATGTGGCGCCCAATCACACTAACGACATTGACCAGTATTGCGGGTTTTGTTGGAATTTTTGCAGCCGAAGTCATGTTACCAATGGCCTATTTTGGTCTTTATGCTGCCATTGGTGTTTCAATGGCCTGGCTTTATTCAATGGTTTTCCTGCCTGCAACCCTTGTAAAACTTAATCCGGTTCCCAGCAAACTGTATCGGGTAGAAAGCAAATATGCAGCGCCTGATAAACACATGAAACGCTTATCCCGTATCGGTCTGGCTATTCATCATTACAGCGCTATCGTGATTATTCTTGCAGTGGTTGTCTTTGTTGTTGGTGGTTACTCTGCCAGCAAACTCGTTGTCGATGAAGAGCGGATAACCTCCTTCAGAACCGATGAACCATTGTATGTCGCCGATAAACAAATCAATAAAGTGTTTAACGGAACTAACACTCTGGATATTGTGATTCAAACACCGGAAGAAGAAGGGTTATTTGACAGCGAAGTGCTGGAAAAGATCGAAGCACTGCAAGTCTATATTGAGAAAATTCCTGGCGTAGGTGGGTCAACCTCTATCGTTGAGCATCTCAAGCAAATTAACAAAGCGTTACATGAAAATGATGCAGCCTATTATCGACTACCTGAAGATAGAAACCTGATTGCGCAATACTTTTTGATGTATTCCGTCTCCGGCGACCCGGATGATTTTGAGAGATATGTTGACTTTAACTACCAACTTGCCAATATACGTGTGTCACTAAAAACTGGACGATTTACTTATAACAAGCCAATTGTCGAAACAATTCAGGCTTATCTCGATCAGCACTTCGCTGACGAATCAGTAACCGCCAACATTAGTGGCCGAGTTAATGTTGACTATCACTGGATACAATTACTTGGCGATAGTCATTTCAAGAGTGTTGCAATAGCACTAACTCTTGTTCTGGCAATGGCTTCACTTGTATTCCGATCAGTCTCCGCTGGTCTGATAGCCGTTATTCCTGTGGTGTTTTCGGTATTAGTTATTTATTCGATAATGGGGATTACCGGTATCTGGCTTGGTATAGGTACCTCGATGTTCGCGGCTATTGCTATAGGCCTCGGTGTCGATTTCTCAATTCATACATTGGAACGTTTTATTGTGTTGATTAACGATAATAAACTGAACCTGAAACGAGCTGTTGCTCAATTCTTCCCGTCTACCGGTCGGGTGTTGCTATTTAACTTCCTGTCCGTTGGTCTTGGTTTCAGCTTACTGATGCTGAGCCATGTTATACCGCTTGTTCGTTTTGGTGCGCTGGTTGCGATTGGTATTTCTGTTAGCTTTATAGCCAGTGTCACTATCATCCCTGCCTTGTTAAAACTTGTACGGCCGAGCTTTCTACGCAAAGACGCATTTACAGACGATGAAACCGGCATCAATTCAAAACTATCCACCGTTAGCCAGGTCGCGCTGGTTGCTACCGCCTTAACAACCCTGTCACTATCAGAGCCTGCACACGCTGATGAAACAGCCGAGTTAAAGACATCTGATACTCAGTCAGCACCAGAGATCAACAAAGAAAACGCAACTGGCAATGGCGTTATTGCCATGTTGAATGCGCAAACTGAGGGCGAACAACTCTCTCAGAATATGGAAATTTTGTTAGCTGATCGACGAGGTAAAACCCGCAAACGTCACACCCGTATGTATCGTAAATATTATGGTGAAGACAAAAAATTAAAAATCTCCTATCAAGGCCCAAAATCAGTAAAAGGCACAGGCTTCCTGATTTTTGATTATGCCCTTCAGGAGAAAGACGATGATCAATGGCTTTACATCCCTGCCCTGAAAAAAGTCAGACGCGTATCTTCATCTGAGCGTGGCAAATATTTCCTTGGAACTGATTTCACTTACGATGATATTAAAAACGGTGGCAAAGTCTCAGAATCAGACTTTACCTTCCAGCTAAAGGGCGAAGAAACCGTTGATGGACACACCACCTATCGCATTGAATGCATGCCAATCAACGACAGCATTGCAAGAGAACTGGGTTATTCAAAAGTTGTTCGCTGGATTGATACAGAGCGTTTAATCGTTCTCAAGTCTAAGCACTGGGACATCGCTGGTAATGAGTTAAAAACAATTGTTTCCAGCGGCTATAAGAAAATTGACGGCATTTGGAAAGCACACCTGGTTGTGGCAGATAACCACAAAACAGGTCACTCATCACAGTTAATTTTCTCTGATGTCGATTTCAACACGCAACTAAAAGACTCTGTATTTACTAAACGAGCATTAAAAAATGGCAAGTAAGTCCGCCATCGCAGTATCTGGTTTAATATTTGTTTCCAGTTTTACCCAAGCGGTCGATGTAGAACGAATCACAACACTTCGATTTGAAACAACCTTCGATGTCGACCGCCAGGCCCACCATGTAGAAAGCGATCGCATCAACACCATAATAGACTCAGAGTGGGTTATCTCCGACGATAACTTCACCTGGGTGCTTGGAGGTCGTGTTAAAACCGATTTTCTTGATAATTACGGTGTGCGACAAAATGAGTTTCACTCCTATTCACAATTATCAGATCCAATAAACATTGGCGATCACAGTTACCTCGAATTAAGAAACTTTTATCTGGACTATTCGCCAGATGAGTGTGACTTTGACGCAGACAGTTGCTCCTGGAAAATTGGTAAGCAGCAAGTTGTCTGGGGACAAGCCGACGGTATCAAAGTACTGGATGTCGTAAATCCACAAAGTTTTGAGTACTTCATTCTTGATGAATACGATGATTCACGCATCCCGCTGTGGACAGTTAATTACGAACTCGGCTTTGAAAACAGCGAATTACAAATACTCTGGATACCAGATACAACGGCTCACTTTGTACCAGAACCCTGGTATGCTTACGGCAACAGAAGCGTATTTTTTGAGCCGTCACCAATATTTCATGGCCCACCTGCCAGCTTTGAACCCATTGACAGCCCAACGATTTCACTGAGTAACAGTGACTTTGGATTCAAATACGCGACCTTCCTGGATGGCTGGGACCTGAGCGTTCACTACTTGTACAAACTCAGTGATTTCTATGCGATGTATAGTGATCGCGTGATCATTAATGATCGTCCCCGCACTCGATTCCGTTTCGATACCAACAGAAATCACGTAATAGGCGCAACCGCCACCAATTCCTTTGGCGATTTAACGGTTCGGACTGAGATGGTTTACACCACTAATCGAGTGTCCACCAGTTTCCGCACAGAGAACGGAACATTCAGAGCCAATAACCTGACCTGGGTTCTCGGCCTCGACTGGTATGGTTTTGGTGATGCCATGATTAGTGCTCAGTACATTAGTGACACCATGAAAGGAAAAAACGTACTGGCAAACAGAGGTAAATATGAAGACATATTTACCTTGCTCTACAGAGAATCCTTCATCAACGACAAACTCAGCATTAAAGTCATTTTTGAACACGTACTCGGGCTTGATGACGGGCTGGTGCGTTACTCAGCAGGTTGGGATATTGATGATGAATCAATGATCCAGCTCGAATTTAACCAGTTTTATGGCAAAGAATATGGCACGTTTGGCCAGTACGGCAAAAACGATCATTTCCGCCTGAATTACGAATACACCTTCTGACAGGCAAACGTATTATGTTAGCAGTTGATACTCTCACTCTGAATGCCACTGACGGCTACCAATTAGCAGCCACTCGCTATCAAAGCACTGAAAAAGCCAATACATCCATTGTGCTGATTAACTCAGCCATGGGCGTTCAGCGAGGTTACTATCAGTCATTTGCTAAGTATCTGGCCAATAAGGGCATGATTGTCATTACGTGGGATTATCGCGGGATCAGTGACTCGCTTTATGAACCTGTCGCCAGTTTCTCTGGCTGGATGCACGAGTGGGGAGAAAAAGATCTGGTGGGTGTCATTGACTGGATCAAAGACAACCACCCAGGTTTACCGATCAACTGCATTGGTCACTCAGTCGGCGCTCAACTGGTCGGCCTCGCATCCAACAATCAGCATATCAGCACTTTTATTGGTATAGCCGGACAAAAAGGTTACTGGGGACACTGGCAAGGTCTGATGAAACTCAAAGTCTGGCTTTCAATGCACTTGCTTTTACCCGGCCTCGTTCGTTTTAAAGGATTTTTGCCCGGAAAATTACTCAACAGTTGTGATCTACCCAAAAATGTTGCTTTGCAATGGGCTCAGTGGTGCCGAAACAAACACTTTGTCGTTGATCAACAAGGCAATGCAAACCACGAACATTTCATTAGCTATCCAGGTAAACTCATCGCTTACAGTTTTTACGATGACGAATTGTTTGCCCCACCTGCCGCCGTTGATGCACTATCAGCACTGTATACATCCGCTAATGTAACCCGTAGACATATCGATCAGCAGGATGTGAACGATAATGCCGTTGGGCATTTTGGCTTTTTCAGAACACAATTTCGTAAAAGCTTATGGCAAGATGTACTTAAGCATCTGAATCAACCATCAACTGCATCAAGAAATGCCTGAATTAATGAACTGGAGACCTGCTCATGGCCACTAAAAAAGAATTTTCATCCCTGAAAGAGTTTTACCCTTACTATCTGCAAGAGCATAAAAATAAAACCAATCGCATGCTGCATTTTATTGGCACAACACTGTTTTTGTTTTTACTCCTTGTCATGCTTTTTACTCAAAACTGGATGATCTTTTTTGCACTGCCTGTCGTTGGCTACGGATTCGCCTGGCTAGGTCACTTTGTCATTGAAAAAAATAAACCCGCAACCTTCACCTACCCGTTTTATTCGTTTGTTTGTGATTTCAAAATGTATATTGATGTACTGAAAGGTCGGCTGTAATTCGAACACAAACAAATAAATCACCGCTTAATTTCAAATAATTTGAGAAAAAAGTTGACTGAAATTAAACTTTTATTTAACAATTTCATGATTTATTTAATAACCATCATTAGTATGAAGAAACGACTACCATCGTGGACAAACCCTCAGCTAATGATTATTACGACCACAATGAAAAGGTAATGATGAACATGAAAAAGTATATTTGCGAAGTGTGCGGATGGATTTACGACGAAGCAACGGGCTGGCCGGATGATGGCATTGAGGCAGGCACCAAATGGGAAGACATTCCTGATGACTGGATGTGCCCTGATTGTGGCGTAACAAAAGAAGATTTTGTTATGACAGAGATTGAAGCTTAATCTCTGATTTCAATCCTTTCCCCGGGGCAAGCCACCACCGGGGAATGCCACTTATCCCATAAACATTTACTTCCTACAACGACAACTCTATTATAAAGCGCTTGAATTTAAAGCAATTACCATCGCCGTTTTACCCTAAACTCAGTAACCTTAGCGGCATTACAATAACAACGATATAAATTAATATGGGAACATTCTATGCCTGATTCATTGATGGTCCACCTGACATACACACCCGTTGTACTTGCAGTCATTATCTTCTTAAAACTGATTTTAGTATCACGCATCGTCAAACTACGTTTAAAAAACCGTATTGGTATCGGTGATCAAGGCAACAGTGATTTAGAAGTTGCTATTCGGGCGCATGCTAACTTACTTGAAAATGCCCCACTCGGCATTCTGTTATTTTTAGTCTCAGAACTAATGGCTGTTAACGAACTTTTAGTGATGGGACTGGCAATTGTATTTTGTGTTAGTCGTTTCGCCCATGCATTTGGCTTTACAACCGCTCAGGGTGGAGAATCAAAAGGCCGCTTTTATGGCACGATTGGCTCATGGTCAACATTAGCGATACTGGCTTTAACACTACTTTTTACCCTGATTACCCAATAACCATATCTGTTCACCGACAGCATACCTCTCTGTGTTGTCGGTTTTCTTATCTGTCCTCTTCTTATCATTCCAGTAACAAGGTTTACGCTGCAATCCAGCTTATCGCACTAATATTCTTCTTCCTTGCAATCCCTTTCAATGCAAACACCAACAAGTCCCTATAACAACACATCTGTTATCAATTAACTCAACATTTAGCTACATAAGATAACAATTATATTCATACAAGGTACTTTTCTACTGTACTTTTCAAATTAAGGCACTAAAATCCTTACGATTTTTTACTAAAATTTCACACATTTACCCAATATCCGCAGTATCGCTTAGGAAAAATGGATTAGAAGGAGCTGCAACATGTCACGCCTTAAACCTGGTGGCAATCCCGCTATCAGACCACAATTTTTACTTTCATCCGCACTTACATTTTTTGTCCTCAGTGGCTCACCCGCCGGGCAATCATATGCCAGTGAACAAGCAACATCCCCTCAAATAACATCAGACCAGATGCCAAAAGCATCGACGTCGGCATCAATTATTGATGATGTTATTTCAGTTACTGAAGAATCAGTAAGCTCATTAAACAGTGCTATTAACAAAGCCATTGATAGCAATAGTAGTTGTATTAATGGCTGCGTTATTGATATCAGAGATCAAAAATGGTTTGTTCTTAATGATACATTGAATGAATTGGGAACTATCGACAAGCCAGTATGGTTTCTGGGCAATCCGGATGATTCGGATAGTCATTCCAGAATAAACGGAAATCACGACTATCAAATAGCATTTGTTGATAACACTGGCGATGGCTTCTACTCGTTCTTTGGCATTGATCTACAAAATGGTCTGGCTCAAGGAGGGAATGGTGCAACAGGCGGCGGCGGCGGAATGGGCGCTGGCGGGGCTATGTTTATCAATAATGGATTTGTCATATTTGAACACAGTTTCCTAACCAATAATTCAGCTGTTAGTGGCACTTCACCAAATCCTGCAGGAAGTGGCGGTGACCACAAAAGTAGTGGTAAAAACGGTGGTAAAGGGGGAAGAATTAATGACAATAGCAGATTCTGGCCTGATGATTCTTCTCCCGGTGATGGAGGAGCAGGAAATGGTATTTGTGAAGGTGGTAGTTCATCCACCTGTACTGTCTATGAAGACAATAGAGGCAAGGCAGGTGGATTCGGCTCCGGCGGCGGCGGCGGCGGCGGCGGTGGCGGCGATCACAATAACAGCGACGGTGGAGACCGTGGCGGAGATGGCGCACCAGGCGGAAATGGTGGCTTTGGTGCTGGCGGCGGCGGCGGCGGCGCCGACGATGCTGGTGAAGCCAATGGACCAGAAGAGGGAGATGGCGGTGAAGGCGCTCCATCAATACAATTTGGTACTTATGGTAATACGGGAGACGATGGTTACAAAAGCTCTGGTGGCCAAGGCGGTACTGGCGGTAAAGGCGCAGGATTTGGTGGTGCTATCTTTGTACGTTCTGACAATAACCAGAGCAAGCTCAAACTAAACAACACCGTACTGAATAATAATAACGCGAGCGGCTCACCTGTATCGAGCAATTATAAAAAAGGTCTTAGTATCTACGAATGGAAAGGCAGTTGCGATAATGATGATGACTGTAATTCTAATGGTGTAGCTAGCAAAGACAACAGCTCATACCCAACACAGTTTCTTAGTAAAGACATCGTAAATAAAGACTACCCTACCCTAAGTCTAAAACTAAACAACAAACTCGATTCAACAGATGACAATCACAGTACCGTACTCGAAGGCGAGCGCGCCCAACTGATGATTGAGTTTGATCGCGCTCCCGATAGTAGTGATTTAACTGTTTATCTATTTCTCAGCGATAATGATGCCAGAGCAACCTATGGTACCGACTTCGCCTGGGGTTCATCCTCAAGGATTATGGCCCTCACTATTTCTCAGAGTGATATCAATGACGGTAAATATTTTATCAGTATCCCTGAAACACCTTCCCATAATCAGGGCGCTTATGTCGGTATTCAAACCTATCTTGATAAACACTTAGAGGGTGACGAAGAATTTTCCGTACAGATTTTACCTGGGCCGGAATACTACCTGGATGACACAAAGTATAAAAAAGAAATCACAATAAAAGATGCCAACTATCAGGTTGAAATACTCGAAGGTGGTACATCAGAACGCACGACAATTTGCGATGTATCAGATGCACTGGAAACCGCAGATTCAAGCTGCTCCACTGGACATGTCAATGATGAAATTAATGTTGATGAACTGGCTGGACTCGGCTATATCACCGTGCAGGCCAAACGACCGCTTGTACCGCTAAAAAACCGAAGCGGTGGTGACGCACATACAAACTGGGCCAACACTGAAGGTGAATATTCATCAGTAATCATTGGTGGACTGTTTAATAACGCATTAGCGGGTGGTTTACCTGTTCACTATAAACTGTCAAGCAAGCCGAATGATGTTTTTTTAAATCAGGTAAATTACAACAACAAAAAGTACAATGATTCGCCAACGACCAGTGCAGACAGTCATGTAGATAGTGACGACTATGCTCAAATTTACAATGCCGTTGTTATTCCTGTTACCTCACTAGAGTCAACCCTCGACGGAGAACAACCGGGCACAGCACGTATCTGGTTTTCTGCCTTACCGGATGCGGTTTTTGAACAACCCGATCAAAACTTTAAACTGACGCTTATTCCATTTGAGAACGATCCAAGCTATGACGAGGATGCTTTTTGTAATAATGAGAATCAATCCTACTGCGACGCCTTGTTTAATAATCCGGATGGTGATTTTCAGTTCTATAGTGTTCATCCGAGCAAAAACTATGCAGAAATAACGGTAGAAGACAGTGGTGAATTCCAGCCAAAGCTTATTATTATTGATAATATCAATGGTGAAGAAGTCGATGATAACGATACAGATAGTAACCCTCTTTTAGCTGATAAAAATCGAGATCTGCACTTTTGGGTTCGTTTGGGTAGTCAACCCACTCAAACAGTCTCAGTAAATGTAACAGGAAACACCACTCTCAATTTTAATCCTTCAAACTGGTCCATGTTCCAACCTGTTACAGTTGAAAATGCTAATTTAGCATCAGGCATAAACGTCGAATCAGAAAGTTCGGACAACAATTACGCCTCACTGGAACGCACACTGTATCCTATTGAAGATTTCCATCGCCTCAAAATCAAAGAAGCCAGTATTACCGATACACGTGAACGCACCATTGAACTCGGCATAACACCTTCGTTTGATCGCTATCAGGAAGGTTCTCTGCAATATCCGGCATACCGTCTAATCCTGGGGCAACCACTACCTATTCCGCTTAAAGCCACAGTCAACACTGAGCTTTCCGGTTCAACAGACAGTTATACCGTAACGATTCCAGCCTGGCATCAGGCCGCCGAATTTACGGTTCCCGTCAAAGATGACGATATTGCCAACAACCAAAGAACACTGTCAGCAACCATTGATACAGTTACCGACGCAACCGGAACCCCATTAAATAATCTGGTGATCAATTCTACGGCTCAACAAGCCGACATCACCATCATTGATAATGATCGGGCGACCATCCTGATAAGTCAGCATCTACCTGATAAACCCACTGATGGTGACATTGCCAGGTTATACCCAGAAATCGAAGTTCTTGGCATTGCCAACGACAACCTGATCGTGCAGCACAATGACAGCCGTATTGAATCGCTATCAGTGACAAAAGTAGGACAAACAAAAACCGGTACCAACAATAACGAACAACATGGCTTGCTCTACGAAACCTTTAAGCAAGAAGCCGTTGAGACTGATTTTACTTATAAACCGTTTATTACCTATGAAGATCGTCCTTATTTGACGGAAGTAAACCAAAGCACCGATGCATTTGATATTACAGGCTTTGCAGAGGGAATCGCGATTCGTCAACGCGGCTACATCACCGTAGCACAAACTGGCTACTACCAGTTCAACACCAATCCAACCGAGCAATATTATGAGTTCTGGCTAAATTCAGCCGATGACTACAGCCAAAACATCGAATTTTTAGCCCCTCAAATAACCCGAGACGAACAAAACAACGGCTATACGGTAGATGAACTTCATTCACAGGAAATCTATCTTAAATCCGGTACTCGTTACTACCTGGAAACGCGTTACCAGGCTTTCAAAGGAGATGCCGGAGGGTCTTTCTCCCTTACCTATCGATACAAATCAGAGCCGGGCGAAACACCAACCGCATGGACTAACATCCCGCAAAACTGGCTCGAACCTGCGCCAGTCTCTAACGGCTTCGTGGTCGAAAACTTTGATGCAAAAGGCAAAGAATCCCTGGATGCATTTATTAATAGCAATGGCTTTGATAATAAGGTCGAAAGCTCTTCCATTCTGACCAATTCACTACAAATTCCGGCTGAAGATGCCGCAGAAGATATTGCTCGCCGTGTTTCAGTCACCCTAACCGCACCGGAATCTGGTGAATACCGTTTTGCACTGGCATCCGACGGCGATTCAAAACTTTACCTGAGTAAAAAAGGCGAGCCGCTTAATGAAATAGCATGGATTACGGGAAGCGAACAATACGGTACTTACACGATTACAACATCAACAAATTCAGGCCATGCGAACACAACCAATGTGACGTTGGAGCTACAAAAATTTGATGCTGCATCTGGCTGGGGTTTCAATTATGAAATGAAAGATGGAACGGTCAGTAAGCCCTATGGTGATGCTGGAAAACTGACGTTATGGGATGGAAGTCAACAAATATGTACCGATACACAACGCTTTGTAACATCTAACTATGTCGTGAATGATACTAATCAACAAACGGAGGAAGGCGTTACCGCTAACTTTTTTGGAATTGGTGATCCAGAAGATTGTCACCCGATGTATAACAATTACGACGGTACATCAATCACCATCAATTACCATGATTACGGCGGTAGCTCTCTCGAATCTGATGACTTTATAAATATCAGACTCAATGATTTTTCTCTTGAACATCCAGATTACCCTGCACCACTCGACTGGTACTGGGACAATATCGAATCAAATACTGATATTCAGGGAGATAACGATTTAACAGGCCGTCTAAACTCAGAACAACAATCTCAATCCATCTACCTGGAAAAAGGTCAGCAATACACCATACAGGTGCTGCAACTCAATGTACGTGACGATGATCACCTTGCCGTTGGCTGGTTAACGCCATTTAACAGCGATTTTGAAGTCATGGATGCTGCTCACCTGTCGATTAGTGAATTTGATGTTCCAGTGACACTAACAGCCAGTGGAGAAACCACTGGTTCAGGCGCTGACACCTCCATCAATCTGGCTATGACATCAACAACCTTCAGTTATATGGGCGAGGATTACTATATTGACGCTCTTACACTCGCTGGTTCTGAAGACCCATACGTACAACCCGGTTTACTGAGTTTTGGTTCAGGCTTTATCGCCAAAAATAATGTTGCAACCACGCTAACCAGCAATGCAACACCTACTCTGGTAACACCGCAGGATCGGGTCGATGAACCCGGTACAGTGAGTTTGACTGTCGGTCAACAAAAACGCCTTGGCTTCCAGTTAAAAGGAAAACCAGGCGCGCCGATTACCATAGACCTGTCAGAAAGTTCCACCGCACCTGTAACTAAAACGTCTGATTCGGCCAGTAGTCCCTCGGTAGCATATTCATGTGATGCAGAAGAAGGGATAAGCTGCCAGTCAATGACCTTTACACAGGAGAACTGGAATACACCACAATTTGTAACTGTACTGGCCACACAGGAAGGTACTGATATTGATGGCAATTACGATCCAGAAAACTCATTTATTTACCTAACTGCGTCGCAGAGAACTTCAGCGCGAGCCAGTGTGGATTATCTCCAGGATACCGTTACCATTGCGATATACCCGGATAATGTAGAAGCAACAGCAACTTATTTTGCTAAAGCGGGCCAATCTACCGGAATTAACTCGATTGCATTATCCACAACAGATCAATCCGAAATTTTCGTTTATCGCCATACGACTTCTCCAGCGCCTACGAATGAGAGACTAAGCTGGGATTGGGTAGCTTACGACAATGGAAGAGTGATTCAGGCTACACAGAATGGTGAGATTTTATTAACAGCATCCATTTATCAGGATACGTTACCAACGATCGAGCCAGGTGACGAACCAGCCAGTCTGAGAAGTTCGGTGCAGTTACATGCGCCTTACTTTGAACAATCCAGCTTTGATGCATTCGCTGATCAGATCGCTATTTCAGGCTTCACCGTTTTGATTAATGGCAATGATCACAATGCATTCTTTGAGATAATGATTAATCAGGGCACCCCTGAAGTTAAGTTGATCTCATCAACAGCTGGTGCAGATTTCTCCCTTGAAGATATTCAATTCATTACTTATCAACCAAACGGCACAGCTCCACCTGTTACAACCGCCGTTGATGAAACCATGGTAACAGAGTACGGTGAGCTTACACTTACCCGTCAGACAGATACACCAGTCTGGGTGTATTATGCGAATCCTCGTCCTCAACCCGCTAAACTAACTTTCACGCTAACAAATACCTCAGGAGAAACCTTCGAGCGGGAACTTAATTTACAACACCTGACGGATGCTCCTTCTATAGCAACGTCTTTAACTGCGTCAGCAGACTATACAACCCCTCTGATTAAACTAAATTCCCATCAAGAAATTAATGAAGATGATATTAGTGGCGCAATTCAGGTTGATTTCAAACTCAGAGATCCTGTGACAGAGAAATCGACTACCTATGATCATGACATCCAGGTATTTTATACCGTCCACCAACAAGGACTGAATTCCCCGGGCTATTCAGCCCTGGATTTATCATCATCAACCACTCCTGAGTATTACCTCGTCCCAGAATCGCCTGTCATAATCACAGATAATAAACGAAATACCTTTACATTAGAGGTTTGGATACAACCGTCTGATTTAGTGACTACACAAACAATTCTGGAAGGGAAAATTGGGAACGACGAAAAGCAGCCGCTTCTTTCACTAGATAATAAAGAGATTACCACCGCATTCGGATTGAATACTTTGCCAGCTCCATGGGACACCAGTAACAATAATATTCAAGGAGTACTGGTCAGCTGGCGTGTTACTGAAGATAAAGAAACCCTGTTTATCAATGGTATTCCGGTTGGCGAAAAGGCCATTTCGTCTGACCAGGATCGTCAGTTGGTATTAAGCTCTGTTAGTAATGCCTCACAAGGCTTTAATGGTTTCATAGATGAACTGCGTATCTGGAAAACCTTAAGAACAGATAGTGATATCGCTCAAAACTACCAGACGACTCTTAATTTCTCTAATCAGGGAGAATCCAGTGCCTTAGTTGCTTACTGGCCTTTTAATCAATTTGATATTCACGATCAAGTTGACCCGAACAGCACCAGTTATCTCCTCAGTAATACATGCGATCTGGCATCACCTGATGAGTCAGCCTGCCAACCGGTTTTAGCAACTCAACCGTCATACTGGCGCATTCAACAATCCGCAACGGTTGGTGAAGACGTAACAGCCATGACACAGTTCACAGCCCCAGAATCAACGCATCAGAGCTTGAATGATCGCACGACAACCGGTCGCAGAACCTTTGCTGTCGCTCAGTTAAATGCGGACAAGTTGCAAGATTTACTGATTGTCGATGATACCGGGCGTGTTTCACTGCATCTGACTACACCAGAAGGCGATTATCGTCACATTGAAACCTCAGTAAATCTGACTCATGCGGCACCGATTACACTGTTAGATATCAATAATGATAAACAGTTTGATCTGATTGCTGGTCTGAAAGATGGACAACTCGGTGTTGCATTAAACACCGGCTCAGTAAACGAACCTCGTTTCGCAGCACTCCGCACTATCGATGTAAGTCACCCGGCTCTGTCTACCCAACAACAGCTCACACCAGCAGTGTTTAATGGTCAGCTGATTGTCGCCAACAAAAAAGGCGAACTGGCCAGCTTTACCAGCCATGTTAAGCGAGACAACATCAGCTTTAAGCCATTGAAAATCGCCGGTCTTAATACGGTAAAACTTCATCGTTCGGGTAATAAGCCTGGCGACAATGAACTGAGCGGTAATGGGCTTGGCATAGTGCCACAGTTTGTTGACCTGGACCGTGATGGTGATAAAGACTTGATCATTGATCAGTTACGCAACCTCCCGGCACAACAACCAGGATTCCTGCGTTACTACGAAAATGTCGGTACTGATGATGCACCACGTTATCGTCATGCACCGAACAACTATATCGCTCGTCACTTCCAGCATATTGACCAGTATCTGGATGAAAAACTCCACACCCGAACGCGTACCCGACATCCATATGATCAGATGGAATTCCATCAGATCGTTGATTTTAATAACGATGGTATGGAAGATTTGGTCTTCAGTGATAATCAGGGTCAAATCCGGGTTATGAATAGCCTGGGCTATGGCAGTGTCACCATTCCAGCCAATTCTTCGTCAGCATCTCTTACGGTGAACATCGTTAATGATGATATCGTTGAAACCAATGAGGTTCTCAATATTCAGTTGATAGAAGGTTTATCTGCTGAAGCTAAATATCACTTCCGCCCAGGTTCTGATATAGCAACAATTACCATTACGGACGATGACCAACCTGGATTCACTGTGAAAAAAGGCTCTACCACGATTGCAGATTCCATCACGGTTTCGGAGTCAAATCCTGATGCGGAAGAGTACACCATCCAGTTGCAGAGCCAGCCAACCGAAGCCGTCATCGTTCGTATTGGCTCAAGCAATCCAACCTATGGCGCAACCGTCTCCTTGGCAGAAATGGACGGATTTACCGACACCATAGAAATGCGCTTCTCTGCCGAAGGTAATAGCTGGAATACACCAAAATCCTTCTGGATCAAAGCAACGGATGATCAGGTTGATGAAGACGACAGCAGCAGCTATGCACTTGCTATCGCAGGCGTCAGTGCTGACCAAACGTATAACAAACTCATTAAGCCCATTGTAGTAAACAACACGGGCGATAATGATGAAGCAACGTTGGACATCACCTACTCACCACTCCCAGTTGTAGGTCAACCAGCTGGTTCAACCACAGAAGGTGAAATAAACGCACTGACCATTTCACTGAATGCACAACCGACTGAGCCGTTATCGGTCACCGTTGCACCACAGGACAATGAAATCACGCTGTTCCCACAACGTAAGCTGGTGAAATCATTGTCAATGCATGCCGCAACCAACCATATCAACAACGTCACTCGCTTTACCGATAAGTCAGTTACCACTGAATGTAGCACTCAGGATGATAGTACTAACGATGGTGTGTTGGCGATGGGCAAATACGGTATTGTTTGCTGGAATCAGGATGGTGACTACCGGTATCAACAGACCCAATTCAGTCACTCTGCAGACGCACAAGAGAGTCTGTCTTTTGTGATTGATAACAGCTATGGACGCTTAGGCACAGAAACCCTGAATATTCCTGTCACATCACTACAAAAAGTTAATGATAAACCAACGATTCTGCTTGTCGATCAGATAGCAGGTAAAGCCATACCAAATAAAGATTTATCTAAAGTACTACTGGAAGATGGCACGATTCGATTTGCGCTTCGTCCTTCAACACCGCCGACGGAACAGGAATACATCAACATCACTGTTGCACTAGGCAGTAAAAAACACTTTATCTTTGACCATTCAAATTGGAACAGCTGGCAAACGTATACCGCAGAAAACGTGGCAGAAGATGAAACGGCTGTTATAAGCGCTTATGAATCAGATATGCCGGCAGCAAGCCCGAAAAATGCACGCGCTGACATAGATTATGCTGAGCCGCGTGAGGTTATTACCAACAACTATTCAGACGATGCACTGGAAATTGTGGACATCACTGCTGGCGTTCCGGTCATTAATGATGGCTTCCACAACAATGTTTTTGCCACCAACCTTGATAACGTTAAGCTAAAACTTCGCTTAACGACTCAACCGTTCAACGATGTTACCGTCGACATTGAAGGGGAATTGTTAACATTTACCTCGCAGAACTATCGAGAATGGCAATTTGTCGCTATCAACACGCAAGATTTTGATCAAGATCGTCTCATTATCCAAACCAATGGTTACGTGCAAGACAGAATTTTACGTATCATCAAACAACCTCTGACTGAACAGCAAGATAACTTCTTCAATCAGGTGAATTCGCTGGCAGGTCAACAACTGACGATACAATTCACACCAGATGACTGGAATCTGGCCAGAACCATCGGGGTTGCTGCCGTTGACGACGATAAAGTGGAATACAACCATATCAGTAAAATAGACCTGCTTTATGCTGATCCGGGTCAATCGGTCACGACTGATTTTGGCTCGCTTAGCTGGCAGCCGGATGGCACGATACGCTATGAAATATTGCGTCCATTGACCGACGGTTTCCATGCAGAACAACGCCTGTGGTACACCATTGCTGACGGCATCTATAAAAATTACAACCTTGATATTACTGTCGATGTGGTAAGTGAAGTAACGGTAGAAGGTGGAGAAGACGAAACCGATACCATTGAAACGACCTACACCGTCAACGGTTACCTGAATCGCCCGATTTGTGTACATGCTGAAACTGGCTGTGAAAACATAACGTCACCGGATATTACATTCTCAGCCGTTACAGGCTCTGGCACCAGGTTTACGTCAGAAATAACAGGAGTATCCGACTCAGAGCCACTGACCAGTGTTAGCCGTGGCAAACTTGACCCAGCCTATCTGAATAACCCGGTTGCACCTCTCGAAGTTAGCATCGAAGACAACGATTCACCCATTGTACGAGCTGGTGTTGATCTGGACGCAGTAGAAAATACGCATCCGGGTTATTTCACGCTGTATGTCGACGATCCCGTTGGTATTCCTGGCGGTATCGGCATTAACTACACCATTTATGGCGCTAACGATGCCGAAACCTGGGGCACTACAGCAGAAACAGAGCCACCAGCGGCAGGCGAACTGGCTGATCCAGGCCCGGATTTCCAAGGCTATGACACGCTTGGTTCAGGTAAAGTGTATATTCCTGAGAATAAAACACGGGTTAGCTTACCAATCTTCCCTATTGATGATTTCACCCCAGAAGAATCTTTAGCTGCACGATATGAAAAAGTTGTCATCGTGATTGAAGAACCTGATACGGCTGACGGCTATGGCGGTGACCGCTACGTTTTAGATACTCAATATCCTGAGTATCAAAGCGCGGGTGTTCGGATTATCGATAACGAAGAAGTGGGCCTGAAATACGTCATGCCTCTTGATGGCCTGGTCGTTGATGAAGGTAGCTTTAATGGTTTCCGGGTTGGCTTAAAGTCGCAACCACAAACTAAAGTCGATTTAACCTTCTACGGCACACCGGTAACAACACTTGAAGGCCCGGACAACAGTTTTGTTCAGGTATCCAGTGTCAGCTTTGACAATACCGACTGGAATCAGTGGAAAACCATCAATGTCGAGGTTTATAACAACCAGGCAGAAAATGACGACCGCCAATCACCACGTATCAGTGATTTGTACTACACCTTGCTCGATAACAGTGATACCTGTGATGATGACCCGACCAAAGCAGAAAACTGTGAACCTTTCTACAACACAATGAAAGGCGCGGTGAATCTGACAGTTCCAGACACAGAAGACGGTGAATCAACCGTTGAACTGAACCCTGACTGGACGTTTAGTCCAACCTCTATCTCCGGTGAATACGGCAAACTTACCTTTACCAAAATCAAAGGTACTAACCAGTTTGCAGGCGATTTTGTTTATCAATTGAATAATGGTGAGTTTAATACCTCAAACAAAACAGAAGAGATTCTGGAAGACATCAGTCAACGTCCAGACCGCACCGTTATAGATATCTTTGATTACACAATGGAAGACATCAACGGCGATAGCTATAACCAGCAAGTAGCCGTACATATCAAAGCGCTGGAACAAGTAACCCTGAGTGAAGGTTCAACATTCCCTCAAGGAAACTATGGTGAGCTGACTGTAAATCCATCATTAAACTATACCTACCTCTTCGATCCGGAAGAATTAGTATTCAACGCCGAAGACAACTGGCAATTTACTGACTCATTTGTCTATCAATTGCAAGCTAAAGCAGGTACTGGCAGTGATGACGATACCGTTATTGAAAATATGACTGCCAATATCACTGTCACAAAAACCACTAATGACGCTGGAGACGTTGTTTATTCAGCATCAATGAATGGCAACAACCCGACACTCTGTGGTTCTGCTACCGTTTGCAGTTCAAACTCATCACTACAAGTCACTGGTAGCCTGATGCCACAAACGATTGGAGGCAATGCAGATGGCGATTCAGTAACCTTTACTATTCTGAAAACCGGTAAACCTGTTACTAAACCAGTCGTCACGACGATGAATCTATTGGACAGTAACGGTGAAACTCTGTGGGTTGATAATGCTCGTTTAATGACGAATCCACTATTTACCACAAATGCCATCAATAGCCGCCAACGCTTTGTTAAAACGGGTAATGACATTCAAGGCAAACATGGCACCTTCACCGTTAATGCTGATGGTAGCTATGAATATAACCTTGATGCTGATGCCATCTTTAATACCATGGCGACCACAGATATTCGTATCGTTTCAGATCAATTCCAGCTCCACCTGACTGGCGAATTTACCGATCCAGACACGGACCAAAGCGAAGTCACACATCCGGTTGTAACACTCGATATCGTGTCGATAGTTCAACAGGATCACAACCATCAACGCGTAACAGTTATGGCCAACGGCGATACACTCCAACAAGACAGCGCCACCAGCAACACTTTCACGGGTCAGTTGTTCTTCGATAACGCCGGGCTTACCGTTAATCGCGCAGGTCGCACCAGCCGCTCAGTGGTTATCCGTGAACCGGCAATGGACCCTCGTGTCTTAGCTGACGGTTTAACTGCTGCTTTCGACTTCCTGCAAAAACGTTTCTACGACACCAGTGTACCGGTTTTTGGTCGCATGGGCGGTCGTGCAACAACAGACACTACGGGCGATAACACAGATACTAACGCACCTGGTTTCTTCGACCGTTTTTCAAACATAGTTGAAAGTCAGATTATTAAACAACCTCACCTGACCACAGCCGAGCTGGCAACCTTGATTAACGTAACGCTGCAATCAACCTTTGCTCAGTTCAACGTGCCGTTACAAGTACTGAAAGTCGACTCAGAAAAAATGGTGATGCGTCTTTCTTATACTGCGGGTGTCAGCAGTGCAACCGACGAATTCCAGTCTGACTGGGGTATGTCAGGCATGGGACACTTCCGCGGCTCAGCGGCGGGAACGTTTAAATTCACAGCTGATCTCTACTTTGGCGTGAAATTCCGCAATCTGGTTAAAGAAGACGGTAAATCCAAATTACGTCAGTCAGTGTTTGTCGTCACAGATAAAGAAGTACTGAAAGACCTGATGGGTGATCCGGGTGTGGAACCGGTAGAAGTTTATAAACTTAAAACCTGGGAAGGTGCCACCGTTGCCCAATCCGGCGTGTTATTTGTTGATAATAATGGTTACGCACCGGAATTCGATGCGACTAAAGTTGGCGCTGAAGAAACGGGTGAGATTAATGCTCAGTTAGACTCTCCCTCAGACGGCGATGACATCAATCCTCAGATAAAATGGCGTTGGGCTCGTGAAAATCCATCAATGAACTGGAACTTCAATGTGCCAGCCATTACTGATATCAATGGTACTGCAAACAAAAATGACGACTACGGTACTTTGTTAGGCGTCATAACAGATACTGATGAAGACAAAACCTTCGAGTTACCATTCCTTGCTATTTCATTACGGCAACCAACTTCTATTGGTCCTGCCCAGATAAGTAGCATTGAGATTACAGCGACGCCTGACCCTATGCATATCCTGAAATCAAATCGTGGCAGTGAGCAATGGAAGAAAGAGTATCTTGAGATCGTATTCGATGAGATTAAAGGCGAAACGCTAACCTTTAACAATCGTTACATCAAAGCATTTGATGTCAGTACTGAGAATAATTTCAATGATCCAGGTTATGAGCATGACCCTGCTCAGATGCGAAAACTAAAAACATTGAAGGAATCTCAACCGCTGGAACTGGATTTCAACATCACACTGCGTGAAGAGGCTTCATCAGACCCAATAGGTTTTCAACAAAGTACCTGGGTTGCAGAAACCAAAGTAGAACGAGCCATACCAAGCCGTGATATTGATGCTGATCGCCGCCTGCTAATGGTTGATTCCACCTATGACAACACGGCAGACCCAACAAAAGATGAATTGACGGTTGCCTGTAAGAATTCGACCAGCACGAATCGTTGTGAACCTTATAAGTTAACGGTAAAAGCCGAATGGAGTAATGATAAGTACGAAGTACGGAAATTCCCTGCTGATTTATCCGTATTTAAAGACAAAGAAACCTGGTCTCAAACCCTTCAACTTAAAGAGGGTAAACTGAAAATATCAGGACGTTATAAAAACAGTAAAGTCACCTGGAAATGGAAGTTCTCTTCTCTACCATCAAAAGAACTCAATTTTACCGGTGATAAATCAACGATCGATGTTGAAAACATCATCATTGGCTCAGACAAACCAGGTATTGGTGATCAAGATGCCAAATACACTATCACCAAAAACTCCATGCTGTTTATTGGCAAACCAGAAGAGACCGACTCAAAACAAGCCAATGCCATTAGTAAGTTAACGCTTGATTTATACGGCTCACTGGATTTCAGAGGCGATGCACAACTGTTTGCCCTGGGTGCCAGTATCAATCAGGCTCCAACTGTGCCAATGAACACCAAAGATGAGACGCTGACGCAACCAGAAGAAATTTTTGGCAAGTTAATTGGTAGTTACAGTGCCCGCGATACCATTGCAGAAGTCACTGATGACAATCCTGACGAATCATCACCAGCCTTTATGGTTGGTTCATACGGCATCCTTGGTATTGCTCAGGACGGCTCATACAGTTATTCACTAAAACCTGAATTACTGGAAGACAGCCTGGCTATCACCTGTAATAAGATGGAAGAAATACCAACAACACCGTATGAAGCAAACGACCAGGCATTATGTCGTTCATTACTGGCAACAAATGATGATGCTGAAGAAGACGAAGATATCGCCGCGATTGACAAGGATTATATTCATTTCCCTGATCCTGATGCGTTGGAAAACATCATTTCATTGAATGGCTATGAGTTTACTTGCCCATCATTAGCTGATGTGCTGGACGGCGTAAGTTGTGAAAGTCCTTCCCCTAACGTACTGTTAAACCCTCAAACCTACAGAGATTTAACGGTTGATGGTGTACCGTCACTGGAATCCACCCTGGCTTCATTCAGCGAAGATATTGAAGGCTGGCAGGATACCGGTAACCTGAGCAATCAAGCGTCATTAAAATCACTATACGATAATGTAAATAATGGTATTGATAACTACGTAGATGAATGGGTCATTTATGGCATTACCGAACTGAAAGACGTGTTCCAGGTCTCTGTCAGTAATGATGTCAGCTTCCGTCCATTAGCAATTACCATTAAAGATAACCAGACCTTTGTGGCTACCTTTAATGATGTGGACTACGACGCTCTGTCAGCTGAAAACTTCCCACCACCGGAAGAACAGGTAATAGCTGACCAACCAGGTTGGTATGGCGGCCATCTGTCCTATCATGAACCTGGTATAGGTGATGTGGTTCAGATCGCTTCAGGCAAAATTCAGTCAATGGCAGAAGCTAATGTTTACCTGGATATTGCACTTGTCGATTCTGAAGAAGGTGATACAAAAGGCATTCTCTATGTGCCAGATTTCCGTAAACCTATGAACCTGGTACAGTTTACGCTTGGCGGAAACGCTGCCGTATATGCACAAGTGAATGCAGCCGTAGGCCTCCAACCAACGGTAGAAGACGAAGAAAAAGATAGCCACGGTTTTGAATTGCCTGGACCTTCTGTCGTCGCCAACGTCGGCCTGACTGCCCATTACTCAGGCACGGCCAGTGTCTCCGACACCTCAACTCGCGGTGGTGAGTTTGTCTTCGGCATATATGACTTAGGTCTGGACCTTGGCTCCTATATCTCCGACAAACTGGTAGAACCGTTATCCCATCTCGATAACGAGATGGGACCGATTTACCCGGTTGCGAAAGCATTGACAACCGACATGAAGATCTTCGAAACACTCAATCTGGTGCCATTCTTCGATCTTAACCATGACGGTATTGTTACTGCACTGGAAATACCAACACCATTCCTGCGTGCCGGAGGGCCAAAAACCGAGAAGTATGAGAAACAACTGCGAGGCGTCGATAAATTTATGGAGTTTATTGCTGGCATCGCACAGATGATCATGGTTGCAGTAGATTTGGGTAATGAACTTGCTGCGGTTGATGAACTGAAAGAACGTGTGATTTCCACAGACGGCTTCCAGGTATCTCCAGCTGATATTCGAATCAACCCTTATCAAAGTCACTCTGACTTAACAGGCATTAGCACGAATCTGGTACCTTACGTCAATCAACTCGGTCATATCATTTTGGGTAGTGATAAGAGCTTCCAGTTTGTTAAGACGCTTGATGGTCATGTTAACAGTCGGACTGTAACGCCAATGGAGCCGAAGAAAACAGAAGGTTCAAACTCTACCAGTAGTAAGAACAAGAGCATGAGTACCGTGAAAAAGCACTACACTGATTTACAAAAACGCGGCATCGTCTCCTTCCCGGTTTTATCGAATCCGATGGATGTTCTTAAATACTTCTTTGGTGACCCTGCTGATCTAATCATCATTGATCCACCAGACTTCGAAATAGAATTCGAGCTGGAAAAAACCTTTAAAGTCCCAGGTGTACCATTCTTCCGAGGATTAATTGCCGGTGAATTATCCGCAGGTACTGATATCGTATTAGGTGTCGATACAGGCGGTATTCTGCAAACAGTCTGTGGTAATGACTCCCCTCAGGCCATATGGAAATGTCAGGGCGAACTCGCAGAGGGCGATCGTGCTATTCGCATGTTGAACAGTATCTTTATTCGTGACTGGTCAGAACAAAGCTATATGGCTGGCGGCGACTCCAGTGCAGACAAACTGTTCTACACTGGTACGGCCGATGACCTGTCCGACAAAACCGTCTGGGATAAACATGAACTTTGGGGTAACGCCGAAATCGATATCGGTGCCGGTGTCGACCTGGGTGTATTCAGTTCTTACTTCCAGGGCGGTCCTGGACTGGGCGGTGGTGTTGACCTGATTGATATCTGTGAGCTAACCACCCCGGGCGAATGTGAATCCATCGAAAACGGCGACTTTACCGCAGGTGGCAGCTATGACGGTAAACTCAGAGCCTATGACTTCGGCATGCAACTGGTAAACAATCCGGGTAGCGTGTTCGATGTTGGCTTCACGTTCTACGTTGATTTAGAAGCCTTTATCGAAACTTTCAAGATCAAAGTCTGGGAAGAGCTGATTGGTTACTTCCCATTGTATGAGTTTGGTCACGATGCACTGGAAGCCAGTACAAACACCCGTGCAGCCGACGGTTCAGTTATTGCCGGAGCTACCGTGTACTTTGATGCGAATGGCAACGGTCAGGCTGATGCTGGCGAACCACTGAGCTTCTCTAATCACGAAGGTCGTGCAACACTGCGTATTCCTTACCGCTTCTTCGATATCAATCGTGATGGCAAGATCGACGATATCGACGGAAAGGTTCGTTTCTATGGCGGAATGAATACTCAGACAGGAAAAGGAATGGCTGGCCAGATGACGATTAGCGCTCTGCATTAATCGTTAGCATACAGTCAGCAAATAATTGAGGTGCTGTTTAGCAGCACCTCGACAGGAATAAAAAGAGCCGATACAGGACATTGCAATTGTATCGGCTTAACACCATGACAACGGTAATGGAACTACTTAACGAATTCAGGGTAGGCCTCAATGCCACATTCACTGCGGTCTACCCCTTCATATTCATGCTCTTCGCTAATTCTGATACCGACTACCTGCTTGATGGCAAACCAGACAACTAAACTGGTTGCAAATACCCATCCGAAGATAGTCACAGCACCAATCAACTGTCCGGAGAAGCTCGATCCCGAGTTACTTAATGGCACCACTAACAGACCAAACAGTCCGACAACGCCATGAACGGAAATTGCACCTACCGGATCATCAATCTTCAATTTATCCAGTAAGATAATTGAGAAGACCACAATCACACCACCGACGGCACCAATTGCTGACGCCAGTAACGGTGTTGGTGTTGAAGGTTCTGCGGTAATAGCGACTAATCCAGCTAACGCCCCATTCAACACCATCGTTAAATCTGCTTTTTTAAATAAGATCGCACCGACGATTAACGCCGCCACTGCACCAGCCGCTGCTGCCATATTGGTGTTCATGAAGACAACCGCCACCGCATTCGCATTACTGATATCGCCCAGCTTCAATACCGATCCGCCATTAAAACCAAACCAGCCCATCCACAAAATAAACGTGCCCAGCGTTGCCAGTGGCATATTCGCACCAGGAATCGCATTGACCCGGCCATCTTTGGTGTATTTGCCTTTTCGTGGACCAAGCAATAACACGCCAGCCAGTGCCGCTGATGCACCCGCCATGTGGACAATGCCTGAACCGGCAAAATCAGAGAAACCCAAATCGCCTAACGTATAGAAGCCAAAAACCGACTGGCTGCCCCATGTCCAGGCACCTTCCATCGGATAAATAAAGCCCGTCAAAATAACGGTGAACAACAAGAACGCCCAAAGTTTCATTCGCTCTGCAACTGCGCCCGACACAATCGACATCGCCGTTGCAACAAAGACAACCTGGAAAAAGAAATCAGATGCCTTCGAGTAAATCGCACCACCCGCAAAACCATCTTCACGCGCTGCAAATTCACCTAGGGTTGCATCCACATCAACCTGAGTAATACCCGATAAGAAATAGCCACCGTCATACATGATCTGGTAGCCACAAATGAAATACATCATGCAGGCAATCGCGAATAACGCGACATTCTTCGTCAATATTTCAGTGGTGTTTTTCGCTCGCACAAGGCCCGCTTCTAACATCGCAAATCCTGCTGCCATCCACATCACCAATGCGCCACACATCAGGAAGTAGAACGTATCCATCGCATATTGTAAGTGAAAGGTATTTTGCTCCATAAGCTCCCCCGTTAAAGTGCGTCGTCGTCGGTTTCATTCGTTCTTATTCGTACCGCGTGTTCCAGCTCAGCAACAAAGATTTTACCGTCGCCGATTTTGCCGGTATGCGCCGCTTCACGGATAGCCTCGATAAGCTGATCAACCCGCTCATCGGTTATCGCGACTTCCAGTTTCACTTTAGGCAGGAAGTCCACCTGATATTCGGCACCTCGATAAAGCTCGGTATGCCCTTTTTGTCGTCCAAAACCTTTCACCTCGGTGACGGTCAGCCCTTCAATGCCAATATCGGCAATCGCCTCACGTACATCATCGAGCTTAAAAGGTTTGATAATTGCCGTAACAAGTTTCATAGAAGCCTCTTGTGCCTGATAGTTTTAATTATTCAGTTAATTACCTGGTTAATTACTAAGAAAGAGCCATGCCACCTGTGAAACTTTCTATATTTCAATCAATTAGAATTTTTGCACAATAAGGCTGTACACAATTGCACCAACAATGTGCAAATCGTGACAATTTGTAGTGCAGTATGTCGTTATTTTTTAAACAAACATGATGTCTGCTGACTGTTGGTGCAACCGGCAGGAAAGGACAAAACAAGATAAGGGTGAGCGTTACAAGACAGGAATGTTCAGGCACAAAAAACAAAACCCCCGGTAGCAACGCTAACCGGGGGTTTCAATATACTTAGCCGAATAAAGGCTAAAAACGAATCACATTAAGCAGGTGCTTGAATGATCACGTTATCAGCTTTCTTCGTGTACTCGTCCATACGGTGGAAGTTAAGGTAACGGTATGTATCAGCAGCCGTTGCATCAATCTTCTCTGCGTATTGCATGTACTCTTCTTTAGTCGGGATACGACCAAGAATACTACCTACCGCAGCCAGTTCAGCCGATGTCAGGTAAACATTTGCGCCAGTACCTAAACGGTTAGGGAAGTTACGCGTTGACGTAGAAAGAACGGTTGATTTCGCAGCAACACGCGCCTGGTTACCCATACATAGTGAACAGCCAGGAGTTTCGATACGAACGCCCGCTTTACCATAAATGTTATAGTAACCTTCTTCTGTTAGCTGGTCGCGGTCCATCTTCGTTGGCGGAGCAACCCACATACGTGTTGGCAGAACATCACCGAAATCATCGATTAGTTTACCCGCTGCACGGAAGTGGCCGATGTTTGTCATACAAGAACCGATGAATACTTCATCAACATTATCGCCAGCAACGTCTGATAACAATTTCGCGTCATCAGGGTCATTCGGGCAACAAACGATTGGCTCGTTGATTTCGCTTAGATCAATCTCGATGATTTCAGCGTACTCAGCATCAGCGTCAGCTTTCATTTGCTCAGGGTTAGCTAACCAGGCTTCCATTGAAGCGATACGGCGTTCAATCGTGCGAACATCACCATAGCCTTCAGAGATCATCCACTTAAGCATAACGATGTTTGAAGAAAGGTATTCTTTAATAGATTCTTCACTCAACGTGATTGTACAACCCGCCGCACTACGCTCAGCAGATGCGTCAGAAAGTTCAAACGCCTGTTCAACCGTCAGGTGATCCAGACCTTCAATCTCAAGAACACGACCAGAGAATGCGTTGATCTTACCGGCTTTCTCAACTGTCAGAAGACCTTGCTTGATCGCGTAGTAAGGGATTGCATGAACAAGGTCACGTAACGTGATACCTGGCTGCATTTCACCTTTAAAGCGAACAAGTACTGATTCTGGCATATCAAGAGGCATAACACCTGTCGCAGCTGCGAAAGCAACAAGACCAGAACCCGCAGGGAATGAAATACCAAGAGGGAAACGAGTATGCGAGTCACCACCTGTACCAACAGTATCAGGTAGAAGCATACGGTTTAGCCATGAGTGGATAACACCGTCGCCAGGACGAAGAGAAACCCCCGCACGATTCATGATGAAATCAGGCAGTGTGTGGTGCGTGTTAACGTCAACTGGTTTTGGATAAGCAGAGGTATGACAGAAAGACTGCATAACAAGGTCAGCAGAGAAGCCAAGACACGCAAGGTCTTTAAGCTCATCACGAGTCATAGGACCGGTTGTATCCTGAGAACCAACGGTAGTCATCTTCGGCTCACAGTACTGGCCTGCACGAACGCCTTCAACGCCACATGCTTTACCAACCATCTTCTGAGCCAGCGTGAAACCTTTACCGCTGTCTTCAGCGTCAACCGGACGACGGAATACATCAGATGCATCCAGACCTAACGTTTCACGCGCACGGTCAGTCAGACCACGACCGATGATCAGTGGAATACGGCCACCAGCACGAACTTCGTCAAGAATAACGTCTGATTTCAATGAGAATTCAGAAATTACTTCGTCAGTACCGTGACGTTTTACTTTGCCTTCGTATGGGAAGATGTCGATCACATCGCCCATGTTCATTGCAGTTACATCTAATTCGATTGGTAGTGCGCCTGAATCTTCCATTGTGTTGAAGAAGATAGGAGCGATTTTACCGCCAAGACATACACCGCCACCACGCTTGTTTGGTACGAATGGGATGTCATCACCCATGAACCAAAGCACAGAGTTTGTCGCAGATTTACGTGAAGAACCCGTACCAACAACATCACCAACGTAAGCTAGTGGAATGCCTTCTTTGGTTAGTTCTTCAAGTTGAGTGATAGGACCAACATTACCGTCGTCATCAGGGTTGATACCGTCACGCGACATTTTAAGCATTGCTTTTGCGTGAAGAGGGATATCAGGACGAGACCATGCATCTGGTGCTGGAGAAAGGTCATCGGTGTTAGTTTCACCGGTTACTTTGAATACTTTTACTGTGATCTTGTCAGCAACTGGCGCTTTATCAAGGAACCACTCTGCATCAGCCCATGACTGAAGAACCGCTTGAGCGTGAGCGTTGCCCGCGTCAGCTTTCTCTTTTACGTCATAGAATGCATCAAACATTAATAGTGTATGAGAAAGACCTTTTGCAGCGATTGGCGCTAAGCCATCGTTGTCCAGAAGCTCAATCATAGGAGCGATGTTGTAACCACCCAGCATAGTGCCCAGTAGTTCAGTCGCTTTTTCAGCAGAAAGAATTGGAGAAGTCGCTTCACCTTTTGCCAATGCAGCAAGGAAACCAGCTTTAACATATGCTGCGTCGTCAACACCTGGTGGTACGCGATTAATGATAAGGTCTAATAGAAATTCTTCTTCGCCGGCAGGTGGATTTTTTAATAGCTCAACCAGTCCTGCGGTTTGCTCAGCGTCTAAAGGCTTTGGTACTACCCCTTCAGCTGCACGTTCTTCTACGTGTTTACGATATTCTTGAAGCACAGTTAATGTCCTCTTGATTAGCTCAATGACAAGCTTGGCATTTTACAGATTGACGGCGGATTATACGTGTTAAAGGGTTAAAAATAAATTAAAGCAGAAATCACTCAGGTTATAGTCGTTATAAACTGACATGATAGTCTTACAGTGATTTTTTATTCATATATATCAGACAGTTAAAAATTAAATTTTTTCCGATTCAAACACGCTTTTTATAACGATTATTTTTAGAGCACCCCGTTCATCCATAAAAAAGACACAAAGATGCAAATAAGAATAATTATCATTTGTAAAATAAAATAACATCGGTTACAGTAGATTCCGTTGTTAAGACACACCTCGTTTTATCTTTCACGGTTGGTAAAACGAAACGTCAAAACAATGGCATTTACAGTCCTCATATTTGTTTGCCTGTTGAATCGCCGTTATTTAAGTTGCAGCTGGTGGTCGGTTGTTTAAGTAACAGATTCATCAAACAGATAAATATAGTTTGCGTTAGTATTTTCCAAAGGATGGAAGCACATCATGGCAGTCAACATTCCACGCAATTGCGTTGACTGCCTCTTTTTTTCTCTTCTTATATTTAAACAGCCTAACTCTCCCCTTCTGCCTTTTGATATTTATTATTTAATTTCTCTCTATTAATCAACTTATTACCAGAATCTCACGCTCCAAATTTCCGCCATTTATCAACCTTTTAAAAAATAATGTAAATAAGAACAATTATCATTTGCAAAGTTGAAAATATTGATATAGAGTTACTCTCGTTGTTTAGATTTACATCGCGTTATCTTCACGGTTGGTAAAACGGTGCTGAACAACAAAGGCATTTACAGTCCTTATATTTGTTCGATGAATGAATCACGGGTTCTTCAAATCACAGCTGGTGGTCGGTTGTTTTGGATGAGCAGATTCAAGCAGAAGGATAAATATAGTTTGCGTTAGTATTACTATTCAGAGGTAAACAACAACTCCACGCAATTATGTTGTTTACCTCTTTTTTCTTTCTTCCACACCGTCCAGTTCCTTTTAGAAATTCCTTTTAGAAATAGCCCTTACTATTCATTGATCCCACACCACATCTTTCTATTTCTTCTTATCCCCACGATTTTTAACAAGGTTTATAAACTTCTTAAAAAAATAATACAAATAAGAACGATTATCATTTGCAAAACGAAAAAACATCGGTTAGAGTAGTCACCGTTGTCAAAGCAAACAGATTTTATCTTCACGGTTGGTAAAACGAATCGCAGCGACAATGGCATTTACAGTCCTCTATTTGTTGGACTGATAAATCGAATAGTCTTTCAATACACAGCTGGTGGTCGGTTGTTTTGAACAGGCAGGTTTATCGGAAAGGCAAATATAGTTTGCGTTAGTATTTTCCACAGGATGGAAACACATCACGGCAGCCAACATTTCCACGCAATTGCGTTGGCTGCCACTTTTTTTCTTCCTTAATTCAGTCTCTTACTTTTAAACCCCACTGTTAATCTCGCCAGACACGCTCGTATAATTCAACAATTTCTTCTTTAGTAGCCTGTTTAGGATTATTTGCCGGTGATCCCGACGCAAGCGCTTGTTCCGCCATCGTGTTCATTGAGGAAAACCACGTTTCCTTATCAATCCCAAATTCGCCAGGCGTTGGAACCTGAGTCATTCTTACCAGATCAGACAGCCCGGCAACCAACTTTTCACCCGCTCGAACCTCATCATCATGCTCAGCCGCAAAGCCCATAATGATCGCACACTCACGATAACGAGCCGAAGCATGCGCCAGGCTGAACCGTGTTACTTCTGTTAACAACATCGCGTTACTCATACCATGTGGAACATGGAAAAACGCGCCTAACGGACGACTCATGCCATGTATCAACGTTACCGAACTGTTTGAAAATGCCAGACCACCCAGGGTGGCTGCATACATTAGCGATTCCCGGCCTTGCTGATTATCCGGTTCTTGCCAGATCACCGGCAACCAGTGCGTGATCAATTGCATCGCTTGCAGCGCAAAACCATCAGCCAGCGTATTCGCTTTACGACTAACATACGCTTCAATTGCATGACATAAACTATCGAGGGCCGTATCAGCTGTTAAACGCGGCGGCATTGATAACGTAAAGGTGTAATCCACGAACGCTGCTCGCGGCAATAGCCCGGCACCGGCACACATCATCTTTTCACCACTCTCAACATCCGTGACCACCGTCACCCGAGAGGCTTCAGAACCCGTGCCTGCCGTTGTCGGAATAGCAAAGATTGGCACACCAATTGGCACCTGATTCGGCGCTTTGTAATCTTTCATCTCACCGCCATGTTGCGCGAGAACAGATACAGCTTTGGCAGTATCAATAGAACTGCCGCCACCAAAACCAATCACACAATCAAAATTACCTTGTCTGAACATCGCCAGGGCTGCGCCAACAGAATCCGTCGTCGGGTCCGGCACGCAATCAGTAAATTCACCATGACTAAATCCTGCCTGCGACAAGATATCGGCCACTCGGGCCAGATAGCCACATTCTTTAATAAAGGAATCAGTAATGATAAGTGGAGAGGTTAACGAAAATTCGTTCAGTACAGCAGGTAGTTGAGCGACTGCATTTGCTTCAACGATCAAACGTTGCGGCAGCCATGCGGATAAATTCATTATTATTATTGCTCCATGAAAGCACAGGAACGTCCATGTTAACTCATCCGCTGTGCTTGTCGATTACCCATTAGTGCTATGATATGCAACCAACTTCCCTGATTTTACAGAGTGCCTGCACCCTGTTTCTTCCATAGAAAATAGATAGCCGGAACAACCAACAACGTTAGCACTACCGCGCTAATCATTCCGCCTAACATCGGTGCAGCAATTCGCTGCATGATTTCCGATCCGGTTCCACCGCCCTGCATCACAGGAATTAAACCAATCACGATAGACAACACAGTCATCATGACGGGCCGAACGCGCATCCCCGCGCCTTCTAAAATCGCCTGTTTCAACAAATCAGCTTTAAGATAAGTCGCCTGATGCTGCTCTTTCACACGCTCAAACGCCTGATTAAGATATACCAGCATGATGATGCCAATTTCTACGGCAACACCTGCCAGCGCGATAAACCCAACGCCCACAGCAACAGAGAAGTTGTAATCCAGTAACCACAACGTCACGACTCCGCCAACAACAGCCAGAGGCAAAGTACCCATGACAATGAATACCTCCTGCAATCGGCCAAAGCTCAGATACAACAACACAAAGATGATCAACAACGTCAGCGGTATAACCATCTTCAGTTTTTGCTCCGCCCGAACCAGATATTCATATTGTCCGGACCACTCAATCGCATAACCCGCCGGAATGTCCAGTTGCTCTTCAACTTGCCGTTTAGCATCTGCCACATAGGAGCCGATATCACGTCCATCAATGTCTACCAGCGTCCAGCCATTCAATCGTGCATTTTCACTCTTAATCGCCGGAGGACCATCTTCCACCTGCACATCAGCAATATCAGCCAGCGCAATTCGATTACCATTGGCCGTCACAATGGGCAAGAGCCGCAGTTCATTAACTGAGTCACGATAATTCTGAGGATAACGAATATTGATCGGATAACGCTCCAACCCTTCAACGGAATAACTCACGTTCATTCCGCCAATTGCCGTTGCGATGATTTCCTGCACATCTGCAATATTTAACCCATAGCGAGCCGCTTTGAGTCGATTGATATTTACTGTGATGTAACGGCCCCCGGTCACTTTTTCACTGTAAACCGATGCCGTGCCCGCTACGCCCGGCAGAATTCGTTCTAACTCATTACCCAGTGCCGAAATGGTTGTCAGATCCGGGCCGGATATTTTGATACCTACAGGTGTTTTGATCCCGGTAGCTAACATATCTATCCGGGTTTTGATTGGCATGACCCAGGCATTCGTCAAACCAGGGAATTTAATTAAACGCTCTAATTCTTTCTTCAGTTTTTCCCGCGTCATTCCGGGTCGCCACTCAGATTCAGGTTTGAACTGAATAATGGTCTCGATCATGGTTAATGGCGCTGGATCGGTAGCAGTTTCGGCCCGGCCAATCTTTCCGAATACCGTTTTAACCTCAGGCACTGTTTTAATAAGCTTGTCAGTCTGATGCAGAATTTCCGTGGCCTTACCCACTGAAATTGCCGGATAGGTCGTCGGCATATACATCAAATCCCCTTCATCCAACGGCGGAATAAACTCTGAACCCACATTTCGCCCGGGTAAGAAGCCAATAACAGTAATCGCAATCGCCAGTACTAACGTCGTCCAGGGAAACCGCAAAACACCCCGTAAAATCGGTAAATACAGACTCGTTAACAAACGATTCAACGGATTGCTCTGTTCTGGCAGGACTTTTCCTTTAATAAAATAGCCCATCAACACCGGCACCAGAGTGATTGCCAGCCCAGCTGCCGCTGCCATCGCAAATGTTTTGGTATACGCCAACGGAGAAAACATCTTGCCTTCCTGAGCTTCCAGTGCAAACACAGGCAAGAAACTAATAGTGATGATCATCAACGAAAAGAATAACGCCGGACCAACCTCGCTCGCCGCCTCAATAACCAGTTGCCAGCGAACAGAACCATTGTCAGTCCCTTCAGCCTCTGCTTTTTCAATATGCTTATGAACGTTTTCAATCATCACAATAGCGCCGTCCACCATCGCACCAATCGCAATAGCAATGCCGCCCAACGACATGATGTTGGCATTAATGCCCTGCATTTCCATGACAATCATTGCGACCAGAATGCCAATCGGCAGACTGATAACAACCACCAGTGACGAACGAAAATGGAACAGAAAGGCCGCACAGATAAGCGCTACCACAATAAACTCTTCAATCAGCTTTTCGTATAACGTCGAGACCGCTCGTTCAATCAACGTTGAACGGTCGTACACCTCGATGATCTCCACCCCTTGTGGCAATCCCTTTTTCAATTGCGCCAACTTTGCCTTTACGCCCTTGATAGTCTCTAACGCATTCTCACCCCAGCGCATCACCACAATGCCGCCTGTAGCCTCTCCCTCGCCGTTGAATTCACCAATACCACGCCGCATTTGCGGTCCCTGCACCACAGTCGCAACATCCGATAACAGCAATGGCGAACCATTGACATTCAAACCCAGTGGAATTTGCTTTAAGTCATCAAGCTGCTGAATATAGCCCGTGGAACGCACCATGAATTCAGCCTCTGCCATTTCGATAACACTGGCGCCGGTTTCCTGATTACCCCGGCGAATCGCATTTTTGATATGACTGAGCGGAACGTCATACGCCCGAAGTTTGTCTGGATCAACCATGACCTGATACTGTTTCACCATGCCGCCAACCGTTGCGACTTCGGATACTCCCGCAACCGTCTGCAACTCATATTTCAGAAACCAGTCCTGAATACTCCGCAGTTCAGACAAATCATGTTGTCCACTACGATCAATCAAGGCGTACTGATAAATCCAGCCGACACCACTGGCATCTGGCCCTAAAGCCGGTCGAGCTGACGCGGGCAAAGACGGCATAACTTGTGACAAATACTCCAGTACCCGGCTTCTGGCCCAGTACAAATCCGTATCATCATCAAAAATGATGTATACCCACGAATCACCAAAAAACGAGTATCCTCGAACCGTTTTAGCACCGGGCACCGACAACATGGCCGTTGTCAGTGGATACGTCACCTGGTCTTCCACCACCTGAGGTGCTTGCCCTGGATAACTGGTTTTTACGATCACCTGAACATCTGACAAATCAGGCAAAGCATCAATTGGCATTCGCAGAACGGAATAGCCCCCCCACAACACCAACGCAATTGCAGCAACCACTACTAATAATCGGTTATACACCGACCAACGAATAACAGTCGCAATCATGGTGTCATCTCCATATCACGATGATCATGATGCATATTTTCGTGATCCATCTCTTTATGCTTCATCTTGTTGTCATCCATTTCTCCATGATCCATCTTGCTATGATCCATTTTTTCATGGTCCATATTCTTGTGGTTCATCTTGCTGTGATCCATGTTTCCGTGATTCATCTCATTATCAGAATCCACTGGTTTTGATGTTTTCATCAATTCCATGATGAACATGCTGCCATCGCTCTGACGGCACAAGGTGAACTGTACTTCATCACCTGGTGATACCTGGCTCAATAACACCTCTTCAGACAAATCAAAGTCCATCGTCATTGCAGGCCATTGCCATTTTGCAACCGGCTCGTGATTAATGGTGATAGCGTGCTGCTCATGATTCTGCGCAACAACAATGCCTGTCACTTCAACCATCTCCATACCAGAACCTCGCAGCGGAGACAGACGAGATAACCCGGCAGTAACATTCGATTCAGAATCCAGTAAGAAATGAGCTGAAGTCACAACAACTTCATCGGCACGTAAGCCCTGACGGATCTCAATGAAACCATCACTCTCTCTGCCACTAACAACCTCTACCGGTTGGAAACGCCCTTCTCCCAACGACAGTACAACTCGCTCTTGTTTACCGGTATCAATCAACGCTTCACGAGGAATCGACAACACATCATTCTGCGTTTCACCAAAGATCGTTACCTGAGCAAACATATTCGGCTTTAACGTCTCATCAGCATTATCAAAGCGAATTCGAACCCGCATCGTTCTCGTTGCCGGGTCCAGAATGGGGTAGATATAATCCACATTGCCCGGCCAGGTTTTTCCAGGCAGATAATCCAACGCCATTTCGGCCTTTAGTCCGGCAGACAACCACGCAGCCTGACGCTCGAACACCTCAGCAATCACCCAAACCGTGTCGATTGGCCCAACCGACATCACTTCACTTTCCGGTTTAATATACTGACCTTCACGCACTTTCAGCCGAGAAACATAGCCGCCTTTGCGGGCATACACTTTCACGTATTGCTCTGTTTTACGTGTTTTTTCAATCAGTCGAATTTGCTCACGAGTGAGTCCCAACGCTTTTAATCGATCTCGTGATGACGCGATAATACGCTTATTACCACCACGCGCCAGCGTCGATAAAAACTCCTCCTGGGCATTCACCAGCGTGGGTGAATAAAACGAAAACAATACATCTCCCTTCTGAACAATTTCGCCTTCCGTTTTGATGAAGAGCTTATCGATCCACCCATCCACTCGCGAATGAACATGCCACAGTTTTTCTTCATCAAAACCGATATAACCAACCGTGCTAATCTCTTCATGAAATGCACCAACATTCACCGGCGCAGTTCTAACACCAATATTGTTTTCAACCGCAGGAGCGATCCGAACGATCCCCTCTTCTGCCGTTTCCTCTTCTTCATAAACCGGAATTAAATCCATCCCCATTGGCGACTTTCCAGGTTTATCACGACGATAATTACTATCCATCGGCGCCACCCAGTACAAAGGTTTATCCTCTGCGACAACCTCGGTTTCGACAGCATGATTTTCCAGGAAAAAACCTATCGTCAGTCCAATAAAAAATAATGCAGGACTAAGAATTAACATCACTCTATTCATCGGAATCTCCTGTGTGGGTGTTGCTCATTCCAAATAGAGGTTTCTCATAAAATGCTGACGTTTTCGCCAATAATGAAGGGAATGATACATAAGGGGTGCCGGGTAATTGTTCGGCAGATGGAACGGAAAGGTAGTAGTGCAATTCAATGGCTGCGGTTAATAACTCCTTGTTGATTGTTTCAAACGCCAGCACCGTATCAAGCTGCATAATGTAAGCTCGAATCACATCAGCAAAACTGCCCGCATCAACGGTAAACGCACTCAAGGTTGCATCCGCCTGCGCTTCAGTCTGCTTCAATAATTTATCCGCATATAACGCTCGTTTATCCTGGAGCCTTAGCACCATTTGCTGTGTTTGCTGCGTCATTGCAGCCTGTTGCTGAACAAACTGTTGAAACTGTAATTTCTCAGCTTCGAGTTGATACTGACGCTGATTCAATTGATAGCGTTGCTTCTGATCAGAAAACAACGGCATATCCACTGAAATGCCAATAGTGAATAAATCATCCCGGCTGACTCCCTGCTCATTGTCCTGCCGATAACCATAGCCCGCTTCAACCGTCCACTCAGGTTTAAAGGCCTGCTCCGCCAGCTTCACCGCATTATCTTTATGCTTAATTTGCGTATCAAAACGACTGATAGCCGGATGTAACCGCAATGCCTTGCTCAAGTCAGACAACGACAAAGACAGCCACTGTTGCGGAACACCAATCGCCGGATAATGACTCAACATTAACGCCTGGTCAGTGAGTTGCGGCAACCACTCAGCAAGCCCAGCCCGAGCCTTTGCTATCTCAACATCGATAGAGGCCAGACGCACATCCAGATTGGTTAGCTCTAACTCAACCCGAACCACATCGGTCAGGTTCTTATCACCAACACCGTATTGAGACTCTGTAATATCCAACAACCGGCTAAACAGATGCCGATTGTCCACAATCAATGCACGAATTTTTGTCCAATACACCAGTTCCAGCCAGGCCCGACTAAAAACCCGACGTAACTCCTGATTCCGTAACTTATGATTTTCACTCGCAAATTCCGCTGTAATACTCGCGGCATTAGCCGTCAGCGACAACGTATCGCCACGCGGAATAGTTTGCGAAAACCCAAACCGAACCTGAGTCATATTATCCTGCTCCAGTGACCAGTCACCGACAGGAATGTTTTGAAGTTTCACCCCAATTTTAGGGTTTGGCAGCCAGTCTGCGGCTTTGCCAGCCGACAACGCCGAATCACGATGTCGGGCATGTGCTTGCGACAATAAATCGCTCGCCATTGCCTGCTGCAATGCTTGCTCAAAGCCCAATGCATTACTGGCGTGAGCAACATTAGCAACAAATAATGATGTGATTAGCGCACCAACAGACACACATTGACGCAACCATGAATGAATACGCTCACCAAAAAGGTAATCACGTTCCATGAATATTTCTCCAGCGCCAGCGATCAAATAATCACTGACAAAATTACAAGGTAGAACACAACGACACCACGAAGGTCAGGAAATGACGCCTAAGTACAACGTGGACTAACGAAGAAAAGGGAGAAATAAATGCTTAATTCAGCATGGAACAGCTGGTGAGCCAGACAGGAAGGACTTGATACAGCGAACGCACCGTATCAACATATCGAACAGATGTAACCTCCGTCACATCCGGTAAGATCTTTATCAGAGTAGAAAATGTCGTAACCAGCCATGAAATGCCTTCACCGGCCGATTTAACCGATGTATCGACGTGGCTGTTTATAATAACCGCACAACAATCCATTTCTTTGTCACTGCAATGTGCAGAAACATCCTCATCAGACGCCATATCCGCACAACTGTGATCACCATGACCATCATGTATTTGCATTGAAGCATCAACAGACGAATGATGATGAGCAACCTGATGGTGAGACTGGGCGTTAGTGATATGAGTATGTTGAACGTGATGATCATCTGATTGATGCGCATCAGGGACATGAGTTTCTGGTTCTGCAGAATGTGAAGAATGGTGACTCTCAGCCGCAATAGCTGATGGCATTACCGACGCATTCATAACACCCAGGCATTGCAACAACGCAAAACACATCACAGCAATAGCCGCCTGAAAGCGGACTCCTGTAGTAATTTTGTGCCGGAAACGTTGCAATGAACTCATGAGTGAACCTTGAAAAGGTGGTTTATCTTTAGAACTTAATGCCTAAATGTAATGCAAAATAGCAACAAAAAAAAGTGCCCCCCTTCCCTTCTCTATCGCAAAATTCACAAATATGGCCAAGACTTCACTGGCTATAGAGATTTTAAAACCCTTATTTTCAAATATTTATAAAAAAACATTCTTTTTATAATTATTTTTTCTAAGCATTGTTCTTATCGGTGAATAATCGTCCCAACCAAGGTCAACAAAGCCTGAACATTAAAACCGACATAAAAAAAGCAGCGACATGCGCTGCTTTTCATTAACTCAGTTGAACCGACTATTCAGAATTAGCCATCACGATTAATCGTTGTAATCAGTTCCTGCAATGTTGCATCTGCCACGTCATTACCAACCTGACAAGTACCGGCAGCACCATGACCACCACCGCCGTATTGCAACATCAACTCACCCACATTGGTTTTTGATGTTTTATCGAAGATAGATTTACCTGTCGCAAACACCGTGTTCTGCTTTTTCAACCCCCACAACACGTGAATTGAAATATTACACAGTGGGAACATCGCATAGATTAAGAAACGGTTACCCGCCCAAATCGTATCTTCTTCACGAAGATCCAGGACCACCAGATTGTCGTGAACCACCGCACAGCGGCGAATTTGTTCTTTAAACTTCGCCGTATGTTCACGGTAAAGTTCAACTCGTTCCTGCACGTCCGGCAATTCCAGAACTTCATCAATCGAATGATTCGCACAGTAATCGATCAAATCCATCATCAAGGCGTAGTTAGAGATTCTGAATTCTCTGAAACGACCAAGACCAGTTCTCGCATCCATCAGGAAGTTCAGCAATACCCAACCCTTAGCGTTCATCACTTCAAGTTCATTAAAGTTAGCTGAGTCACCCTTATCAACCGCTTCCATCATGTCATCCCAACGTTCAGGGAACGTTTCATGACCGCCATAATGACGCCATACAACGCGAGAAGCTGAAGGCGCAGATGGATCAATAATATGATTATCTATATCACTGTCATTACGAATGGTTTCAGAAAGGTGATGGTCAAAAGCGAGGTGTACGCCAGGAACGTAAGGTAAGTTTGTTGAGATATCACGATCGGTGATCTCAACCTTGCCGTCTTGCATGTCTTTCGGATGGACAAAAACGATATCATCAATTAAATCAATATGTTTAAGTAAAATTGCACAAACCAGGCCGTCGAAGTCACTACGGGTAACAAGCCTGTATTTTTTTTGAGACATTATAGGTACTCCCTCTGCACTCGGGCGCGAACCCAGTTATGTAATCAGCGTTTGGATAATATTTTTATAAGAAAAAAACACACAGCATAAACTATTTACGTTAGGAAAACTAACGGGTACAAAGAACGCACATAATTTTGTATTAATCTGCAAAATTATGCTTGTCACCGAAATATTTATCTGTTGATTGCGAATCAGACGATTCGGTCATCCACTGGCTGCTCATCAATAGAGTCCTGTAGGAGAGTCGAACGATTTGCTATACCACCGATTTTATTTCTTTCAGGTCCGGCATGTTGCAACACGTACCATTTACTGCAACTTTAATCACGACCACCTGCCACCAATACAGACAACAAGTCGCCATCAAAGCCGTATAACCCAGAGCCAGTTGACCCTTTGAGATGGACTCGACCTGACCAATACTTTTGCTATTTCATCATGTAAACAATTCAGTAAACAACGGGTATCCCGAATGTCTGTGAAACCACAATACTACACAACAATCTATTGTTTTCTTATTTAAGTAAATCAAATATCAGACTGGTTCAGGTAAAAAACATCACAAAAGATCTATACGCTCTAATGTTGAATAAAATTAAGTCAGATCTCAAGTACTTGGATGGATAAATAATTAAAACATTCTCCTGTCAGAACAACAAACATTTATTCCTCATATTAGGTATATCGACCAACAGAATTTCATGCATAAAAAATGGTTTAATCTCCCACACGAAAAAAGCCCCTCTTGTACCCTTTATCCTGTTTGTGAAGGCGAGAATTCTGGTCTAGCTTTAACGTAAGAAAAACCACAATTTACGGATTTTTATCGGCCTCACACCATGCATGAAGATTTCTTGTTTTTTGAAGAAGAAAACGTAAAAGATACAACAACAATAAAAAAAGAAAGTGATAATCCAGCGTGGAAGCTTTTAGTCATTGATGACGATGAAGCCGTTCACCAGGTCACTCGTATGGTGCTGGATGAATTCAGCTTTTTAGGATGTCCTGTCCAAATCATAGACGGCTACTCTGCCAATGATGCCTGCCGACTGATTCAGGAACACAGCGATGCAGCCGTGATGCTTCTTGACGTAGTGATGGAAAATGACCAGGCCGGACTGGATGCGGTTCGACGTATCAGAGAAGAAATCGCCAACCCCTGGGTTCGCATTATTCTTCGCACCGGACAGCCAGGCGAAGCACCCGAGTCAAAAGTCATCGCCAATTATGATATTAACGATTACAAAGAAAAATCAGAGTTAACCTCCCAAAAACTCAAAACTTCCATCTGCGCAGCCCTCCGCTCATTTCAGGATATGAAACGGATCGAAAACCTGGCTCACTCTAAAGAACACCTTGAAAGCAAGATAGAAGAACGAACACACGAGCTATCGCAAAGCGAAAGTCGGCTAAACGAAGCCCAGCGAATCGCTAAAATTGGCAGTTGGGAATGGATAGCCAATTCAGACAAAGCCGCTTGTTCTCAACAGACCCTTGATTTACTTGGCCTGACTGGCGAATGTCGCTATCACTTCCGTCACTTTCTCGCACTGGTACATCCCGACGATAAAGAAGAAGTATTCCAACATATCCGCAGTATTCGCCGTGGCGCAGACGATTACATTTTCGAACACCGCATTCGAGACGTTAACAATCACATTCGAGTCCTGTACCACCAGGGTCAGATTTATCGAAATTCTATTGGTCAGGTCACACGAATTACCGGAACCATTCAGGACATCACCGAACGTCGAGTTGTCGATGAAGAAATCAAAAAACTCTCGAATGCCATAGAACAAATTGCTGATCTCGTCATGATCACCGATCGCTATGGCACCATAGAATATGTCAATCCAGCTTTTTGTAACCTGACAGGCTACTCAAAAGAAGACGTGATCGGTAAAACACCCTCCGTCCTCAAATCAGGCAAACAAAGCGACATGTTCTACAGCCGTATGTGGAAACAGATTAATACTGGCAACGTATTTTCAGAAGTCATCATTAACCGGAAAAAGAACGGAGAATTCTACTACGAAGAAAAAACCATCACCCCGCAAAAAGACAAAAACGGCAACATCATCAATTTTATCTCCAGCGGTAAAGATATTACCGACCGGATGGAAACCCAGGAACGATTACAATTCCTCGCCCATCACGATCCACTAACAGGCTTGCCAAATCGCATACTGCTGCAAGACCGAATCGCCCAGGCCCTCACCCGGGCAAAACGATACCAAAAGAAAACCGCAATCCTCTTTCTTGACCTTGATCGCTTTAAAGTCATCAACGATTCACTCGGCCACGACATCGGCGACAAACTCATTCAGGAAATTGCCAGCCGCATCTACAACTGTATCCGTGAAGAAGACACCGTATCCCGAATTGGCGGCGACGAATTCGCTATGGTCATTAACGATATTGACGATCCTGGTGCTATCCCCACTATCATCGACAAAATTCTCAAGTCCGTAGCCCAACCCGTGATCATCGAAAACATGGAAATGTTTGTCACCGCCAGCATCGGCGTTAGCCAGTTTCCAGATGATGGCGATGACATCACCAGCTTGCTGAAAAAAGCCGATGCCGCCATGTATCTTGCCAAAGCCAAAGGCAAAAACGGTTACGAATACTACACCCGACAACACGAATACCTGGCAACCAACCGGCTCAGCACGGAAACCAAACTCAGAAAAGCCCTTGATAAAGAACAATTCTTTTTACTCTATCAACCACAGGTAGACATCAAATCTGGTCACATTCAAGGACTGGAAGCCCTGATTCGCTGGCGTGATGACGACAACAACCTCGTCAGCCCTGTTGAATTCATTCCGATACTCGAAGAAACCGGACTCATCGTCCCGGTCGGTGAATGGGTTATCAATGAAACCTGCCGCCAGCTTAAACAATGGCAACAACGCCATCTCGAAGGATTCACCGTCGGAATAAATCTCTCAATCAGACAATTTAAAAACCACTATGATCTCGAAGCTCACGTTCAACAAACCCTCAATAGATACCAGATAGAACCCGGGTATCTCGACTTTGAAGTAACTGAAAATCTCCTGATCGAAGACATCGCCCGAGTATCCCAAATCCTCAACAACTTCCACGAAATGGGCACCCGACTCTCTATTGACGATTTCGGCACCGGATACTCCTCCATGAGCTATCTCAAAAAACTCCCATTCGACTACCTGAAAATCGACCGAACCTTCGTCAGAGACATCGAAACCAGCACGGATGATCGCGCCATCACAAACGCCATCATCACCCTCGCCCACGCCCTCGAAATGAAAGTAATTGCTGAAGGTGTCGAAACCCGTTCACAGCTCAACCTGCTCGAAGAACTTCAGTGTGATACCTATCAAGGCTACCACTGCTCAAAACCCCTGTTACCCGGAGATGTCGAACAAATGCTGATTAAACGCAATCGTTAATCCCCGACGCGTTACCAACATCAGAAAATTAATGCCTCGATTCAAAAAAGCGATCAAAAAAGGCGATCAACTGATCGCCTTTTTGCTAAAACACTTTTCTGAAAATTAACTTACCAGATTTTGATCCGCTCTTCCGGCTTACGATACATCGCATCACCTTCTTTCACATCAAATGCCTCGTAGAACTCAGGCATGTTCGACAGAACACCCTGTACACGATATTCAGCGGGTGCATGCGGGTCTGCGACTAAACGACGACGTAGCTCAGCATCACGGTACTTACGACGCCAGACTTGCGCCCAACCAAGGAATACACGCTGCTCACCGGTAAAGCCATCAATTTCAGCCGATTTTTTGCCATCCAGTGATAACTCATAAGCCTTATAAGCAACCGTTAAACCACCCAGATCACCAATGTTTTCACCTAACGTGAAATGACCATTAACTCCAGCATCGTCGAACGGTTTAAAACCATCGTACTGGGAAGCAAGCATATTACCGCGCTTCTCAAATGCCTTCTTATCAACATCTGACCACCAGTTTTTCAGATTTCCTGCGCCGTCATACTTCGCGCCCTGATCATCAAAACCATGACCAATTTCATGACCAATAACCGCACCGATACCACCATAGTTCACCGCATCATCAGCTTCCATATTAAAGAAAGGCGGTTGCAGAATGGCAGCCGGGAATACGATCTCATTCATTACCGGGTTGTAATACGCGTTCACCATTTGAGGTGGCATATGCCAGATTGAACGATCAACCGGCTGACCCAGTTTACTGGTCATGTCCTTATAATACCAATGGCTGAAACGTAGAATATTACCCACTAAATCATCAGGACGAATCGCCAACGCACTGTAATCTTTCCATTTATCCGGATAACCAATTTTTGGCGTAAAGCTATGTAACTTCTCCAACGCTTTCGCTTTGGTTTCTTCCGTCATCCAGTCCAGCTCTTTAATGCTGATTTCATAAGCCTTGATCAGGTTAGCAACTAACGCTTCCATTCGAGCCTTAGCTTCAGGTTTAAAATGCTCTGCAACGTACAATTTACCTAACACTTCACCCAACACCTGTCCCGTCGTATCAACGGCACGTTGCCAGCGAGGTTGCTGCTCTTCTACGCCACGCAATGTTTTCTTGAAGAAGTTGAAATGCGCCGTAACCAGGTCCTTACTCAGATATTCGGCATAATCATTTAACACCTGAAAACTTAAATACTCTTTCCACGTATTCAGATCAGTTTCAGACATCTGCTTACCAACCGCTTCCATGAATGACGGCTGATTAACAACAATCAGATCAGCCTTATCCAGGCCACTGACTTTGGCATAGTCAGCCCATGAGAAATGCTCACCCAATAACGCATCCACTTGCTTAGGATCTTTCGGGTTATATGTTTTATCCGCATTACGGCTATCAACCCGATTCCACGAATGTTCAGCCAGCGCCGTTTCAAATGCTAAAACACGTTCCGCCGCAGCTTCTGCATCTTTATAACCAGTAGCACTTAACATCGTGCTGATATAACGCTTAAACGCCTCACGATTCTTTACGTACTTTTCATCATCTTTCAGATAATAATCGCGATCAGGTAAAGTCAGGCCGTTTTGATAAAGGTAGGTAGCATATTGAGAAGAATTCTTAGCGTCGTTATTTACATACCAGGCAATTGGCATCGTAACACCGCTAATACGAAGGTAGGCCAGTTCAGATGTCAGATCACGCATGTTAGTAATGCTTTGAATACGATCTAACAATTCCCCGACAGGTGTAACACCCAACTCATTAGCCAGCTTTTCGTTCATAAAGCTGTTGTAAAAATCACCCAGCTTACGCTCATCAATCGTTAACGGTTTTTCCGCTTTCGCATCATGAGAGTGGCTGTGTGAATGGCTGTGAGAATGTTTACCACCGCCAAGTTCAGCAGCACGTTCTGCTGCACTGTCGATGATTACTTTCAGATCATCACGCGATGTATCACGTAAACGAGTAAACGAACCATACAATGATTTGTCAGCCGGGATCTCAAAATCTTTCAACCACTTACCATTTACATAATGGAAGAAATCATCCTGAGGACGCACTGAAGCATCAATATATTGTGTATCAATGCCCGATCCGAGAACCACAGCCGGTTCACTCGCTTTCTTGTCTGCAACAGGCGTTGTAGCAGTAGACGCCGTAGCCGTTGAATTCCCTTGTTCTGGCGCTTTACCGCACGCAGTTAACCCCAAAGCCATTACAACGCTGGCAGCAATAACAGAAACTTTTGTCATTTTATTATCTCTTTTTAAGCGTATTTCCAGGGTTTTATACACACCCTGTTTACACCCGGTTTTATAATCGTCAGGCAATACTAGCCAGTTGTATCAGGGTTTGCAAAAATGCCGCGACAAGCCGTGTAACGTTCCCGTTCTAGTCTACAAATCCATTTGTATTTTCATCATGAGGCCATGTCTTGCCCCCAGCCCTGCTCTGCTTCAGCGACTGAGAAATACTGTGCATAATCGCATCCGTGAATCCCGGCACTGTATCCCGCGTTAATAACAACGGCTGATTCGTTGCCTCATGGTATTTCATGATGGTTTCCAACGTCTGAATTAACGAAGCCCGAATCTGCTCCACTTCCTGCTCCGTCAACGTTAATACACGCTTCTCAGGCTTTTCCTCCGGATCAGCCACGCCCTCCGTAAACTGATACACATCCAACTCAAGAACCTGACAGATCTCAGGCAACAGCCGGGTTCGCTGACTCACCCCGGTTTCGATACTCGCAATCACCTGTTGTGATGTACCAACCAGCCGTGCCAGCACCGATTGCGTCATCCCCATACGTTTACGCGCTTTACGAACCGCGCTACCAAATGCCCCGTCACTCATACCCTAATCCTTACTTTTCCGAACAGCCTGATTAAACAAATGAATCACCCGATTCTCATCCGGCGTTAATGGCAGTTTCATATCCTGATGCTCCTCGTTATGGAACAAAATTCCCCGAACCATCATCACGCCCAATCCCAGGCCACACACCAACATCACACTGTTCAACACCAGATAAATCAACGCATCAACACTCATGATCAAGACCTCGCAAAATACTTAACAACAGGATGAGGAAATAGCATTCGATGAAGCATTAATGCTATTTGAGAGAAAAGAATCAAATTAGACAACAGGGGTATAAACCAGCCATATATTCCAGTGATTAATCCACTTTTTAAATACACATGATCGTAGTAAGTAATTAATTGCAGATATCCCAACAACATATAGCCAGCTATTGTTATGTATGCACTTAAAGAAAACATCAGACCGAACCGACGCTGAAAATAATAAATACCAAACGCCAAAAGAAAGTCGAACAATGCAAAACTACTAAACCAAAGAAAATTTAGTAATTTAAGATCAGTGACATTTTCTATGTTGTACATAGCCCAAACTGCCAGCAGTTCCACGATGATAGTTATAATTGACGTCACCATCATGCTGTAGTTTCGCCCGTCAGTCAGGGAAAAAATGTAAGTAGTAAAAAAAAGCAAGATTGTTAAAAAGTTATGTATTATTTCAATATTTTCAATCATTTAATAATCTCAATTCGGTGGCGGTGGAAGATTTCCATGTCCATTTCCACCTGTGCCGAGTGTCATATCTGAATCATTCGATGATGATGGCGATAAAAGGTTCCCACCACCGTTACCACCTGCATCTAACGTTTCAAGATTTCCAGCGTCACTCGGAGGAGGTGGCAATCCACCATCCCCATTTCCTCCGCTTTCAGCTAAGTAAATAGCAGAAACATTTGATGATGGTGGATTGCCACCTGCATTTATTGTTGCAAAGTTCCTACTTTGCTCTCCATCAATAGACACCTTATCGTCTTGTAATGTTGTTATCGTTTTTACTTCAGGAGCATCCGATTCAGATGTTGAACGCTCTTCTGATAACACAACCTGTTGAATTGCCTGATAACCATTAATCTTCATAGTCACAACGTTCCACAGTTAGTTCACAAAAAGGAACCAGTATAAAGATCAGGCACGACTCACGCTATCATCAATCATCCATATCAAATGCCCCTTGCGATAAGCTCACTAAAAACCCCATCACCGCCCTGTCCAGCGTGACCACTCGCTGCTGATTACCACAAACCAGTAACGACTCTACCGCCTGCTGATACAACTCCGCGACAAACTCCCCCGGTAATCGATCCAGTCGCGCCGCATTTGCACACCAGTTCAACTGATCTGCCGCCTTCGTTAACGCAAACACTGTCTCTGTAAACAACCCCGAAGAACACGACAACCCGTTAACCGTGATCCGCAATAACGCCAGACCCAAACGATTCCACAACACCTGATCACCCGCCTCACACGTTTTCAGCAAAAGCACCAAATCCCCCCGCTGAATGCCCCAATCTTCTGGCGACAACACAACTTCTCCCGACGCAGGCAACAACCAACTACCCAATGCCGATGATTTACCCTCCGTGACATCAGTAAACCATTCGACTAAACCCTCTGGCGCATTCTTCGCTGCCAGACAATCCCGTGTAATAACCATTTATCCCCCTGCCAACCATGAAATACCCAACCTACAACTCGTACCTAATAGAAAATACAAATTTAAAACCATTTTTCTTGTATTAGGGACGGTAAATTAACCAGGTTTACCCCAAACATCAACACTTTTATTCCCAATATAAATACAATTAATTTTGTTTGTTTTTACATATACCCAAATTGATGAAATTTTGTGCTTTACCCAAAAACAAAGATCGCGTAAATTTGCGCCTCTTTTGGTTCTAAAATGGAATCAAACGACAAACATCAACAAAGCCAAAAAGCACGAAAAGAACCAAAGGCAGGTTCAACCGGACATGCATTACAGACGGATTTAGAGAGGAAAGCAGTGAACAGGATTAAGGCAATGGAGCATTCTGCCATCAGCAACACGGCAGCTCAGGGCAACGGACAACACAGTTTTAAACGAACCAACACAGCAACTTATTTCAGCGTTAACACCACAACCGCGATCATACGACTGTTCTGGCTGTTAATACTCTCCACACTAACCAGCACCGCGTCAGCAAACGACACCGTGAGCTGGAACAGCGAGCAGTTTATCGCCCTGCATGGTGACATTAACGGTGATGGCCGTGATGATTTACTGCTGCAACCTCGGGGTGCTAATGCAGAAGTAAGTACAGGTTCAGTTACTTTTCAGTCATCCTCCCGTCAATATCTGACCGACGATTCTCATTTTCTCACCTTTCTGCCCGATTTCACCTCCGCCCGGTTACTGCTGGCGGATATTAATGGCGACGGCAAAGACGACTTAGTAACCTTCAGCGCCGGTGAAGCCCGGGTTCGACTGTCAAACGGCAACGGCTTTGCTGAGGTGTCTCAGACCTTATCTAATCCTGAATCCCTGCATTTTCTCAACGCGTTTGATGCCTATCTCTATTACGCCGGTGATTTTAACGGCGATGGTCGCGACGAATTTATTGCCCTGAGTGATAACCCGCACCGCCCTGACCGGGCTCATGTCCTGATGCAGACCGAAGCCAACGGGCAGCTCAATGTGCATCAGTCGCCTGGCGAAGAAGCGGTCTGGGCACAACAACAAAGCTCCCGCTTAATTATCGCCGATTACAACAACGACGGCAGAGACGACATCTTTGCGGTGGCCCGTAAGGCCAATGACCCGCACTGGTTAGTGCTGAGCTCTGATAAAGGCCGTTTCTCCTCTCGCGGTCAGCAAATCCGTCACCGCCTGACCAATCACGACTGGGATGATGAACGCCACAGTATTATGGCGATTAATGGCCTGTTGACGCCGGGTGTGGAACTGCTACGACGTAATAACCGCCCGGGTGGTTTTGATGAGCGGGGGGAATGGCATGCTGAGGCTGGAAGTGAGCCCGGGGATGTGGTGGCTCGCCGGTCCGCTGATAAACAGCAAATAGTTAATAAACCGCAGGTTGCTAACAAACAGGCGCCGGTTAATCCGGAAGTGGTTCGTCCTTCGTTGGCTCAGGTGTCGCTTCGTTCATCCGTATCTGACAGACGTTCATCTGAATCCATTAACTCAGCATCTGCCAGTTCAGCATCAACCGATGCCATTGACTGCAGTGACCCGCTATACAACCCGACCAGCGGCACCGAAGGTAGCGGTTGTAGCTTTCTGACCTTGCCCGATACGCCCACCGGGTATCCCACCATCTCCGGCAGTGCTTATAAACCCCTGAATATCGGCTTTACCGTCGGTTTTGCGGTGGTGGCTGATGCGACCTATTACGAACTCTATGCCGGTGACGGCGGTCTTGACCCGGCAGCCGTGACTTACACAAAAGTCTATTCCGGTAGCGTGTTCCAGCCGTCATTTTCTTATTCAACCGCAGGCCATCGTTACTATAAATACAAAGCCTGTAACAGTGTCGGCTGTAGTGGCTTAAGCCCCTGGCGACGGATTTATGTGTACGATGCCCCGGAGGCGATTCGCTCACCGGTGTTATCCGCATCCTCGGTGTATTCGAGTGCAACCGTCAGTCTGGACTTTGTTGAAGCCGGGTATTCGGTTGATGGCACAAACCACAAGGTCTGGCAGTCGTTCAACGGCGGTGCTGAAACGCTGATTTATGATTTTACCCGAACGCAGTGGCAGCAGAATCAGCATCATGTCAGTCAAACTCTTAATGAGCCGGGCAGTTATGTCTGGCGGGCACAGGCCTGTAGTCCGTCGGTGGGTTGTGGTCCTTCAACGAGTTTCACCATTACTGTCACTAACCGGGCACCGGTGGCCGTAGCGGATACCTTTACCCATCTTCTTGAAGACACACCAGCGGCCCTGAGTGTACTTGCCAATGACACCGACCCGGACGGTCATCTGATATCACTGCACGATATTATGGCCGTGCCACTGGGTGGTCAGGTGGTGATTAACGGCAATCAGGCCGTATACACCCCGTATAACCAGTGGTGTGGTGATGACCGCTTTACTTACCGGGTAAAAGACGCCTTTGGTGCGGTCTCTTCTGCGGTGCTGGTCTCCCTGACCGTTAACTGTGTGAATGATGCGCCGTATGTGAGTCACTTATCCTCCAACTATACGGTGAATGAAGACACCTCAGCGACGATTACCTACACCCTGCGGGATTTTGATTCTGATGTGAATGCCGCATCAGTTTCAGTGCTGTCGAGCAGTAACCCGGCGGTATTACCACTGGCGAACATTGTGCCCGGTGGCAGTGGCACCGCCCGTACCCTGCAACTTCAGGGTGCGGCTCATCAACATGGCAGCAGTGATGTGACCTTCCGGGTCTCTGACGGCACGGATGCACAGGACTACACCTTTAACGTGGTGATTCATCCGGTCAATGACCTGCCGGTTGCCACAGGGCTGGCCGGGCATGTTCTGACCGAAGACACCCCGCTGACGATTGCCGTGCCGGTGGCTGATGTGGAAACCCCGGCGTCTGCGTTGACCCTGACCTCAGTGGGTAGCAGCAATTACACCGTACTGCCGACGCCGAATGTGGTGATTAGTGGCAGTGGTGCGACCCGAAGCATTACCTTAACCCCGGCGGCCAATCAGTCCGGCAGCGGTATTGTCTGGCTGCAACTGAGTGATGGCACCGACTCGGCCACCTATGGCTTAACCTTTACGGTTAATCCGGTCAATGACACCCCCACCGCCGGCCCACTCAGTGGTCATGTGCTGGATGAAGATGACAGCCAGGCCATTACCCTGACAGTAAACGATGTGGAAACCCCGGCATCAGAGGTGGTCCTTCGGGTAAAAGGCAGCAGCAACACAGCATTAGTGCCGGTCAGTCACGCGGTCATCAGCGGCAGTGGCAACACCCGGACCCTGACCTTAACCCCGGCAGCCAATCAGTCCGGCAGTGGCACAATCTGGCTCGGTGTACATGATGGCACCGTTGAAGCCACCTATGGCCTGAGCTACACCGTTAATCCGGTGAATGATGCGCCGACGGTCAGCACCATTCCGGTACAGGTGATGAACGAGGATGAAACCCTGCAGGTGCCATTCACGATTGCTGACATTGATACGGCGTTAAGCCAGTTAAGCCTCAGTGCCACCGCCGGCAATCCGCTGTTGGTCAACACCTCGGATATCACCTTCTCCGGCAGCGGTCAGAATCGAACCCTGACCATCACCCCGTTACCGGGTCGTGACGGTGAGACCGATATCACGGTGCATGTAAACGATGGCACCCGAACCACCTCCCGCACCTTCCACCTGACGGTGAACGGGGTGAATGATGCGCCGACCCTGACCAACCCTGGCTCAGTACTGACCGATGAAGACCATTCACTGACACTGTCCGTCAAACTCAGCGACAGTGAAACCCCGGCCTCACAACTGGCCTTTAACGTGGTCAGCAGCAGTAATCCGGCACTGTTGCCGCTCAGTCACATCACCGTCAGTGGCAACGACGCATACCGCACCCTCACACTGACTCCCACCCCGAATACACACGGCTTCAGCACTGTGACCCTCAGTGTGTCCGATGGCGAACTGACCCGGACACAGACCTTCACCCTGACCGTTCGCAGCATCAATGATTTACCCCTGATACAGCCACCCGCCGACATCGGCATGCTCACCGGCCAGCTGTTCAGTGTGCCGCTGGTCGTCAGTGATGTGGAAACTCCGCTGGCCAACCTGACCATTACCGCCAGTGCTCACGACCCGTCACTGATTAGCCCGGACCGTCTGGTGCCACAGTTTGTCAACGGTCAACATCTGCTGCATGTCACCGCAGGCAGTTCCACCGGCCACACCCTGGTGGATGTCCGGGTAAGCGACGGCTCAGCCAGTCGCCGGACGTCCTTTAACGTACAGATAGATCGGGCACCGGAACCCCCGACCATATCAGGCGAGCCACCCACGGCTGCTTACGTCGGAGAATTTTATGAATTCATTCCTGATGCCAACGACCGAAATATCAATGACACACTAAGCTTCCTGATTGCAAACAAACCGGGCTGGGCCAGTTTCGATGCTACAACAGGAAAACTGTCTGGCACCCCTGCCGTGGATGACATTGGTACCTACGCTACGATTATTATTTCAGTGACCGACGGTTCGCACACCGTCAGCATGACACCATTCTCACTGAACGTGCAGTTTGGTGAACTGGACCTCCCTGAATCCATTAATCCTGAAAATGATGCGTTAACAGGGGCGGTATGGTATGGCGCATTAGAAGGCGAACATCGGGTAGAAAATGATGGTTCTTTCACTTATCGATTACCCATTGAAGTCCCTGTTGGTATCAATAACCTGCAACCCAAATTGGCGATTTCATACAACGCTAATCGTCGCAACAGTATCCTTGGTTTTGGCTGGACCCTGGAAGGATTCAGTACCATCAGTCGATGTAACGCTTCATTAATTCGAGACGGGTATATCAGTGGTATTGCGGACAATGATCGTTATAAATACTGTCTCGACGGCACAAGACTGATTGAAGTATCAGACAATGAATTTCGGACTGAAGAAGACACTTTTCAGCGTATTTCATTCAAGGACAACAGCTGGTTTGTCACAGATAAACATGGAACTACTGCCACCTTAGGCGGCAATATAAACGCAAAGTTAGTCAACAGTGCAGAGAATGCCATTCGCTGGTACACCAGTGAAATCAAAGACGTTCATGGCAACTATATGGTCGTTAACCGCGACGAAGCTAACCGTCTTACAAGCATCGACTACACAAAACACGACAGCGCAGACGCATCCTCGCAGCGTATCAGTTTTGGCTGGGAAAACAGGGATGATGTGCTTGTGCAATACATGGGTGGCGCTAAGAGCCTGAATAATCAGCGATTAGTATCCATTACGACCTATTCTTACAACAAACGAGTCAGCCAGTACCAGTTCCATTACCAAACGAATGATCAGACATATAATGATGAAATCTACCATGACCCTGCACTACTGAGTCGCCTGTTCAGAATAACTCGTTGTTTTAACACTGATAGTCAATGTACTGAACCGGTAACATTTGACTGGACGGCGGTTAATAAAAGTCATTATCGGTATCAAAGTAATCCGGTAGGTGAAGCTAACTATCAACCGTTGCAACATGATAATGAATTATACGGACAGGAGACTTATCTGGACGTCGACGGAGATGGGGAAATTGAATCTTATACCAGTACATCGCTTGTAACCGATGCCAGTTTTACAGGAATTACGTTAGAGCCAACTATTACCGATACAGGCAGTAACAGCGTTACCTATACTCCAACATCTCAACCTGTTTTTGTCGGTATGGACATCAATGCTGATGGTTTTGACGATATTGTTCGAAAGGACAATTTGGGTAATGGCTTACACGTTTATCTCAGTGATGGCGAGATTATGCCAGACCCAACCGGTGAATCTAACTGGTCAATCACTCGTGATCAACTGAGCTTTTACAGTACACGTAAAAAAGACTACGACCCACAAATTCAAGGCTGGGTAAAAGTCACAAAACGCTGGAGCTACAAGACAATATTACGCGATCTTAATGGTGACGGTTTAGTCGATATTATGCGCTATCCGCCCCATTGCCTGAGTAGTACCTGTAGCTGGGAAGGATTTGAACCACTGGACTTTTCAGTCGCCTTTAACACCGGTAACGGATTTTCAGCGTTCACTGCGTGGATAGCTAATTACAAAACGGCCGGTATATCTCTCGAAAACAGTAATTATTTTCACTTCCCCGATTTTAATGGCGATGGTTTACTGGACTTAGTATTTAACGACGGCACCCTGGTGTATATCAATGACGGTACAGGGGCTGTGAGCAAACTGCCAGATGCAACGACAGGAAGCTATGCCGGTGGTAACGCTGATTTTAACGGTGACGGCCTGACTGATTATTTTGTGCTGGATCGCACCGACCGTGACTGGCTGGTTCGTATGGGCACCGGTGACGGCCTCACTCCACCACACAATGTCTATACCGATCCCCCTTACTTTGAACTGTGTGATCCCAACACGGCGCGCCAGAAAAATTATCATTGCGCCCTATTACCTGTCGATTTTAATAAAGACGGTTATACCGATATCGTTGAGCTGCAAACCATTTATCCCTTGTCATGTAATACCTATGGTTGCCCGCCACAGGAACATCCCTATCCGGTTCCTCTATCAATTGATGGGCAGGTTTATCTGTCAAATGGTGGTAATGCCGAAAGCACTATTTCATTCTCTGAGCCCGTGTTATTCAAAGACACTGAACTACTGCAACAATTATTCGGTGAAGAGTTCCACCGAAAAACGCGTCATTCATTCACACTCAGAGACTACGATGAAGATGGCATGCATGAAGAAAGTTATTTCGTCAAAAATGCCCTGCAACAACATCGAATAATCGCTGTTCATCAGGCATCAGGCCGGATTGATATTGAATATCGACCGTTTGTCGATAATGCTATTTACCAGCAAACAGCGGCCAGAACCGTCAAGGAAGCCCAACAGCAAGGTCTGGGAGCCAGTAATAAAGGCGTGAACCAGGACGACGGCTCTACGGCGAATAACCTGTTAGCGCCATTAACAGATAATCTTGGTGTCTATCAATTGAGTGTCCCCAATGGTATTGGCGGACAGAAAACTACACAGTTCTTTTATGAAAACAGTCGTTCTCATCGTCTTGGTTACGGCTTCCTCGGATTCGAAAAAGTCACAGAAACCACGCAATTTACTCCAAAACGCTCTCGTAAAACCGTAACGCACTATGCGCAGGAAGCAACATCAACCTATAAACTGACCGGCAAACCAGTCTATGTTGCAACCCGGGTTACAGATACTGACGCAGATATATCAGATCGTCTTATTAAAGAAGCCTGGTACAACTGGCAAGTGCGTGTTTATCAGGATGATGCTGACAATGACGATGGGCAAAGCGTTGACAGTCCTCACTGGTTCACTTACCTCAAAGATCAGTTCACCGTCAACTACGAGCTAAACACGGGAAATGAAATCAATCGCCATTATCTGTCTGTCGCAGCAGTTGGTGAAGAATCATCCTGTGAAAAACCAACCCTGTTAACACTGAAAGACAGAACCACAACAACTGATGACTTTTACGATAGTCACGGCAGTGTCAAACAAACGGTTGAAAAGCATTGTGACAGCTTTGGTGTGATGGGGAGTGATAAGCGCCGAACAGATATTCAGCATTTCACCGATAGCTGGGTGTTAGATAAACCTGAAACCCTGAAAACTATTCACTGGGTTTACGACAGTCGCAGTCAGAGTACAGAACGAGTCTCACACCACGAAACAACCGACTGGTCAGACATCGGACTGCCCAACAGTTTCATCAATGAGCCTGATGGCACAGCCAGTGAATATCTTAAAACAACTCTGGAATACACCAACAACGGGCTGGAAAAGAAACGAACTGAGACCGTCATTGACTACGCTGACGATGGGATTGATTTCATTAATCGAACACAAACACGAGATTACTCACGAGACGCTAATGGATACTTAACCATCAACGAAACTAACTGGCTCGGTCATCAGGAAAAACAACGCTATGATCCTGCATATGGTCAGTTAATTCACTCCACAGATCCCAATGATTTAACAACACAGTACACGCTGGACCCCGCAGGACGAACAACATCGATCCGTCACGCTAACGGCAGTGGCTCAGATACCTGGTTCCGCTATGTTAACGGTGGCGACACACAACAGTGGTATCAACAAACCAAAGCAATCGGCGAAACCGCCATTCGCGTCACCTACGATAGTCTCGGCCGGGAAGTTGAGCGCAGAGAGCGCGGTCTGACCGGGCGCTTTTACTTCACGTCAACCCACTATGATACTGAAGGAAACGTTTATCGCACCAGTCAACCTTACGCCATCGGCCAGTCTGTGCATTTCACCAGGCAAACGTTTGATGTCGTCGGCAGACTGATCAAAACAACATTCCCTGACGATCAAACTCAGACTCAACAGTGGACAGAACAGGCAGGCACCAGCCAGGTTACCTTCACTAATGCTCTCGGTCATAAAACGCTCCGTCAGCGAGATGCTGCTGGTCGCAACAGAGTCATTACCGATGCGCTCAACACTGTCGTCAGACTGGATTACGACCCCGATGGAAACCTGTCACGTGCCAGCGTAACGGCAGATAACGAGACAGAAACAATTTCTCACCATATCGACTGGGATAAAGCAGGGAATAAAATCAGGTTAATCGATCCGGACAGTGGTACACAGTCATGGCAGTACAATGCGTTGGGTTTTAAAACGGCCCATACCAACGCTGTCGGTCAGAGTATTCGCTATGTGTACGACAAGGCAGGACGACAGATCAAACGTACAGATATCGGTATTGTCGCTCTTCAAACGATTTGGGACAGCCAACCATCCGGTGTCGGGAAAGCAGCCTCTTATCAGGGCGTGGACACCGATGGGCTGGCCTGGGAGCAAGTGTTTAAATATGACGATTACGGAAATCTGGCACAGACCAACACCCGCTACGATGGATTCAACTGGTCTGTTATACAACATTACGATGCATTCAATCGCCCCGTTGCCACTCGATGGCCAAATGGAGTGGCAACCTGGCAAGCATATAATCAATACGGGGTTAAAAATGCACTGTATCGCTACCCCGATACAGCACCACTCTGGCAGGCCCTCGACGATAACGGCTTTGGTCATATCACCAAAGAGCTGGCAGGTAATGGCGTTAAAACAACCCGGGAATACACCCCTGAAACCGGATTAATCAACCTGATCACCGCCAGTGATGAGGAAACCGTGGTTCAGGATCACCGTTATTCCTTTGATGCAGAGGGCAATCTCCGACTTCGCTCCGATGTTAAACATGGCGTGCTGCAACACTTTTGCTACGACTCCCTGTCACGCCTGACCGATTACCCCGTCAACGATACCTGTAGCGATGTTGAAGATGGTGACTATGCCAACTCAATGATGGCGTATGACCCTCATGGAAATATTCTGAAAAAGGACAATAAATCATATCGCTATGGTGAACAGGCTGGTCCCCACGCTGTTACCACCTTTGACGATACGCCACTGACCTACAACACCGCCGGACAACGGCTCTCAGGCGCAGGTCATCAAATCCAGTGGCATGCTATCGGTAAACCCACACAGATTGATAACCCCAGTACCACCATCCGTTTTCATTATGGTCCACTGCTGAACCGTATCAAACGGACAGAGACCGGCGATCAAACCACAACCAGCTGGTATATTGCCCAAGATATTGAACTACTCCGTGATACATCAGGCCAGCACTTTCGTATCACGCTCGATGAGGTTGGCGTCCTGCAAACCGGACCTGACGCGGGCATGACCTGGCTTCACCGGGATCACCTGGGTTCCATTGTCGCCAAAACCACCGCAGATACCCAAACTCATCTGTTAGCAAATACACCATGGGGTGCTCGCCAGATAACACACTGGGATACATCACCCACCGAGACAGCAGATACGCCTGCCTTTCAACATGCGACCCGCCGCGGCTTTACCAATCATGAGCATATTGATGGCACAGGCCTCATCCATATGAACGGTCGCCTTTACGACACCCTAACTGGTCGGTTTATCTCACCTGACCCATGGATTCAGGACCCCGAGAACACACAATCCTGGAACCGATACAGCTACGTGTGGAATAATCCCCTTCGTTATACCGATCCCACCGGTGAATGGGTGATCATTGCCAAATGGATTGCAGATGCTGTCGCCATTGGTCTTGCAGCATACAATGCCTGGGACGCCGTTGATTCCACCATTG